>JADFLR010000038.1 GCA_022564295.1 Bacteroidota bacterium | reverse complement strand
TACTCTATCCAAACGAATGGAACCAAGAAGTTTAAAGAATTGCGTGAAAGGAATATTTCTATCCCATGATAATAATATTATAAATGCTTGTCCAACCACCATATCTCTTGCTACTAATCCCCAGAACCTGCTGTCCATACTATTATCTCTGCTATCACCCATCATAAAGTAATAATCTTTTTTAAAAGTATAAGATGAAACAGGTATATTATTTATTGTTACTGCATCATCCTTAATATTTACTACTCGTTTTCCATATTCACGATCAATTGTTGTACGCCATTGTTCAATATTAAATTTATTGAGCGGAATGGTATAACCCTCCCTGGGAATAACAAGCGGACCGTAATTATTCTGGTTCCAATTTATTCCCATTGGAAAAATATTCGGATCTCCATAACCAACCGGTCTGGAATTATAATGAGTTCTCACTCCCACATTATTATATTTTATATGCGGTGGTCTCCAAAATTCTTTACCGTTAATAAAAACAACTTTATCTTTAATTTCTAAAGTGTCTCCCGGTGTACCAATGCATCTTTTAACATAATTTATACCTAATTCATCAGCCCGCAATTGATCTCTATCGCCCGGATATTCAAAAACAACAATATCAGTTGCCTTGGGATCTTTAAATGCCGGAAGCCGGAAAAAGGGGATCTCTATTTCAGTGAAAGGAATATATTTTGGGGATGACGAACCGTAGATGAATTTATTTACAAGAACAAAATCTCCAACGAGTATCGTATCTTCCATTGAACCTGTTGGAATGCGTGTATTTTGAATTATAAATGTTATAATAAAAAATGCTGCAATAGCAGCAAAAAATAACTGCTTGAAAAACTCAGCGATTTTTTCTTTAAGTGTCTCTGGTTTTTTTCGTTCTTTCTTTTTTGTAAATATGTTTTTAATCTTTTCTTTTAATGACAATTTACTTTCCATAGGAATTCAGTCGGGATAGTTTATCTTATTTGAAATTTTTAGCTGACAAATATATAAAAGTTAATCTACACACCGAAAGTCAATTAAAATATTTTAATCTTGCATCTTATAGCTGTCCTAACGAAATCATTTCGGAATATGAAAAGAAATGTAAAAAGAAGATTATAAAATGAATTCAGGAATACAAGATTAATCAAAATTCAATTTTCATATTTCCTGAAGTAAAGAGATAATTGATTCCTCCCCAGGATAGATAATAATGAGTATAATTACACCGGCGGTTCTGTATTTGAATCGGATGGCAGCTTGATTTTTTTCAATTCATCCAATACCAGTTTTTTCTTATTTTCATAAAGTTTTCTCAACTCTTTCTTTACCGGGTGGGATGGCGGTATTTCAACTTTTAATGGATTTACTGTTGCTCCATTAATATAAAAATTGAAGTGAAGATGCGAACCGGTTGCTAATCCGGTACTTCCTACATATCCTATTACATCTCCTTGTTTTACAATGGAACCTTTTTTAATTCCTTTACCGAATCTGGACATATGCAAATACATTGTTGTGTAGACTGAGTTATGTCTTATCTTTACGTAATTACCATTACCCCTGGAATATGAGGCTGTTATAATTTTGCCATCACCCACAGTTCTAATTGGTGTTCCGGTTGGTGCTGCATAATCCACACCGGTGTGGGGGCGGTATCTTTTTAAAACCGGATGAAATCTTCTTTTGCTGTATCTTGAGGAAATTCTGACAAATTCTATAGGTGTTTTTAAAAATTCTTTTCGAAGGCTGTTTCCATTTTCATCAAAGTATTGAAATACACTATCCTGAACAAAGGGAATTGCATAATATTCCTTTTTGTAATTATAGAAATATGCTCCTAAAATTTTTCCTATTCCAACCATCTGGCTATCTACATATTCTTCTTCATAAATTACTTTAAAATTATCTCCTTTTTGTAAATGGTAAAAATCAATTTGCCAGGCGAATATTTTTGATAGTTGTATTGCTAATTCGATACTTGCGTTATTTTCTATTAGTGCATTATACAATGAGCTTTTAATTACTGCAGATTTAGTTTTTTTTACTATTGTTATTTCTTTTATGCCTGCAAAGATTTCAATTGAATCGCAAAAATTGTAAGTAATAAAATTTACAGGATCTTTTTCATAAACAAAGTATTTAATTGTATTACCGGTATCATCATTAGTGTAGAGATGATATTTTTTACCGGCTCGCATTCTTCTTACATCAAATATATTTTTTGAAATCTTTGAAATTTCTGAAACGTCGGTATTTTCAAGATGGTACAGATATAAAATATCCGACAATGTTTCATTCTTACTTACAATTCCGGAATAATGATTTAGGGAATCGTCGATAAATCCAAAAACATTTTTTTTTGGTTGCTTAATCTGCTGCAGGTTATCAATCTTCTCAGGATTGGATCCTGATAATCCTTTTAAAAGAATAAATAAAAGTATAAGGGTAACGCCCGGATAGAAATATCTGAAGAATTTTGCCAGGTTTTTATTTTTGTTCATTAAGTATTTATAAATATAAATAGTATAGAGCAAAATTAATATAAACGCACAAAGATTCCAATGGATATGAAATTTCAATTCAAATTATTATTCGGTACATATTAAAATTTATTCTTGATTAATAAATAATCATTTTAATTCATCATTTTAGTGTAATTATAAAGATAATATGAACTTAAAGTTTTGTGCAAATAATATATTCAGTCATCCAATAAAAAACAAAATGAGGAAGCTGTCATTTTAAATCTGTCTGCCGAATGTTAAGTGAGTAAGTTCAGCAATACAGTAATGAATGAATTTTTCAGAATTCTTAATTTATAATTTACTTTAACCTTTTATATGCATTAAGAAGTTTTAATTTGGTTTCTTTTAATTCCTGAGATATGACTTTAACTTCTCCCAATACCGGCATAAAGTTAGTGTCGCCGCTCCATCTCGGAACAATATGGAAATGAATGTGCTCATCAATTCCCGCTCCGCTTACTCTTCCAAGATTTGCCCCAATATTGAAGCCCTGCGGATGAGAGATATCTATTAAAGTGCGACGAGCAAGTTGTAACTCTTTAAAAATTTCAGAACCCTCTTGTTCGGAAAGACCATCCAAATCACCAATATGTCTGAACGGAATTATCATAAGATGACCATTGTTATAAGGATAAAGATTCAGAAGCGAAAACGTTAACTCGCCTTTATGAACCAAAAGATTTTCCGGATCATTAACATCATTTTTTGCTGCTTCACAAAAAATGCAATTATCACCATCCTCTTTTTCACCTAATGATTCAATATATTTAGAACGCCAGGGCGACCAAAGTTTTTCCATAATTAAAAATAAAAAACCGAATCAAATCCGTTTGAACTTTCTCCGGTAAAGTTTATAAGATTAGTTTCCTTCTTCTCTTGATTTATTATACTCACCTATTATTTTCTGTTCAACTTCTTTAGGAACTTCTTCGTAATGATGGAATATACGATGATGCACTCCTCTGCCTTGAGTTATGCTTCGCAAATGTGATGAGTATTTATATAATTCAGCTAATGGAACAAGAGCTTTTATTATCTGGAAATGTCCGTCAGAATCCATCCCTTGAATTTTACCTCTTTTACTAGAAATATCACCCATAACATCACCCATATAATCTTCGGGTACTTTTATCTCAATTTCATATATTGGTTCAAGCAAACATGGTTTAGCTTCAAGAAATCCTTTTTTAAAACACTGAGATGCAGCTAATTTAAATGACATCTCATCTGAATCGACATTGTGGAAAGTACCATCGAAAAGTGTAACTTTAACATCAACTACCTTGTTGCCTGCAATAACACCTTTTCCCATAATATCCTGTATGCCTTTTTCAACAGCCGGGATGAACCTACCTGGTACTGCACCTCCAACAATTGAATTTACGAATTCAAAACCAGCTCCCCTCTGCAATGGTTCCATTTTAAAATGAACATGCCCATATTGTCCTCTACCACCTGATTGTTTCTTATGTTTATATTCAACATCGTTTACACTTCCTTTAATCGCTTCACGGAAGGGTATTCTCGGTTCAACAAGATCAACTTCCACACCGTAACGTTCTTTTAATCTTTTAACAGCAAGAGCTAATTGCAATTCACCTTGCCCGAAAATGATGGTTTGAGATATTTCAGGATCGTATTTTACATTGAATGACGGATCTTCTTCGTGCAATGTATGCAAACCTGATGCAATTTTATCTTCGTCTCCTTTTGCTTTAGGAATGATAGCCCCCCTGATTACCGGTTCTGGAATTTCTATCGGATCTATTATTACCAAATAATTCTTGGACGTAAGTGTATTGTTTGCATGTGTGTCTTTCAGCTTAACAACAGAGGCAATATCGCCGGCTATAACTTTAGTAACTTCTTTTCGATGATGACCGTTAAGTATAGAAAGCTGGTTAAGTCTTTCAGTTTTATTGTTATTTTCATTCAACAGATCCAATCCTGCACTAACTGTGCCCGAATATACTTTGAAAAGTGAAAGTTCGCCAACGTGCTGCTCCGAAATAATTTTAAAGATAAAAATAACCGGCTCACCATTTTTATCAGCTTTTACAAGAACCTTTTCACCTTTACCTGCCAGAGTTGCGCCTGCACCTTCGGTATCGGCAGGAGAAGGAAAATATTGAGATGCAAAATCTAGAAAATTATTTATACCAACACCTTTAACAGCAGACAAAGCAAATACAGGAACTAATGAATCTGATTTTATTGCATCTTTTAATCCTTTCATAAGATCATCTTCAGATAAAGTTCCTTCTTCAAAATACTTATTCATTAGTTCTTCTGAAGTTTCTGCAATCTTTTCAATTAATTCGGTTCTATAGTTATCAGCTTTTTCTTTCAGATCATCCGGTACATCAGCTTCCGTAACTTTTTTACTGCCCGCTTCTCCATAAGTATATGCTTTCATTTTAACCACATCAATTACAGTGTCAAAGTTTATACCTTCGGAAACAGGAAACGTTATTACTGTTACATCCGAAGAAATTCTATCTTTAGCTTGCGCTAATGTTTCACCGAATGTAGAATGTTCGTTATCTACTTTATTTATAATTACACTTTTGGGCAGATTGCTATGTTTAATAATATCTGCTGAAGTTTCAGTCCCTACTTCAACACCTTCGGCAGATTTAATTAATATAACAGCAGTTTCACAAACCTTTAATGCACTTCTAACTTCGCCTGTAAAATCGGAATAACCAGGAGTATCTAAAATGTTTATCTTGCTATTGTTCCATTCAAGATGCATAATTCCTGTTGTGATAGAAATTTGTTTTTCAATTTCATTCGGGGTGTAATCGGAAATGGTATTTCCTTCTTCAATTTTTCCGATTCGTGTAGATTCGCCTGCTGTATATAATATAATTTCCGACAGTGTTGTTTTTCCGCTGCCTCCATGTCCAACAAATGCAATATTGTGAATCGCTTCAGTTTCATATTCTTTCAAGGGATTCCTCCTACAAAACTATAGGTGAGTAAATATTAACTTAACTATCTTTCTTTCTGAAATAACTTAAAAAAGTATTCAAACCATTATTTAATGCTGTAATTTCTTTTATGAATGACATCACAGGACCTTCAATACCTCTTCTAACTTTCTCTTCAAATTGAAGAATTGTATCAACTCTATCTTTAATGCTTAGTACAACATTTTTAGAAATATCCACATGTGCTCTTGCATTTTCGGTAATTTCTTTAAGATTATTTGAGAGTTCAGTTGTAGATTTTAAGAGAGGTTGTAAAGTTTTGGAAAGCTCGTTTATATCCACCTGCATTGCATTAACCGCATTTGAAATTTTCCAAATATAATAGATTAAAACAATGCACAGTGCAGTAGCCGCAATTATCAAAACTAAAAGAAGGATATCAATCAAAACCAATTTTAATTATTCTTTGTTTCTTTATAAGCATCAACACCTGCTTTAATAGCAGTTTTTACCTGACTTGTTTTTTGATCAATTTTCTCTTTACCTGTTTTTACAAGTATATTAGTTTTCGATCTTGCCTCTTCCAAAACTTTCTCAGCATCTTTGATAAGTTCATCGGATTTGACTTTTGCATCTCTAATTAACTTCTCTGATTTCTTCTTGCCTTCATTTATAAGATCTATCGCTTTATCTTTTGCTTCGGCAATATATTTTTCGGCATCGTCCTGGAATTCATCCGATTTAGTTCTGATTTCTGCTCGAAGTTCTTTACCAGTTTTAGGTGCGTATAATAAAGCTAATGCAGCACCAAGTGCACCGCCTGTTATAAATCCTATTAGAACGCCTTTACCCAAATGATTTTCCTGTGCCATTTTTTGAAACTCCTTTTAATTCAAAAATTTAAGGGCATAAAATATACTAATAGGGCTTTAGATAATCAAGAAAAACGCTTATACGTAACTATTTCAGCCCTATCGCAAATATCAGAACCAAACAAAAAATAAAAATATTTAATAACTAATCACCGTTGAATTTAGTTACATTTACATATTTTTAATTATTTCGGCAGCAAATTCAGAAGTCTTAACTTTCTTTGCGCCTTTCATTTGTCTGGCAAAATCGTACGTTACTACTTTCGAACGAATTACTTTTTTCAATCCGTTTTCAATAAGCTTAGCAACTTTATTCCATCCAATATATCTAAACATCATCACACCTGATAGGATAACGGAGCCAGGATTTACTTTATCCATTCCAGCGTATTTAGGAGCAGTACCATGAGTTGCTTCAAACAATGCAGTGAAGTAACTGATATTACCGCCGGGAGCAATTCCTAATCCGCCAACCTGTGCGGCAGCAGCATCCGATAAATAATCTCCGTTGAGATTTGTTGTGGCAAGAACATCATACTCATCAGGTCTGAGAAGTAATTGCTGGAAAATACTATCGGCAATTCTATCTTTAAGGAGAATTTTTCCCTCCGGAAGTTTCCCATTATATTTATCCCAGAGTTCATCTTCGGTTATAATAATATTTTTAAACTCTTTTTTAGCAACTTTATATCCCCAGTCTTTAAAGGAACCTTCAGTAAATTTCATAATGTTTCCTTTATGAACAAGAGTTACACTCTTTCTACCGTCTTCAATTGCAAATTCAATTGCTTTTCTAACAAGTCGTGCAGAACCGAATTCACTGATAGGTTTAATTCCAACACCCGATTTCGGTCTGATATTCTTATTAAATTTTGTATTGATATATTTAATTATGCTGTCACAATCCTTTGTGCCCGATTTAAACTCAATACCGGAATAAACATCTTCAGTATTTTCACGGAACAAAACTATATCCAGAAGTTGGGGTCTTTTCATAGGAGATGGAGTGCCGGTGTAATATTTTATAGGTCTAACACAAGCAAAAAGATCAAGTTGCTGACGGAGCGAAACATTTAGACTTCTTATTCCACCACCAATTGGAGTGGTAAGAGGACCTTTTATTGCAATAACATATTCTCTTATTGCATCCACTGTTTCAGCAGGAAGCCATTTGTTTTTGCCATATTTTTTTACTGCTTTATCACCTGCAAATATTTCCATCCATGCAATTTTCTTTTTCCCGTTATATACTTTTTTAACTGCTGCATCAAAAACATTTTTAGATGCTCTCCAAATATCAGGTCCTATTCCGTCTCCTTCGATGAAAGCGATTATCGGATTATCCGGTACAACTAATTTATCGTTTTGTACTGTAATCTTTTCACCATTTTTCGGAACTTTAATATTCTTGAATTTACCCATTCTTTTTTCTCCTTAATTACAAATTATTAACTGTATCTATAGTAATTTTACCAAACCTTTTTTGATAAAACGAAACGCTTATAATACCCACAAGCACTGCAAACCAAAGTGTAACAACTCTAACAATAAACGTAGTTGTAACAGCTATATTGTTGGCTACTCCCTTTTTTACTAATAGATAGGTGAGTGAACCTTCCGTAACACCAAGACCTCCGGGCAGCATTGATAACGCACCAATTATTGTGGCAAACGCATAACTGAACGACGCCCACAAAAATCCAAAGTTGATATCGAAATTTAATAGAATTAGATGATATCCCAAACATTCAAATAACCAGGCAATAAGACTAACTATTGTCATCGTAAGCAGTGGTAAAGGGCGAAGCAATTGATATGAACTTTCATAAGCATGATGAATGTTTGTAAGGTATTTTGTTATAAATGAAAACCGCTCTAAATAATTAAGAATTGAAAGAGATATTTTTTTATTACTTATTATATAAATCAAAATGATGAAAAATGCAGTTATACCTAATGCCAGTTTAAGTCCGTAATCGAAAGTATATGCACCAATTATTGCTATAAGTAATAACGATAAAAAGTCTGTTATCCGTTCCGCAAATATTACAGGTGCGGTTTTGCTTATTGGATCGTTTGTAACTTCTTTAACAAGATATGATTTTAACAACTCGCCAATCTTTCCCGGAGTAATGCTCATTATTAAGCCGGACATAAATATTGAAAGCGAATCTAATTTTTTAATCTTTACATTAATTACAGATAAGTAATAATCCCATTTAAAAAATCTTGTAAAATAATTTAGTAAAGATAAAAACAACAGTATCGGTAGAAGCATCCAGTTAAATTCCCCAAAGGCAGAAATAACTTTTTGATAATCCGCATAAATAGTAAATGTTAAATAAACTATCGCAGCAATTATTAAGGAGAGAAGAATCTTCTTTTTTAACTTACTGAACAATCTATATTATTTTCATTAAAGTTTGATAAACTTTGGTTAATGGTAAACCAACCACATTGTAATAACAGCCATTAATTTTATTAATAAATACAGCACCAAAATCATCCTGAATACCATACGCGCCTGCTTTATCCATTGGGTTTCCCGATTTAATATAATCATCAATTTCTTTTGCAGTCAGCTCTCTGAATTCGACAAAAGTTTTTTCATAATCGGTTAATAACATTTTATTTTCTGAATTATAAATTGAAAAACCCGTATAAACTGTGTGAACTTTTCCGCTTAGTTTTTTTAAGAATCTTCTAGCTTCTTTTTTATCTTTTGGTTTCCCTATTACTTTTCTGTTCAATACAACAATTGTATCGGCTGTTATTATAATACCATGTTTTACTTTATGCCTGGCAATTTCCAATTTCTCTTTTGAAAGTCTTTTGACGCTAACTGAAGGTTTTTCACCCCGTTTTATCTTTTCTTCCATATCAACTGTAAATGATTTAAAATTAAGATTAATTTGTTTCAATAGTTTTCTTCTTCTCGGAGATTTGGACGCGAGATAGATCGGAAGGTTAACTTTTATCATCAATTCTTCCTAAAACTGTTCCCGGATAATAATGCTCAAGAATATTTTTATAATCAATTCCCCGTCTCGACTGCCCAATTGCTCCCCACTGACATAACCCTACACCATGTCCAAACCCATTTCCATTAAAAATAATATTTCCGTTCCCAATTACTTTAACATTAAACATTGTACTCCATAGTGAAAGATTTCTTTTGGGCGTTCTTATTTTCGAACGAATTTCATTTCCATAAAGATGAATTTCTTTTCTACCGCTTCTGCCGTCTAAAATAATTTTAAGATCGTTAACTCTTCCCGATTCAAATCTACTTTCAATCCTGATATCATCAATGTTATAATTTTTATTATTAATTAGTTTTGCATTATAAAGCTGTTTTATGAACTGCAGCTCTGTATAAACTTCTTTCCATTCAAAACGAGGGGATATATTACAGTAAGGTTCTCCCCCGTCTTCAACCGAGGATAAATACGGTAGATGAGATTGAGGGAAAACATTTTCAACATTTTCACTAAAACCGCCGCAAGTGGAATGATAATAAATGGTTGCCGGTTTTCCATTGTAAACCAATATAATTCCTTCCGTTGCATCAACAGCTTTATTAGAAATTAATTCTTCAGCAGATTGTCCGCCATAAACCTGATCCCTTGTGTCGGTAAATATATCAAACAGTCCATTGCCTTCGTTCATTTTTTTTAATGCGTAAGTTCGTACACAAATTGTAAAAGCTTTTAATGCTTCATAATTTTCATTCCCATTGCCTAAAGGCAATTCCTTAGCAATAACTCCTTTAACGTAATCCTCAAGATTTATGAAATTAACAATATCCACAAAGTTACCAAACGCAGCTATTCTTAAAATTCCCTTATATGTTTTACCGTCTAATTTTATAAGTTCACCATCAGCAGGAACAAGTTGAAAATATTTTCCCGTGAAATTTTTTCTTCCAACTTTCGCAATTAACGTATGAGAATTTGCGTAGAACTGAATATTGTTTCCCTTATTGATCTCCGCAATTTTATTTTCTTCATTTAATAGATAAATTTTATTCGATAAGGAAATATTTAATGTGTTTGGTTTTTCATCTAACAAAACTCTTACTGAATTAAATTCAGATTTATATTCTTCTTCATAATCTTTTTCGTCTGAAGTAAATCTTTTAGAACCTGCACAATTAATTAATAGAATGGAAGCACTAAAAAGTAAATAGAACAAAATACGAGCTTTTAAAATGCTCGAATATGTGACACTAAAAATTGGTTGTATTGATTTTAGAAATGCTTTAAGATAGGGTGAAAAGGTAGTGCGCAACGATATACTTTATCTGAACATTGCTTTAATACTACCCCAAGTACGTTTTACACCCGATACATTGTGTGAAACAGTTACTTCGGAAGAATATGATACAGTCCCATCGTTATCCAAAATTTTCAAACGATAAATAAACACGAGGTCTTCAGATTTGTAAGCAGATTCATCAAGATAGGAATAAAAGGAATTGTTACCCTGGGGTTTAATGGTTGCAATCTCAATGTACGGATTTTGAGGCGTTTTTCTTTCGATAATGAAATTCTGCAGATTTACTTCTTCTGATGTTTTCCATTCGAGTCGCACATTCTCGCCCTCGCTGTGCCCTTGAAAATAATCAAGGAAAGCACCAGCATAAACTGTAACTGCTAAAAACAATATCCAAAAAAGATAAAGTATTCCTTTTTTCATACCCAAAATATATTCCTTTGTTACAACTTTGTCAAGACTTTTAACCACCCTTAAAAATTAACTTTTATTCATTTTTTGATTGATTTCGATGGAAGAGCTATTATCAGTGGCTAAGTAATTTTAATATATCCGCTAGAAAATAGAATGTTATTGTTTTTCAATAGGTGTTTTTGAAAACCAATTTCCTGAATTGAACTTAATATACATCATAGTTGAGTAAGATATTAAATAAACAGGAAGTGCAACCCACGCCCAGGTAAACCCCAAACCAAGATAAACTCCCAGGAAATAAGACAGCGGTACAAATATCAACAAATTAGCAATTACCTCCGATTTCATAACGTACATTGTTCTACCGGCTGCTTGCAATCCGTTTGCTAAAACTACACCAACCCCATAAAATAATTGGGCGAATCCCGCAACTCTTAATGCAGGTTTTGCCATTTCAATAATCGATTGATTGTTTGTAACAATCAACAAAACATATTGTGGAATTAACATAAATATTATACCAAGTATTACTGTATAAATTGTCGTAACTTTTGCAGTTTCAAATCCATATATTTTGGCTAAGTTGTACTTGCCGGCACCTAAATTATTGCCCACTAAGGTTTGCACGGCAATACCAAAACCAAAGCAAGGAAGAAATGAAATAAAAAGTGTGGAGATGATTGCTTGTGTAGCTGCTTGTTCAACCGTTCCAATCAACCCGATTATAGCAATAAAACTTAAAAAGCCAATTAATATAAATACGTTTTGAAAAGAAACAGGAAGCGATATTTTAAATATTGCTGAAATAATATTTTTATCAATTTTTAAATTTTTGAAGTTCTGATATCTTTTTCTGTAAGATGAGAGAAGAATTATAAAAAGGTAGAACATCGGATCGAAGACAGTGGCAAAAGTTGAACCTAATCCCGCACCGGCTAAACCCATTCTCGGAAAACCAAATTCTCCATAAATAAGTATGTAATTAAAAATAATGTTTAACAGATTTGTTATTACACCTGAAAACATAAATATTTTAGTTTTATTAATACCAAAGAAAAAACCACGATAAGAAACGGAAATGAGGAAAAAAGGAATGCCAAGAAATCTATAAAAGATATAATCACTCGCATAATCTCCAACGATCGGGTCGGAAGCAAAAAGATGTGCAATTGGATTTGCAAAGAAAACACCTACAGCGGCAACAATTATCCCGATTACCAAAGCGATGAGTAACGAGTTGTTCAATGTTATTCCACAACCTATGTAATCTGCCCGCCCAAATTTCCTTGAAACAATAACATGAATGCCAGTTGCAAGACTTGAAAAGAAACTGATAAGAGCCCATGTTGCAAGAACACCAATTCCCATCGCTGCGAGAGCGTAAGTAGCTTCATCCAATCGTCCGACCATAGCTGTATCAACTAACGAAACAACCATTTGTGATGATAACCCGGCAATTGCAGGCAAAGCTACTTTTAGTATTTTCTTATAATAATTTTTATTAGGTAATAAATTCATTTGAAAAATATTTTGGAACTGATATCCAAGGCGTCATTATAATTTGAAATGATTATAATCTATTACTGAACACTAAACTAGTAAGGAATAAATAAATATAACAAACAAAAGGCGTTGATAATTTCTTCAACGCCAAAATAAAGTGGAGCTAGGCGGGCTCGAACCGCCGACCTTCTGACTGCCAGTCAGACGCTCTCCCAACTGAGCTATAGCCCCGTATCAAAAACGAACTATTTAGTATTAGTATTAACAATGAGTATTTCAGAAAGAATTACAAATTATTAATAATTACTTGAAAATCCTTAACTGTTATTACTAGTTGTTTTTTCAAATCTTCATGTGTTTTAAATTCATAATACCCTGTTAAAAGTTCTGCAATGGTAAGTAACGTTTTTTTATCCTTACCCTGTAAACGGTCATTATTTACTACCTCACCAATCATACGGGCAGCACCACGCAGTTCTGCACCTTTCCAATAATCATCTGATTTATATGTATGATATATTTCATAGCTATTTAATTTATCTAGAATACCTTGTAATTCTTTAACTGTAATTATCAGTGTGTTTTTTAAATCTTCATGTGTTTTAAAATCTGCATACTCTGATAAAAGTTCTGCAATAGTTATTACTGTTTCTATATCTATAACAGGTAAACTGTTATGATGGCATACCTCGCTAATCCTACTCGCAACATTATATATTTCTTTGTCTTTCCAATTAGTATTTTTTTCATATGTATGCATTATTTCATTGTTTTACTAATTTTCTAAATAGTCGTGATTTAAATTTTTTAGCTAATTCAAAAATATCAATTTCAATATAATATCGCAATGTGATATTAAATGAACCCTATCTTCAGATTGGTAAGTTAAATAGCAATAACTACACACTAAGAATAATCTTCGGGATGAGATGGTGGGTTGTTACCATTGGCAACCGTTTAATAGAAATTATTTTAAATGTTTGGTGGGCTGTCTTTGTATCTATAAAAATTGCAAGTTCAAAACTGACTTAAAATTTAATGCTATTATAGAGTTCTAATAAATCTTCTTTTTCTTTTACAGTATTATTTAGGTAATAAATATTCTTACCAATCTCTGGTGTTAATACTCTGAAAGATATATAATATCCATTTTCAACTATAGATTTAAATACATCATGGTCTATAAAGATATTAAAAACCTGGTCATTAAAATCATCCGCTTCAGGTACAGATGCTTTTAAATTAATGTTTTCACTTCCATTATAATATACTGGATTTTCTATTACCAATTTTTCTATATAATCTATACTTCTTACCTCAATAAAAAAGCTATCAGTCTGTTTATCGTACCGAGCAACGTAGCTCATAATTAATAATGAACCATCACCTGCTACTACACTCTCTGATAAAGTCTTATAATTTTTAATAATATGTAAATCGCTTGTTTCATATCTGTCTGACGAACAACCAATAAAGAATATCACTAAAAAAAGAAAAGAATAAAAAGTCTTCATAATTTTTTCTGCTGTTTATGTAAATATATAAAAAAAGGGATTTACTTTTAAAAGTGATAAAAGATGTGCGTATTTGCTCTATAATAGAATAACTAATCACTGCGAGTCAGACGCTCTCCCAACTGAGCTATAGCCCTTAAATTGAATCCCGAAAGCAGTCAGCTTTTTGTAGTATTATCACCTAATTCTTTATTTTTTTTGCAAAGATATATTTACATCATATAAGATGGTTTTGATAATGACTTTGGGAATTTGAGACTTTGGGACTAAGAAAACCACTCAATGTTGTTAGCCAAAGAATACAAAATATTTGTGAGTCTCAAAGTCCCACAGTCTTAAATTCCTCCAATTTAATAATTTCCCTGATATTTTTTTCCGTTTACAATGCTATGTATTATCAATTTATTAGATATTCTACTTCTGTGGAACATATAAATATTAGATGCATCTAAAGGCATTGATTTACTTAATACCAAAATATAATTTGCATTAAAATTATTATTTATTAATGAAAAAAGTACTTTATTTTATAGTATTAGTATCTTCAGCAATTATTTACTCTGGCTGTGATGATACAATAACTGTTCAGGATGTAGATAACCGCGAAATACCAGATTCAAATGTTAGCTTTTCTAAAGACATTTCACAAATATTTGAATTGAAATGTGTATCGTGCCACGGTAACGGAGGATTAGATGGTGGAGTTGACCTAACAACATGGGCAGGGGTTGTTGATCCGAGAATAGTTATACCAGGAGAAGCGGATACCAGCCCACTCGTGTGGACAATTGAACAGCGATCGGGATTCCCAATAATGCCACCAAGAGATTCACCTTTTCTTCCTTTAACGTCGAAGCAAATACAAGGCGTTAAAACCTGGATTGATGAGGGAGCAAAGAATAATTAAAATATCAAATGTGAAACGTAAGATAAAGTTAGATTAATAATAATTTAGAACTACATACTACTAACAACATACTACTAACAACATACTACTTAGTTCTTACTACCAATAAAATTATATCCACTTCATTTCTTTATACCAATCGCAAGTTCTTTTTATTCCCTCTTCCATTGAAACATTTTGCCTATACCCAAAGTCTCTCATTGCTTTTGATGTATCACATATCCAGGCATGCTGAACAAGGTCTTTTGCTTTTTCCAGATTTAGCGTTGCAGCTTTTGAAGAGAATAATGAAAAGAATTGAGCAATTGCAGCAAGTGTATAAACAAGAAAATGCGGCACTAATATTTTAATTGCTTTCTTATTTAATACCTTTGAAGTTATGGAATTTATTTCATCCCACAAATAAAACTTTTCAGAGCTAATAAAATAAATTTCACCAATTGCTTTTTCTGACATTGCTGCCATGTATAATCCTTCAACAAGGTCGGCAACATGAATTAAACTGAGTATCTTATTATCAAGACCAATTTTTGTTGTTATACCTTTCGCAAAATTCTGGAAATAAATAAAAATCTCCGTATCTCTCTCGCCGTAAACTGCAGGTGCTCTGCATATCGTTATTGGTAATTTATCTTTATAACCAAGTGCAAGTTTTTCTTCTTCATACTTACTCTTACCGTAAGTTGTTAAAGGTGCACATTCAGTTTCTTCATTTATAGGTTTACTATTCAGCGATGGACCAGTTACAGTTTGACTGCTGAGAACAACAAATCTTTTTAAATTTTTATTTTGTTCGAGAGCAACATCAAGCAGGTTGCGAGTTGTCTCAACATTTCCCGTATAGTAACCCTCTTTGGTTTTAGATTTTACCACACCAGCTACGTGATAAATATAATCTGCATCTTTTAATGCTGTTGCTAAACCGGCTTTATCAAATAATCCGCATTTAATGATTTCTATATCTTTTCCTTCCAGCCATTTAAGATTACTTGATTCTCTAACAACACAACGAACGAAAAAATTCTTTTCCAATAAAAGATCTACAAGATGACTTCCAACGAATCCATTTGAACCCGTGACTGCTGCAATTTGTTTTGATTCCATAGTATATTTGATTTTCAGACTAATTAGTAATAGATTTGCTGCAAAATTAAACAATTTTCATCAAGATTAATTACGATTTCATTTTTATTTCGTTTTCAATCTTTTTCTTTATTTTTACTACTAATCTATTATATTCTTTGGAGGAATAGTTGAACTTATTTAAAAAGTGCCATGATTTCACACGTGCTGATGAAGTTAAAGCCTCGGGTGTTTATCCTTATTTTCGTGCAATAGAAGCCAACGAAGGACCTGTTGTGCAAATTGAGGGAAAGAAAAAAATTATGGCTGGTTCTAATAATTATTTAGGGCTTACAGGGCATCCACGCGTAATTGAAGCTGCTATTAAAGCTATAGAAAAATATGGCACAGGCTGTTCCGGATCAAGATATCTTACCGGGACACTCGATTTGCATATAGAATTGGAAGAACGACTTACAAAATTTTTCGGAACAGAATCCGTTTTGTTATTTAGTACAGGTTATCAAACTGCTCAAGGTGTAATACCTACTTTGGTAGGAAGAAACGAATACGTTATTTCTGACAAAGATAACCACGCTTGCATTGTTGCCGGAACTTTAATGGCTAAAGGTGCTATGGGAAGTCTTGCACGTTATAAACATAAAGATATGGAAGACCTGCAAAAGGTTTTATCCAAAATTCCCAAGGAGACTCCCAAACTTTTAGTTAGCGATGGAGTGTTCAGTACCGGCGGTGAAATTGTGGATCTACCAACCTTGGTAAAAATTGCAAAAGAGAATAATGCAAAGATAATGATAGATGATGCACATTCTGTTGGTGTAATTGGAAAAGGCGGAAGAGGTACTGCAAGTGAATTCGGGCTTGAGAAGGATATCGATCTGACAATGGGTACCTTTAGTAAAACTTTCGCTTCACTAGGTGGTTTTGTTGCAGGACCCGAAAGAGTAATTAATTTTATTAAACATTTCTCACCTGCATTAATATTTAGTGCTTCACCAACGCCTGCCTCTGTTGCAGCAGCTCTTACAGCATTGGATATTTTGGAAGAAGAACCTGAAAGAGTTGAGAAGCTAATTAGCAATGCTAATTATATGAGAGAAGGTTTAAAGAAAAAAGGATTTAATGTTATTGACGGCAGAACAGCTATCGTTCCTGTTATTATCGGTAACGACGAAATTGCTTTGCAGATGTGGAAAATGCTTTATGACGGAGGTGTATTCGTTAATGTGTTTGTACCTCCCGGTGTTCCGGAGGGAAGACAGATGATGCGTACAAGTTACATGGCAACACACAAAAAAGAACATCTGGATGAGATCATCGACACCTTTGAAAAAGCTGGAAAACAATTAGGATTAATTTAATTGTTCATTTTTTATTTATTTAGAAGCATACTCATATAATTAATGGGTATGCTTTTTTTATTTAAGAGGATTTATTATGGCTTCAATTAAAATTAGAACAGTTCAAAATAAAAAAGATTTGATGAAGTTTATAAAATTCCAATGGGAAATTTATAAAGATGATAAGTACTGGGTTCCGCCACTTATAATGGAAAGGAAAAAATTACTCGATAAGGAAAAGAACCCATTCTTCAAGCACGCTGAAGCTGAATACTTTATTGCAGAGAAAGATGGTAATTTAGTTGGAAGAATTGCGGCGATAAAAAATGATAGGCATTTAAAATATCATAATGACGATACTGGTTTCTTTGGATTTTTTGAGTGCATTAATGATCAGGAAATTGCTAACGCATTATTTGATACAGCAAAAAGCTGGCTGAACCAAAAAGGATTAAAAAGGATGATGGGTCCTGCAAATCCATCAAGTAATGATGAATGGGGCATGCTGCTGGAAGGATATGATGATTCACCCCGAATTCTTATGACGTACAACCCAAAATATTATAACGTCCTTTGTGAAAATTACGGCATGAAAAAAGCTAAAGATATGTACGCATGGAAACTCGAGCATTCCAAAGTTGCAACATCCGATAAACTAAATAGAGGACAGGAAATAGTAAGGAAAAGATATAATATAAAAGTTACCCAACTCGATATGAAAAATTTTGATAGGGATATCGAAAAGTTTAAATATGTGTATAACAAAGCGTGGGCACCAAACTGGGGTTTTGTTCCGATGACTGAAGAAGAAATTGATGCTATGGCTAAAGACCTCAAACCATTAGCCGAACCATCTTTAGTATTATTCGGAACGATTGGGGACGAATTAGTCGGCGCAGCATTGGTAATGTTAGATTATAACCAGATATTCAAAAACATGAATGGTCGTCTTTTCCCTTTCAATTTTATAAAACTATTTACTCAAAAAAAGAAAATTACCTGGGGAAGAATTTTAACGCTTGGCATTATTCCCAAATATCAGAAAAAAGGACTTGATGCCGTTTTATATTGGGAAATACTTGAAAGATCACATAAATTAGGAATTGACAGAGGTGAAGCAAGCTGGGTATTGGAAGATAATGATATGATGAACCGTGGCTTAGAATTAATGAATGCCGATAAATATAAGACATACAGAATTTGGGAAATTAATGTTTAACAACGGTTCTATTCTACAATGGAAGTAACTGTTTTATTTCTTCTGTTCACATCACAATTTTTTACTCAATACATCAAGAGTGATTATGAAATGACTGTAGTTTACAAAATGGATCAGAATGATAAAATATTAAATGTTTAACTTTTTCTTTAAGGAGTTGACAGGTCATACCTGCCTGCGTGCGATGGATCAATATTTTTTAATTTTGTGAATATTGTTCGATCAGAATAACCTTTAAGATGATCCGTAATCTCACCATATTTAGCGTTAAAAAATGTTTGAATAAAAACACTTTTTACTAATCCTGTGCGCTCATATAAATCGTAGAGAACATCAATCAATTCAACAATCTTTGCCTGTCCTACTTCTTTATTTTGAGCAAAAATATCTATGCCGTAATGATAATCAAAAATAGCAGAACGGAATGCAGCATATTTTTCATTCAGTGCATCTGATACCAATCCCCAACGGCTGTATATTTTATTGCTTGGCAGCCATCCGTTTTTATAGTTCGTTGGAGAAGCCAGGTTTACAATATCAAAAGCTTTGTTAAAATATGGAGTGCCTCCAAACTCTTCCCATGTATCCATATCGAACCCAATTATTATAAGAGCATAAAAATCTAAAATACTTGTTAACGGGTCGAAGGCATCTAAATTTGCATACATGGATTGTCCTACTTCATACTTGAATGACCACGCGCCATCATTAATAGTGAGTAATGCTGAATTTCTTGTCGATTGATAAACAGGTCGTTGACTCACAACAACAATCTGCGCACCGTAATCAACATCACTTCCAGCTGAAGTAAAAAAGATATTCAAACTACAATCAATTTTATCACCATCCCAGTTTACATTTGTAAAACGGGTTGTATTCATATAATTTTCTACAACATTTTTAAAATCAACCAGCAGATCCCTGTTTTTTACAGGAACGTTTTGATAATTTACAATAACATTACAATTTAATTCCTGAGAATAATTGTACGAGGAAATAAACAGTAGCATTAAAAATATATTTTTCATCGTTTGCTCTTTATTTTAAATTTTTATTGATTTAATATATAAAAATAGATATACTGTCTCAATATTATTATTAGACTATGATCAAACGTTACATTCTTTTTTTCGTTCCAATTTTTCTTATTGCAAATTCTTATGCACAATTTAATCCCGGTGCAAAACAAATATCATTATCCAATTCTGATGTGGCATTAAGTAATGATGTTTTTTCTGTGTTTAACAATCCGGCAGGATTATCACAATTTAATTGGCGAGAAATAGGAATATACTACTCCCCTGCTCCTTTTGGTTTATCCGAGCTATCTAACGGGTATGTGGCTTATGCAGAACCTTTCACATTTGGAACAGTTGCTTTAGGCGGAATGACTTACGGGTTTGAACTCTACAGGGAATCAAAAATTTCACTCGGTTATTCATATAATTACGAAAATAATTTCTTCGCAGGTATCACGGTTAATTTTCATACCTTTTCAATTCAAAATTACGGTAACACGAGTGCATTTTATTTAAACCTTGGAGGGCTTGCTTATATCACTCATCAATTACGTTGGGGCTTCGCAATCTCTAACATAAACAGAGCAAGCATTGGTAATGATGATGATCAGATACCAATAATTTTTTCAACAGGATTCAGTTATGATTTAATTAAAACATTAATCATAAACTTAGCAGTCGAAAAAGACATTCGTTACAAACCGTCATTTCAGTTTGGGTTAGAATATAATATAATTGAGTATCTTTCTCTAAGATTCGGATTCCAAAATGAGCCGGCACGTTATGCTGCAGGAATAGGAATCAACTATTCAATTATCAGTTTGGATTATGCTGTGTTCACTCATCAAGACCTCGGATTGACACATCAGGCAGGATTGATAATTAGTTTCGGCAAAAATGGTTACCGTCAAGATGCAATAAGAAAATATCTTGGAATGGAATAATTTATTAAGAGATTAAATCAAGTGAGAATATTCAAATATATTGTCTTTCTTTGCTTTTTATCCCCGTTCTATAATTCTTCTGCTCAAACCGATTCAACATATTTAAATGCTGAAGAAGTGCTTGAAGATCTATTACAAGAACCAACAAATGAAGAGGATGATTCAAATCTTTACGAGTTAATTGAACAACTTCTTTTAAACCCGATAGATATTAATACAGCCGAAGTTTCCGAATTACAGCAAATTCCTGCCATTGATCTTGAGACAGCAAAATTAATTGTTAATCATAGGAAGAAGTATGGAAATTATTTCTCGGTTGATGAATTAAATGCGGTGCGTGGTTTGAGTAATGAATTCGTTAATAAGATAAAACCATATTTAATCTCTTCAAGAACTAAAGAGGTGATAGAAACAAATAGAAAAGATGTAGGGACAATCGACATTGTCTTTTCAAAAATGAAAATTCTTATTCGCAGCCGTGTTTCGAACGATTTACAAACAAGAAGAGGATTTATTGAAAACAGATTTGAAGGAACAAAACCACGGATTTACAATCGGTTAATTATTAGATACGATGCTAATTTCCAGTTCGGTGTTCTTGCAGAAAAAGATCCCGGAGAATTATCATTTAACGAATTTACATCTTTCCATTTTGCTGTTCGCGATCTTGGTATTCTTCACAGATTTGTATTAAGTGATTACCTTGTTGAATTTGGACAGGGATTGGCAATGTGGAGTCCGTATGGCTTTTCAAAAGGAGCCGATGCAATCTATCCAGTTAAAAGAAGGGATCATCTCATTAAACCATACACGAGTGCAACGGAAACAAATTTTTTACGCGGTGTAGCTGCTTCAATTAAAATTGATGAGTTTATTTTTTCAGCTTTTTATTCTAAAAATAAATTGGATGCGAATGTAGATTCAGTAACAGGAGCTATAATTTCTACGCCAATTGATGGATTTCACAGGACACAGAATGAAATAAGAAAAAAGAATGCTGCTGAAGAAAAACTGTTTGGTGCAAGAATTGATTACGAACATAAAGGTCTTCTCCGTACGGGTGTTCTCTTTTATCAATCGGAATTTTCAAATAATTTTTTGCCTTCAAGTGTGTTCGATTTAACGGGAAGGGAATTTAATTACACTTCCTTCTTTTACGATTTCTTTTATAACAACATAAATGTGTTCGGTGAGTTTGCTTACAACGGTACTTCGGTTGCATCAATAAATTCATTTCAGTTTTTTATCGGGAGGGATTTTTCTTTTGTTACTTCTATTAGAAGCTATCCGAGAAATTATATTAGTCTTCATGGTTACGCTTTTGGTGAAAGATCCGGCGCAACAACAAACGAATTTGGAATTTATACAGGTATTAAATGGCGAACTCCGATTGGATTAATTAATTTTTACTATGATCAATTTAAATTTCCGTTTGCCACATTTTCTAATCCGCTTCCGAGCAACGGTGATGAGTTTTTAGCAGACATAATCAGCAAACCACTACATCGGCTTGAGACAAGAATCCGTTATAAATATGAGAACAAAGATATGAACGCCGTAATTGATAACACAAAACAATTAGTTAAAAGATTACGCCAGCTTATAAGGTTTGAATTGATATACAATCCAACAAAAAAATTACGGTTAAGAGGGAGGTTTGAATATAACAATTACAGAGTTGCTCAAATAAATGCAGTGGAAGACGGTTATTTATTTTACCAGGATGTACGGTTTAGCCCTTCCAACGATTTTAATTTTTATACAAGAATAATTTTCTTTAGAACAGATTCATTTAACTCAGCGATTTATGAATATGAAAACGACCTTACCGGTGTACTTACAAACCGTGCTTTATTTGGAGAAGGAATAAGATGGTATTTAATTTTAAGATACAAACCTATGCGTCTGTTTACTCTATCCTTAAAATATTCAGAAACATATAAACCGAAGGAAGAAACTATCAGTTCAGGCTTTAATGAAATTGCAGGCAATGTTGATAACAGGATCGCTTTGCAAATCGATTTTAGATATTAAAAACCGCAGGACTATCTTTTTCAAAAAAATTATTAAAACAAATGGTGGTATTTTATTGTAATTAAATAATTTAGAGTGATTTTTCATTTCTCTCTGCTTTATTTATATTTACGCGTGATTTAATTTTTTGCCTAATGAATTAATACCTGGACAACACATAATTATGCAAAGTGCTAAAATAGATTTTCTTTCAAAATATAATGACCTGGTAAATTCTGCATTAACATCCGCAAAGGAATTTCCCGATAATCTATGTGATTTTTTGGTTAACGAATACGAATTTGAAGCAGTTGTTTTAACTGTTAAAGTAAATGATTATAAATTTGAGATATTAGGAAAATCAAGCCACGCAAGAAAATCTTATACTTCTGATTCATTCCTTAAATGTAATGTTTGCAGTCAGACAATTAATGATTCAACCGAAACCCGGTTTGAATTTAATACTGATTGCGAATTTACGGCTTCAGATGTAATGATGAATGAAGGGTGTCTTCATATAAGTATTTCCAACAGCGAAAGAGTATTACTTAAGATTGCAAAAAAAAGCGAGTTTACCCAAAATGAAGTTGATAACATAATAGTAGTTGGAAATTCACTCAGAAATCTTTTAAAATTATGGATGAGTAAAAAAGGTGGACTGAGCAGCACATTAGGAAATATTGTAGCATCAATTGGCCATGAACTGCGTACTCCCACTAACAGTATTTTGGGTTTTGCTTCACTTTTAAATGAAGAAAATTTATCTCCTTCCCAGGGTGAATATGTTGATACATTAAAAGAAAGTGCATACGATCTCCTTTCAATTTTAAACGACCTGATTGAAATTGCAAAGTTGGATATTGGAGAAAGTAAAGCTACCCTTACTGTAATAAATGTTTCTCAGTTCATTAAAGAAATTTTAAGATTGATTGAAGAAAAAGTTGATAAAAGTAGGGTTGAATTTATAGTTAATATAGATGATGGTCTGCCTGAGTCTTTAAGCCTTGATGCACAAAAGTTAAGATACATTTTATTAAATGTAATTAATAATGCAGTACGATTTACAGAGCAAGGTAAAGTAACAGTTTCTGCTTTCTCTACGGAAAATAATCGTCTTAACTTCCGAATAACAGATACAAGCTCAGGAATACCAACTGACAAATTAGAAAATGTTTTTGCTCCTTTTGCATTGAATGACTATATCGTACATAAAATTGGAAATACGACCGGTTTAAGTTTAACCTTAGTAAAAAGGTACATTGATTATTTAAATGGTGAGATTGATATTACAAGCACTATGGGAAAAGGGACGTCGTATTATGTTTCAATCCCGGTTGAAAAATTATCCGAAGTTGAAACTCAGATAAGCGGATTGCCTAAATCATCAAAAACCAATAAGGTGCTTGTTATTGAGGATGATTATGCAACATCAAAATTGTTAAGTAATTATTTGCAGAAGTGGGGTTATGAGCCAACAATAGTTAACTCTGCCGAACAAACATTGCAAATTGTACAGAAGGACACTTTTCTTGCAATCTTGATGGATATCAATCTTCCGGATTCAAACGGTTTGGAACTTCTTCAAAAATTAAGAGAAATTCCACAAACAAAAAAAACACCGGTTATAATTTGTTCGGTTGAAGCGGAACAGCAAAAAGCTTTTTTGATGGGTGCAGTTGAATATTTTGTTAAGCCGATAAATTATAAATACCTTGTCGAAGTTTTGACACACTACAAACTTCGTAAAGATTCAAATATTCTTATTGTGGATGATGACGTGCCTACTTTAAATTTACTTAAAGAAGCCGTACAGCAAGCAGGGTTAAATGCTATTGCAGAATCTCATTCATCAAAAGTTATGGGTATGATAGAAAACATTGATTTGGATCTTGCAATTATTGATTTAGATATGCCTGAGATTGATGGATTTGATTTGATCAAACTTATAAAATCAAAACCAAACTTTGTTACACTCCCGATAATTATCTACACAGGAAAAGAAAATTATGCTGATGATCTGCAAAAAATTGATGGTTTGTTTGAAGACCTTTTATTAAAGAGCAGCACAAATATTGAAGACCTTCAAAATATTGTAAGTGCGATGATAGACAAGTATGAAGAACCATCAACACCCGAAGAAATTAAAGAGAAAAAAGATACTATTAAAATTTTACTCGTTGAAGATTACAAACATTCTCAAATAATAGTTACGCGGTTGCTGAAGAAAAATAAATTTGAATCGATCGTTGTTGTAGAGAATGGACAGGAAGCACTTGATCAGGTAAAAGAGCAAAAGTACGATTTGATTCTGATGGATATGCAAATGCCCGTTATGAATGGCTTCGAAGCTACACAGAAAATACGTCAACTTGATGAATATAAAAATACACCTATTATTGCGCTTACAGCTTTTGCAATGAAAGGCGACAAAGAAAAATGCCTCGAAGCGGGAGCAACCGATTATATCCCCAAACCGATAGACAGTCAGGAATTTATTCAGAAAGTAAAATATTATACCGAGAAGAAAGAAGCAGTTCAAGAAAAAGGATAAATTACTTTATCAATAATTTTTCCGGTATGATATGAACCCGCCTATGTTAATTTTCATTTTGTTAATTTTCCTGTTCAAATTTTTAGCATTTACTGAAAATCAATTAAATCCAAATTATGAGCATAATATCACCAAGAGTTAGATTCGCTCCCAGCCCAACCGGTTATTTGCACATCGGCGGATTAAGAACAGCTTTATTCAATTATTTGTTCGCAAAAAATCAAAACGGTAAAATCATATTACGAATTGAAGACACTGATAGGAAAAGATTTATTGAAGATGCAGTTGCAAACCTTTTGAAAACCCTTGAATGGGCAGGCATTTATTTCGATGAAGGACCGGAAATTGGTGGTGAAAGCGAACCGTATTTTCAATCGCAGCGACTCGAAATATATAAAATGTACGCTGATGAACTAATCAATAAAGGGAAAGCGTATTATGCGTTCGATACTCCCGAAAGACTGCAGCAGTTAAGAGAGCAGCAGCAAAAACTAAATCAGCAAACTATGTACGATAAATTTGCTCTCACTCTTTCGGAAGATGAAGTCGAAAGAAAAATGGAAAATGGCGAAACTTATGTAGTGCGTTTAAACGTGCAGCCAAACGAAACAATAGTTGTAGATGACCTGATCAGGGGTAAAGTAGAGTTCGATACCAATATTGTTGATGACCAGGTTTTAATAAAAAGTGACGGCTTCCCCACTTACCATCTTGCTAATGTTGTTGATGATCATCTGATGGGAATAACTCATGTTATTCGGGGAGAAGAATGGTTATCATCAACACCAAAGCATGTTTTATTGTATGAATATCTTGGTTGGGAAAAACCAGTTTTTGCACATCTTCCGCTTCTATTAAATCCTGACAAATCTAAACTAAGTAAAAGGCAGGGTGATGTTGCAGTTGAAGATTACATGAAGAAAGGATACTTAAAGGAAGCGTTAATAAATTTTGTTGCACTTCTTGGTTGGAATCCTGGTGATGAGCAGGAATTTTTCACGATGGGAGAATTAGCTAATAAATTTAGTTTGGAAAGAGTTCATAAGGCAGGCGCTGTTTTTAATATCGAAAAACTTAATTGGCTGAATGCAGAACATCTTAGGAGCAAACCGAACGATGAACTTCTTTTGATGTTAAAAGATGAATTATCTAAATCTTATTATAAAGATAAAGTTTTGGCTGATGATTATCTTCTATTAATAATTGAAGCTATGAAACCAAGAGTTTCATTTGTAAATGAGTTCATAACCAAATGCACTTACTTTTACACAGAACCAACAGAATATGATGAACACGTTATTAAGAAGAGATGGAAAGAAGATACTCCGGAACAGTTAACAAAACTAAGAGATAATATTGCACAGCTTGATAATCCGGTAAAAGAAGATTTTGAAAATGCCTTAACAAAAACAGCAGAAGAGCTTGAGATCGGCAAAGGTAAATTAATACATCCTGTAAGATTAGCGCTCTCGGGAATAGGTACCGGTCCCGGTGTTTATGATCTTTTATTTATAATCGGAAAAGATAAATCGATTGGGCGAATTGATCGCGCATTAAAAATAATTACAATACCAAAAACAAACGTAAGCGAATAATTAAGAATGGAAAATAAAAATACAGGATCAACAAAACCAACAAATTTTATTCGCGAAATTATTGAAGAAGATTTGCGTACCGGTAAGCACACAAAAATTCATACAAGGTTTCCTCCCGAACCGAACGGTTATTTACATATCGGTCATACAAAATCTATCTGTTTAAATTTTGGCTTAGCTGAAGATTATAATGGGTTGTGCAATTTAAGGTTCGATGATACAAATCCTACAAAGGAAGAAATAGAATATGTTGAGTCAATAAAAGAAGATATTAAATGGCTGGGATTTGATTGGGGTGATCGTGAATATTATGCTTCAGATTACTTCGATCAATTATATGAATACGCGATAAAGCTTATAAAAAAAGGTAAGGCTTATGTTGATTCTCTAAGCGGTGAGGAAATAAAGGAATACCGCGGCGCACCAACAGAAGCCGGCAAAGAAAGTTCTTACAGAAATCGTCTAATTGAGGAGAACCTGGATCTTTTTGAAAGAATGAAAGCTGGTGAGTTTAAAGATGGTGAATATGTTTTGAGAGCTAAGATTGATATGACTTCTCCAAACATGAATATGCGGGACCCGATTATTTACCGCATAAGACACGAATCACATCATCGCACAGGTGACAAATGGTGCATCTATCCTATGTATGATTGGGCACACGGACAATCGGATTCGATTGAAGGAATTACGCATTCGCTGTGTACACTTGAGTTTGAAAATCATCGCCCATTATACGATTGGTTTATTGAAGCGCTTGATATTTATCATCCGCAGCAAATTGAGTTTGCCAGGTTAAATGTAAGCTATACTGTTATGAGTAAGCGAAAGCTTTTAGAACTTGTAGAAGAAGGTTATGTAAATAGTTGGGATGATCCCAGGATGCCCACAATTTCCGGATTAAGACGAAGAGGATATACACCTGAATCTATCAGAAATTTTTCTGAAAAAAGTGGCATCGTTAAAAGGAATTCTGTTGTTGATCTTGCATTACTTGAACATAGCATTAGGGAAGACTTAAACAAAAAAGCAAAAAGAGTTTTGAGTGTACTTAATCCACTTAAAGTTGTAATTGAAAATTATCCCGACGAAAAAGTTGAAGAACTTGAAGCAATTAATAATCCGGAAGACTCATCAAAGGGAACGAGAAAGCTTCCTTTTGCAAAAACTATTTATATTGAGAAGGATGACTTCAGGGAAGATCCGCCAAAAAAATTCTTCCGGCTTGCACCAGGAAAAGAGGTTCGTTTAAGATATGCATACATAATAAAATGCGAAGAGGTTATTAAAGATCCAAAAACCGGAGAAGTAATTGAACTTCGCTGTTCTTATGATCCTGAAACAAAAAGCGGAACAGGATCAAGCAATAAAAAAGTAAAAGGAACTATACACTGGGTTTCTGCTGAACATGCTATTGATGCAGAGGTTAGATTATATGATAGACTTTTTACAGTTGAAGATCCCTTAGGTGAGAAAGATAAAGACTTCAAAGATTTTATTAATCCTGATTCACTTGAGATTATAAAACACAGTAAATTAGAACCTTCACTTAGTAATGCTGAAAAAGGTGAAAGATTTCAGTTTGAAAGGTTAGGATACTTTTGTCTGGACAGTGTTGATGCTTCGAGGGATCGATTAGTATTCAACAGGATCGTTCGCCTGCGCGATTCTTGGTCTAAAATTGAAAAAGAACAGCAAGGACAAAAATAATAATATTCGAGTGTTATCTTTGCAGTATTGTTTTGTAAAGCCGCATTACCTGAAGGAGGTGAAGAACACCATTTCTATCAGCATCGTTGCTAATGTTTTTTGCGTTTGTAATTTTTTTAGTATTACCATTGAATTTTCCTACCTCATCGGCAATTCTGAGTATAATTCTACCGCTGTCATATATATCATATTGTCCCTCATAACCAAGGAAAGTTCTCATAAAATTTTTTCTCCTAAATAAAATCAGAAATTATATTAACGAAATTTCATCATCAATATTATCACTCAACTCTGATATGTCGAAGTCTTCTATGTGATAATCTTCTAAAAGATGTTCCATTTCAATTTCCCCTTCATAAAGTGCTTCGCTGTCAGACGATTCAAGATTGAAGTAGGAGAAAGTATCATCATAAAATGATTCTCTCAATGATATTTTGTAATTCTTTTTTTTCATAGTGCCTCCTAATGGCTTTGGTTAATAAGGGGTAAAGTCCCAAAATCTGTGCCAACAGCGAAAATTTTTCTCAAATAACTTATTTATTACATTTTTTAAATGAAATTGATTGAAACTTACTACCAGTTTAATGGTTTGTTGTAGTAAAATGAATTGATATGACACACATTCTTAAGAAATCAATTACTCTAAATGCCTAATTTTTAATGAGTTAACGACTGTGTTATTGATTGGTTATGATAAGTTTTTTATGTTTGGCATACTTCTTTTTAATTTAACTTCAAATAGAAATAATTTCAGAAAAAGAAGTTTTTTTTACATCTCCTAAGTTGAAAAACCTGCATTTCGTAGAAGGGTTTGCAGATGTAATGAAGTCATACAGTTAATTAAAAAAATAGTATTGCCGAAGTGGCCCCGTCTTGGCGGGATAAACTCCATTGTCAGACCTGCTTGCCGAAGTGGCGAAATTGGTAGACGCGCCAGACTCAAAATCTGGTCTGGTTTACTCCAGGTGCCGGTTCGAGTCCGGCCTTCGGTACTTTTAGCTCTCAGCAATGAGAGCTTTTTATTATATTTATTAACATATTATTTCTTATAATTTTTTCAAACAATATATCATCTTAATTGAAAATCAATTTTACATCATTCCTATCTATAATAATTATAAGTAGTCTTTTAGGATTATTAATCAACTATATTAATCCGAAAGGCATACCGTTTATAAAAGAAGAAAGGCAGCTTAACTGGGCTGAAGACTCAACAACATCTTACATTACAAATAAGATTATAGAAGAAGATAACGATCAAAATTCCGGTGAAGTTTTTGATGAAGCAAAAGCCATTACATTAAAGCAGGCATATTCATTATACAGCCAGAATGTTTTGTTTATAGATGCGCGGGATTATGTTGAGTACGAGATTGGTCATATTAAAAATGCTGTTTCTCTTCCTTATCTTGATTTTGATGAATACAAAAATATTCTTGATACAATCCCGAAGACCATACCCATTGTAGCATACTGCGACGGTAAAGATTGTGATTTAAGCATATTATTAGGTGATAAGCTTTTTGAATCAGGTTTCAAAGAAGTATATATTTTCTTCGGTGGATGGATTGATTGGCAGATGGCAAATTATCCTGTTGAGGATATTGATGATTAATGTTTTGAGTAATAAATATCTTCTGTTTTTATTTAGAATTATCGTGGGATTTGTTTTTATTTATGCTGGCATTTTAAAAATTTCAGATTCTGCAGGATTTTCTGATGCAATAAATAATTATGAGTTACTTCCTCTTTCATTTGTTAACTTTTTTGCAATTATATTACCGTGGATTGAAGTAGTTGCCGGTTTGTTTTTAATATTCGGAATATCCGTGAAAGAAAATTCTTTCATTATTTCATTAATGCTTGCTGTTTTCATTTTAGCAATCGTAATAAGTCTCAGCAGAGGTTTAAATATTGAATGTGGTTGTTTCGGTACAAGCTCCGGAACAAAAGTGGGTATTATCAAACTAGTGGAGAATATTATACTGCTTAGCCTTGCACTATTGTTAACTAAGTTCAATTCTGTTTTTTTAAGTATTACATCTCATAAGAATAGCAGATAAATCTGCGTTAAAATAAAATAATTTTATACTAAATCCCTCCATCAAAGATAAAAAACAGATTAAAACCTCTTTTTTATTCTCTGCCATATCTTGCTGCCTATCATTTCATCCGCATTTACAAGAATTGTTTTTATCAGGTCAAGCACATCCTGGTTCCCTGCCCAGTGTTTTCTTACAATCTGCGGATCGACTTCATTTATTAAATCATTCAAGATGAAAGCAGCAACTGCAATATCATCAAGATAACCAATCGGACCCAAAAATGCTTCCGGTAATAAATCAATGGGAGAGATGAAGTATGCTATTCCTGCAAGGAGTTTTAATTTTTTATTTGATGGAATGTCGCTATCAGCAGTAAGTTTGCAAAGCAGATGAAAAAGATCGGGAGCTGCTAGAATGTAATCCACCCATTTATTCTCTACATCGAGATTATCATTCACCCAGCGTTTAACATCTTTTCTTATTTTCTGATAAAAATCCGATTGTTTATCATTCATTACATTTCCTTGAACAACAATAAAATTTAGAACTTAATTATTCTTTTTATCTAACAGCAGTTCATTTGGGATTTCTATATCAATGAAAAGATAACTTGGAACATTCACCGAATAGATATTAATTACTTTTATTACAGGATGTGAAATTGACACAATAACATCATTTAAACTTTCATTGTATATCATCAAACCAACAGGGTTCCTTTTCATCCTGCTCCACAAGTTTAGCGGTTCTAAATTGTTTATTGAAAAACTTTGCGTATTAACATTTATGATTCCGAATAAAACGAACAGAAAAATTAGAGGTAGTTAATATTGAAAATCTTTTCACATAACTGTCATAAAAATTGAGATAAACATAAATAAACAATGCTAATTATTAAAGAGTGAATCGCTTTTTACTATGAAGAACTGCTTCTTTAAAAATAAGAAACGACTTTCTGATAAGATATTCCAAATAAAGATAAATTTATAGTTCAGAATTTTACTCTTAACCAGAATTATCCGAATCCATTTAATCCATCCACAATTATAAAATTTATAATCCCTTATATAGTCTCAACCTACAGTTTGAAAACAACATTAATTGTGTACGATATATTAGGGATGCAAATAACAACACACATAAGCGATGATTTACCGGAAGGTGAATACGAAGTTACATTTGATGCTTCCGGTCTCACAAGCGGAAATTATTTTTACCAATTGATAGCAGGTTCCAATATTCTCACCAAACAATTGGTTTTGTTGAGGTGAGATATAATCTATAATCAATTGTTACATATATTTAAGATATTGTAATTTTAATAATTTGCAATGATGGATATATGAATAACTTTGCAATCGCTTGTATGTCAGGCAGCCTAAAAGGAATTTTTTGTCAGGGAGTATTAACTGCTTTTGAAGAAGCAGCTATTAAAGCAGATGCTTACGCAAGTTCTTCCTCCTCAACTGTTCCTACATCTTATGCAGCTTTTGGTGAAATAAGAAATCAGAACAAAAGCAGTTGGGCTGATAGTGATGATATACTTAGGCAACCGGGTAAAAGTATGAGCAATGTAATCTTAGATGGTTTAGAAATGTTCTCCGGTAAAGTTATAGATAGAATAAGAAGCGGAGATATATCGCGCCTGATGATAGTTTGCAGTTATGTTAACAATGATGCTGCAGCTAATGAAACGCAAAGCAGTTCGGCTGTTACACTCGGAAGAAAATTGATAGTGCAAGGTGTGAAAAATATTAGCGAGTGGAAAGATCAAAACCTTGAACTTCATGTTTTCGATACTAAATCAAATAACAAGGAACTAATACTTACCGCTGATAATTACAGAGAAGTTGCATACGCCACAACAAGAATGCTTCATACTTGGCACATTCCCGCTACAATAAATTATAAACCATATATTGATGGAAGTTATACTTGTTTAATTCCCATAGAACCTCTCGCTGATAGAGGATATCAGAACATTATTGCAATAGCAACGGAGCCGGATGAAGTAACAAAAGATTTCTTCTCCGGTGTACCAATAGGCAGCAAGTGGAACAACAGCAACATATACTGGATTAAACCAGAAATTAACTTAAAGGAACTTGGTGTGGATTTTACAAAAGCATCGAAAGAAGGAGTTGAAAAAGTTTGTGAATATGGGATTGAAAAAGGAGAAGAATTTATAAATAATAATTTCTGATCAATATTATGGAAATATATCCTTCAATTAAAGATCGATTAAATAGTCAGCATCTTGCAATAAAAGAATTAATCAAGAACCTTGATGGAGAGTTCACTAACAAAAGACCTGAAACGGGGAAATGGTCTATTCGAGAAAACCTGGCTCACATCGTTTGTTATCATCAAGTATTTTTAAAGCGAATGGATAAGATCATCAAAAGTGATAATCCTTACTTCGAAAGGTATAGATCTGAAGATGATGTAAATTTTAATAATTTGCAGAAGCTAGCTTCTGAAGAATTACTCATTCATCTTGAAGAAGAAAGAAATAAAGTTACAGATTTAATCTTCAAATTAAATAAAAATGAATTACAAAAACCCGGTACACATCAAAAGTTTGGAGTAATGAATGTAGTAGAATGGATAGAATTTTTTCTACTTCACGAAGCATATCATATTTACACCATCTTTAAACTTTCCAAAATGAATTGATTTACTTCTACATCTTTACTTTAAATACTAATTGTAATCTATTATCTTTTCTTGTAAACTAATCCTTAAAAAGTATCATACTTTTATTAATCCCGAAATAATATGGAGATCGTTTTATGCCTGAAAATTTAAACGAAAGATTTTCGCCCGTTGAGATGAGTCCAGATGAATTCCGAAAAGCCGGATATAAAGCAGTAGATAACATTGCCGGCTTCCTTGAATCTTTATCTGGCAAACCTGTATCTCCGGGAAAATCCCCAGCTGAGATCCGTAAAATATTAGGTAATCAAAAATTACCTGAAACAGGCACCAGCACGGAAAAAATTCTTGAAGAGGCAGCAGAATTGTTGTTTAATTATACAACATTTAATGGTCATCCCAAATTTTGGGGTTATATTACCGCAGGTGCAGCACCGATAGGCTCTATTGCAGACATGATAGCGGCGGCGGCAAATCCGAATGTGGGTGCCTGGGGAATTTCGCCAATCGCAACCGAGATAGAAGCACAAACAATTCGCTGGATTGCAGAGATGATCGGCTATCCGCAGGATTGCGGCGGTTTAATGGTTAGCGGTGGGAACATAGCAAATTTTGTTGGTTTTCTTGCAGCCCACAGAGCAAAAGTAAATTGGGATATTAGAAAAGAAGGAATACAAGGTAATGATTACAAAAAATTAATTGTTTATGCTTCAACTGAAACACATACATGGATTCAGAAAGCAGCGGACTTATTTGGATTAGGAACAGATGCTATACATTGGATTTCTATTGATGATGATAAAAAAATGAATATTACCGAACTTGAAAAACGAATTAAAGAAGACATAGAGAATTGTTATTCTCCATTTATGGTAGTAGGAACTGCAGGTTCAGTCGCATTGGGTGTTGTGGATCCGCTGCAGGGTATTTATAAAATATGTAAAGAATTTGATCTTTGGTTTCATGTCGACGGAGCTTACGGGGCTTTTGCTGCTGCTCTTCCTGATCCGCCTGACGACCTTAAATCACTTCGTCACGCAGATTCCATTGCTCTCGACCCTCATAAATGGTTATACTCGCCACTTGAAGCGGGATGCACAATTATTAAAAACCCGGAAAATTTAATCGATACTTTTAGTTACATTCCTCCGTATTATCGTTTTGAAGAGGATGATAAAGATGCAATTAATTATTATGAATATGGTTTCCAAAACTCGAGAGGATTCAGAGCATTGAAAGTATGGTTGGGATTAAAGCAGGCAGGAAAAGATGGATATGTTAGAATGATAAGCGATGATATTAAACTTGCAAAGCATATTTATAATTTAGCAGATTCAGAAGTGGAATTGCAGGCATTCACTAATAATTTAAGTGTAACAACCTTTCGTTATATTCCCTCCGGTCTTCAGTTAGGAAATAAAAATGTTGAAGACTATCTAAACGTACTAAACCAGGAGTTACTGGATAGATTACAAAACAGCGGCGAAGTTTATCTTTCCAATGCAATTATAAACGATACATTCCTGCTAAGAGCATGTGTCGTAAATTTCCGCACTACAATTAACGATATTGAAGCACTACCGGAAATCGTTATAAGAATTGGGAATGAAATTGATTCCGTTAAGAGACCAGCCGAATTAAAATGATTAATAATTTTGTTATCTATTTTAATTACTACTGACAAGTATAAACTGAAAATAATACCTCTATCCGAAAATCAGAATCTTGCATTTTAACTTAATTAAAACAATTTTGTTTTTTGATTTTTTTGAATTATGAAAGAGAATGCACCGGAAAAAAATATTACTGTTAACCGAAAAGCAAGGTACGAGTATAGTATTATGCGAACCTGGGAAGCTGGAATTGTTCTCGTTGGAACGGAGGTAAAGGCACTTAGGCAAGGGAAAGCAAATCTGGTTGATAGTTATGCGAAAGTATTAGACGGAGAAGTGTGGTTGGTAAATTTACACATAAGTGAATACACACAGGGTAATATTAATAATCACGATCCGAAGAGAGAAAGAAAATTACTTTTAAACAAAAGTGAAATTAGAAAGCTGATTGGTAATACAAAAGAAAAAGGATTAACTCTTGTTCCATTAAGGTTATATTTTAAGAAGGGAAAAGTAAAAGTTGAGATAGCCCTTGCCAAGGGTAAGAAGGTTTATGACAAACGAAAAGATATTGCAAAGAGAGATTTTCAGCGGGATCAGGAGAGAAAAATAAAGTATTAATAATTGCTGAATTGCTAAATTGTTGAATTGTTAAACTGAATATAAAAGTTATGAGTAAAATTAAATTTCCCACATTAAATGAACAAATGGATCTCATAAAAAGAGGTGCGGTTGAGATCATTCCGGAAGATGAACTTGTTAAGAAGTTAGAAAGATCATTAGAAGAAGGAAAACCTTTAAATATTAAACTTGGCTGCGATCCCAGCAGACCTGATCTTCATATCGGACATTCAGTTGTGTTAAGAAAACTTGCACAGTTTCAAACGCTTGGTCATAAGGCAATATTAATTGTTGGCGATTTTACAGGAATGATAGGAGATCCTTCGGGTAGAAATGCAACACGACCAGCACTTACAATTGAAGAAACCAGGGCAAACGGTGAAAGTTATTTTAATCAAGCAACAAAAATTCTTGACAGAGCAAAAACCAGAATGGTTTATAACTCAGAGTGGTTGAGTAAAATGAGCTTTGGGGATGTAATAAATCTTTCATCAAAATATACAGTGGCACGTATGATTGAAAGAGATGATTTTGAGAAAAGATTTAAAGCAAGCAAACCTATAAGTATTCATGAGTTTCTTTATCCGCTGGCACAGGCGATGGATTCGGTTGCAATTAAAAGCGATGTGGAACTTGGCGGGACTGATCAGAAGTTTAATTTGTTGGTGGGACGCGATATTCAGCGTGAATATGGAGTTGAACCGCAGTGTATTTTAACAATGCCGCTGATTGTTGGAACAGATGGTGTTGAAAAGATGAGCAAATCTTATGATAACTATATCGGTATTTCTGATTCTCCAAAAGAAATGTATGGCAGAACACTTTCGATTCCTGATGACATTATCTATCTTTATTATGAATTAGCAACGGATACTCCCGAAGAAGAGCTTGTAGAAATTAAACAGCAGCTTGATGATACGAATGTAAATCCAAGAGATATAAAAAGAAGATTAGCAAGAACTTTTATTGAAATGTATCATAATGAAGATGAAGCAATTAAAGCTGAAGAAGAATTTGATAAAGTTTTTATCAAGAAAGAAGTTCCGGATGATATACCTGAATTACGTACTAGCGAAGAAGAAATTGGAATTTTAGATTTAATCTTAAAAGCCAATTTTGCTCCATCAAAAGGAGAAGCAAAAAGATTGGTTACTCAAGGCGGTGTTTCAATTAATGGCAAAAAAGTAGCTGATGTTGGTACGAAGATAAAAGTTGAAAACGGAATGATTTTAAAAGTGGGGAAGAGAAAATTTATAAAGTTTAAATTATAGTATCTTCATTCTGGCCCGACTTATCGTGATCGGAATCTAGACCCTGAAACAAGTTCAGGGTGACGCTGTTTCATTTTATAGAAGGACACAAAAATTGTACTTACCTAAAAAAATATTTTTCACAAAAGGTGTTGGTAAAAGTAAAGAGTATTTAACATCCTTCGAATTAGCATTACGCAGTGCTCACATTGAAATGTGTAACCTTGTTACAGTAAGCAGCATTTACCCGGTTAACTGCAAACGTGTTCCGGTAAAAGAAGGATTGAAAGAAATACAACCCGGGCAGATTATACATGCTGTTATGGCTCGCAACTCTACTTGTGAACCAAACAGAATGATAGCAGCTTCTATTGGTGTTGCACTTCCTACGGATAAAAATGCTTATGGATATTTATCAGAGCATCATCCATACGGACAGACAGCATTGGTTTCAGGCGAATATGCTGAAGACCTCGCAGCCACGATGCTTGCTACAACTTTAGGTGTTGAGTTCGACCCCGATAAAGATTGGATCGAAAGAGAAGATGTTTATAAAATGTCCGGTAAAATTGTTAGATCATTTAATATAACACAATCTGCAAAAGGTAATAAAAACGGTTTGTGGACAACGGTAATAGCAGTTGCTATATTACTGCCTTAGATTTTTATGTATGTTGTCATTTAACTTTCTGCCAGCCCTTTTCTTCATCAAAGTAAATTGTATTAGGTGAGAATACCGAACGGCTGTAAGTTATTCCCCAATTATCTCCGCTATCAGTTGTTCTTAAGGTAATACCTACCCCCAAAGCAAAACCTTCATATTCATCTATAAAAAAAACTTTAAATAAATTATTATCCACTCCGGAATTTACAGATTGCCAATGTGTCCCCCCGTCTTCCGTTCTGTACATTGCTCCTTTATCTCCAACAGCCCATCCCGTTTTTTCATTAACGAAGTAAACAGAATTAAAATTTGCATCGTACTCATTGCCCTGCCGATTCCAGCTTTGCCCGCCATCGTTAGTTGATAAAATTATTCCGGCAGTACCGACTGCCCATCCGTTATGTGCGCCTATAAAAAAGATCGCATTAATATCCAGGTCATATCCTGTATCATACTGCACCCAATTACCCCCTCCGTCTGTAGTTTTATTTATCGTACCAGTACTACCGGGTTTATATCCAAGAGAATCATTCACAAAATAAATTGGATCCGAACTTAAAGAATGTTCATCTTTCCATTCATAACTTTGGGGAAAGATGTTAAGCGCAAACACTGATATGAAAAAGAATATTGTGAAGAGTAATTTCATTTAAATCAATAATTATTTTAAAAGTACCATTTTTCTTGTTTCGCTATAATTATTATCGACAGAAAGTCGGTAAAGATAAACCCCGCTTGGCAAACCTGTACTATTAAACTCAACCGCATAATTTCCTGTTGGTTTTTCTTCGTTTACAAGAGTTGCAACTTCCCTTCCGAGTAAATCATAAACCTTCAAGCTAACAAATTGCCTGCTGCTTACTGCATACTGGATTTTAGTAGTTGGGTTAAAAGGGTTTGGGTAGTTTTGAGATAAGAGAAAGTCAGTTGGTTGAGATGGAATGGTATTATCATCCTCAACAAAAGTAACTCCACCATTTGTTGTTCTTAAAATTGTTCCATAGGAACCTACAACTGTTCCATTATTTTCATCATTAAATGAAACACCATATAGCCAGTGATATGTTCCACTTACCTGAATAGTCCAGTTTGCGCCTCCATCTGTTGTTCTTATGATTGTACCACCACCCCCAACAACTGTACCGTTATATTCATCAGTAAAACAAACACTATACAGGACTGAATAAGTTAGGCGTTGTTGAATTGTCCAATTTTCTCCTCCGTCTGTTGATCTTAATATTGTTCCTCCAGAGCCTACAATTGTTCCATTATTCACATCAGTAAAGGAAACAGCAAAAAGGTCTAATCCAAATGACTGAGCACTCCAACTATTACCCCCATTTATTGTTCTTAATATTATGCCTTCTTTACCAACTACTGTAGCGTTATTTTCATCGATAAAAGATACTCCATGCAGATTATTTGTAATTCCACTTGATTGATTGTTCCAAGTTTGCCCTCCATTCGTTGTTCGTAAAATTGTTCCATAAGTTCCTACAGCAATTCCATTATATAAATCTATAAATGAAACACCGTATAAAGAATCCCACCAAGTGCTGGTTTGAGGAATCCAGTTTTGCCCACCATTTGTCGTTCGGAGTATCATTCCCATATTACCAACAACGGTGCCGTTTTGTGAATCAGTAAATGATACCCCAAATATGCTTGTAATTATTCCACTCTGTTGGTTGATCCAACTATTTCCTCCATCTGTGGTCCTTATAATGGTTCCACTTCTGCCCACGACGGTTCCGATATTTATGTTCGTAAATGATACTCCATAAAGTTTTGCATTAGTAACTTCACTTGACTGAGTTATCCAATTTTGACCACCATCAGTTGTTCTTAAAATTGTTCCATCGATGCTAACAGTGCTTCCGTTATTCATATCAGTAAAACAAACGGCTGTTAAATTAGATGATGTTCCACTAGATTGATTTATCCAATTCTGACCTCCATCGCTTGTTCTTATTATTGTTCCATCAGAACCAACAACTGTTCCATAATATGTATCAGCAAATGAAACAGCACTTAATCGAATTAATACTCCAATTGACTGCCGTATCCAAGATTCTCCTCTATCAGTAGTTTGCAGGATTGTTCCATCATGACCAACGACTGTTCCATTGTAAATATTTGAAAAGCAAACATCACGAAGTAAACTATTGGTTCCGCTGGACTGAAAATTCCAAGTTTCCCCACCGTTTGTTGTTCTCAAGATAGTTCCATTTTCACCTACAATTGTACCGTTATCCGAATCAGTAAAGGAAACTCCATAAAGTTTTTTTATTGTTCCACTGTACTGACTAATCCAATTCTCTCCTCCGTCTGTTGTTCCAATTATTGCTCCATTAGAACCAACAGCTGTCCCTATATTTTTATTTATAAAAGAGACACTGAATAAAGCGTTTGTTATTCCGCTTGATTTAGAAACCCAAGTCGTTCCGCTGTTTGTAGTTCTAATTACGGTGCCATTTAATCCAACTGCTATGCCATAAAATGCATTAACAATACAAACATCCAATAATGCACTCGTTGTTCCACTCGATTGAATGATCCAATTCTCACCTCCATCGGTTGTTCTGATTATTGCTCCATTAGAGCCAACAGCTGTTCCAATATTTGTATCTGTAAAAGAAATACCATAATAGGCTGCATTCATTGGATATGGATTTTGCCAAAACCAACCCTCTTGTGCATTTATTGGGAGGATTATTAAAAGGAGAGAAAAACCACGGATAAATGATACTT
>JADFLR010000012.1 GCA_022564295.1 Bacteroidota bacterium | reverse complement strand
AAAGCCGTAACAAAAAATTCTTTATACGTTCATCTATGTCTGCCATAACATTTCCTTTTCAATTCAAAAAATCTTGCAACTGATTTGTCAATACTTTCATCTATTTCACTAACCGTACCACCTAACCTGTGGTGATCAATATGTACCTGAAAAGCATAGTCTAACAAGCCCTTATGTGTATAATAGTCAGTTATTAGACATATCGATAAAGCCTTATACTCTATACAGAAACCGTCTAATACTAACTCTTTAACCCGCTTCGCGGCCTCTACTTGCTGTGTCATAAATATTCCCTCAATTCTGTTTCATAGTCTTTAAGTTGATTCATCAAAACACCCGTAGTAATAGCCATACGTGTCCAATGGAACCTTCATGCTATGATTTGTTTCAACGATGATCATCTTGGACAAACAACCATGTATATGCCAGCCACTTTCTCTCTTAAGCCATGCTTCGATAGCCGCGTCGTGATTCTCTGCATCAATGAAATCGAAACCCTCATCACCGTCTCGTTGCCACATTACTATGTAGTTGGTCATTCGTGAATTTCCTTAATTATAATTTGCTATTGATTTACAAAGAGCTATAAACTCTTTCTCGTCCATATTCATCTTCATTTTGTTGATTGGCTTGTATATCCACTGTATATTATCTAAAGTATATCCTTTAGATGAATCTATTCTATCAAGAGATGCGGTTCTAGATTTAGGGTTTTTTGTTGTTTTCGCAAATATGAGAGCGACCCCACTTAATGCACACCTTCTATTTTGATCTAAAAACAATTGCCATGCCTGCTCTATTGTTATGTCAAATACGAGATTCCGTGTTATGGCCCCATTATTTATATGCCACCATAATGAACTATCAATTTCTTCATATCCAGCCCATCTAGGGTTATTCTTTCCATATTTTCTAGATTTACACCCGCAAGTTTTAGTGTTTCCCGTTTTTAAGTGATACCCAAGAACTGATACTGTTTTACTACAATCGCAAACGCATTCAAATATCGCATGGCCATTTTTATCTCTATTAATAGTAATACCTAAGTTAATACCGCTATTCAATGCTGGGGAACCATTTTGTAGATGTAAGTTACTGAAGGGATTTTTAAATAACGGATTTCGCCTATCTATTCCATGCAATTCTGCACCTAAAATCCGCATCTGACTCATTGATTTTGAACCTTCAAATTTAACAATCTTTTTCCCCTTTTTACCATTATTTTGTCCATATAAATTATAATCTAATCTCGACCAATCATCTAAAGGCACTTTTAAAAAAACCTGCCCTGTTCCAGCAGGAATACTATAAAAAATATTATTTTTTATGCGGGCATCTTTGTCTTCTATACTGAATAGTTTTATTGTACCACCACCTATAAATATGTTGTTATAGATGTACCAGGAACCAGCCCCGTCGGATGTTGTTCCGTTGTTATACATAAATACATTATTACCACTTACTTTGAAATTGGGAGCATAAACAATATTATTATAAAATAATCCTTTCCCTATCAAATCAGCACCCATTATTCCGTTAGATTTATTGTTGACATCTGAATTTGTCAGGTTATTTATAGTATTATTTGCAATAGTAATATTTTTAATGTTATGAACAAATTGTATCCCATCTGTATGTGACCCCTTCACTTTAGAAGTTACGGTTAGAGTATTATTTAAGATAAATAGATTATTACAATATTGAGCGTAAATAACATCTGTTTGATGTTTAGTTGAGTATGAAGTTGTCAGTGTACAATATCGGATAAATACACTATCCACCGTGGCATCTAATCCGGAGGATGACCAACCATTAATAGATATCGCCCCTTGCTTTTTAAAATTTACTACTTTCAAACTATCAAGATAAATTACATTAACAGCACCTGTGGATGCACCTCTTATGTATACACCAGATGTAACATTTTCAAATTCTATATTCGAAATTCTTATATATCTTTTTTTAATAATTTTCATTCCCTTATCTGGTACATCGATTATTACTCTTCCGTTATGCATCGGGTCTAATCCATTTCTTATTGTAAACAAATTATTTTCATTACCACTTACTCCTACTGTTAAAGTTTCATTATAAACAGTACTATTTCTACCACCAGATATAAGCAAGATATCACCAGCTTTTAATTTTGTCCAGTCTATAACACTAAATGAATTCCATGCATTTTGCCAAGAAGTACCATTGTTAGAACCAGAGGCATATTTATCCACATAATAATTTTTTCCAAAAATACTCGTACTGAATATAAAAACAACTATCAAAATCCATCGAATGAGAGAATGTGTTTGTAACATTTCAAATTCTCCTAAAATTGAGCTTCCAATTAAATAAGGATATCAAATTTAACTTCCTTAAAGTTAATTGTTGAATTTACAATGAAAAATATAATCGTTACTGATTTTTTACATTAAAAAGCAATTTAGTAATTAAAAATAGTTTACTTTCTAGTCACATTTTTATAAATTTCAATGGTTTTCCGAGCGATCTTATCCCATGAATATTTATTATTATTCAATTCCTTTATATATTTCTTCATATTTAAGTTCAACTCAATATTATTGAAAGCTTCTATTATTGTATCGGCAAGAGCATTAGGATCATTCTTTTCCACTAAATATCCGCTTTTCCCTTCTTCTATTGTTTCTGAAAAATCACCTACATTTGTTGCTATAATTGGTGTTTCAAAAGAATATGCCAAATGAACGATTCCGCTATGGTCGATATCTTTATAAGGAAGAACTACAAAATCTGCGGCTGTGAAGTAGGCAGCCACTTTATCCGAAGGTATGTAACTAAAATTAATTATTAAACTTCCATCCCTTTGAAATGTGCTTATTTTATTTTTATACAATTGAGCAAGCGATTTTGATTCAATAGCGCCTGCTATGATAAACTTTATCTCGGGATTTTTCTGATGAACCAATGAATATGCATCAAGAAAAATATCGAGACCTTTATACTCTTTAATAAAGCCAAAAAACAGTATTACTTTATCCGCTGCTGACAAATTCAATTCTTTTTTTGCTTCTTCATTTGATAAAGGAGAATTTGACTGATAAATATCGAAATTTCCATGTGGTACAATTTCAATCTTTTCTTTATTGATATTAAAAATAGAGCTCAATTTGCTTTTGATATATGAAGAATGGACAATTATTTTGCGTGAAGCTCTATATAAAAAATAATTTAGCAAATAATCAATTTTTCTTTTTTCATGAGGTAGAACATCATGTGCAGTATGAACCAATTTAACATTAAAAAATCTCAATAAGATAAAAAATAAAATATCAAATTTAAATCTAAAAAACTGGAAATGCACTGCTGTATCTTTGTTATTAATAATAAAAATAAATAATTTGAACAGGTACTCGAAATATTTGAACAACTTTAAGAGTTTACTATCTTTTCTATCTTTAGATGGAGACCATCTTTTAATTATAAAATTATTTACTTTATTAAATTTTCTATTAGCGGGTACAATAAATATTACATCTAATCCTTCATTTTGTAAAGAGGACGCAAGACAAAGGGTATAGTCATTCCCTATAAGTGAATCAACCAATATTACTTTCATATAATACCATTGTTATTAAAAATATATGACTAATGACTATGAGATTCTACAATTTTAAAATGATGAAACAGATTCAGCTTAACTTTTGTATAACTTCATGGATTAATTAAAATAATGATAGCTGCTTGTGAACAAGTTAGTTTAAAGAACTCTTTAGGATTCATATTTACCAATAGATTTAATATTTTACATAAAATAGGATATATCATTAATTCAAAATTTATATAATTTTAAGTTTCATCCTACCTGAATTCCTATCTTTTATTTGATAAAATGAATTTGATTGATAGTAAATCAAAAAATAAAAGCTTTTATACTTATTTATATCAACAAATTAAAGTGTTTCTCCCATTGACTTTATTCTTGCCCCTAACTCAATTGCATAAGCTACTAAAGAATTCAAATTTTATGGTGTACAACCGAACCTGAAAGGATTATCTATTATATCGTGTAGAACAAAGATTAACCAACCGCCCTAATTTTGACCAATTACTTAATTTTTATTTTTGATATACAGTATCCATTTCCTGTTCAAAAATAATTTGATTTTTACGTAATATATCAGTAAAAAGTGAAAGATAAGCAAAAAGAAACATAAAAGTCATTAATCCCCCCGCGGTAAATAATACTGATTCTGTAAAATTTTCAATTAATGCTAATACAATAAACCACATCCAAAAAGTTTTTTCTTTATACTTACCCAGAGTTACAAAATAATTAATTATGATGGCAATAAAACTAAACAAACCAATGAGACCTAATTCATTTAATATATCAAGATAACCATTATGACTCGACCTCGGCAACCAAATGTAAGTTTCATAAACTTTTAAAATTTTGGGACTATCTGTTATCCAAAATCCTTTATATCCACAACCAATTAATAAATGTTTTTTTACTTCAACCATTATATCAGCCCATAAATCAGTTCTTCCAGTGAGAGTTAAATTTTTTCCGGCCAATGCGAATATCGAAGCTATTATTTCTCTTGCGTAAAGAAATGCTAAAACCGTTAATGATCCGGCAAATATTAATGATAAAATTGTAATCATTCGTCTGATACCCAAGGGTTTAAAAATTTTATCTACTGCAAATAAAAACCACACAAAAATTAAAAATAGAAACGCAGAGATCGATGTTAAACTATTTGATCCAAACAACAGAAATAGAGATACCATCAACATAAAGAGACTGAACAATTGTGATTTTTTACTTTTATCTTTTGATAAAGTGTATATCCAAATTACCGTACTAATTAAACTATATTCCCCAAGACCGTTTTTACTAGTTGCCAATCCTTGCCATTCATTATAACGTCTGCTAATTGCCCCCGGCACAGTAAAGATAGATATCAAGGATAAAATCATAAAAATGCTAAAAAAGACTTTTAAAGTAAATAATGCATCGTCAATGGAGTCGGAATGAACTAAAAATGATAAGCAAACTATTATTGCGGTATAAAACTGAAATAAACGTTTAAAGACAACGAAACTATTCTCAGCCCAGATTATACTTAATGTGCACCAAAGTAAAAATATCATTAAAAATTTTTCTTTTTTAATGATTGCTATTATTTGATTAGTTTTCGGAATAAGTGAAAAAAGTGCTGTTAAAAACAGAGCTGAAAATACAATTTGGTTAATCACATTTGATGTGCCTAATTCGCTTGGATCCCTTGTCCCTGCCCTAAATGGTAATGATGTACCAAATAGTGTAAAAAAGAAGTAAAGAAAAAATGTGATTTTTGCAACTTGGGTATAAATATTTTTATTAGATTCGTTCAATACTAAAATTCCTAAACATTGTTTAATTGGGACAATAAAATCATTCTACTTGAATATTTCCAGGTATTAATTATTTAATTTCTTCTCCCGATAAATAAGCAAGTAATTTATCCCACTTTTTTCTGAGGGTTATCTCTAAGTTCCATAGCCATTTTTTTAGTATACGGGTAGCATTTGTTCCAAAAATGTGTTTAAAAATACTCAACTTTTTTGTTTCAGTTGGAAAAGTAATTTCACCCCCCAACTCTACAATTCTTTTCTGATTTGCTTTAACAATATCAAAATGTTTAAAATATATATTATTATTAAACCTTTGTAAATAATTTATACAAGCTTTTCTTGTGATTTCACTATTTTCAAGATGTAGGAGATGATTCACACAAAGATTATGTGAAAGGTTTAAGGACTCGATTTTTTTTCTAGATATACTCCCACTAATACTTGTAAAGTTTCCTTTTCTATAATAACAGATAGCTTTATGATGGAACATTATAAATTCACTATGGGCAACCACACGACAAAGATATTCACCATCCTGATTTCTTAATAATTTCTCATTCCAAAGTCCGGACAACTCAGTTAATTTTCTACTCACCAACCAAGTATGAGTCGGCAAATAACCTCTTTCATTAAACCGGGTTATAATCCATTCTACCGGAGATAAATCCTGCCATAATTGATTAGGGATAATCTTTGCTTTTGAGATACGAAAGTAGAAATATCCCCAGGCAGAAGAATGCAGCACTTTTGACTGAGGATTATGATCGTTTTTACTAAGCTGTATTTCAATTTTATAAGGATCAAGTAGATCATCTGAGTCTAGCCATTGAATGAAATCTCCTTGAGAAATTGAAAAAGCTTTATTTCTGGCAATACAAGCACCACTATTTTCTTGGGTTATAACTTTTAATATTTTAGATTCATATTGCTTTGCAATACTGTATGTATTATCTGTGGAGCCATCATCAACAACAATAATTTCTTTGTTTTTCCAGGTTTGTGCGAGAGCAGACTCGATTGTTGATTTAATCCATTTTTCGGAATTATATGCAGGTATTAATATAGAAACTAGTGGATTCATAATTGACTTAATATATTCGTTTAATATTATTTTATGATAATTAATTTTTATTTTTTTTCAATATTAGAAATTCACACAATCAACAATTTCATACTAACCTCTTTAATTACTATAACAAAAAGTATTAAAAGGTTCCATGATAAAAATTAGAGTTTAAATTGACACAATTACGACAATAAAAACATTATTGCGACAATTATGGTGAAAATATTTATTGAATGGAAAAGATCGTTATCTAAATTCTTACAATTTATTAATCTCTTCCTAACAGTAAAATTTAGTGAAAAGATTCTTCGATAAACTAAATCATATTAAAAATTATACAATTTACATACAAAATAAGTACCATATAAAATTAAACAATACAGCAACTTTTCTGCATTTTACAATTTTATCTTGTATTACTGTGAGACAATAGTTTTTACACCTGTTAATTGAGTATACTTATCATTTTTCATTTACCGCTGACATTTATATTTTACATTTATACCAATAATTATTATAGGATTGGAAATTATATTAATTGGCACAATATTATAAATAGTAATTTTTGCTGAATGAAAATACTAAAATTAACTCAACCAAGTTCAGTGATCATAGAAAAGAAAGCGGAGAATAAAAAATGAAGATTTACTTTTTACTATTAATATTTTTACTGGGGGGGTTTGTAACTAACGTATTTTCTTCTAACCATTACATTGATAAAAATGCGACGGGAATAAATGACGGGACTTCCTGGTTAAATGCCTGGCAGAGTTTTAGTGCTATAGACTGGAACAATATAAATCCTGGTGACAATATTTTTATTAGCGGTGGCATTGATTCGCTAATTTATAATGAGAAGCTTGACATTTTAGCATCAGGAAACCCAGGCAACCCAATTACCATTACAAAAGGTAATGATAGTGGTCACTCGGGAAGAGTAATTATTGACGTGGATAAAATGTTTGTTAATGCTCTTGAGATAACAAGTCAAAATTATATTACTGTGAGCAATTTATTCTTGCGCAATTCTTTTGATAGTGTGATTAAAATTAAAAGTAGTCTGAATATAAGGATAGAGAATAGCTACATCCATACAACAGTCAGATCGGGAATAGACGTTTCGCAAAATGAAAATATTACTATATCTGGATGCAAAATTACTACTGACCAGATAATATATCATCAGACTGATGGTATATACTCACAAAATAATGTTAATAATATTTACGAGAATAATAACATTATCATTAGTAATAGGGATCCTGATGGACATGATGACTGCATTCAATCGTATAGAGATGCTTCTCTAACCATTAAAAATAATTACACTGAGCAAAACAACAGTAAGGAATCAAATGCTCAAGGCATTTACATAACAACACCGCTTGGCTCCGATACAACCAGAATATACAATAATATTTTTAATGCTACATTATCATCCTCCAATGGTATTACATTTAACGGATTAACAGGAAGTTCTTCGGCTAGAGTACAAATTATTGGTAATACGGTTTATGGAGAAAATCTTTCGTCTCAATATCGTATAAAAGCCACTTTTGATCCCATAATTAAAAATAATATTGGCTACAGTGTAAATGGCAACGCTATACTTAGGTTGATTGATGTTAGCTTTTCAGATCCAAGCAATATAGACAATAATATCTGGAAATGTAGTGACAATGAGCCTATTTCCATTGACGGCCACGAGGAATCTTGGACGTCTTGGCAAACATCGGGTTTTGATTTACACAGCTATACTGCAAATCCTTACTTTAATGATATATTCAATAATGATTTTTCATTACAAGCTTCATCGGATGGTATTGACAATGGACAATCTCTTTATCCTCCATATAATTTTGACTATGATGGGACATCAAGACCGAGAGGGTCGGGTTGGGATATCGGGGCTTATGAAAGCGATTTTACCGCATCAATCAAGAATGATGATAGACAACCAATCGGATATAGATTATTTCAGAACTATCCAAATCCTTTTAATCCATCTACTAATATCTCATTTACGCTGCCAGTAGATTCAAAAGTTAGAATTGCTGTTTATAATTTATTGGGTGAAGAGGTTGTTGAATTAGCAAATTCAGAATTCATATCCGGCAAACATATAATAAATTTTGATGCAACCGAATACACTTCGGGAGTATATTTTTACAGGCTTAAAACTAATGAGTTTGTAGAAACAAAGAAGATGATTCTGATGAGGTGACGATACAGTGTCCTTTCGGTGGAGTCATTTCATCATATAAAGTCACAAATCGTTTTCGCATAACCGAGATCCAGATATTTCCGATAGTTTCTGTTTTGCCGCTATTAATCTTCGTTTTCTTTACCTGAATAATCAAGGGAAAGGATAACAGTTTACAATTTATTAAGCGAGCAGATTGCTGAACTTGTAAATTCCGAATTCGTATTCGGAAGTCATACATTTTCATTTGATGCTGATGGTTTTACATCTGGAATATATTTTTATAAAGTAAGCGCTGAGAATTTTATAGCTATCAGGAAAATGATAATATTAGGATAAATCAATAGGATAAAAGTCCAAGATGCTTATGTGTTTAACAAATCGTTCTAACACCAATTATTAGTAGAAATTTATGTTTTTAATTGCTAGGATCTGATTAGACAAATTATTGTTATTAACAATCCAAAATCGGTTTGGGAAAGACCAAGAGAAACAAAAAATTTGGTGATCATTAATTGTTTGCGCTTTTGAAATAACATTGAACTACTATTAACCTAAATTGGTCTACTTGGTAAATAGTTTTTCTCGTTATTTCGCTCTATATTATAGTGGAGAGACTAAGAAACAATACAGATATTGAAGTATTGATTGCATTAATTATGAATTTGAAATTTGATACGTCTCATAAAATTTGAGATATCAATATAATCTATGCCCCCATTTAATGCCGCCTCTCGATCTGTTTCACAATTTCCAACAAAGAGTAATTCTTTTTTAATTAACTTATATTTATTTAAAATGTGATTTATAAAAAATGGTGATGGTTTTCTTTTATCTTTACCAAAAGAATCACAATAGGCTATTTGAATTAAATTTTTATTCGGAATATTTAATGATTTATATTTGTTAGCCTGCTGAAGAGGATTTCCATTTGTAGCTATAAATATCTTGAATTTTTGAAAATTTCAAGAAATGAATTCATTTAAGATTGCTGTTCTAAATAAGATATTGATGAAGTATAGAAAAAGCACTTTTCAAATAACGAATAAATATCGTGATCTCAAAACAGATTTAGATGAGAAATTTACTATTTTAGATAAAATTATTAGAAAATATTATGCAAATATCCCTAGAAATAACTAAAAAATTATTATAAACTAAAAGCTTTAGATTATTTTATATGTGCTGGAAATTGCATTCAATTAAATAATGTTACTAAGGCTATAACAAATTTAATCAAGTTCTTCAGAACGTATCCCAGTCATAGAACATTGATTTATTTTTTATGATTTTCTTTAACTCTATAAATAAAATGAAAGTTATTAAGACTATAATAAATTAGGAGAAAAATCCACGTGGAAAAGGTATTGAATTATATATTATCACACTTACAGATGGGAAACAGGGCTATTTTTATTACAGGGCATGGCCGTAGTGGAACTACTTGGATTGGAACTACCTTTAAACAGGCTCCTGGTATATTGTACTATGGCGAGCCGTGCAATCCAAAAGTAGTTAAGGGTGGTGATTATTCTCATTGGTTTAGATATGTTCGCCCTGATGGAAGCGACCCATTTTTTGAAAGTTGTCTTGACCGTGCTTTTAAAGGATTAATCACATACGGAAGAGGTTGGTGGTTAACGCAGCCTTATCGTAGATTTTTACCGAGATACAGAGTAGTAATAAAAGAGGTGGCGGCTTTATTGTTACTTGAATGGGTATATAAGCGCTACCAACCAGAAATTTTATTCGTTTTAAGACATCCTTGTGCCGTTGCTTTATCTGAAAGAAACAAAAGTACTTTAGTAGAAAGACCAATAAAGGAGATTTTAAAGCAACCAAACCTAGTGGAAGATCATCTTAAACCTTACTTAACTGTAATGGAAAAGGCTAAGACACCTTTAGAGATTTATGGCGCCTTATGGGGTGCCCGAAACAGAGTAATTACGGATTTAATTCCAAAGTATCCAGAATGGAAGATACTATTTTACGAAGACCTTTGTAGGAATCCCATTAAATGTTTTCGCGAACTCTTTGATCACTTTAACTTAACTTGGACAGTTAAAGTTCAAAAATATATTAATCAAACCACTACTGAAGAAAAACCCGGGACATTCTCTACTTACAGGGTCACTAATAATCAGGCCGATAAATGGAAGAGAGAAATGACCCCAAGTGAAATCGAACAGGTTCGTACCTTTGTAGAGCCTTTTAACTTGCCTTTTTATAACTTGGAATCAGATTGGTCTTTAGAATAATATTTTAGTTTAAGATAATAGAATTGCATCCCTCAATAAGGGTAAGATTAAAAAATGAAAAAGAAAAAGTATCCAATTGTATTTTATATAAACTCCCGAATATTGAATCGTGAGAAAAAAGGTGTGTAGCATATTCCTGCAGGCATCCACAGAGCTTGAATTTCCTGATGACTCATATTTCATTTATGCTGCCAGTAGATTCGAAAGTTAGAATTGCTGTTTATAATTTATTGGGTGAAGAGGTTGTTGAATTAGCAAACTCAGAATTCGTATTCGGAAGTCATACATTTTCATTTGATGCTGATGGTTTTACATCTGGAATATATTTTTATAAAGTAAGCGCTCAGAATTTTATAGCTATCAGGAAAATGATAATATTAGGATAAATCAATAGGATAAAAGTCCAAGATGCTTATGTGTTTAACAAATCGTTCTAACACCAATTATTAGTAGAAATTTATGTTTTTAATTGCTAGGATCTGATTAGACAAATTATTGTTATTAACAATCCAAAATCGGTTTGGGAAAGACCAAGAGAAACAAAAAATTTGGTGATCATTAATTGTTTGCGCTTTTGAAATAACATTGAACTACTATTAACCTAAATTGGTCTACTTGGCAAATAGTTTTTCTCGTTATTTCGCGACTACATTATCTTGGAGAATTGAAACATTAAAGATATTGAAGTATTGATTGCATTAATTATGAATTTGAAATTTGATACGACTCATAAAATTTGAGATATCAATATAATCTATGCCCCCATTTAATGCCGCCTCTCGATCTGTTTCACAATTTCCAACAAAGAGTAATTCTTTTTTAATTAACTTATATTTATTTAAAATGTGATTTATAAAAAATGGTGATGGTTTTCTTTTATCTTTACCAAAAGAATCACAATAGAATATTTGAATTAAATTTTTATTCGGAATATTTAATGATTTATATTTGTTAGCCTGCTGAAGAGGATTTCCATTTGTAGCTATAAATATCTTGAATTTTTGAAAATTTCCAGAAATGAAATCATATAAGATTTTATGTATTGGAATTGAATTCTCCAAGATTGGAACTGTCCTCAAGGAATCCAGAAAATTCTCCACGTTATAATTCTTTATATGGAAGTTTTTCTCTAGCTTCTGATATAAATTTTTTCTACCCTCAGCTAAAAAGGTGGATATTAAAAACTCCTCTAACTTTACCTTTGGGAGAGAAGAATTTACCTTATGAATTCTTTTGGCCGCAAAGGAATATGCTAATTTTAGATACTCGATTTCATTATAAAGAGTATCATCAAGATCAAAGATAAGCGAAGAATATTTGTCAAGATCTAATAAATCGTCAGAGACGACCAATTTGTTTTTCATCATAGACTGCGATTCCTCCCCAATATCGTAATAAACGTGTATTCCAATTAATTTTAGGTAGATAAAAACTTTCCCCGAGAAGTGCTTTAACTGATAAATAAATTATGTTCGCACCAGAAAATGTTGAAAGAACCATAGTTCCTTGAACTCTAGGATTTGATTCGAGAATTTTAGGACAACCCCTTCCATCAAGTTTAAATTGAAATCCAAAACAATATTCTAATCCTATGTTTTTGGAGAGTGCATGTGAGTATTCAATAATCTTTTTATGTTTTATTGAATTACCTGTAAAAGTTATTCCTGAACGTATTAATTCTCTTACACGAGGAATAACAATAGATTGCCCATTATATCTAAAAACATCCACAGTATATTCAATCCCGCTTAGAAATTCAGTTACTATAAGTTCTGGAAATGAATCACCAATAACTCCATACAAATCATCCATCTTAGTAGTTAAGCTTGTTGGTTTTTCTAAATAAAAAGCCTTTTTAGAATCGAAATTTTCATCAATTATTCTCACGCCTCTAAGACCATTTGATATTGGTGGTTTTATGACTATTTTCTTTTTAGGCCACCCTAACTTTCTAGCAAATATTTTTAAATCTTCAAATTTATTGACTATTTTAAACTTACCAACTGGTATGCCTATTTCTTTACATTTTCCCATCAGTAGGTACTTATTATTTGAAATTTCAATTGCTCGCGGATCCGAAATTAATATTCGTGTTCCTTTACGTTCAAAGGTCTTTTTCCTCTTTGATAGTAATGATAATTCAAATGTGTTTTGAGGAATTACAATATCTATTCCTTCTTTATGACATATTTTTTCCATGTTGCCTAGATATTCATCTCCTAATGATGAATGAGGAATTCGGAAAAACTTATCACACACGTATTTGCCTACAACTTCTAACTTACTATCAGTTCCGATGATATAAACACTTCTATTATCAATATTGTTCTTTAGAGAATATAGTGTTCCTAAAATCCCGGGTGCTCCAACACCTGTAACCAAAATTTTAAGGATCTTCATATTAACTCCACGATTAAATACATACAAAAATTTTCTTCTACGGGTAATATTTTAAGTCTCTATTAAATATAATGATAGTCTAATCAATTTAAATGTTCAACACTTGCAACATCTCTTGGTATTAGTATTAACTGCTAATCAAATAAATTATCCAAAACAAGGATATAGGTAATAAGTTTAATCTAATAGAAATTAGTATACCCCTCTATAGTTCAAATACCGTTTGTTGTTTAAATTTTAGCACTAGTTAAAATACTGATCTCATATTGGTCAAGTTTATGAATTTCTAAGATTAATATTTTTCGTGAATTTTAATATATTGACAATTGTATTTGAATTTAGGACTCCATTAATAAGAAAATTAATGGACCACTTATACTTAAATCATCCAGCGAATTACTTCAAAAGCCTCTGCAAACTGGTTGTTTATTTGAACTCCTCTTGTGCGTGCGATTCCCAAAATAAACTCTTTAGAAAAATAGCTTCTTTTTTTAACAATTTGAGAATTATATGATTTTAACAGTTCAATCTTTTTTTCAATATATTTTTTATCCAACCGAACAAATAATTGTGTGTGGAACGTTACGTGATTCCAAGGAAGTTCATAACTTATAATAGAAGCAGTTCCTTTAAAAGCTCTAACCATTTCTGTAGCCACAATAATATGATCTTGATGAAAATCATTAAGAGATGGACCGATAACTAAATCCGGAAGGAATTTATTACGTATCTGAACCAGTAATTCTAATATTTCTTGACGCTTTTCGTGCAATTTTCTTACCTGGAAATGGTTTACTATATATTGGTCTTTTTGTAAATCCAGTTTCTTTGTGACACTTATAAATTCTTTTTCAAGTGTATCTTTCTTCATTCCCTTCGGAAGGGATTCCTCAGCAGTTGAGAACACTACCCATAAAATCTGTTTTTTCTCAGCTATAAATTTAATAATCGTGCCACCCGCACCCAGCTCAGCATCATCTGTATGGGGTGATAGTACTAAAATTCTATTATACATAGATATCCTTTTCAATTAAAATCTAAATGGTTACTAGCTCAGTTATTACAATTTTTATGAGGTTTTATTATTCCTAATTCGAAAAAGATTTATTAATTTAACATATTTTTCTGCCATCACTGTACCAGAAATCTTCCTCAATTCTTTATATGCATTCTTTACTTTCAACTTTCGAGTATCTGGATCTTTTGCCAAGAATATCACTTTCTCTGCAAGATCTTGTGCACTATTTCCTTGGCAAAAAGTGATACTTTTATCTCCAAAAGTTTGAGCCAAATCACTTAGGTAAGTAGATATTAAAGGAAGGCCTGATGCGATATATTCAAATGCTTTTGTTGGTAAAGCGAGATTTGCATATTCCGAGTTTAAATGCGGAACAATACCAATATCTGAATTTCTTAGTACCTCAGGTATTAGTTCGCGTTTTATAAGACCATTAAGATAAACGTTATTTTCTAAATTACATTTTACTATTAGTTCCTTAAGATGTGTACCGTAACTGTTGGGAATTTTACCATAAACATCAAACCTACTATCAGGTATTTCCTCAAGAATTAATTGCATTGCCTTAATGGCAATATCTAATCCAAATCTCTCTGCCATTGATCCATGGTAACATAATTTAATACCCCTTTCTATTTTTTGAAAATTTCTCGTGTGGTTATATTTAAAAACACTTTCGTTTGCTGAATTAAAGATTACTGTAATTTTGTCTGGTTGGGTCCCTCTCTCGATAAGTCTTTCTTTACAAGTCTTAGTAACAGTAATTAAATGATCAGCCACTTTGCAAGAATATTGTTCTAATTTCTTAACAAAATATTTTAATATTTTATTTTTTTTACCGGGCCATTTTTCATCAAAGAGATCTACAGACGGATCGTGTATATCCAGAATTAGTTTTGCTCCAAATATCTTATGGAGGAGTCCTGCAAAAATCAAATAATCGGGTAAATTATGCACCTGAATTACTAAATATTTTCGTTTGATTGATAAGAATACTAAACGAAAGAACGCGACAAACAAAAATATAATAGACACCATGAAATATTTAATCTTACTATCTTGCCGTGGTGCATTCATAATTCTGTATGCAGTAACGTTTCCAAATTTTTCTTTTGATGGTTGATCCCCTGAATTCCTACAGAGTATATCTACCTCATAACCAGCTTCATCCAAAGCCTCAGCTTGCCTTCTTATCCGAGGATCGATGGGATAAGAAGACATTGCTATCATACACACTCTTTTAGGATGATGATTATTATTCATATATTTTTAATTGTTCTTTAAAGATGAATTATTAAGTATATAATTGCTCACTTCTCTAGGTAGAGCATTCCAATATTCATTGACATATTTCTCTCTTATATAGTTGAGAACATCAATATACAGTTCCACTGAGTACTCCTCGGGTCCGATTGTTGAATTATTAAAATTAATATAATCAGGATGTGTATTTAGAAGTACCATCCCGCCTTTTTCTGCAATCCAATTTAGCTTTTCTTTCCAAATATTAATCGTTTTTTCTTTCATAAGAATAAACAGAGTAAAGTCTTGGACTAAAGTGTAAGGAAGTTCCACATAACTATCATTTAGCTCCTTCCCATCAACACAAAAGGGAAATATAGTACCCACCCCATCAGATTGTGGCTCGAAAGGATCTGTATCGAAAGTTGATAAATCATATTCTATATTAAGTCCTTTAATCCATTCTAAATTATGATGCATTGCTGGCGCTCTAAATCCCACTGCTTTCCACTCCTTCAAATAGAAGTTAATCTTTTTTGCCCGTTCATCAAATGTTTTCTTGTTTTGAAATAATTTACCATCGTGATTTAGACCATGTACACCGACCTCAAAACCATTATTTGTCAAACTACTTCTTAGCTCAGTTGAAACTTGATACCTCTCTGGGACAAAGTTATAAGAGGATTTAAATCCAATGTTTTTTTCAACTTTCATTAATTCCAAACATTTATCGTGCCCGCTTTGATGTTCAACATCGTGAGTGAGAACAATTGCAAACTTTTTCCCATCAGGCCACCCAATCCATCCATTTGGTTTTTTGGCAGATGATCTAAGAATCGGCCAAACATCCTTGAATTTTTTTTGTTGTTTTCTAACTAGTATACTTCGTAGAAAGATTTGAACATTTCTTGGTATTATTGGTTTAAAAAAATAAAATAGTTTCTTCATCAATTATTTGTAATTTTTTAATGTTTTATAGCGAGTAACAAAATGTGTTCCACATACAATAATTGTAATTGAGCTGAAAAACTAATCTTGTCTATTAGCTAAGTTTCTAAGATGTATCAAAAATATAATCGCTATTTTCTCATTATCCAAAGTGTTTATATAAGATCGAACCAAAAATTTTTAGTGCCGGAAGAGGTGCTTTATTAAAAAATTTATTATGTGAACCCGCAGTTTTTGTTTTCACTGATACAAAATTATTAGTGGTAAAATTGTAACGATAAGTGTTTAATTCCTCTTCTGTCGTTCCCCATCCGAGTTTAAATTTTCTTAATCCTTCGTTATCAGGTTCAGTTCTTCCAAAACAAAATGATTCAAAACCATTGGCAGAATAATATTTTATGGCTTCCCACATTACCAGATTATTTGCTCTTAAGTTTTGATATTCCATAAAAGATGCACCATATTTATAAAGAGCCTTATTACCGATATGTAAATAAACCGCCCCGGCAATACTAATATTATTATGTTTACCTATTGCAATAAAACCACTGTTTTGTGAGAGCACATATTTTAATAGATTGTCAAAAAACTTCTTTGGCTGTGGAGGAAGTCCATGTTTTTTTCTTGTAATACAATTCATTATGTAAAAATCTTCCAATGCCGATTTTGAGCTGGATATTTCTACAGTTACTCCTTCACGTATCGCTTTTTTTATGTTTCTTTTCGTATTGCTGCTTAAATTTTTGAACAGTTTTTCCTCGCCTAAAGTAATATCCAAGTTATGGTTATAATCGAATGTTGATGCTTCCACATCAGGGAAGTATTTATTGCCCCCGCGAAGTTCTATATATTTTAGCCCTTTAGCTTCTCCTAATTTCAATACTTCATTAAATAGTTCATTAAAACTTATCTCGTCTGAAATTAATGGCTGACAATAATCACTGAACGGTAAGGAAACAGCTCTCTTTCCAGTAATAAAACTTTCAACAAACATAACAGGTATAGCTGCTTTAAGCTTATTATCCTTCTCAATTACAAAATAGAAAGGTTTATAATTATAAGTATCTTGCAATACTTTTGACCAATAAGAAGAATGGAAAAAAGAATAATCGGGATGCTGAAGAATGAGTTCATCCCAATCTTGTATATTTAAAGGATTAATTATTTTAAAGTCAGATAACATATATTATAACAGAGCAATAATTAAGTTAAAAAAAAACGATTCCTTTCCGGGAATCGCCTAAATAAGACAAATGAAAGATATTCAACTTAAAAATAACTATTCAAATTACTTTATTTAATTATTAAACAGCTGCCTGTACAGTTTTTGATTTTTTCTTTGCAGATTTTTTTCCATTTTCACCATAAGTATAACCATAACCATAACGATAACGATATTTGTAGTAATACGAATCTTTTATTTCGGCAGCATTAGCAACGATACCGCGCAGTTTTATTTTTGCCTGAAGCATTTCTTGTATTCCGCCTAACACAGCTTCTTTAAATGAATAACCCGGCCGAACAACAAGAATAGCATCCTTAATCGATCTTCCAAGAACTAGAGTATCTACAACTCTTGTTACAGGTGGTGTATCGATAATTATATAATCGTAGAATGATGTATCTATAGCATTGAAAAGTAGTCTCATTCTTTCAGAGTTTAGCAAGTGACTGGAATCTTCTCTTGTTCCGCCTGCCGGAAGAATATCAATATTCTTAAGTACTTTCGTATAGATTGTAGGGGCAACATCCCTTTCTATAAATTCTATTAGACCAGGTGCATTCTTAGGCACATCAAACATTTTTGATAGTGCAGCTTTTCTAAGGTCGCAATCAATCAACAACACTTTTTTATTTTCCTGCGCAATTGATATTGCAAGATTAGCAACGATACTTGTTTTACCAGTATTTTCTTCACAACTGGTAATCATAAATATTTTTTCTCTTCCTTCCATTTGGAAAAGAAGTTTGGTCTTCAACAAACGAAATGTTTCCCTAAACCCTTCCTGTTCATCCATTAAGGTAACAAACTTCTCTTTACTCTCAGTAGCATTTTTAATTCTATCTTTAATTACATTGGAATATTTTGGAATGATGGCAAATATCGGGAGATTAAATTCTTCTTCTAACACATCCAGATTAATAAGCTTATTATTCTTTAACTCTAACAAAAACACACCAATTAAGCCGACAAACCCACCTAAAATTAGAGCAACAAAAAGATTAAATATTTTGCGCGGGGCTATTGGTTTCAGAGGCTCATGTGCCGGATCTACTACCGCAATATCCTGTAGTTTTGAAAGTTCAGCCATCCGCATTTCTTCTCTTTTATCCAACAGCAAATTATTGATCTTTTCATAAACATTTTTCTTTCGCATCAAACGCGCTAATCGATTTTCTTTGGCAGGAAGCATCTCAAGTTTTACTTCGTACTTCGACATAAGATTTGTAATCTTTAAAAGTTTCTTCTCAAAGGAGTTAATAATTATTTGATAGGCAGTTAAAGTGTTTTGATTGTATGAATTCAGCTTTTCTTTTGTCATATAAATTTGATCATCCAGCGCAATAACGTCGGGGTGTTTTTCCGTTCGTCTCTGTAAAAGTTCTAATCGCTGTAATTCAAGATCTGAAAGTTGTCTTAGAAGTGCAGAAAACGGAGAGTTTATATTAGTATTATTTAGGGGAGAAAGAAAACTTTGATCAATATATCCACTTATATTCATTTCATTCTGAATCTCTGCCACTTTATTCTGATAATCAGCCATTAACAAATCTGTATTTACTTTTTCAGCTTCAAGCTTACTTAAAAATTGTACCAACTCTCTGGAGCTCTGGTCAATAGTTGTTATTTGTCCACTCGATTTAAATGTACTAAGATTATCTTCAGCCTCAACTAATTTATCCTTCATCTCCTTTAATTGTTCATCAACAAACTTAAAAGAATATCGGATAGTTTGCTTTTGCTGCTCTATTCTGGAATCCCTAAATTTATCAATTGTTGTATTAACCATTAAAGCTGCTGCAAAAGAAGAAGAAGACTTAACTGATATTTCAAACACGTTTGTTCTACCAACTCTTCCAATGGTTATCCTCTTTTTAAGACTTTCCATTGTCTTGTAATAATTTCGAATATCAAAGTAAACACTGCTTCTTAGTGGTACATTTTTCCATGAAATTTCAATATCAGCTATGGGCAATTCAAATTTAATTTCCTCTTCGGGCAAAGAAATCGTTACCACAGAATCTTTATTAATCAATTCATCACCTGAAGAATGAACAAATCCGTCTAAAGAATTCAATAATTGGTCGGTTACAGCATCTCTTATTTCGAAGGAGTTATTACCTGTTTTTACAATATATAGTTTTGCGCTTTCTTTCTTTTGTTTAGTAATTACAGATCTAAATTCAGGTAAATCAAAAGGGATTGAATATTTATCTACAACTGCAGGATCAGAAAAGTAAACAATGGGTTGATCAATCTCAATTGTTTGTCCTCCTGGAGTTATAATTTTATTTATATGAATATTCAGTTTCAGTTCATCAACAACTCCACTCATAACATTCCATGTTTTCACCAACTCCATCTCGGTTTCAATCTCATCTCTGGTTTGAAAATCGATAATTTCCGCAAAGTCTCCCCTTGTTCTATCGTTAGATACAACTTCTTTTTTAAGTAACCCTAAAGCTTTATAAACAGGAGTTGATGTCATATTAAACAGAACAGCCATAATGATTGTTATCAGTAGCGAACCAATTAATATTAACCGCCTGCGATATATTATCTGAACAATCTCTAGAAGAGTTTTTTCTTTAGATTTTTTGTTATTTTGAGAATTATTCGAAAACATAGCTGTCATAATAATAATTTTCTTTCCTAATTTTAACTAAATTAGTTTACAAAATGATCGCAATAATAGTTACTATAAGTGCAAGTGCCGAAATAATTATAGTAAATCCTCTTGCATCTGCCCACCAGGTTCTTGGCACAATTATTTGATCTCCAGACTGCAAGCCAAAATCTGTAGCCGAGCTGCCTTCCAGAATAATTGTTTCAACATCAAGGTGAATTTCTTCAAAATTTCTAATTAACTTTATATTTTCTAAATCAGCAGTCCCTGTTGTTCCACCTGCGAATGCTAATATTGCAGTAAATTTCTCATAATCAGATACATAATAAAACCCGGGGTTTCGTACCTCTCCAAGAACATTTATTCTAAACAATGCATTAACGGTTAATTGGGGATTTTTATACAAAGAATCATAACGAAATTCTATTTTTGATTTTATCTCCTTAAAATCTAAATTACTCGTTTTTATTACACCAATAAATGGTAAGTGAAGTAATCCATTTGGTTGAATATAATAATCACCGGTAATAACATCATCAATATCAAGAAAAGATATTCTAACTCCATCACCTAGATTTAGTTCCTGTGCATATAAGCTGAGACTCAAAAATATGGAAAGGGTTGTGAAAAGAATAAGCAATGAATTCTTCATCAAGTTCTCTCTGGAGTGGAGTACATAATTAATTAACAAGCTAAGGTAAAGTTAAAAATGATTACTTCAAATAGCTGAGTAGGTCAATTCTAAGTTCTTATAATAAAATAAATTGCAGACCAGCCAATTGGAAATTTTGGTAGCCAAGTCACAATATTTATGCCACCACTATAAAAGAATAAAATTCAGGATAACAGTTAAATAACTATCTCAACAATATTAAAATGAGACTAATGTCCCAAATTGCATCATCTGATATCGGAAATTTTCTCTAAGTCCTTTATTTATAATATTTTTGGCTGATAAAAATTATTTTTATAAGAAATGTATAAAGTAGAAAAAGGATTCAACCAATAGAAATTTATTTTTGTTCGATTAATACTTTTATAAATTTATTTAACTACAAAATAAAATTCCATTGGAGGAAGAACAAATTATTTAATTACATAACTTTAGCATAGTTATTGTGCGAAAATATTAACATAATAAAACCTTAGGTCAAATTAATTTTCTGATCTGGGAATGATTTTAATTAAAACCTACTATTTATCTGGAGGCATATATAATGCAAGTACCATTTTTAGATTTAAAATTACAATACAAATCAATCAAAGAAGAAGTTGGAGCAGAAATTCAAAAAGTGCTGGATAATACTGCTTACATACTTGGCAAACCTGTTTCTGATTTTGAAAACAATTTTGCTGAAGCTCATAACGTAAAACATTGTGTTGGTACAAGTTCGGGTACTGACGGAAACCATCTTGTACTTTGGGCGTTAGGGATAAAACCGGGTAACGAGGTAATTATTCCTGCTAATACTTTTATAGCTACAGCTTGGGGCGTTACACTCTGTAGTGCCAAACTCGTTTTAGTTGATTGCCATCCCGACAATTATAATTTAGACCCTGAAAAAGTTGAAGCAGCAATAACTCCAAATACCAAAGCTATTGTTGCAGTTCATCTTTATGGACAGCCCGCTGAAATGAATAAATTACAAGAAATTGCCGACAAACATAATATCCTTCTTGTGGAAGATGCTGCTCAGGCCCATCTCGCAGAATACAATGGAAAAAAGGTTGGCGGATTATCAGTTGCGTCATCATTTAGCTTCTATCCCGGGAAAAATTTAGGTGCCTACGGAGAAGCAGGTGCTGTTCTTACAAATGATGACCAACTTGCTCAAATGATAAAAATGAAAAGAGAACACGGGCAGTCTAAAAAATATTACCACGATACTTTCGGACATAATTATAGGATGGAAGGTATACAAGGTGCAGTATTAGGTGTAAAGTTAAAATACTTGGATAAATGGACTGATGGCAGAAGAAGAGCTGCTTCAAAATACAGAGAATTATTAGGCGACGTAAACGAAATTAAACTGCCTGCTGAAATGCCGAATGTAAAACATGTTTATCATCTATTTGTTATCCAGCTAAATGGTAATGATAGCGCAAAAAGACAGGAAAGAAGAGATGCCTTGCAGCAATTCTTAAATGAGAATGGAGTTGCTTCGGGTCTGCATTATGCTATTCCACTGCATGAGCAAAAGTGTTTTGAATACCTTGGTTATAAAAAAGGCGACTTCCCTGTTACTGAGCAGCTAGCGGAAAGCGGTATATCTTTCCCTTTGTATCCTGAATTAACCGACGAACAAATTGGTTATGTATCTGATAAAGTAAAAGAATTTTTTGCAAAATAATTAAGTAATTCATTAAGGCAGAAGGTACGAAAATTATCTTCTGCCAACATTATTTATATTATTGTCAATTTATTAAATTGTAAAGCTTGTAATAAAAATTTACATATTAAATAACAAAATATCTGAAAAATCTATAAGTTTTTTTTAACTAAATGTTTAGCTTGTCTCATAATACTATTCACTTTAAATGTAATTTCTCATTTTGAAACTTTTAGTCTATAATATTATAACAAAACATCCAAAAATCGATGATTTTCTTATCTCCGAACATGGCATAATTTTAGAGTTTTACAAGCAATATTAGCACTTTTGCTTCTATACTATTTCACAATAAGAGGGCACTATTTAATTTCTTTATGAAAAAAATTCCACTGTACAAATATATTTTTGGCATTACCGACGTCTTTGTATTGTTCTCATCATTTCTCACGGCTATGTATTTACTTCGAAGAGATCCTGCAATGGGTTTTATCGAATTTACAAATGCTGCACAAGACCTAATTCTTATTTTCTTTTTAGTTTCAATTATCTTTGTTACTATTTTCAATTTCAACGGATTGTATAGACTAAACATAATTCTTACGCGTGCATTACATCTTACAAATATTATGAAGGCACTTTATTATGGTGCTTTAACCATTGTGTTTGTATCGATTATGATTGAGTCTTCTTCTGTTATTGATTCCAGATTATTAATATTTTTATTCTCTCTCATTGCATTACCCTCTCTTTACATTGCACGTGCAGAGTTAATGCGAAGATTGTATTTGTTATTCAGTACAACAGGATTCAGAAGAAATATAATAATTCTTGGAGATGGCAAATCAGGTAAATTGTTAGCCGCCAAGTTAATGTTTGAAAATCCGATTGGTTTAGAAGTAGTTGGTTTTGTAGATGATGATAAAGAGATTGGAGAAGCAATTGTTAGCGATGCAAAAGTAATCGGTCGTTTTAACGAAATTGAAGATTTAATAAAGAAGTATCATGTTGATGAGATAATTGTTGCGGTTGAAAGTGAGAATTATGATAAATTTTTAGATGTAATTGACCTTTGTAAAAAACTTGATGTTAATACTCGTATTACTTCCGAATTATTTGATGTGGTTGCGGAAAAAGTTTCAACAGAGAAATATTCAAATATTCCTGTAATTGATGTTTCTACACATTATAACAATGGCATAACACTTGCGATTAAAAGGTTTTTCGATATTGTAATTTCAATTTTTACTTTAATAATTCTATCACCGGTAATTCTTTTTATTATAATTGCTATAAAGGTTTCATCTCCCGGTAAAAATCTTTTCAAACAAATTCGTATTGGAAAAAACGGAAAGGAATTCCAGTTTTATAAATTCAGGTCGATGAGAGAAAGTACTGAAGGCGATAAGGAGGAAGAAAGAGTTAAAAAGATGATTGAGTTTATGCTGGACGACGATGCAGAATCGGGAACCAAAATCATAAATAACAGCAGAATTACTTGGATAGGTAAAATTATTCGTAAAACTTCCCTTGATGAGTTGCCCCAGTTACTTAATGTATTAAAGGGCGATATGAGCATAGTAGGTCCCAGACCCTGCTTACCATACGAATACGAGAATTACGATGATTGGCAGAAGCGCCGTGTAAATGTAATTCCAGGTTGTACGGGTGTATGGCAGGTGTGGGGAAGAAGTTCAGTATCGTTCAAAGAGAGCGTTGTGCTCGATCTTTATTACATCAACAATATGTCGCCTTGGTTCGATTTGCAGATAATGCTTCAAACCGTACCAGCAATTTTAACAGCAAGAGGCGCAGAATAAGGTAATTAGGATTTAAGTCCTTCGCTATCAATAATAAAATTTGACTAAAAAAAAGGAGGCTACTAAATGGTAGTAGGTATACTGGGTCTCGGGTATTGGGGTCCAAATCTTGTAAGAAACTTTCTCTCACAAAAAGAAGTAACAAAAGTTATAGGTTGTGATCAGAAAGATGAAAGACTAAAATTTATTGCAAGCAGATTTCCATCAGTTCATTTAATTAGTGATTGTGAAGAACTGATGAATGGGAAAGCTGACATCATAGTTATTGCAACCCCGGTTAATACTCATTATAAACTTGCTAAAAAAGCTCTTGAAAGCGGCAAGCATATTTGGGTAGAAAAACCATTCACTTCCAGTTCTTCACAAGCAGAGGAATTGATAGAGATTGCCGAAAGAAAAAATCTTAAAATATTTGTAGATCATACTTTTATATATAATGGTGCAGTTAGAAAAATGAAAGAGTTAGTCGAAAACGGCGAACTCGGTAATGTTTTATATTTCGATTCTGAAAGAATAAATTTAGGGTTATTTCAAAGAGATGTAAACGTAGTTTGGGATTTAGCTCCGCATGATATTTCCATTATGAATTTCATACTTCCCAAACATGAAGTTGTTGCGGTAAGTGCAAATGGAATTGCAAACTTTAATGGTAAGGAAAATCTTGCACATATATGTGTTCATTTTAACCAAAACACTTTTGCTCATTTTCATGTAAATTGGGTTTCACCTGTAAAAATAAGAAGGATGATAGTCGGCGGTGATAAAAAAATGCTTGTTTATGATGACATGGAAAATTTTGAAAAAATAAAAGTTTACGATAGCGGTGTTGAGTTCGATTCAACTGAAAGCATTCATCAGGCATTGGTTCAATATAGAATAGGTGATATGTTTTCTCCTAAGATAAGCCAAACAGAAGCACTCGCTTTAGGTGCAAACGAATTCATTAGCGCTATTCAAGAAAATCGTGATCCTTTAACAAGCGGCAAGGATGGGTTAGATGTAGTAAGAATACTTGAAGCCAGTGATAAATCCATTAAAAATAACGGCGAAATTATTGAACTAAATACCAGCGTGTTAATTTAATTTATGGAAAAGAAAAATATAAACAACGTAAAACTCGGTAAAGAAGTAAAAATATTTGATTTCGTTAATCTTTATGGATGTTCAATTGATGATAATACAAAAATTGGTACTTTCGTTGAGATTCAAAAAAATGCATCGATTGGAAAAAATTGTAAAATATCCTCGCATACTTTCATATGCGAGGGTGTTTATATTGAAGACAATGTTTTTGTCGGGCATAACGTAACTTTTATAAACGATAAACATCCTCGTTCGGTTAACGAAGATGAAACCATGCAAACGGAATCAAACTGGGAAGTAATCGAAACTTTTGTGAAAAAAGGAGCTTCCATAGGTTCATCATCTACAATATTGTGCGGAGTAACAATTGGTGAAAATGCTATTGTTGGTGCAGGTGCGGTGGTAACTAAGGACGTTCCGCCAAATACAATAGTTGCAGGCGTTCCTGCAAAAATAATTAAAGAAATTGCTGCTACGGCAGATTAATATGTTCTGAGGGGTATTTTTTATTTTGGCGTAAGGGGATTGCTTCTTAGGTAAGAAGTATAAAGATAGAATACATTAAAGCTGCAAAGTAAACCATTCCCAGAAAAGACTTAACCATCCCATTTGTGTCTATTTTTTCAGAACGATTTACAGCATTGTCTTGCGTAAATTCAAATGTTGAATGGATTTCTTTTCCAGTTCCAAAAGATATTGAGTTCGAGTTGTAGGTTGCAATTTTCATATTCAATTATTCTTTAATTTTAGTGACACAAGTACAACTTAATAGAAACATTTGTGCCAGCTAATTAGTTTTATTTATAGCAAGATTAACAACTCCCCAAACAATTTTAAGCAAATATTACCTGTAAATCTTTATTTATTGTTAGATTAAATGCTTGTTAAACGCTAGGTTTTGAATGGTTTAAAAAAGGAAATTACATTCTTGAAGACATCGTGAAAGAAACGTTATTTTAAACTTTTTTTATAAAAATATGATATAAATCTAATAATCCTTCTCTCTTATGATCTCAATTCTTCTATTCTTTTCTCGTCCCTCTTCGATTGTATTATTAGCTATGGGAAAGTCATCACTCATACCATAAACAGAAAATCGATCAGATGATATACCATTCGAAGTAAAAAATTCAAGCACTACTTTTGCACGTTCGTAAGATATCTTTCGTATAAATTGTTCTGAACCCTGACTATCCATGTGACCTTCAATTCTCCATTTAGAATTAGGTTCATGATTGATAACTTCAAGCGCCTCATTTAATTTAGAAATCCCTTCCGGTTTGATAGTAGCAGTATTCGAATAAAATATATCTTTCGCGGCAAGTGTTATCCTTTCGATTGACAGCACATTAATCTGATCAGGGCAGCCGTCCTTATCTTCAAATCCATTAAAGGTTTCCGGTTTGTTCGGGCACTCATCATCAACATCAAGAATACCATCACCATCGTTATCAAAATCAGGGCAGCCATCTTCATCAAGAAATCCATCCTTATCTTCTGCTTCATCAGGACAATCATCATTAATATCAAGGATACCGTCTAAATCGTTATCAGGGTCCGGGCATCCATCAGAATCAGCAAAACCATCATAATCCTCTGCTAAAAGCGGGCAGGAATCTTCCAAATCAGGAATCCCGTCAAAATCATTATCATAATCCGGACAACCATCATCGTCCTCAAAACCGTCAAAGTCTTCTGCTTCATCGGGGCATGCATCAAACTCGTCTATTATTCCATCTCCATCGGAATCTCTTGGCCCAAATGGTGCAACTGAAATTCCAATCAATACAGTGTAATATAAATCATTATTATCACCGGAAGCTATGTCATCTAAATAATCGGTTGAGGAAAGATGAATCCCTCCGGAAACATTAAGACTGATAATATCACTTATATGATGTTTTACTCCTAACTCAGTATCAAAAACTAAAGCAGTCTTATCATATAACTTTCCTGCATTTCCTTCTAACCTTATTCCGCTTGGGTCTTTTGGGCTAAACCAAATATTTGATAATCCAAGCTGTATAAAAGGGAAATATTTTTCTCCAATGGAATAACTATAAGATAACGCAGCACCCAATAAAATCATATCTGTTTGGAATGTTGGCGGTAATGGATCTCTGATCCCATCTTTCGTACTTACTGAACCTCTGCTATCTTTTCCACCAACTTGTTGACCGCCGCCAAATATTATCAAGCCGAATATGTTGCTGCTAGATCTGGATAGATAATACTCAATTGCACCCCGAAGTGTCCCTTTAAGTTTTGTGCTTTCATAATCAGTAAATCCCGTAGTAAAACCACCCTCCAAACTGAATACCCAAGAATTTGAAAACGGAAGAACAGTATTCCGTTGTGTCCTCTGAGCAAATAAATGAAATGATATAATTAAGGTAAGTATTACTGTTAAAATGTATTTTTGCATTAAATTCAGTTTGTTCTATAATTACAGTAAGTTTTTATTATTTAAGTATTTATAAAATACAATATTTGCAATTCAAATATTAACAAGTAGATAATATTAATATAATCATTATCATCAACAAATTATATTGCACAAAATTTCACTAATAATTTATCAAAAAAATAATCGGATAAGAATGGAATCCTGATATATTATTATATAATTTCAATATCTTTCCTTTATAAAATATTTTATTTGTTAACAGTTTTACTGAATAAAAACTGAAAATTCATCACAGGAGATTATAATGTTTCAACCACAAACATATATTGATCGTAGAAGAACCTTAAAAGAACAATTTAATTCAGGGATACTCTTATTCCTGGGGAATAACGAAGCTCCCTCAAATTATTCTGCAAATTCTTACGCATTCAGACAGGATAGCACATTTCTTTACTACTTTGGTATTGATTTACCCAAACTTGCCGCGCTTATTGATATAGATTCTAATACCTCAATATTGTATGGTCACGAATTTACTGTTGATGATATAGTTTGGATGGGCCAGCAGCCAGGGCTTAATGAATTGGCTGAGAAAAGCGGAATAGACAGAGCTGAAAATTTTGATAACCTTGAAAACGTTTTAATCGATGCTGTTAAGAAGGGGAGAAAAGTACATTTCCTGCCACAGTACAGAGATAACCAATTTTTGCTTATTGGTAAATTATTGGGCGTTCAACCAACGAGAGTAAATTATTATGTGTCATCTGATTTTATAAAAGCTGTAGTTTCACAAAGGTCTATAAAATCGGAAGAAGAAATTGCTGAAATTGATAAAGCAGTTGATATTGCACACAGAATGCACACAGCTGCAATGAAAATGATAAAACCCGGATTAACCGAAAGGAAAATTGCAGGAATGATTGAAGGAATTGCATTCTCACTCGGTGCAGGTTTATCATTCCGACCAATAGTTTCTGTTAACGGACAAATTTTACATAATCCCCATCACGAAAATGAAATTAAGGATGGAAGTTTATTAGTCAACGATTCAGGTGCTGAAACTGATATGCATTATGCAAGTGATATAACAAGAACAATACCTGCAAGCGGAAAGTTTACTTCAAAACAAAGAGATATTTACGAGATTGTTTTGAATGCAGAAACATCCTCAATAAATGCTGTTAAGCCGGGGGTAATGAATAAAGACCTTCATTTACTTGCTGCTAAAACTATTGTAGAGGGTTTATCTAATCTCGGTTTAATGCATGGAAGTGTTGATGAGGCCGTTCAGCAAGGAGCACATGCTCTTTTCTTTCCACATGGATTAGGACACATGATGGGTCTTGATGTTCATGATTTGGAAGCATTAGGTGAAGATTACGTTGGATACAATGATGAAATTACAAGAAGTGATCAGTTCGGATTAGCATATTTAAGATTAGCAAAATCATTAAAGCCGGGTTATGTTTTTACAATTGAACCTGGGATTTATTTTATTCCGGCACTTATCGATCAATGGAAAAATGAAAATAAATTTTCTGAGTTTATTAATTATGATAGGGTAGAAGAATATCGCAGCTTCGGTGGAATACGGATAGAAGATGATATTTTAGTAACCGAAGATGGTTTTCGTATTCTCGGAAAACCGATTCCAAAAACTGTTGACGATGTTGAAGCAATTGTTTCCAAATAAAATATAATTGGCTGTCTCAAAACTAACAGGGCTTGGGAATGATGATATCTTCCTTTCCAATATGAAGCAGATCTGATGCAACCGGTTTAGCTGAATTCATAAAAACATCAGCAGCAACATTCAAACCTAAATGTTTCATTGCAGCCATCGAACGCTTACCTGAGTATGACATTCCCAAAGCAGCTTCAATTGCTGTTTTTTCGCTGGCTTACCAAACGGTGAATGTTTCATTCTTTGACAATTTCAGACTTCTGCACTTACTCCGTCATTTCTGTTGATGGTGTTCCGGGAATTGCATAGATTCCAGACATACCATCATCTATGGTCCCCTGTGCTAACGCTTTATGTCCTAATAAAAGTAACTTTTCCTTGCTTATCTCTATTGAATTGTGAAATTTATTTACTTCAATTTCCTCATTTGAGTAAAGAATTTTATTAAAAATTGTTGATATAAAAATCATCAAAACCCGATTAATAAAACACAGTAACAGTAACCTGTTTTACAGATTTTAATCCTAAAAGCTAATTATGTTTAAGTACATTTATTTATCGAATTGTATTAACATTTTTTTAGTTATATTTAATAATTCCAATTTAGATTGAGCTAAGTATAATTTTGAAATCAGCACATAAAAATATTCAGAGCAGCGAGATCGGCACACTCGCCAAAAGTATTATCAAAACTTTGGCTTATTATGATATTTTCAACTATCCTTTAACCAAGGAAGAAATATATATCTACTCAAATATTAATGGTGATACCAAAACTTCAGTATTAGAAGAGCTTGAAGTGCTAGTTTCTTCAGGCATTATTTACAACAATGATAAATTCTATTCTATAAATCACAACCTTCATTTAACCCCCAAAAGAATTGAAGGTAATAAGCGTGCAATAAAAAAAATGAATACCGCTAAATTATTTTCAAAATTAATTTCTCATTTTCCTTATGTACGGGGTGTGCTTCTTTCCGGTTCAATATCAAAAGGTTATATGGATGAAAAAGCGGATATAGATTATTTTATAATCACTGCGCCCAACAGATTATGGATTACACGGATATTACTTGTATTTTTCAAAAAAATGTTCCTGCTTAATTCGTACAAGTTTTTCTGCATTAATTATTTTATTTCAACTACTGAATTAGAGATTGAAGAGAAAAATATTTATACGGCTATTGAATTGGCAACCCTTATTCCTATGTACGGTGCCGATGTTTACAATGATCTTTACGAAGAAAATCAATGGATAAAAGCCTATGTTCCGAATTACCCTAAACGGGATGTCTCCAATTTACCTTCATTTAAAAAGAAAATAATTCAAAAAGTGATTGAGTCATTATTAAACAAGCGATTCGGTGATTATGTTGATGAAAAAATAATGAAGATGTTTATTAGGTTTGATGAGAAACGTTACGGGGAATTAGATGAGGACACGTTTAGGTTAGCATTTAAAACAAGGAAAAACATTTCAAAACATCATCCTAATTTTTTCCAGAAAATAGTTTTAGAATCATTAAGAAAAAAACTTGAGCAGCTTGAATTAAAACATAATATTGCATTAAGCGAATTAGACTGATGAGTAAAATACTTTTTACACATTCCTATTTTTACAGGTTCGATCCAAAGCAGTGGAAAGCAAAGCAGCCGTATCCACCGTTAGGAACTCTTTACGGTGCAGCTTACATGCGTTCAAAAGGATATGGAGTATCGCTTTTCGATACAAACCTGAAAAAATCTCCCGATGAAATTGTTCTTGCATTAAAAGAAGAGAAGCCGAAGTACCTCGTTATTTTTGATGATGGTTTCAACTACCTTACGAAAATGTGTTTAACAAATATGCGTGAGGCAGCTTTCCGCTTAACAGAGTTAGGTAAAGAAGCCGGCTGTACTGTGATAGTGAACAGTTCTGATTCAACTGACCATTACGATATGTATTTAGCCACAGGTGCCGACTATGTTATTCTCGGTGAAGCAGAAATTACTTTGGGTGAATTGATTAACAATTTGGACGAAGGAAATAGCGAACTACAAAATGTACAGGGGTTGGTTTATATCTCAAATCAAAAAACAATAAATACCGGCAGACGCGATATTTTAAAGGATCTTGATTCCATTCCGATGCCCGCCTGGGATTTAGTGGATATTAATTCTTATAAAAGTATCTGGCTGGAAAATCATGGTTTCTTTTCACTCAATATTGCTACAACACGTGGATGTCCATTCAAGTGTAACTGGTGTGCAAAGCCAATTTACGGAAATCGATACAGTACTCGTTCTCCTGAAAATGTTGTTGAAGAAATCATGCAACTGATTAACAATTATTCGGTCGATCACTTTTGGGTTTGTGATGATATCTTCGGATTAAAACCCGGATGGGTGCAGCGTTTTAGGAATTTGGTAAAAGAGAAAAATTTAAAATTTACATACAAAATTCAGTCACGTGTTGATTTGCTTTTGCAGGAAGATACCATTGATGCGCTTGCTGAATCAGGAGCAGAAACAGTATGGGTAGGTGCCGAATCAGGTTCACAAAAAATATTGGATGCAATGGAAAAAGGCACAACTGTGGAACAGATACACATTGCAACAAAACTGCTTAAAAGCAAAGGAATAAAAACTGCTTTCTTCCTTCAGTTCGGTTATCTGGGCGAGCAAAAAGAAGATATTCAAAAAACTATTGATATGGTTTTAGAGCTTTTGCCCGATGATATCGGTATTTCAGTTTCTTACCCGCTGCCCGGAACAGTATTTTACGAAAAAGTTAAGGACGAACTTAAAACTAAAGCCAACTGGACAGACTCCGACGATCTCGCAGTGATGTTCAGAAGCACTTACCCACCGAAGTTCTATAAAAAGCTGCATCGATATGTTCACAAAGTTTACAGGAAGAAACAAGGTATTAACATAATTAAAAATTTGTTCCTGAAACCAACAAGTATTACAAAAAGAAAACTTCGCTCCGCACTATTAATATTTTATTATATACCGACTGCATTCCTCGGATCACTGCAATTAAAGAGACTGGGAAAACCAGGTTGATTTTTATATATGAAACAGAATGATCTTCAATTCAGTGCTGTAATAGACGCCTTCACTCGTCAATCAGTTATTTATGATTATTATGAAAAAGGGAATCAAACTCTCATCTGGATGAGAAAGCAGGTTAGAAAGCATGCAATGTCATTTCTTAATCCGGGTGATAAACTACTTGAACTGAACTCCGGTACCGGCACAGATGCTGTCTACTTTGCTCAAAATGGTATTTTAGTTCATTCAACTGATATTTCAGATGGTATGATAGAGCAGATTAGGAAGAAGGTAAATGATTATAAGTTATCACACAAAATATCTTTCGAGCAGTGTTCATATACTGAACTAAACAAAATTAAGAATAACAAATTCGATTTTATCTTTTCGAATTTTGGCGGACTCAACTGCCTTACCGATTTAAGTGAAGCAACAAAATTTTTCCCATCCTTGCTGAATGATGGGGGGAAAGTATGTTTGGTGATTATGCCTCCGATTTGTCCCTGGGAATTAGCAAATATATTTAGAGGAAAATTTAAATTTGCTTTTAGGCGGTTGAAAACCAGTGCTACTCTGGCTCATATTGAGGGTATTCATTTTAACACACATTATTTCAGCTCAAAAAACGTTATGAAAGCTTTGGGAGATAAATTTATTTTGGTCAAATTAGAAGGATTAGCTGTATTCACTCCGAACCCGCAAATGGAAAAATTTCAGAAGAAATTCCCGAGATTAACACAACTCCTAAATAAACTAGATGAATCGTTATCCGGCTACTTTCCATTTAATAAAATCGGGGACCACATCATCTTAACAGCTTTATATTCCTCTAAGTAAAATTTAAGCTCTGTTCAATCAGCAAATTATTTACAAACAGAAATTGATAAATTTAAATAAATACAGATTTGAAAACGGGATTTACATTGTTTCTAAATTCGATAAAGAATTTGAAAAACTCTATTTAAAAATTAGAGAGAGTGAAAAAAGAATCTATTCCGATCTCGAAGTTTCAAAGCTTCCATCTATCTCACCTGCTAGTCAACACTTTAGAGAATGGAAACTACGCAAACGTTCGTTATATAGATTTACAAACTATATTCAAAAGTTTAATGATAAATTAAACTTACTTGAAGTAGGATCTGGCAATGGTTGGTTCTCTGCTAATATTGCCAACAGTAGTTCCATCGATATTTATGCGCTCGACGTAAATAAATTTGAGCTTGAACAAGCAGCACGTGTATTCAATTTCAAAAACATATTTTTTATTTATGGAAATATCTTTGATAACATCTTTGAGAAACATTCGTATGATATTATCACTTTAAACAGTTCTATCCAATACTTTAATGATCTCAACAAGCTGATTAAAAGGTTATTCTATTTTTTAACAGATAAAGGTGAAATTCACATTCTCGACAGTCCAATTTACAATCGAAATGAATTAGCAGATGCGAAAGAAAGAACAGCTCGTTACTATATTTCAAACGGCTTTCCCGAAATGGTAAAGCATTATTATCATTATACTTTTGATGAATTGAAAGACTTCAACTATAAGATTCTATATGATCCGAAAGCTGTGCAAAACAATCTCAAAAAGATTTTCGGCTTTAGGCATTCTCCTTTCCCATGGATTAGGATAACAAAGTGATAAAAAATAAACATATTGTAATTATCACACCTGGTTTCCCAAAAGATGAAACCGATGACAACTGCATTCCGTCATTGCAGCAGTTTGTTTCGCACATTTCAGAACAAAGTAACGATTTTATTTTTTCTATTATCACACTTCATTATCCTTACACCAAATCTGAATATAAATGGAATGGAATAAATATTTATAGCTGTGGCGGAAAGAATATTAAATTTCCTTTGCGTTTTTTTACATGGAGAAAGGTTTACAATTATTTTAAAGAGATAATTACAAATAATGATGTTTCTTTGATCCACTCATTCTGGCTTGGAGAATGTGCTTTAATTGGAAATAAATTAAGCAATAAATATAACTTTCCGCACATCAATACATTAATGGGGCAGGAATTAAGTCAATCAAACAAGTACTTAAAATTCATTAACCTGGATAAGTTAAAAATAGTTGCTCTTTCTAAAAATCAAGCCGGCTTGTTCGGGGATATTATGAAAAGGAATGTAGATGTTACAATTCCATGGGGTATAGATAATAATGATTATGTTATATCAGTCAACGCAAGAATAATCGATATATTAGGTGTTGGATCATTAATACCAGTAAAGCGATTTGAGCAATTTGTAAGAGTAATTAAAAGACTTAAAGAAACTCATCCTAAAATTAATGCTTTACTAATAGGAAGCGGTAAAGAGAAAGATAATTTAGAAAATATAATTGTATCAAACAATTTAAAAGAAAATATTAAGTTAACCGGCGAGGTAAACCGCTCATTAGTAATTGACTATATGAGTCAAAGCAAAATTCTATTGCATACATCAATATATGAATCATTCGGATATGTTTTTGCTGAAGCATTGGCAAGCGGAATGTACATTGTCTCTTATAATGTTGGAGCAGCAAATAAATCAGATAAATGGTTAGTTGCGAAAACAGAAGATGAGATTATATCTCACATTACTTTGCTTCTTAATTCAAAACTATTTTTTAAACCAATAAATTTATTCCCAATTCAAAATACAATTGCACAATATGAGATGCTCTATAATTCTTTGCTAAAATCTTAACCAAATCGAGAGTTTAATCCTGAAGTACTATATCCAATAACAGATACAGTATTATTCTATAAGAAATTATATAAAGCTTGTACAATATTAAATGGATAAAAGAATTAAAAGTATTATTAAAAAATCATTCGTAGTTATTAATAATATTATACAAGACAGAGCTGTTCTATTTGGTTTTTCGAATAAGTTTTGGCTTTTCATATCTTCTGCTGTTACAGCACCAATTATAATAATTTACTTTTCACCAACCTTACAAGGATTTTACTATACATTTATAGGTGTTTTAGGGATCCAATCCTTATTTGTTTTGGGGCTTGGACAATTACTCCAACAGTTTATTAGTCATGAATGGATTAAAATAAATCATTTACCTGGAAAAGGTTTTGAAGGTGATAGTCAAGCAATATTAAAATTATCTAATATTAAACAATTTACTATTAAATGGTTTTCTATTTTATCTCTTCTACTTTTCTTATCCTTAAGTATTGGCGGATATTTCTTTATGAAACAAACGTCATACAATAGTGGCATTCCTATCTCATTTTGGCTTGCACCTTGGTTAGTTATTAGTTTTTTAAAATCTTTACAATTATTTATTTCACCAGGAGTAACTTTCCTTGAAGGTATAAATGAAGTTGAAAATGTTAATAGGTTTCGTTTTTCACAATCATTACAAGAGAGGATTACTTCTTGGATAATAATAATAATAGGTGGAAAACTTTGGCTATTCTCTGCTGCTGCTGGTATAAATATTTGGGGACAATTCATCTTTTTTAAGAAAAAATACTCATCAATATTAAAAGATTTAATAAAACTTAAATCAAAAAAAAATGATATATGGAAAAGAGAAATTTTACCTTTACAATGGAAATATGCAGTTAGTTCTCTTTCTGGATATTTAAATTTTTCTTTTATTGTGCCTTTGATATTTTGGTTTTTAGGGCCAGTTACTGCCGGGCAAATGGGAATTACCTGGGCAATTATAACAATGTTTTGGGGCCTTTCCGTTACTCTAATTACTACAAAAATACCAACATTTGCCATGGATGCAGCAAATAAAGATTATAAAAAATTAGATAAATTATTTTTCGATTCTACTTTAGTTTCTACAATATTTCTTGTTTTTACTTCCGTTTTGCTTTTGATAATTGTAGTTATATTCAAAATCTTTTATCCGGAAATTTCTAGTAGGTTTTTACCCCTTTTACCCTTCACTATGTTTTCACTATCAATTATTCCACACCATTTAAAATTTGCAATGACAAGTTATATGAGAGCGTTAAAAAAAGAACCATTCTGGAAAATTTCTATTATTGAATCTATACTTATTCTTTTTATTATACCATTATTTTGTAAATATGCAGGTATAGAGGGAGTAAGTATTTGTTTCCTTGGAATAATAATTTTAATAACCTATTTAACATATTTGAAATTTAATAGAATTAAGAATGAAATGGTTTGTTAATTCAAATTAACTCTTCATTAAATTTTCATAGATGTATAAATATTATCTTTTATTTACTGATAGAAATTGGGAATTCATATTCAGGAAGTAAGGCATTTATAGATTGAATTAAATTTCGAATACCTTTTATTATATATTTTTTAATTGAGTTTATATATATAACATCAAAGTCATCTTTGTTAATATTTTGGTGTTGTATAATTAATTCTGAATCGATGAAAACAACAATCCCGTTTTTTACAATCAATAAAATATCTTCGGGATTAATGCTGTAAAAACTTTCCCAATTTTTTTTGTATTTCTTTTTACAAATGACAATATCAGCTGATTTATTTATTTCAATCTTCCCCTTTGATTTTAATCCCCAAACTTTTGAAGCTGTTTCCGAAATACTAAAAAACAATTCATATTCGTTCAGATAATTTAAATCTCGGGCTAATCTTAAATGATTCCACAAATTCCAATCAGCACTTAACGTTGAATCTGTTCCGAATAGAATATTTGAATGTTTTTTAAGTAATGGAATATTTGCGGTTTTGTTATATAAAAATGAATTCGAATCCGGGCACCAAATTATAGCTTTGAATTTTTTGCTTTGCTTCTCATTCATTGCAATTGCATGAATTCCTATCAAATCCTTTTTTAAAATATTCCACTTTATTAATCTATTAATTTCATCTGCAGATTCTTTATTTATTCCTTCTCCAATATGGATTAAAACCGGTAGTCTATTTAACTTAAATAAAAATTTAATTTTCCATTTTTTTTCAGTACTTAAAGAATGTAAATAATTATAATTAGAATAAACATCCGGTAAATTATTGTGTTGTGTATCTAAAATTTTACCATGGTTAATTATAGTAGTAACACCACAAATTAGATTTTTATAAAGCCCCCATTTATAATGTAAGTCTTTGGGTACTTTCTTAACAATTTCAATTTGCTTTTTATTTTGTGCATTTATATCATTTCCCCATTCTATATAATCGTTATAAATTCTATTACCTAATTTTGGAAATAAATTAAACTCTAAATGATCGTGTGAATTTATAATTCCAGGGAAAGCAATTGCATTTGAAAAATTAAACGATAATTCTTTATAATTATCATCTGTTCTTAAATTAAAAGGATTAACTTTTATAATTTTAGAACCTTTAATTCTTATCTGTGATGAATGATGCTCGTTATTTATTATTTGGACATTGTTAATCAGCATATTATCTGCTTAAATGGATACCATAGATAAAAGGAGTATTATAAAAATTTTCATAGACATGTAATGCATTTTGTTTTTCGTAAAAATGTTTAACATTTTCATCTATTTTTTTTTCTACAAGATTTAAAACTTTAAATTTAAAATGCAACAATATTTCTTCTATAGTTTTTATACTATGATAATAATTTTCTACGGTTATCACTTCTCCACCATTTTTGAATGTTCTTACACCACCTTTTGCAAGTAATTCCGGATGGAAATCAGTAATTATGATATCACTTTTATATTTCATAATTCTTTCCCATTCTGAAAACATTTTTTGAATATCAGTAATATGAGCAATAACGAGAGTGGAAATAATAATATCACACGTAGTATTAGGCAAAAAAGATAACTTTAAATCTTTTGATTTATATACTTCTGCATTTGGGTATTTCTCTTTTAATTTATGAAGCATTTTTTGAGAAATATCACAACCGATAACTTTTGTTGGGTTTTTATCTAAAAGCAAAGGCCAATTTCTACCTGTACCACAACCGTAATCGAATATAATTTTATTTTTTAAATGTATCTTTGAAATCAATTCTTTCAAAATAATATTATCATAATGTAAAATTAGATTATCTTTCTCATTATCATAATTTTTAGCCCAAATATTATAGGCATTCTCAGGTGATTTTATAATATTATTTTTAGAGTTATGAAAATGATCAATCGATTTTTTAATTTTTTTTAAGATATTCATAATTAGATTTAATCTTAATAATTTGTTATGTATATAACATATTAAAATAAAAACACATCATTTTTTATTTGTATGAATAATATAATATTCTTTAATCCAAGAAGCGGCAAGTATAATCATAATCTCCCATTATCTATTCTTCAAATAGCAGCTTCTATTCAGGATAGACATAATTATGTTATTGTTGATGGAAATTTAGAAAAAGACCCTTGGAAAAAGATTAAGGAATATATTCAGTCAGGCGAATATAAATATTTTGCTTCTACAGTTATGCCCGGTCCACAGCTTAAACAAGCTATTCCTATTACTAAAAAGATAAAATTAGAATTCCCGGAAATCATTAATATTTGGGGGGGATATTTTGCTTCTAACCAATACAATTCTGCTATAAATTCAGGTTATATAGATTACATAATTTATGGCCCCGGTGATTATACATTTCCACATCTTATAAATGCTTTGGAAAATAAATTAAAGTTAAATGAAATTGAAAATCTTATTTATAAAAACGGAGATGAAATAATAAAAAATAAAAAAGGGGAAATCCCAGACCAGGATTTACTTCATCCACTGCCTTTAGATCAGCTAAATAAATTTTATCCGGTTGAAGAATATGTTAGTAAAACATATTTAGGTAGAAAGACAATTGCTTATCACTCTAGTATGGGATGCCCGTTTACCTGTTCATTTTGTGGTATTGTCCCAATCTTTAATGCACGTTGGAAAGCTAAATCTGCTGAGAATGTTTATAAAGATATTCGTTATCTAAAAGAAAAATATGAAATAGATGCTATACTTTTTTTTGATAATAATTTTTTTGTTTCAGAAAAGAGAGTTTCTAAATTTTCAGAATTAATGTTAAATGAAGGAATAAATTGGTGGGGGGAGAGTAGGATTGACACGATGAATCAATACTCTGATAATACTTTGAATTTAATGCAAAAAGCCGGATGTAAAATGATTTTCTTTGGTGCAGAAAGCGGGAATGATGAACTTTTAGCAAATATGAATAAGGGTGGCACTCAAACAGGTGAACAGATAAAAGACTTTGCTAAGAGAATAAAAGATTTTAATATTATTCCGGAATATTCATTTATTCTTGGTCTTCCCGCTGAATCGCCTGAAAAAGTAGAACAGCAAATAAATTATGATATTAATTTTATAAAAGAAATAAAAGAAATTAATCCTGACACAGAGATAATTATATATATATTTAGTCCTGTCCCAACTGAAAGTTCCAATTTGCTAAATCAATCGAGAGAACTTGGATTTAATTATCCACAAACACTTGAAGAATGGCTTAACCCATCTTGGGAAAATTTTGATACTCATAGAAACCCATTAACACCTTGGTTAACAAAAGAGATGATTACAAAAATTCATAACTTTGAAATAGTTTTAAATGGATATTCACCAACAATTTCAGATTATAAGCTTACATTATTTCAATTGAAAGTTATTAAATGGTTAGCTTCGGTTCGTTATAAAAGAAATATTTTCGCATTTCCTTTTGAGATAAAACTTCTTCAGAAATTTTGGTTGAAGTACAGAAAACCTGAATTTGAAGGATTTTATTCAGAGTGAAGAAAAGTAAATGTTTTAAACAGAATACCTTTATTATTTATTTTAACTTTAAAGAAATGAAAATAGATAATCCCTAAAATCCTATTGCACTATATAATTTGAGATATACAATAAAAATCAATCTGAACGGAAAATGAATTTACCTGGAAATTAAAAATGAAGAAAATAAATTTGGGATAAAAGAATTACGTCTTCGAAATTAAGAAATCATTATTAATGCAAAGAGGATTAATCTTTGCTTAATTAGTTCTCATTAACTTCAGAACGATACAAAGCCCAAAAAGATAATCCCAAAAGACCAATTGCCCCATATAATTTTGGATATGCTAATATAGCCCAGCCTCCTCCGGAAATACGAGGTGAAGAATATGGAGTATCAGCTGCGATTAGTGCAACGAAAATCAATAGTAATATCCAAAGTAAAATCGAAGGGTTATTTCGGATCCATGAAACCAACATTAATATTGGCAGTAATAATATAGTGTAATGATAATTGAGAGAAACGGGACTGATAATCAAACCCGCAATTACAAAAATACCAAAAGTCATTTTGGACTTATTTTGTTTAAATGCTATCAAAGAACTAACAGTAGCAATAATTATCACACTAAAGATGGAAAGTAAATTTCCTAACAAAGGTAAATTAAAAAGTGGTTCTGGATTCCACTCTTTATTAAATGTAGTTAAGTGATGAAAAAAACTGTGAATAGTTTGATAAGCAGAAACGCTTAGTGACGGATTAGAAACAAAGTCCTTAATTTTACCCGCATAAGTTTGCCACGCATCAAAACCTATCCATGGCAGTGAAAGAATGATGATAATTAACATCGCAGCAAATCCCCAAACTAAACTTCTCCATCTTCTTTGCATTAACAGGAAGAGCCAGAAAATAAAACTGGTTGATTTAAGAATAAAGATTAATCCGATTGTAACACCCAGCAGTTTTTCGTTTTCCGATACATACGCATACCATGCCACAATTAGTAAACAAAATATTAAGATGTAAGCCTGCCCTAATAAAAAATTTACATACAACGGATGATATGAAAGAAAAAGAATTATGATCAGCGGAACCCAAAATTCCTTATAGTTGAATATTCGGATGAGAAATAAAACTGCTACGAATAAAATAATAAAATTAAAGATTGTCCAGATTATCCGTGCAGTGCTGTACTCAAACTTTGCTAGTGGCAGCATTATTAATGATGTGGTTGGCATATTAACATTATAAATTTCATACACTTCCGGTACAAACCTTTTAACATTACTGCTGAACCAATCATCATCATAAAACCGGCTTACGTCTTCTCCCTCAGCTAACAACTTTGATGCAGTGTAGTAAGTTGCAAAACCATGGGTGGAACGGGATGCATTTGCTACAACAAAAAAAATAAAATACGCAGCAAGTATTATTGCTGTTCCCCAAAGAATTTTATTTCTGTTTTTAAGAAGTTTTTCCGTAAGATGTTTTGAAATAACCGGCATTATAATTTCGCAAGTGGTAAAAGGTTAAGTGAATAAACACATTTTTTATAAAATTGATTTTAGTGGTATCCGAATTTTTTCTAAATGAAACTGAATCGGAGAATTGATTAATTTAGTTAAAGTTGAGTCTCCGATGTTACCGATTCCACCGAGAACTTTTATTGTGACCCTTTTCATCGTTATAACTTGCCTATCCGTTTTAGTAAGCTAATTGCTCTATCAAATACAAATTCAGGTGTGTAACGTGTTAAACAGTGGATGTCGCCGTACTTACAAACTTTAAGTAAACAATTGCCGCATTCCAAATCAGATGAATTGAGACATAACGAATGTTCGCCGAGTGGTGCAGACCAATCTCTGCGGGAGGATCCAAACAATGCAAGGGTTGGTATTCCAGATACCCAGGACATATGCATCAATCCTGAGTCCTCAGTTAATACAAAATAGGTTTTATTTATAATTGAAAATGCTTCTTCCGCCGAAGTTCCCTCAGTATTTACCAGGTCAATTAGATCATCTTTCAGGATTTTTTTTAGAAATAATGCTTTTTCTGAAATGGTTTTTAATCCAAGTATTAAAAACTGTGTGTCCGGGAAATTAGTCTTCCATAATTCTGCATATTTTACATAGTTATCAATCTGCCAGTTGCGTGTACTGAAAGCACCTGCGGGATTCAACACAACAAGCTTTTTTGAGGAATTCCATCCTGCATTTATTAATTTGATTCGTCCGGCATCCGGTTTTTTTAGTTGTAATCCTGTATTTAACTTAATTGAACCTAATCCAACTGCTTCTATGCCTTTTTGATATTTATCACCGGCTGATGTCTCAGAAAATCTTTCTATCTCACTCCACGCGACCGGGTCAATAAATTTTCTCACAAGCCGGCTCAACTTATTTCTCTGTAAATCAATTACAATGTCATAATTATTAATTTTTAGCTTTGGCAGGAGAAATAATAAACAAAAAAGCTGAAGCATAGTATTTCTACCGCCGCCTATTGAATAAATCCAATCGTACAATTTTACAGAACCGGGAACGTCTTTTACTTCATTTCTTGTTAAAAAATCCAACTTTGTAATGGCTGGAAGTTTTTCCTTTAAACTTTGTACATAGGGGAGAGTGATTGCAACATCCCCCATCGCTTGTAAACGAATAATCAAAATTCTTTTTGGTAAAGATTTAAATTTCCACGACTTAAAGTTTAATTTCTCTTTAATCATTATTTTAATATCTGCCGATCTAATCATATCACATAATCTCAAAAAAATCGGATGCATTAGCGCTTCCTAGCGGGATATCACTACCAATCCGGTATTCAATTTTTTTAAAGAGTTCAACAACTTTTCAATATCCGATTCATTTAACTGCTGTACTTTGTTGTTCCTTTTCCAGATATTGCACATTACACAGCGGCTGACTAGCATTATAATTTTGCAAGCGGTGATAGGTTAAGTGAACAGACACATTTTTTACAAATCGGATTCGTAGTAGTATCCAGATTTTTTCTAAATGAAATTGAACCGGGAGAGTTGATTGATTCGGTTAAAGTTGATTCTCGGATGTTACCAATTTTTGCATGAAAAAAACATGGTCGCACACTTCCATCTGCTTCAATTACTGTCGATACCCACGGTGCGTTACAAGTAACAGTCGGAAAATCACACAAGCCATGAAATGCAGCGTAGTAATTATAAAACCTCCGTAACTTTTCCGGCGATTCGGCAATGAACCCGCTTTTAAAATCCTTTGAGTGAGTTTTAATCAGATTTTCAATTATCTCTTTGAACTGAGCAACTTCTTGAAGGGATAATTTTACTTCACCAACTTTTTCATCCTCCCATAAATTAGGGCGGTTGAATGCATCGGTTGATACATCTGCATTTAAAAAACTTATTTGATCCAAACCGATATCCTTGGCAGCATCAACAATATTTGGCAGGTCCTTAAAATTAGCTTTTTGAATTACACATCGCGCAGTTATCCGGTACTCTTTGTTCAGATTTTTTAATTCCCTAACGCCTTCTTTTAGTTTATTAAAAGTATCAGGAATATTTCTGATTTTGTCGTGTACCTCTTGTGATCCGTCCAGTGAAACAATTACTTCATCAGTCTTAGCAATTATTTCCTCAGCATATTTTTTTAACAGCAAACCGGTAGATAGAATTGTAATTTTAATTTTTCGTGAACGAAGAATATCACAAAGCCCGAAAAAGTTTGGATGCATCAGTGCCTCACCACCAGACATAACCACCAATTTGGTTTTAAATGTTTTTAAAGAACTTAATAATTTTTCAATATCGGATTCCTCTAATTGCTGTAAGTTGTTGTTCCCTTTCCAGATATCGCACATTACACAGCGGCAGTTGCAGCGGCTGTGAGGCATTAATATTACAATTGGCATCGTGTAAATACGATGGTTTTTAAGGGTAGCGTATCGCTTTACTATTTCAACAGGAGAAAAAATTTTCATTCGTTTTTATATTTAAATAGTAATTATTTTTCTTTTTTAAGATGGTAGAAATTATATTGCTTCTAAGATAACAAAATTACTTCAGATGATTGGTGTTTATAATTTGCAATCATTTTATTATAAAAGTTAGCAAAAATGCATTTACAAAAACAAACAATCCTTGGTTAATATCAAAAATTCAAAATATAATTATTTCAATACTGTTTGGATAGTTTTCTTTATCCTTTTGATTGCTTATGCAATCTATATTTTAATAAAATCACCTGAACTTACTTTAGGCATAAAGCCGCATACCGAAGATATCGTTCCCTATGTTTCTTTCAGGATGATAGTCGGGTTATACTTTTTCATTGCCGTTTTTAATATTAAAAGAATAAAAAACAACATTCTTTGGTTAGGGCTAATAATTGTGGTTGGATTAGTTAGCAGAATAATACTTATCCCCTCGCAACCGGTTTTAGAAGATGATTATTACAGATATTTATGGGATGGTGCAGTTACAGCGCATGGTTACAATCCGTATGTTTACAGTCCGAAAGCTACAATGGATGTTACTAACGGCGATGTTCCGGAAGAACTTCGTGATTTAGCTAATGAATCAGGACAGACAGTAAAGAACATTAATCATCCGCACATCAGAACGATTTACCCAATACTTTCACAGATTGTGTTTGCAGCAGCTTACTTCATTTCGCCGTGGGAGTTGTGGGCATGGAAGGTATTACTGCTTTTGTTTGATATTATTTTGCTTTTAGTTTTATTTAAAACTCTTAAAGAGTTAAAACTGCCGCTGTTGTTTATTGTGTTTTACTGGCTTAATCCAATTGTTATACATGAGTTTTTTAACGCCGCTCATATGGATTTACTTGCTCTGTTGTTTGTAAGTTTATCTCTTTATCTTTCAATCAAAAACAAAACATGGTTTGCGATAGTTGTTTTGGCATTCGCAGTAGGATTTAAGTTGTGGCCTGTTGTTTTACTTCCATTATTATTAAGAAACTTTTGGCAAAATAAAAAACTGCTGCTAAAATTTATCAGTGTATTTGCAGGATTGGTTTTCGTTTTATTTATTCCCGTATTATTAAGCAGATTAGACAACACACTTGGTTTTATTAAATATGCAGGCGAGTGGATAAATAATGCTGCTATTTATACTATGATTCAGTGGTTTATACAGGAAACAATTTCATTTCTGCATATAAGTGTCGGTTGTTTATCGTGCATAAGCCGATGGGGAATATTTATTATTTACCTGTTTATCGGTGCAATAATTTTAAGAAAAACTCATCAGGATAAATTACAATTCTTCTATAAAGCATTGCTGATAGTTGCGGTGCTATATTTAATAAGCCCGACTCAATTCCCCTGGTATTATACGTGGATGGTTCCTTTACTTGCCGTAAGACCGAAAGCATCTTTACTTCTTTATCCATTACTACTGCCCCTGTACCAGTTAAATTATCTTTCGGATTATATTATTTATATCGAGCATCTTCCAATTCTTATCCTGTTTTTACTTGAATTGAAGGGAGTGATTTGGAAGGGGCATTATATTTATTTGCAAAATGAAAATAGTAATAAAATTATTACTGCTTAAGCCATCGGGATTACAATTAAAAAAAATTGGAATCGGTGATTGATTGAATCGTAATCTCTCCAACTTCCTAAATTTCCGATTGCATCATGTTCGGCAAGGATCATTTGTCTTTCCTGATGATAATTATATAGTGTGGATTAAAACTTTATTTTATCGTATAATAATTTTGTAAATGAATAACTTAATTATTTAGCGCGGTTCTGGCACAAAACACAATCTTAATTATGATGCATTTATTAAAAGCACTGTTATTAATAATAGCGTTAACATATGTAACACCTGCCCAGGAATATATATTTCAGCAACTCACCGTTGATGACGGGCTTTCGCAAAGCTCTGTATTTGCTACACTTCAGGATAGCCGTGGATATATGTGGTTTGGAACAATTGATGGACTAAATAAGTACGATGGTTATGATTTTACTATTTATTCAAATAACCCGAACGATTCTACAACAATTTCCGATAATGTTATAACCTGCATTTTTGAAGACAGTAAAAATCAAATATGGGTTGGAACTGTAAATGGTTATCTTAATAAGTTCAATCGTAACACCGAAACTTTCGATCGTTATTTTATCAAGGATTATTTGGAAACAGAACTTACTCCTCCCGGTGGTTACTACGAGTATCCTCTTGCTTTTTCTAGAAACATGAACATTTCAATTACTTCTATTGCTGAAGATCAACACGGTTATTTATGGATAACTACCTGGGGCAACGGCATATTGAGATTCGATTTGAAAAACATGAATGCTGAACATATTTATCATGCCCAGGGCAATATTAGCAGCGTAAGTTCCAACCGAACCACAAAAATTTTAGTCGATAGAAATGGAATAATCTGGATTGGAACTTTCGGTGGTGGATTAAATAAACTGATAGTTAATTACAACCCAAACGAAGAAATGTTTTCGTTTACAAATTATCAATACTCTCCGGGAAGACAAACTTCGCTTAGTGATAATAGAATAATATCTCTTTTTGAAGACGATGAAAAAACTCTTTGGGTTGGAACTTTTGACGGCGGTCTGAACCGATTTGACAGTAAGCAGCAAAAGATAGCAAGCGAAGAAGCAAAATTCATCACATACAAAAATATTACTACTACTACTAACAGCCTTTGTAATAACACAGTTATGGACGTAGTACAGGATAACTTAGGATACTTATGGATAGGCACATTCGGGGGCGGACTTGATCGTTTCGAAAAGAACACTGAAAATTTTATTCACTTTTCAAATGATCCTTTTGATCCCCAAACGCTTCCCGATAATGATATACTTTCACTTGCTGTAGATAGATCGGGAATATTATGGGTTGGTTCGCATCTTGGAGAAGGAGTAACAAAAGTAAAGGAGAACAGATCAAAGTTTAATATAATAACTAAGCAGCCCGGTAATCCTAATAGTTTAAATGACAAGGTGGTTTGGTCAATCCTAAAAGATGAAAAAGAAAGACTGTGGATAGGAACTTACCGCGGCGGTATAAATCTATACAATTTAAGAAGCGATAGTTTTAAAGCTTATATGCGTGATCAGGAAAATTCTAACAGTTTAAGTGACGATCACGTTAGAGTGATAAGAAAAGACCATTTCGGGAATTTATGGATCGGGACATACAACGGAGGTATTAATAAATTTAATCCCGGCACCGCAAAATTTACACGTTATTTTAACAATCCTGAAAACCCAAATTCTATTTCAGGTAATCAAATTCAGGATATTTTTATTGAATCGGATTCTGTGATATGGGTTGCGGTATTCGGCGGAGGGTTGAATAAACTTTCATTCGAAATAAATTCTAATGTAAGTGCTCCTGAAGTTACTGTTTATAAAAATGATCCTTCCATAATAAATTCTATTTCCGATAACAGAATATATGATATTTTTAAGGATAGCAATGGTGAACTTTGGATAGGTACCTATGGCGGCGGCTTAAACAAAATGAATATGGCAGAGGAAAGTTTTATCAATTATAAAAATGATCCGATAAATCCTAATACATTAAGTGATGATAAAGTTTTAGTAATTTATGAAGATTCGAAAAAAACAATGTGGATTGGTACATCAGGCGGAGGTTTAAATAAATTTAATCGGGAAACCAAAAAATTTACAAGTTACTCTCAAAAACACGGTTTAATGAGTAGTGTTGTTTATGGTATTCTTGAAGATAATTCTAATAACCTGTGGCTGAGTACCAACAACGGAATTTTTAAATTTGATCTTCTAAACGAAAAATTTACTCATTTCGATATTGAAGATGGTTTGCAAAGTTTAGAGTTTAACGGCGGCTCTTATTTTAAAAGCAAGGATGGACAAATGTTCTTCGGTGGTATAAACGGATTAAATTATTTTTATCCCGACAGTATAAGTACAAATATGTTTGTACCTCCAATTGTAATTACAGCGATAAATGTACTAACCAGCCAACTAAAAGGCGAAGCAATCGAGATTATTTTATCGTACGATGAAAACTTTATCTCATTTGAGTTTTCTGCACTAGATTTCTCTAACCCAAAAAATAACCAATATGCATTTATGTTGGAAGGACTTGATGATAAATGGAAATATGTTGATGCAGAACATAGAGTAGCTAACTACATTAACCTTTCTGCCGGAGAATATATTTTTCATGTTACCGGTACAAACTCAGAAGGCTTATGGAATAAAAGCGGAACATCAATTAAACTAACGATCACTCCTCCTTTTTGGTTAACATGGTGGTTTACTACATTAATGGCGTTACTTTTAGGAACGATACTTTATTATCTCAGTACAAACAGAATAAAACATCAACTAGCAATAGAAAAACTAAAAACAAAACTTGCTGCTGATTTGCATGATAACGTTGGAGCAAGTTTAACGGAGATTTCAATTTTAAGTGAGGTTGCAGTACAAAAATCGAACGGTGCGGGTAAACCTAAAGAACTGAAAAACATTAGTGAAATTGCAAGGCAGCTTATTGATACGATGAGTGATATTGTTTTTGTTGTTAATCCTGAAAGAGATTCACTTTACGATTTAATAATAAAGCTTAAAGATTCGTATAATGATTTTTTGAATTCCGTCGGGATTTCTTTTAAAGTAAAGAATATAGATAGAACCAATGATATTAAACTGCCAATGGATTACAAGCAAAATCTTCTACTTATATTTAAAGAAGGGATTAATAATTCGATAAAACACAGCAAATGTAGTAAGATAATACTCGAAGCAAATATTAGAGGTGATGTAATAGAAATGATTTTAAGCGATGACGGCAGCGGCTTCGATCAAAAAAACATGAGTCATGGAAATGGATTGCGAAATATGGAATCGAGAGCAAAAAAAATTGGCGGCAGAATGAAATGGTATTCATCACAAAATACAGGAACCGTAATTACTTTTATCGGGAAAATTGGCAGATTTAATAAATTAAAATCTTTGTTGAACAGATAGAAAGATAACAATGATAAACGTTGCAATTGTAGAAGACAATCACACTATCCGGCAAGGACTAGCAGCGCTTATTAATGGAACAACTGGTTATAAATGTATCGGCGATTACATTGATTGTGAATCTTTTTTATCAGAGCTTGAAAAAATTGACCCCGATGTTGTATTAATGGATATTGCACTGCCGGGAATGAACGGAATAGAAGGTGTGAAGATTGCAACTGAAACCATACCGGGGCTTAATGTTTTAATGTTAACTATTTATGAAGAAAGTGATAAGGTGTTTGATGCGCTTTGCGCCGGCGCTTGCGGTTATCTTGTGAAGAAAACACCCCCATCAAGACTGCTTGAAGCAATTAAAGAAGTAAACGACGGCGGTTCTCCCATGAGTTCAAGAATTGCGCGGGAAGTTATTAATGCCTTTAAAAAAAGTGCTGCATCACTTCAGGATGATTCCGGTTACAATCTAAGTTCCCGCGAGAAAGAAGTTTTAAATTCATTAGCCGATGGTAATAACTATAAGGAAATAGCTAATGAACTATTTATAAGTGTTGATACCGTACGTCATCACATACGTAATATTTATAAAAAGCTTCACGTACATTCCCGCTCGGAAGCTGTAGCGAAAGCGATTCGTAAAAAAATTATCTGACCAACATTCCACCTGCATAATAACCTCAAAATTAGATCATTTTACTGCATCTTTTTATCAAAACCGCATACTTGTGCGGTTGTGTGCGCACAGATATTTATTAGTTTTAACACAGAAACAAAGAGTATTATTGAGAGCAAAGTAATTTACATCTAGCAAAGAATTAAATTCAAACTTCCTTACAAAATGAAAGGACAATATAATGAGTGAATTAGCAGCTATCAAAACACTGAACAATCCAATATCGGATATTATCAGCGATGATATTTTCGATATGCTAAACAGCAGGGGCTTAATTCACGAAAGAGCAGTAAGAGATTACAGAATAAGGGTGAAGTTTAAAGCTCTGCGTGCGCAAAAAATAAGAACCGGAGATGCAATTGATTCTTTAAGAGACGAGTATCCTTACTTACAATTCGATACGATTAGAAAAATAGTGCATAATCCTCCCAAGCAAGCCACTGTATAAAAATTAAAAGGATATTCTTCATGATCTGCTGCTTCTCAAATAATAAGCAGCAGGGATTTCTTCCCCGACTGAATTATAGTTGTGCCCACTATAATTCATCACTATTTGCTCATCCCAAATTACTTAACAGATAACTCTCTTTACCGGGATGAGTGAATAGTTTTAAATATTTTCTCATTTCAAAATCTTCGGCTATTTCTATTCACAAAGAAGTGATTTCAACTCCTATTAGCAAACAACAACTAATAACATTCTCAAAAACACTTTTCAATAATTAACATTATTCTTAACTTAGTAGTAAAATTGAACAGACCTAAGAAAAAAGTGATGAGAAAATGAATTGTTCATCTTGCGGGAAAACAAACAGTCCCGGTTCAAAGTTTTGTAAGCACTGTGGCGCCAGTCTTAATCAAAAGTTTAAAACCTGTAATAACGGGCACAATTATGATTCATCTTTGAGTGACTGCCCGTACTGTCCAGGTTCAGAAGTAGCAAGAGAGCTAAAAACCTCAACCAGCAATAAGAAAACCGTGATAGATAGACAAGAAAAAATAATTACCGAGCCGGAAATTCCGAGTCCTCAATCAAATGCAAAATCTCCAACTACTCAACCAGCTTCATCAGAAAAAACTGTAATAGAAAATGTTGCTAAAAAAAAGAAGGCGGTTAAAGATTCTTCTTCTTTAATTAAATTAGTAGGTTGGCTAGTTAGTTACGATATTGACCCCGCCGGAAATGATTTTAAATTGTATGAGGGAAGAACAAAAATAGGCAGGAGTAATTATTGCAAAATAATTTTAAACGATTCAACTATTTCGGAAGAGCACGCACTACTGTTTTATAAGGATAAAAAATTTATTTTGCAGGATGAACTATCGGCAAACGGTACTTTTGTAAACGGAAAGCGAATTGAAGAAAGAGCGTTACTTAAAGACGGCGACGAAATAAAACTTGGAAGTGTTACTTTTATCATAAAAATTATTTGAAATTTGGAATTACAATTAAACATAGGCAATTACTCCGATGTTGGTAAAGCACGTGAGATAAATGAAGACTACTTTGGCTCCTTCAGCGGAAACTTTGGCAACCTGTTACTTGTTTGTGATGGAATGGGTGGACATAAAGGCGGGGAAATTGCATCAAGACTTGCTGTTGAAACCATTAGTAATTACTTCGAAAAACTGAACGACCGCTATAACATTTCTGAAGTGATAAATAAATCACTCGAAGCTGCAAATACATCAATTATTCTCAAAGCAAAAGAAGAAACTGAACTTACTGATATGGGTTCGACAGTAGTATTGGTTTTGGTTAAAAATGAGCTAGCTTTTTATACAAGTCTTGGAGACAGCAGAATTTACAAAATAAGAGACGGAGTGATACGGCAGATAACAAAGGACAACTCGCTTGTACAGCAAATGGTTGATTCGAATATAATAACCGAAGATGAGGCAAAAATTCATCCAAAGAAAAATGTTATTACAAAAGCTCTTGGAACAAATGATGAATTGGAGCCGGAAATTTATGAGCCATTAAAATTACAAGTAAACGATAAACTAATCCTTTGTTCCGATGGATTAACTGCTCACGTTGATGAAGAAGAAATATTTCAGTTATCAGAAAATAATCCACCGCAGGAAGCAGCCCGAAAACTCGTTGAACTTGCAAACGAAAGAGGCGGAACTGACAACATTACTGTTCAGATTGTAGTGGTTGATGTTAAGGAGAATATTCCAAAACAGAGTAACAATAATAAATCCCTGTCATACCCAAATTTTTTAGTTTCACTTATTGCTATCGTTTTAATTCTTATTAAATTTGAAGTGATAAGTTTTGGAGAGGAGCCACGGAAAGTTAATACCACGGGGAACGATTCCACTTACGGGCTGCAAAGAAATGATGAAATCAATGCTGCAACTAATAACAAAACAAAAGACTCAGTAAACCATTCCTCGGTAAATAAAGATAGTTTAATAATTAACAACGTGGAGGCACCAAATAATGAACAGAATAACAACCAATAACTTTAAGCAGTTTTTTGCTGTCCATATTTCCGGATTGCTCATGCTGTTTATATTAACTTTCTCTTCAACAGTTACTGCGCAGGATGATGGAAATCTTGTTAACGATTTATTAAAAACTGCAAACATCCTCAATGAAACTCTTTTAGAAATTACCGCACTATCTGACGAGGAAGAAAACGCAATTGGTGAAGAATTGGACAAACAAATTTCACAAGACCTTCGCTTTACCCGTGAAAGGAAATTCAACATCAAAAAAATATTTAAGAATCTTTTACAATATGTTGAAAGAACTAGGATAAACTATAACTATAAGATTATTCGAACTGATGAAGTAAATGCTTATGCAATTGCGGGCGGTAGTATGTACATTAACACGGGCATCCTCGATTTTTTGGATGATGAAGACGAAATAGCATTTGTAATTGCTCATGAAATATCTCATAACGAAAAGCGTCATTGTATCAAACGAGTGCAATACGCTGTGCTTGCATCTTCCTTTGATCCGAGTTTCGGAGAGATTGTCCAGGTAGCTTATGGTATGTATTCAATGCCTTTCAGTAAATATGATGAATTTGAAGCTGATGAAAATGGTGTGATGTTGATGCTTAAAGCTGGGTACAAAAAATCCGGTGCTGTTTCGTTCTTCGAAAAATTAGAGAAACTGGAAAAAGAATATGGCGCAGATCAACGGGATGCCTTAAACGATTTTATCTCTTCTCATCCTACTGCAAGAGAAAGAAGAGATAGAGTAATAAATCTGTATTAAAAATTTATTAGGGAATAATATATGTACTGCACGCATTGCGGAAATAATAATGATGCCGACGCACAATTCTGTAATAATTGCGGCAAGCCGTTAATAGCTTTACAGCAATCAGAACAATCAGGTTTGAACCAAAATGATTTAGTTTCTCCAAACAGTAACTTTCAGAATAACTCAGGACAGGGAAAACTGGCAGCATTACCTCCGCAGTTGTACGGATGGAATTGGGGTGCATTCTTTTTAACCTGGATATGGGGAATAGGCAATAACACGATGATTGCTTTTTTAACATGGATTCCGCTTGTAAATTTTGTTATGATATTTATGCTTGGTGCCAAAGGAAATGAATGGGCATGGCAAAATAAACACTGGATAAGTATTGCGCATTTTAAAAAAGTTCAAAAACTCTGGGCTGTTTGGGGTTTTATTTTATTCGTTTTTGGAATGTTATTCTTCCTGATTGTTATTGTTGCTGCAATGGACTCGTATTAATACAATGATTAAAAAAATAATCAATGAGTATCCAAACTTTTTTACATACAAACCCGTCAAACGCCGGGCAGGCATACATACATTCATCCATACTTAGCAATAGCTGAAATTGGATTAATAAAGATATGAAAGGAAAACTGATCAAACTTTTAATACCTGTTATAGTTGTTGGAATACTTTTATTCCTAATAACAAATAATTTCATTTGCACTCCTTCAGGTTTAGCTCCCGAGTTCAAAGAAATTAAGGAAACCGAAATTCTTAAATTTAATTCCGATTCGTTGTGGGTTTCGATTGTTATCTTAGCTGAGAATAAAAATAATTTTGAAATTGATATTGAGAATTTAATTGTTAATATAATCCATCAAAACGATACTCTTGGTTTTGCCGAAAGAAAAGAAAAATGGATAATAAAATCACTTGAAACAGGTGATGTAAAATTTAATGCTGTTCTTGGAACAGAAAAAATGCTTGAGATAATTAGTTCGGATGAAGATAGTCTCCAATTAAAATTACAAGGAAGTGCTTATGCTAATCTTGGATTGATCACTCTTCCCGTTGATGTTGATCTTTCATTTATAATAGCAGTGAAAGACCAGATTGCTAAATCGATTAAGCAGGATACTGAAAGCGATAAAATCATTACCATTGTTTCTGCAGGATTAAAAAGTATGGGTTTCGGAGAATCGATTGTTGAGATAGATTTTAATATTAATAATCCTTACGGAATAGAATTCTCTGTAATAAATTATCCTTCAAAGATTTCTATCAACGGGAAAGAAGCCGGGACAGGGAATGTAGATGATGTTATTATGGTTAACAGCAAAGGCAATGAAAGCAAAGGAAAAATAAGATATACATTAAGTAACTCAAAAACATTGGCATCATTATTCGGGTCTCTGTTTTCAGGTAAACTAGAATATGAGACGGAAGGAAATTTACTGATTAATATTATGGGTTTTAACATTCAATTTCCATACAGCATGAAAGGAGTTTTAGTTAAAATATGAACAATTCCTCAAACGAAAAGATCATCACTGTCGGAAGATCATCTTCGCGTCACATTGTAATAAACAACTCTAATGTTTCTTCATCTCATGCAAATTTTATTATTAATGATAATACTGTTACTCTTGTAGATATTGGTTCAACTAACGGAACATACGTTGACGGTAAAAAAATAACATCTAAAATTGTTACAAGAGAGAGCAGAATTACCTTCAGCAAAAACTATGTGTTTGATTGGAACAAACTTGAACCATTTATAAAACTTAGTACCGGCGAAGTTCCTGTACAGTCAGAAGAAAGATTAAAAACGAGAATCGTTCAAGAAAAAAATGTGATCAACATTGGCAGAACAAAAGATAACGATTTAGTAATAAATAACATTAAAGTTTCGAGGACGCATGCACGGCTTGAAAAGAAAGGCAACGAATGGTTTCTTGAAGATCTCGATAGTTCTAACGGAACATTCATAAATGGAAAGAGAATAAAACGCGAATGTGTTACACCTTATGATGTGATAACAATTGGAGGTGTACCGCTTAATCTCGAAAGATTATTTAGTAATAAAAAAGAGATAAGCGGTGATATACAAATTGCAGCAGACAATCTCACATTCCGTGTAAAAGATAAATTGATTGTTGATAATATCGGTTTAACAATTCTTCCCGGCGAGTTTGTTGGATTGATTGGTCCGAGCGGAGCAGGAAAAACCACTTTAATGATGATGATGAACGGCGTAATTAAACCGAGCCAAGGTGATGTACTTATTAATGACCAATCTCTTTATTCAAATTTCGATTCCTTCAAAGGACAAATTGGTTATGTGCCCCAGGATGATATTATTCACCGCGAGCTAAAAGTGCAGGAATCATTTCATTATACAGGGAGGTTAAGATTAGATAACAATACAAACGAGGAAATCACATCACAGGTTGATAACATACTTGATACTTTAGGACTCTTAGATACAAGAGATACTCTGATTGGTTCTGCAGAAAAGAAAGGAATAAGCGGCGGACAGAGAAAGCGTGTAAACCTTGGACAGGAACTGCTTACAGAACCATCTGTATTATTCCTTGATGAACCTACAAGCGGGTTGGACCCCAAAACCGATTTGGATGTAATGTATCTTCTAAAAAATATTGCGGCAAAAGGTAAAATCGTTATCCTTACAACTCATAATATTACCAAAGAGAATTTTGAAATATTATCTCACCTGATTGTTCTAACCAAAGGCGGTAAGCTTGCATATTTTGGCAGAGCAGAAAAAGCTAGTGATTATTTTGAAGTTGAAAAACCTTACGAATTATTTGAAAAGCTTGAAACAAAAGAACCTGATTACTGGAAAGAAAAATTCCGGCAGTCACAGGAATACATGCAATATGTATCTTCAAGACAATCTTCCAAAATAGAAAAACAGCCAACTGAAGTTACAACTCCAACTAAAGTAAGTGCAGACCCCAAACAATATATTACTTTAACAAGCAGATATTTCCGAGTAAAACTAAGAGACCATGTAAGCACGGCTATTCTTTTGCTGCAGGCGCCAATTATTGCAGGTTTAATTGCAATAGTATTTGATGAGTTTGCTGAGAGGACGGCAGCGCTGTTCATTTTGGTTATTGCTGCAATATGGCTCGGCTGCTCAAACGCTGCCAGAGAAATTGTTAGTGAACGGGCAATTTTCAAACGGGAAAGAATGGTTAATCTGAAAATACCTTCCTACCTTTTTTCTAAAGTAACTGTATTGATGTTGCTTTGTGTAATTCAATGTTTTGTGCTTGCAATTATTGTCGTTCCGGCTATAGAAATGGAATCTTCTGTGATGAGCATGTTCTTTCTATTATTGCTTACATCTTTGCCGGTACTCTTGCTGGCATTATTAATATCGTCTCTAGTTTCTACAACAGAAGCGGCAATGGGTTTAATTCCTCTTGTATTAATTCCACAGGTAATACTAGGAGGACTTATAAGTACATTCGTTACTATGAGCGGCTTCGAAAAATTTCTTGCTGCTTTTATGACAAGCCGATGGTCATTCGAAGCAATGACTATTCTTGAATATGAAGATACTTTCCCACAAGGTATTACGAATCTTGGTTTTTCACCGGATAATTTTGCAATAGATATTTTTGTGATACTTGCATATTCAGTGTTGTTTTTTCTGCTTACTGCATATTCATTAAAAAGGAAAGATGTTAGTTAGAAAAATATTTAAAGGGAAATTATAAATGATTGAACAAATACGAGACTATAAAATTATTAAAAAGATTGGCGAAGGCGGAATGGGAACGGTTTATCTTGCCAGCGATACTATGCTTGAAAGGAATGTTGCTATAAAAGTTCTCAATCCACTGCTTACAAAGGATTCGCAATTTACAGACAGGTTCAGACATGAAGCAAAAGTACAGGCAAGTTTAATTCATCCAAATATCGTTACTCTATACAACTACTTTCGTGAGGGAGATAATTATTGCATGGTTATGGAATATGTTGAAGGTGATACGCTTAAACAGCTAATTACAAATACCGGTCCTTTGCCCGAACAAAAAGTAGTCTGGTTGCTCAATCAAATATTAGAAGCGGTTGGATTCGCACATAAAAAAGGCATTATACACAGAGATATTAAACCAAGCAACATTTTATTAACCGGTGATAATACTGTTAAGATACTTGATTTTGGAATTGCAAAAATATTACAGGATAAAGGTCTTACAAAAACCGGCACTAAAATGGGAACGATTTATTATATGTCGCCCGAACAAATAAAAGCCGTAAAAGATATTGATCATAGAACAGATATTTACAGTATTGGCGTAACTCTTTACGAAATGCTTTCGGGAAGAATACCGTTTAATGTTGATACCGACAGCGATTTTGAAATAATGAATGAAATTGTAAAAGGTGAAATTAAAGATCCGCGGGAATACTACCCTCATATATCTGATTGGCTGGTAGATGTTCTGTTTGCCTCGGTCCAGAAAGATAGAACTAAACGAATACAGAGTAGTGATGAATTCACAAAGAGACTGCTTTCCAAAGAAGGGAAAGCCGCTGTGATGGGAACAGCGGATAAAACAATTATTGAAGAACCCAAATCTGAAATTAAAGAGCCACAGAAAACACCACCACCTCCTCCTCCTGTTCAACCAAAACCGAAACCTGTTGAAATTAAAAAAACAGTGAAACCACGATCTTCAAATAAGAAAATATTTTTGTTTGGCGGAATTGGATTGATTGCAGCAGTAATAATCTATTTTGTTGCTGCAAGTAATTCTGACCCTGATCCTTATGGTCCGGATGATCCTTTTACAGGTGAAGATTCAATCTTAAAATATGATGAACCATATACAAGTAATAATTATAATATTGAAAGCGTTTTAATACCTGCAACTCCTCAACCTGAAGGACGGACTAAACAAAGATATGGACCGGGAATACCAGCCCAGGCACAGTTAACTTATGCAGCATATTATAAATAGTTCGGGTTAAATTCTTATTTTAAAATTATCCCCGACAAGGTCGTCCCGATAAATCAGGAAGATTAATTGACTATGTCACTTAATCATCAACATTTTCTTTGTTGCTGTAAACCCACCTGCTGTTAATCTGTATAAATACATTCCACTTGGATGTTCTTCTGCGTTGAAATTAACTGTATAATTTCCGGCTTCCCTATAACCTTCTACCAGGATTTTTATTTCTTCACCCATTATGTTATAAACCTTCAATGTAACTACACCGGATTTGGGCAAATTGAAACTGATAGTTGTAGATGGGTTAAACGGGTTGGGATAGTTTTGACTTAACTCGAATTTGATCGGCACGTTAAAATTAACTTCTATAGTTTTTGAAAATTCATATACACCGTCATTATCAATTTGTTTTAATCTGTAATAATATATTCCTGCAGAACTTATCTCATTATCAATAAAACTATATTCTTTTGGTGAGTTACTGTTACCGTGTCCTTCAACAAAACCAATATTCTCCCAATTACGGTTGTCATTCCGGACTTGATCCGGAATCTTCCGTTCAATCTCAAATCCATAATTATTAACTTCCGTTGCAGTACTCCAATTAAGATATACTTTCTGATCCTTCACTTTTCCAGTAAAGCTTACCAGCTCAACAGGTAGTGGTGAGCCGCTGCTGCCTATTGTGAATTGTCCTAATGTGCTCACCCCATCAAAGGTTACTGTTGTTGCTGTCATACTCGTTGCACCGCTTACCAGCGTTGTCCAGCTGCCGTCACTGCTGCTGCTTCGGTTGTATAAATTCAGGTTTGCTTCATCACCTAAGTCCAGGTATCCCGATGGCAATGTGAATGTTAAATTTGCTGTATATGTGCCGGGTGTTCCAAATACATCTACTGCCCAGTATCGGTCATTTAATGGATTTGCTACTGATGGCAGTATGTTCGGTGCGTTCAATATCTCGGTTGAGGTTATGTCTACAGGGTTATCAAATGAATTTGTTGTCGTCAACGAAAATGTACCCAGATTTGCAGTTCCGCTGGTGAAACTTGTTGTGCTGTTCACTATTCCCCCTCCAAACGGTGCCGTCGATGCTACCCAATCCCCATCAATCATATTGAATAGTGTTCCCGTGTTACTTCCCTTCGAATCCGGAGCTGATGTTCCCGAGCTTTCGTTTAACTTCCAGTAAGCTACTAAATTTGTCTCTGATCCCGGTGTTACTAGTATATGCATATTATCTCTTATCTCCTGCTGTGTCCTTACGTCATTCCATAACCTTATTTCATCCATCTTTCCTATGAATCCTGCCATATCCCCAAGCAGCAGATTATTGTTGTTTGTTGATATTGCCGTTGAATAATCTCCTGTTGCACTTTGTGTTCCGTTAAGATAGAGCTTAATCTCATCCGTACCGCCTGCGTCCTTATTATAGCTTAAACAGATGTGGTTCCACTCACCGGCAGTAATACTACCTGAAACTCCCTGGTTATTTATTGTACCATAAGCTTTTGAGTTATTGGTACTAATGCCGTAAGCCAGGGATTTGCTAACTCCTGCAGCAGTCTGGTTGCTGAAACTCATAAACGTGCCGGGAGAATTTTGGTTTCTGTATTCCGTTCCAATCCAGCTTGAATCTCGGTCGGTGCTGGAGATGCGGATTTCGTCGAGATAGCCGCCGAACGGATCGAGGCTACCAGCGTCACCGATCCTCACCGGATCATCGTTGTTGTTAAACGCACCACTCATAGACCCACCCCCCGAGGTTGCTGCCCCGTCAATGTAAAACGTGACCGTGGTTCCATTGCGGGTTGCCGCGACATGGTGCCACGAGGTATCTGTGATCGTGTCAGTCGAGCCCACCGATTCCGGGGTCGCGTCGTCCGCCCAGAACACGAGTTCATCGTTGTTAATTAGGTTCCCGATGTATAAATCGTAGTCCCAGCGGGCGCCATTCGACTTCGTCAAGATGGTCTCCGTGTTGTCGCTTGCGTCTCTCTTTATCCAGGCCGAAATCGTGATGTCCCCCGTGATCCCCAGCTCCGGGGAGTTTGCCACCAGGATGTAGTCGTTGTTGTTGTCAAACTGCTGCCCGGGGCCGATCTTTCCGTCTTGTCCTTCTGCTGATACCTCGTCGTCACCGTGGTTGCTATTCGAGGTGGCGTCTTTGTACAGATCGTTTTCTCCCGTACCGGACTGCTCCTCCTTCAGGTGCCAGACGCCCGCGTAGTTGTCATCCCACACGTTTGCTGCATCCTGCTGCGATGAACTACTTGAATTGCCGTAATACAGATAAATCTGTGTGTCTGTACTTGACGATAACGATGGTATCTTTACCCACGCTGTTAATTCTCCTGTCGATCCGTCATACTCTTCTATCTCGTGTGATAATTTTGTTCCATCCGTCTTTAAAAATAATATGTCATCTCCGTCCGGCTGTATCGGTCCACCGTTATCGGAGTCCTTCAAATCTACATCCGTTACAGATACTAACACCGGGAAATCAGTCAGCGTAGCTGAAACTTTTGTATAGTCTATGGTTATTAACTTTTTATATGCCCAGGAACTTGAGGAGGGTTTAAACCACGCCTCTATTGTTATTTGGTCTGTGATGTCTAATGCTGTGGCATCAGGAATGGATACATAATCATTACTTCCATCAAAATCTAATGCATTCCCGGGATTTTGAGCAAAGGTATAATCCGTGGAGAAAAGAATTAAGAGAAACCCAATTGTAATTAGTAAACTAAATTTTGAAAATATTTTATTCATATCTCAATAATTCTTAAGAAATATTATTTTTACTGCGGAATCTTTTTTCCCGCAATTATACCATTTTGGAAGGGTTTAAGCCTCCAACAGTTAAACCTTTATTATTTCACGCAAATTTTATGCCTTTAGACGCATTGTCCCAAACAGAGATGTATCACAAAAAAGGTTGAAAAATATCTTATAATCATTGGTTTTACAAATCACTTTGTTAGATTGTAAGTAATTTTTATCGTTGGGATTACCAAAAATGACGGGTGTTCAAAGCCACATTATCAGTCAATCCCGATTTATTAAAAGGAAATATTTTAAATCATAAAAAAAGCTCGATTCATTTAAAATCGAGCTCATTAAAATCAATATTTATTATGATTATTTCATAAACAACATCTTTTTAGTTTCTGTAAATCCATTTGTGTTCAACCTGTATAAATACATTCCGCTTGGATGTCTGTCAGCATTGAATTTAACTGTATAAATACCGGCTTCCTTATAACCTTCTACCAAAGATTTAATTTCCTCACCCATTATGTTGTATATTTTTAATATCACCTTGCCTGATTCTGGCAATTTAAAGCTGATAGTTGTAGTTGGGTTAAACGGGTTGGGATAATTCTGAGATAAATAAAATTCTCCCGGAATGTTAGAAGTTTCATCCTCTACTGAAACAGCAGTTGTATCGCTGTAAACTGCAAAATTATCTACTGCCCACCACCAATCCCATCCTGGTTGAATTACTCTTAATCTGAATCTGACATCTGATTGCAAAGCTGCATAAGATGAAACGTCCAAAACTTCATGAGTATTACGCTGATCAACGCCAAGCCAGGAAACAACTGTTATCCATGTGTTTCCACTATCAGCACTTATTTCAACATATGCTTCATCGGCAGTGATTACCGTTCTCCAATCATTATCAAACTCGATCCAAACAGATGAATAATTAGACAAATTAAGAGGATTAACCATAGTAGCAGTGGAAAGAAGAGTTGTCTCTGAACCGCATGAATCCGAATCAGCAGTTAATATGTTGCCCACAGCAGTAGAAGGTAATGTGTAACCATTGTTTAATATTTCCCAAACTTCCCATACACAGGTTCCACCATCATTTGTAATATTCCAGTTCCCTGTTCCGTTCTCAAAGTCATCAACAAAAAGCGTGTCCTGTGCTGTTGCTGTTAATGTAAAACCGGTAATAATAATAAATATTACAGTCTGTATGAAAAGTCGTGTTTTCATTTTTTTCTCTCGATTGAAATTTATTTTAAAATTAAATTAAGAATTACTATTTCAAATTTCAATTTTTTTCAGGCGGCTGGTGCTCTTTCCTTAACAAATCGTTTACTTCTTTAACCGGGTTAAATGTTATCATCGGAACTTTAACAAAAACAGTTATCCATTTTGCCATGCTTCCGTTCCACAATCCCGGAAGTTCCAGCGCTTTAAGCTCTCTCCCGTCTTTAGATTTTATTGCAATTAGCCCTGTATCCGGATTGGTATATTTAAGTAAGTTGAAGGGATTACCTTTATAATCGCGAACTCCGCATACTATATCAACAGGATTAAAATGTGTTGATCCCTCAAGAATTTTTTTCTGCTCCTCGTTATTCAAATCAATCTGCGTCATTTCCACTATCTGAAGAGAAACTGTAGCATCTTCATCTTCAACCCAAAACGGAGCGCCTCCCGACTCCCTTTCATTTTTAACCATACCGCAAATTCTTATTGGACGATTAAGTTTTTCTTTTAATTTTTTTATTTGCAAATCGGTGGTTAAACTATCAAAGGATTCATCTGAATATAATTTCTTATTAAGGTCAGATGGAACTCGAATTGTATTCATTTTCTTGTTTGTAATTTTTCTTTTCATGCTCGTTTCATCAAATTGAATTGACAATTCGGATTCTGCAAATTGTTTTATTGAGTTGATTGTAGATAAAGAAATATCTTCTGATTCGAGGGCACGCATATATGTGAATATTTTGTTCTGCGTCCTGATAAGATAACCAGTTAATAATTTTTTGTATAGATAGGTCGTGCCTTTTAAATGATCTGTAACAAGATTATCAATATTTTTTATTAAAATTATATCACCTTTCAAGTCATTCAGGTTTTCGAGCAACGCACCATGACCCGCAGGGCGAAAGACTAAATTACCTTCGGCATCTTTAAATGGTTTATTATCAATTGTAACTGCAATTGTATCAGTAGAAGGTTTTTGGTATGAGTAAGATACCTGGATATTATCGCCTGCTTTTTTATGCTGTTCGATTGCCTCTTTCACAATTGAGTTTATCAATTCTCTGTATTCCGGTGAAATAGTAAAATGAATTTTTGCAGGTTTTTCCTCCGCTTTGGCATAATGTATTGCTTCAATCAAATGCTCCTCAAAAGCTGTTCGCGCTCCATCTGGATAATTATGAAATTTAATACTTCCCTTTGGTTGATTAACATAGTTAAGCCCTATAGAATCAAGAGTATACCTGAGAATCTGAGAATAATTTCCTTCATTTAAAAGAATCTCAAAATCATATCCATCATCAGCCATTTCAAATTTTAAGTCAGGATAAAACGCAAACCACTTAATATTGTCAACAAACTCTAATACTCCTATACTATCCTCATCATTATGGGAAATCGCCTCTTCTAAAACATATCTTTTAACATCGCCAAATTTATTAAGCACTGCCTGTAGTTTTTTAAACATTCGTGATGCAGCACCGGAAGCAGGAACGAATTTTATAATTCTCTCTTCCTCAATCGCTTCTTGGAATGCAGAAATTAATTCTTCATAATCTTCTTCTTCATCAATTACATGTAGTCCCTCACCTATTGTGCAGGGTCGTACTAATTTCAGAAAGGGGATCCCTTTTTCAAAAGTCTCTACCTGGTTTACTATCATTTCAAAAGGGACTTCGATGTTTCCCTTCTCTTTTTCATAATCTTTTTTAAGTTCATCTATTTCGTCTTTGTTCATTCTCGGTTACAAATTTATTATTAAAATTAAGGTTTGTTATTTTGCAAGCTGCAAAAAGTTTTTATATAAATCTATCTTTCAAAAATTCACGAGCAATTATAATTAATGAAATCAAATAAAATTATACTTGAATCAGATTTCATCAAACATAATACACCAATTCATAAAATTGAAGATCCATTAATTAAAGATAGTGGTATTAAATTATTTATAAAACGTGAAGACTTGAATCATCCTGAACTATCAGGGAATAAGTGGCACAAGTTAAAGTATAATTTAACCGCAGCAAAAGAGAACGGATATGAAACACTTTTAACTTTCGGTGGAGCTTATTCAAATCACATATATGCAACGGCGGCGGCAGGTAAATTGTTTGGATTCAAGACCATCGGTATTATACGCGGAGAAGAACATCTTCCACTAAATCCAACTTTGAGTTTTGCTGCTTCGGTAGGAATGAAAATCCATTATGTTAATAGGAAAACTTATAGAGAGAAAAGCTCATCCGAATTTATTAAGAAACTCACGGAAAAATTTGGGAATTTTTATCTCGTACCTGAAGGAGGTACAAACAAACTTGCAATTAAAGGTGTAAGCGAAATTATTTCTAATATTGATATTGATTTCGACTACGTTTGCTGTGCCTGCGGAACTGGCGGAACTCTGGCTGGTTTAGTAACGGGACTTAACGGCAGGAAGAAGGCATTAGGATTTTCTGTTTTAAAAGGAGGCAATTTTTTGTTAAACGATGTTGAAAAACTTATTTATGAAAGTGCCGGGAAAAAATATAATAATTGGGATATCAACCTTGATTTCCATTTTGGCGGTTATGCTAAAATTAATTCTGAATTGATCGAGTTTATTCAAAGATTTCAAAATATTACCTCCATTCCCATCGAACCAACTTATACGGGAAAACTTTTATTTGGAGTTTACAATCTTATTTTGAATCACTATTTTAGTAATGGAAAAAACATTCTTGTAATACACACTGGAGGTTTACAAGGGTTAATGGGGATGAAAAATAATGTGTCAAAGATCATTGGCGCCAACTATGACAGTCTGTAATTAATTCCCATTTTTTCTTGTAATCAAATTTAGCATTCTGTAAATTTCTCCAGGGAAATTTTTATTGTGAGAATTTATTTAATAATTTGACGGCGCATTTGGGAGGATTTTTACAATAGGTTACAACTGCTGAGAAAAGCGAACATTTTATGATAGTGTATGTAATTATTGGAGGCATGATTACTAAATGAGTGATAGTAAAACAAATACGGTTCATCATATTAATTCTAATGAAGAGGCAACTCTTCGTTTAAAAAATGAAGCGTTAAGTAAATCTGAGCAAAAATACAGACAACTTATTGAGAATTCGCTTCAGGGGATTGTGATTCTACAGAACATGAAAATTGTCTATACTAATCCTGCATTTTCTCATATTACAGGTTATACAGTGGAAGAAATTCTTGCATTCTCTCCAAAGGAAGTTGGAAATTTAGTTCACCCGGATGATTGGAAATTAGTTTGGGGCAACTTCAGAAAAAGATTTGCCGGTCAATCTATTCCCGCAAGCTATCATTTTAAAGCTATAAGTAAAGATGGTAGTACAATAGTATTAGAACTCCATGCTCAGATGATTGAGTTTGATCAGAGACCTGCAATTCAGGGAATTGTACTCGATATAACCGAACGGATTGAAACTCAAAAAGCCCTGAAAGAAAGTGAAGAGAAATTCAGATCAATTTTTGAGAATTCGGGAATTGGAAAAGCAATCCTTAACGCAAAAGGAGAGTTTATGAAGGTTAATAATTCATTTGCGGAAATGTTAGGATATGGAATTGAAGAATTTAAAGATATGAATATGCTGGATATAACACATCCTTCAGAAATAGAACACTCACTGCAGATTATGAAGGAATTACTTCGGGATAAATCTATTAAGTACAGAGAACTTGAAAAAAAATATTTGAGAAAAAACGGTGAAACTTTCTGGGGTCTTGTCACTATTACTCCCATTAAAGATGAAAATGGAAAACTTACCTTTTTTATTGCTCAATTTCAGGATATTACTAAACGGAAAAATGCTGAAGCAAAATTGATAAAGTATGCAGAGGAATTGAAAGAACTAAACCAATCAAAAGATAAGTTCTTCTCCATTATTTCACATGATCTTCGCAGCCCTTTCAATGCTCTTCTTGGTATATCAGAATACACAACTCAATTCTTTGATGATCTTTCTAAAGTAGAGATTAAAGAATCGATTGAGAACATACATTCTTCAGCAAAAAAAGTTTACAATCTAATGCAAAATTTACTTGAATGGACACAAATTCAAACGGGCAGAGTAAAATTTGAAAGAAGTAAAATTGATTTGTATGATATTTCAAAAAGCATATTAGAACTTTACAGAGAAACTGCTGATAGTAAAAACATTAACCTCACAAGTAATATCTCCAATTCAATTTTTCTTTATGCAGATCTGTATATGATTGAAACCGTTCTCCGCAACCTTGTATCAAACGGAATAAAATTTACACATCCCGACGGAAGCGTTTCTATTAGTGCAGCTGTTAAGAGTGATTTGTTTGAGGTAACTGTGGAAGATAATGGTGTTGGAATAGCTCCTGATAACCAGAAAAAACTTTTCAGGATTGATGAACAATATCGCATGGATGGCACGGCAAACGAAAAAGGAACGGGACTTGGATTAATTTTATGCAAAGATTTTGTAGGAAAAAGCAACGGGACAATTTCTGTTGTGAGTGAATTAAACAAAGGGAGTAAATTTACTTTTACTGTACCAGTGTACAACAACTCGTTGGAATAAGCTGACGAATCTTCACACATCAAAAAAATCCTCCGATAAAAATATAATTTCTCCATCAGATTACTTAATTTACGTACCATTCATTTTTACTTATAAGAATGTAAAACTGTCTATAAATTCAGAAGGGAATAAACTACGTGGAAGAAAAAACAAACCAGTCTGATGTTGAAAAAACCAAGATCTTAGGCGAAGTTCTGAAAGACTCTTTCGAAGAACTGAGAGAAACTTTCAGAGCATTTTTTAAAGCACCAAAAGCATTGTGGGGTATAAATGTTTCTTATGTTCTTGAGGGTTTAGTTTATTTTGGAATATTAACAATTTTAAGGAAATATTCATCTGAAAATGTTGGGCTTACTGATTCACGAGCAAGACTTGTGTTAACTAAAAAATGGATGATGAAAGGATTCAAAACTAAAGCTTAATTATGATTATGACATGAATACCAATCATCAATTACAAGAAACGCTTAGTAAATCAGAAATACTATTTAGTAAACTGTGGGGAATTTCTGTTGATGGAATGAGGCTTACCGATGGTAACGGCACTATTGTTATGGTTAACGATGCTTACTGCAGAATTGTTGAACTCGATAAAGAAGAACTTTTAAATCGACCGTTTACTGTTGTATATCATCAATCAGAACAAAAAAGGGTTCTCGAAACTTACCGTCGGGATGTAATCAACAATGAAATAAAAACTCATTTCGAAAGAGAGAATACTCTTTGGAATGAGAAAAAGCGTTGGCTCGAATTTTCTAACACCTTCCTTGATTTAACAGGCGAAGGCAAATATACTCTTTCCATTATAAAGGATATTACCGAAAGAAAAAAAGCTGAGTTAGAACTTGCCGATAGCGCACAGAAATACCGTATGCTGTTCAACAATGCAAACGATGCTGTGTTCGTTACGCAGCTTTCAAAACTAAAATTGTACGGAGATTTTATTGAAGTGAATGAAGTTGCATGCAAAAAGCTTGGTTACACAAAAGACGAATTCCTGAAATTAAGTCCATCAGCTATAATCTCACCAAAATTTATTGATGAATTTAACAAACAAACCGAAAGACTGTTAACAAACTCACATGTAATTTATGAACTCGTTCACAAAGCAAAAGACTCAAAACATATTCCTGTCGAAATAAGTTCGCATTTGTTCACCTACGAGGGAAAACCTACAGTGCTTTCTATTGCAAGAGATATTACTGAGCGAAAAAGAGTTGAAGAAAAACTTAGAAAAACAGGTTTACGATTAAGAAATCTTGCTTCACATCTTCAAACAATAAGAGAAGAGGAACGAACTGCAATCGCAAGGGAAATCCATGATGAATTGGGCCAGGTTTTAACTGTATTAAAAATTCAGATAACTTTATTATCAAATAAATTACGAGACGATCAGCAGGAATTGAAGGATAAAATTATTTCCATCTCAAATATGATTGATGATACGGTTGAAAAAGTACAACGAATTACGGCAAAATTAAGGCCCTATATTCTCGATGAGCTGGGATTGATTCCTGCAATTGAATGGCAAGCACAGGAATTCCAGAGTGTAACGGGAATAAAATGTTCCTTTACTCTTCCCAATTTTGAATTATTTTTAGATTCTGAAAAATCTACAGCAATATTTAGGATTTTTCAGGAAGCGCTAACGAATATAGCGAGGCATTCGAAGGCAAAGCTTATTTCAATATCAATACATCTAAAGGCGGAAACCCTTATGTTAATAGTTAAGGATAACGGTATTGGAATTGCGCAAGAACAAACAAAGGATTTTAAATCGCTTGGCATAATTGGAATGAAAGAGAGAGCATTAATTTTGGGCGGCGAAGTAACGGTTGAAGGAATTCCTGGCAAAGGAACAGAAGTAAGAGTGGAAATTCCATTAAACAATAACTGATTTTTATAAAACTAAACAATGATAAAAATTCTTATAGCCGATGATCATGCAATTGTGCGTGAAGGATTAAAGCAAATAGTTACTGAAGAAGCAGATATGGAAGTAACGGGTGAAGCGGCAAATGCGAGTGAATTATTTGATCTGCTGGAAAAGGACTGCTGGGAAATTGTTGTTCTCGATATTAATATGCCTGGCAAAAGCGGGTTGGAAGCACTAAAGGAAATGAGAAGTAGGAATATTAACGTACCTGTTCTTATCCTAAGTATGTTCAGCGAAGATCAATATGGAATAAGAGCCATTAAAGCCGGTGCTGCCGGTTACTTGAAAAAAGTATCTGCTCCCACCGAATTGGTTTCGGCGATAAGAAAAATAGTTGGTGGCGGAAAGTACATCAATCAATCCCTGGCAGAAAAATTAGCTGAAAACGTTGATGTAAATAATAAAAAAGCGCTCCATCAAAATCTTTCAGACAGGGAATACCAGATAATGTGTTTTATATCTTTTGGGAAATCGGCTGAAGAAATTGCGGAGGAACTTACAATCAGCATTCACACTGTATACAGTTACAGAAACAGGATTCTTGAAAAAATGCATCTTAAATCGAATGTTGAACTTACACAGTACGCTATCCAAAATAAACTAATTGAAATATAACTTAATTTTGGTCGATATTATGACTCAAGAATTAAAAACTATTTCCCAGTTATGCTCTCTGATATTTACACAACTAATTTTTAATTCCCGCTCATCAGTTACGAATTAAAAAATTTATCCGACCCCTGGAGACGGTAAATATGTCAGCGAGTACCTTAAATAAGCAGTTCAGATGAGCTTCAAAAAATCGGTGAGACGGTTCAAAGAATTAATTCAACAGGATTTTATAATACCTATTTTTTCAATATTGAAGATTAAATAACTCTTTATAACTCCTGTTTAATAATAACTGTTATAAAATGTTTGTTGATTCATTAATCTATTTAAAGTAGTTTTCATCAAACATTTATTTCATCATTAAACGAAAATATAATATGCAAAAATTGATTTTATTAATCCTTCCTTTATTATTTATTAAAACATTATTCCCTCAGGCTGATACAGTAATGTATTTCGAAGATTATGATCCGCCATCATCTCTTGTTGTTCCGCAACACCCTTTAACAAGTGCAAAATTTCCATTTATTGATGTGCATAATCATCAATGGAATATGAGCAAAGAAAATTTAGCGGAAGTAATTAACGATATGGATAAACTTAATATGGTAGTTATGGTAAATCTAAGCGGCAGAGGTTTTACAAGAGTTGAAACTGAACCCGGAAAATTTGAATACAGACTAAAAGATTCAGAATTTCTTAAAGAATCGATCAAAAATGTAAGTGAACTAAAACAGGGCAGATTTATAATCTTTACCAATATGGATTTTTATGATTTTGGAGAGGAGGGCTGGATTGAACGAACATTAAAAGAATTGGAAGATGATGTAAAAAGCGGAGCAAATGGTTTAAAGATATATAAAAATCTTGGGTTAACCCTTAAGGATGCTAATGATGAAAGAGTTGCCGTTGATGATAGTAGATTAGAGCCCGTGTGGGAAAAATGCGGAGAACTCGGTATTCCTGTTTTAATACATACCGGCGAACCATTTCAATTTTGGCAACCAAAAGATAAAAATAACGAACGCTGGCTCGAACTTAAACAAAAACCAAACAGATACCGTGACCCTGAAATCTTCCCGGCATGGGAGCAAATTATGGTAGAACAACACAATGTTTTTAAGAAACATCCAAATACAATATTTATTAATGCTCATCTTGGGTGGTTGGGAAACGATCTGACGAAATTAGGAAAATTAATGGATGAATTACCCAATATGTACACCGAGATTGGTGCTGTGCTTGCGGAGTTGGGAAGACAACCACGCTTTGCTCGTGAGTGGTTTATACGATATCAGGATAGAATTATGTTCGGCAAGGACTCATGGAACCCGGAAGAATATTATGTTTATTTTAGGGTGCTGGAAACCGAAGACGAATACTTTGATTACTACAGGAAAAGACACGCATTCTGGAAAATGTATGGATTGGATTTACCGGATGATGTACTGAAAAAAATATATTATAAAAATGCTTTGAGAATTATTCCCGGTATTGATAAAACTCTATTCCCAGATTGATCAATCTGATCTTTCACTAGCAGTTTTTTCACAATAAGCTTTAAATGTCTCAAGATTTTTCGCACTTGCTTTTCTCAGCTTGGAAATTGCAAGCTTTGTCATAATGATGTAAAAAACTCTTTTATAAAACGAAAGATTTTTGCTTATCCTTCCGGGGAAGATCTTAAGCGATAGTTTAGTTCCTTTCCCCTCTTCTTTAAGTTTATAATCTGAGATAAAAGCAACGCCTATGCTCGCTTCCCCTTGCTCTACATACGAAATTTCTTTTTCTTTAACTTCGTTGGACTGAGTGACAAAATGTATTTCAAGGTCATCAAATACACAAGTGTGCGAAGTGTTAATACGGTTTACCGGTGCATTGTCTTTTATTTCTTTCAACCCTGGCACATAATTTAATTTAGCATCGTTGTCAGTCAGCAGTTCGTGAACAAGAAGTATAGGAGCATCAATAAAAATAGAGATATCCGGATTAGTATAATAAAAATCGGATTTTTTATATTTTGATATATCAGGTAATTCTTTTTTAACTTCGGTTAGAGGAACATATTTAATTTGAACTTCCTTAAAGTTTTTAAAAGATTCTTTATGCTCATGAAACTTCACCCACTCATCAAGCCCTGCGTCTGAATTATTCTGTGTTATTAAATAATCCTCCGTAATCAAAAGATATTCATCATCATCTATATTGTTTTTTAACAAACGGTGTGCGAGTATTACATCGCTTCCCATAATTTTTGAAAAATTTTGTATTGTAACTTCTTCAAGAGTTCCAAAGTGTGAAACAAACTTTAGCGTTAGGTTAACAGCCGAACGGCAGGCGCCGCATTGGCATACATTATCTCTCTGAATAATTTTAAGGTGAGTGTGAAAATCCAGGAACATATTTTTTGCCTGTGATATCAGTTCACCAAGTTTCGGGGGATCACCTTTACGGTAAAACAAAACTGCATCGCCTTCAATTTCAGAAACATGCATTTTTAACTTATCAGCTTTAATTATTACTTCAAGAAGTTCGGTGATTATATGCTTTGAGTGCTTTGTTTCAGTTTCTGTAATGAACTTTGTGTAGCCGCTGATATCCGGTATAAATATTAATGCCTGAGATTCCATTTAATTTCGACAAGAAATAGTGATTTAATTTTTAGCAAGATAGTTATTTTAAAAAACTAAATAAAACATTAATTTGCAATCGGTTTACGGACAAATTGATGAATGATTTAAATCTAATAATATTCTCTAAAATGTATAGTTGTGATTAATATCATCAAATATATTGTTAATAATTCTTAATTTTCTTGATAAGCGGTAACATTTTGAGTATGATTGGAGTCTAATATTAGTGGAGAGAATTATATGATGACAAAACTTTTGCAAAAAGAGGAAGTAAAACTCAATTGCCCTCATTGTAAGGAAAAAATTGAATCTGCCTGGGTTTGTAAAATTGATTCGTTCATTGGGATCAGGTATGCATACTTATGCAACAACTGCCAAAAATTATTGGGGATAGCACAGCGTAAAGATTACACACTTCTTAAATTATACAATCAGCCGAAAGCTTCGGTTTAAATTACATTATTTAATAAGTATACTATTATTATTCTCAATTTGTTTTCATCTTTTATTATTCTATTTCTTCCTACAATATAACACCACCCCCAAGACAAACTTCATCATCATAAAAAACAGCGAATTGTCCCGCAGCAATTCCTTTATCCGGCTTATCAAGCTTTACCGCTGCTTTAGAATCATCCATCCATACAACCATACAATCATACAAGTTTTCGCCGTGCCTTATTTTAACCTTAAGTTCTTTCTTGCGCGGCGGTTCGCCGGAAATCCAATTAAATTTTCCGACATTAAATTCATTCCGTTCTCTAACAGACTTATTCTCTCTTGAGATGTAAACAATGTTATTCTCAACATCTTTTTTAACAACGTACCATGGACCACCGCCCAAACCCAAACCGGATCGCTGCCCGATTGTAAAATAATAATAGCCGGGATGTTTGCCCATAACTTTTCCACTGTCTATATCAATTATTTCGCCTTCAATTTCTCCAAGATGATGTTTAATAAATTCTTTAAACTTTAACTGCCCGAGGAAACAAATTCCCTGACTGTCTTTTCTATCCATATTAGGCAATTGATATTTATGTGCAAGCTCGCGTATCCCGGTCTTCTTAAATTTACCAATTGGAAACAATGCGCGTGAAAGCTGCTGCTGTGTGAGATAAGCCAAAAAGTAAGTTTGATCTTTTACAGGATCAGGTGAGCGTTCTAATAAAAATTTTCCGTTTACTTCATTAACCCATGCATAATGCCCGCTTGCAACTTTTTCATAAGAGCTGTCAATTTTATCATAAAACTGCCCGAATTTAATTAAACTGTTGCAGAAAATATCGGGATTAGGTGTCCGCCCTTCTTTCACTTCTTCAATTGTATATTTTACAACTGTATCCCAGTATTCATTCTGAAGCGATAAAACTTCGAGAGGAACATCCGCCTGTGAACAAACTTCTCTTGCAAACTTCAGGTCTTCTTCCCACGGGCAATCACCCAAAAAGGAAAACTCATCCTGAAGCCATATTTTAAGATAGAATGCCGTTATGTCGTGCCCTTGTTCTTTTAGCAATCTTAAGGCAACCGAGCTGTCAACTCCGCCGGAAAGTAATACTGCAATTTTCATCTGTTTATAATATTAAATTATGCTAATTTTCATAATAAGTGTTCAACCCGTTAATTATTTGTTTTGCGCGGGATGAATATATGGCTGTATGATTGTATGGCTGAGTGTAATGAAGTTTGGACACTTATTGATAATATTTATCTCATTCGCCATAATTAGGTTTTATTAATAAATCTTATCAATCATTTTTCATGCATCCATTCAACCATGCATCCACATGATTCCATTTTACAAGTATAATCATTCCCTTGTGTGTTCGAATCAATTATAAATTTTTCATCTGCTTATTAAGTTTTTTTTCTGTGTCTTCTCGTAGTAAGATTATTTATTACTTCGTTGTACAAATTTTTCGAGACTTTACTGAGAATTAGTGCAATCAGCTTTTCCGAATTTTTCATTTTTTGGGAAAACCCGACCTGCAAATTGCTTTTACTGTCACTTAGTTTCATTATCCCCGATGATCTTCCGCTGAATACTCCGCCTCGCAGCATATCAATATCCTTAAAATAAATTGTAACTACTTTTTTGGAGAATAGAAAATCTGAACATATCATTTTATCATCATCAGCTTCAATATTATACGGAAGGATTTTATAGTAAGTGAGATATGTTCTGTTTACCATATAAAGAATTATCACAGCGATTATCAACGGAAGAAAAAGAATTATGTTTTGATCAATATAATAGAAAAGCTGAATTAAATAAATTGAGAGCAAAAGCGTAACAATTATATTTCCGAAACGGAATATGATCTTAAATATAAGTGAATAAGTAAATGTTTGCATATCTTAAATAGTAATGAAATTGAGGCTGCAAAAATAAAGATAAATGCGGGGAATTTCCTTATAAAATTATTTGCTTAGAATGGAGATACAATTATTTAATATTAAGAGCTTTAATAGTTATTATAATTCTCGAGCCGGATGGATGATTTTCTTCAACCGCGATATTACTACGATGTAGATCCAGCTATTCAGGCACAATCGATTTTTACCAATTTGCTCAGGTTAAGAAAATGATTCTCATGGAATAAGTCGACTCCTTATTCTATATGTAGCAGCTGCTTCAGAATATTCGCAGCTTTTTTATTAAAACTAAAAAAAATAATTTACTACTAACTTATTTAAATTTAATAATTACCGGTTTCTGAAATTCCACTTTCATCCCGGGAATGTTTTCGACAATTGCTTTCATTTCATCCAAATTATCGGGCGGATTCTTTTTAAATAATTCTAAGCTTTCTTTATTCTTTAGAATTTCGGAAAAATCGATATCGAGCATTATAACTTTTGAGCCATCAACGTATGAAGCATTCGTTTCAACAATTTCGCCATTAAATTCCAGAGAAATTGTCATAGTCATACCATCCATCATTTTAATTAGATTATCATCTAACTCCTGATTTTCTGTTTCGGTTTCTACAGTAATATCCTCATCCTTCTTTTTACTGCTTAAGTCTGGTCTGTCAATAATTAATTCTGCGATATCACCGGGAATAAACTTGAATGAGAAATATTCAGTTTCTTGCCCATCATTCTGCGGGTTTTCAACTTTTGTATTCGGGTCAGTTTCCATTTTTATTTTGTTCAGGTCTTCAAAAGAGTAAATGGCTTCGTAACCCTGCCATCCAACAATCTTTATTTCTTCACCCGATACATATTTCACACCTTCTCCGTATTCCGATGCCTTGGCTTTCAATTCATCTTCTTTAAATAACTTAAATTCCTCCGGCGCGCTTGTTGAATCCTGGAATGAACTCATAAATTCACTCATCATTGCAATAACAATATCGCTCATCAGCACCTGTTCTTCCAATATGCCGCTGCCGTCCTTATTGATTATAACATTTGATCTAACTTTAAGACAGCCGGAGAAAAGTATAACCGGAATGAACAACAATATTGTAAATTTAATTAATTTCATTTTCATCACCTTACTTTATTTATATGAGTTGTGTTAGTGAAAAATAGTAAAAACTTTCGATCATTGTAATCAGAATTTTTACTTCGGAGGTAAAATTGAAAATTCGATTGGAAATTGTGAGAGTAATATTTGTGTCATGTTCGTTCCTTTTTAAAATAATTACCCAATAAATTTGATACTAAACATTCATCAGTTTATATTTGGCAAACTTACAAAGATGATTTATTGATTTCCTGCAATATACAATACTTAAATACCTGTTTTTACCTGAGGATTTAACCAGCCGCTCATTTGAGTGGCTATTTTTTTATCTAAACGGAAATTATGAACGAAAGAAAAGTTGTAAAATTAATATTGGAAGACGGAACAGAATTTTCCGGTTACAGTTTCGGTTTTAAAGGAAATACAAACGGCGAAGTTGTATTTAATACCGGAATGGTCGGGTATCCTGAAACACTCACCGATCCGTCATACAGAGGGCAAATTCTTGTTTGCACCTATCCGTTAATTGGTAATTATGGTGTGCCTGCAAAAGAAAGAGTAAACGATTTACTGATTGATTTCGAATCTGAATCTATTCATTGCAGAGGATTGATAGTTTCTAATTATTCAAATGAATATTCCCATTGGTCTGCTGTGAGATCTTTAGCAGATTGGCTAAAGGAAGAAAAGATTCCGGCAATCACGGGAATTGATACAAGAATGCTCACTCGAAAACTTCGCGATAATGGAACAATGTTAGGCAAAATAATTATTGATGAAAAAGTAACCGTAGATTTTGAGGATCCCAACAAAACAAATTTAGTGGATGAAGTAAGCGTTAAAAAACCAATTGAGTATTCCGCTGGTAAGAAAAAAATTATTCTCGTTGATTGCGGAACTAAAAATAATATAATCCGTGCTTTCCTCGGAAGAAATGTTACAGTTATAAGAGTTCCTTACGATTACGATTTCTTAAACTTAAAAGCTGATGGAGTGATGATATCAAACGGACCGGGCGACCCGGAATTAAATACAATTACTATTGAGAATACAAAAAGAATTATGAAAAAGAACTCGCCGGTGCTTGGCATTTGTCTCGGTTCTCAAATATTAGCATTAGCTGCGGGAGCTGATACTTATAAATTAAAATACGGTCATCGCGGTTTAAACCAACCGTGTAATGAAATGGGTACAAAAAGAAGTTTCATCACATCGCAAAACCATGGTTACGCTGTGCGTTCTGATTCTTTACCGCAGGACTGGCGTGAATGGTTTATAAATGATAACGACGGAACCAACGAAGGATTGCTGCATATTTCCAAACCTTTTTTCGCCGCACAATTTCATCCCGAAGCTTCTCCCGGACCGGATGACAGTGAGTTTATATTTGATATGTTTGTTAGGGCAATGGAATGATACGAAGAGATAAACCAAAGAAAGTGTTAATACTTGGCTCCGGTGCATTGCAGATAGGACAGGCAGGTGAGTTTGATTACTCCGGCAGCCAGGCAATTAAAGCACTAAAAGAAGATGGGGTAACAAGCATTCTGGTTAACCCAAACATTGCAACAATCCAAACGTCGGAAGGATTTGCTGATAAAGTCTATTTCATTCCAATAACATTTGAATCAGTTGTAAGAGTAATCGAAAAAGAAAAACCCGATAGTATTCTTCTTCAGTTTGGAGGACAAACAGCATTAAACGTTGGCGTAGAACTTTTTGAAAAGGGTACGCTTGAGAAATATAATATAAAAGTTCTCGGCACCCCCGTTGAAGCAATTATAGATACTGAAGACAGGTTTCTTTTTTCAGAGAAGTGTGAAGAAATCGGATTAAAAGTTGCATTGGGCAAAACTGCAAAAAATGTTGAGGAAGCGGTTTCGGTTGCAGAAGGAATCGGTTACCCGGTAATGGTACGTATTGCTTATGCACTTGGCGGATTGGGTTCGGGAATTGTTGATAATAAAACAGAATTGATCGATAAAGCAGAAAAGGCATTCAAGTTTGCAAATCAAATTTTAATAGAAGAATCGTTAGCAGGATGGAAAGAAGTTGAGTATGAAATTGTAAGAGATAAATTCGATAACTGCATCACAATCTGCTCAATGGAAAATGTTGATCCCATGGGCATACATACAGGCGATAGCATTGTTATTGCACCGGTTCAAACATTAACAGCCAAAGAAAATTTTAATCTACGATCAATCGGAATAAAACTGATAAGACATATTGGAGTTATCGGCGAGTGTAATATTCAATATGCTCTCGATCCAAACTCTGACGACTACAGAATAATAGAAGTAAATGCACGGTTAAGCCGCAGCTCTGCTCTTGCATCCAAAGCAACCGGTTATCCTCTGGCATTTATCGCAACTAAACTGGCGCTTGGTTATGCATTAAATGAAATTGAAAATAATATAACACAACAGACATCGGCTTGCTTTGAACCTGCGCTTGATTATGTTGCATTAAAATTTCCACGATGGGATTTGCAAAAATTCCAGCAGGTAAGCACACGGCTTGGCTCCGAGATGAAATCAGTCGGTGAAGTAATGAGTTTGGGAAGAAGCTTTGAAGAAGTTCTCCAAAAATCAATCCGTATGCTTGATGTAGGATTGAATGGATTTGTTTGTAACAACTTACATTTTGATGATCTTGATAAGGAACTTTCCGAACCAACTGACAAAAGAAATATTGCAATTGCATCCGCACTGCAAAACAATTACTCCGTTGACAGAATTCATCATCTAACAAAAATTACAAAATGGTTTTTGTATAAGATGAAAAACATTGTTGATAACGAGAATAAATTAAAAAGTAAACCTCTTGGTAAGATTGATAAAGAGTTGATGACAGAAGCAAAGCAAAATGGATTTTCGGATAAGCAGATTGGGATGTTAACAAACACCGATCATATTGTTGTTAGAAATTATCGTAAAGAATTAGGTGTAGTTCCCGTGGTAAAACAAATTGATACTCTTGCAGCAGAGTATCCTGCTCAAACAAATTATCTTTATTTAACATATCACGGAATTGATAATGATATTGAACTGGCTCAAAACGATCAGATAGCTGTGCTTGGCAGCGGTCCTTACAGAATAGGTTCATCCGTTGAGTTTGATTGGTGCTGCGTAACTGCTGTTAACTCGATCAATAGAAGCGGGAAAAAATCGATAATGATAAATTGTAATCCCGAAACAGTTAGCACTGATTATGATATATGTGATAAACTTTATTTTGAGGAACTAACGCTTGAAAGAGTACTGGATATATTCGATAAAGAAAAACCTGAAGGTGTTATTGTTTCAACAGGCGGACAGGTGCCAAATAATCTCGCAATGAAATTACATAAAGAAGGAATAAACATATTAGGAACTTCACCAATCCAAATTGATAATGCTGAAAGTCGGCATAAGTTTTCGCAAATTCTCGATAAGATTGGTGTTGATCAGCCGGAGTGGGAAGAGGTTACAACGCTGAATGCTGCAAAGAGTTTTTCTAATAAAGTGGGCTTCCCTGTTTTAATAAGACCAAGCTATGTTTTAAGCGGTGCTGCAATGAGCATTGTTCTTTCAGAAGATGAATTAGAATTATATCTTAAAAAAGCAACTGAGTTAAATACTGAACATCCCGTTGTCATCAGCAAGTTTATAACAGATGCAAAAGAAATTGAAGTTGATGCTGTGGCAAACAACGGAGAGTTGTTCTGTTATGCAATTGCCGAACATGTTGAAAATGCAGGCGTACATTCCGGCGATGCAACAATCGTTCTTCCACCTCAACGAACGTATCTTGAAACGATGCGAAGGGTTAAACTAATAACAAAGCAAATTGCAAAGGAACTTGAAATATCGGGACCGTTTAACATGCAGTTCATCGCAAAAGATAATGATGTAAAAGTAATTGAGTGTAATCTTCGAGCATCACGAAGTTTTCCGTTTGTATCAAAAACATTAAAGATAAATTTTATTGATATTGCCACAAGATTAATGCTCGGAGAAAAAGTTGCTAAGATCGACAAATCATCTTTCGATTTAGATTATGTTGGTGTTAAAGCATCTCAGTTCTCATTCACAAGATTAAAAGGTTCCGATCCGGTGACAGGTGTTGAGATGTCTTCAACGGGTGAGGTTGCCTGCCTTGGTGATGATTTTAATGAAGCATTCCTTAAAAGTATGTTATCAACTGGTAAAAGGATTCCACGAAAAGCAGTATTGCTATCCACAGGAACATTAAAAAACAAAGCTGAATTATTAGAGGAGCTGATCATTCTTAAGGAGATGGGATTGAAATTTTACGGTACTGAAGGAACGGTAAAATATTATGAGATGAACAACTTAAATGTGGAAATATTATACAGACCGTTCGATAATAAAGAGCCCGCCATATTAACTTATCTTAACGATGAAAAGATTGATCTTGTAATTAACATTCCTAAAACAGCAGAGAAAGTTGAACTCGAAAGTGATTATATTATAAGAAGAAAAGCAGTTGATCTGAACATACCTTTATTCACAAATGTTCAGGCAACAAAACAATTTATAAAATCAATGGAGCAATACAAAACCGAAGATTTAAAGATTAAAAGCTGGGATGAGTATGAGTAATATTGTATTGCGGTCGTAAGCTTCAGCTTGCTAAAATTTATCTCCTAACATGTCTGTATTTATTGCTTTTTGTAATACTGCATTGCTTCGGGAATCCATGAATTAAGATCATTCATTCTTGTTTCATCGGATGGATGTGTACTTAAGAATTCCGGTGGTGCTTCACCTTCTCTATTTACCGACATCCTCTGCCAAAATTCGGGTGCGGCGTGAGGATCATAGCCAGCCATCGCCATGAAAATTAATCCAAGATGATCTGCTTCACTTTCGTGAGTCCTTCCGTAAGGGAGCATAATTCCCAACTGAGTCCCCGCACCATAAATACCCAGCCATAATGCTTTTGTTTGGGCAGGTTTACTGTTCATTGCTACCATTAAACTTACTGCCCCGGCTTGACGCAGCAGTTCCTGGCTCATTCTTTCGTTTCCGTGTTCTGCAATAGCATGGGCTATCTCATGTCCAAGAACAACAGCCAGCCCTGTATCATCCTGCGCAACAGGAAGTATCCCTGTATAAACTACAACCTTGCCGCCCGGCATTGCCCATGCATTTACCTGATCACTTTCAATTAGGTTAAATTCCCAATTATAACCTTCCAATCGATCCAATAATTTTTTTTCTCTCATAAATTTTTCTACAGCATGCTGTATATTTCTGCCAACTCGTTGAACCATTTCAACGGCTTCCCTGTCATTACTAATTTCACTCTCATCTAAAAACTGATCATACTGCTGAAAGCTCATTGCAAGCATTTCACTATCAGGAATTAAGCTAAGCTGCGATCTTCCAGTAAGGGGAACAGTGCTGCACGATATAAACAGCACTGAAAAAGAAATTACTAAAATTGTTAATTGCTTTACTACTTTCATTTTCATTATGATACCTTCATTAATTATATAACCTTTGCATAAAATATAAGAAAATATACAAACCTGTTTGAATCCAAAAAATCAGTTGCTTTACAGAATGGAAATTCTTAAACATTAAATTCCTCTGTTTCAAACTTTTGTATATTTATATTTTAAGAAAAAAATAAAAGGAATTAAATGCAAATAGGAATAGTTGGGCTTCCATTTTCGGGAAAATCAACACTTTTTCATACAATAACCAAAACACACATTGATCCAGCAGTATTAACCAAAGCAGAATCGCATCAGGCAGTTATTAAAGTACCTGATGAAAGATTGGAAAAGCTGACCGGAATATTTAATCCCAAAAAGAAAGTAAACGCAACGATAGAAGTAATAGATGTGGTAGGTTTGCAGAAAGGTGATTCCGGCTCTACACAATTTACAAACAACTTTCTTGGTAAAGTAAAAACCAACGATGCTCTCATTCAGGTAGTGCGATTATTTGAGAATGATGCTGTACCTCATCCCGATGACACAATAAATATGATGCGCGATATTGATTCGTTTGAAACCGAATTTATTATCTCGGATATGGAAATTGTTGAGAAAAGACTTGAGAACATTAAAAAGCAAATAATGAAGACAAAGGATGAAGGGTTAAAACGTGAACTTCCAGTACTGGAAAAATGTAATGAAATACTGCAAAAAGAAACGCCATTAAGGGAAGAAAAACTTTCCAGCGACGAACTGAAGATATTGAGGTCGTATCAACTACTCTCGGCAAAACCGATGCTGATTGCATTAAATTTGGATGAGAATCAGGTTAATGATGCTAACAAACTTTTAGACGAACTAGTGAAGAAGAAGCTAGGAAAAAAAACAAAAGCACTTACTTTCTTTGGAAAAATTGAATTGGAAATGTCCGATCTTCCGGAAGATGATACTGAGGTGTTTATGGAAGGATACGGAATTAAACAATCAGCACTGGATAGTATTATCAGAGGATCTTATGATTTGCTTGGTCTGCATTCATTTTTTACTGTTGGTGAAGATGAATGCCGTGCTTGGACAATTAGGAAAGAAATGAATGCTCAGGAAGCTGCCGGAGAAATTCATACCGACTTCTTCAAAAAGTTCATCCGTGCGGAAGTTGTTCACTATGATGATTTTATTGCCGACGGGTCATTAGCAAAAGCAAAAGAAAACGGACACTGGCGGCTTGAAGGTAAAGAATATATTGTTCAGGATGGTGATATAATTTCCGTTAGACATGGATGAGAAGAAGTTTAAGTTAAGGTGTAGGATTAAGGATTTTAATAGCCAGATAAAACGAGCATTATTGTAAGGAAATGCACAAGGGAGTAATTATTAGTGAGTTCCCTCTAACAAAAAAACAAAATTATAAACCGACGAAAATTAATCTTTATTATTTTTAAGAATCCACAGTACAAGGCAGCGATGAATCAGAATTGAAATCTTCGGCTTACATTTTGTTGGTTTTATCTATTTTAATGGTTTTAAAGGTTCAGTATCATTTCAAATTAAAAAATTGTAACAAAAAATTATACATAGTGTAAAAATACCATTCAGTTAAGTATCAATTACAGGCAATGCATAATCCTTACAGAAAAATAGCCTTGACTTTATAGTTCTAATTGGCAATCTTTTTGCAATGTTTTGCGGAAAATTGTCTTTAAGGAGTATTTTTTTATGCCTAAAAAGTTATTCGTATTGCTTTCAATAGTGTTCATCTCTATTACATCTATCAATGCACAAACTGTATTTGGTAAATATGCCGGCGAATTTATGGCTATCGGAATTGGCGGTAGACCATTGGGGATGGGCGGCGCGTTCGTTGCCGTTGCAAATGACGTAACAGCAGGTTATTATAATCCGGCAGGTCTTGCCAATCTTAATTATCCTCAAATTTCTTTAATGCATTCAGAGCAGTTCGGTAATCTTGTAAATTATGATTATGCCGCCGTGGGAATTCCTTTTGGAACAGATATGAGTTTCGGTTTAAGTGTTATGCGGCTTGGTGTTGATGGAATACCCGATACACGCAACGCATTAATTGACGGACAAACAGGTGAATTGATTAATGATATAAACAATATTTTTGCACGTCTCGATTACTCAAGAATAACAGAATTCAGCAACCAGGATTGGGCTTTTTACTTAACATTTGCAAAAAGGTTGTCTGATAAATTTTATTGGGGCGCAAACATAAAAATAATTAGAAGAGATATTGCAGAATTTGGAGCAACCGGAATCGGGTTTGATCTTGGCGCATATTATACCCCTTTTGAAAACTTCCACCTGGGAGTGAATGTGCAGGATATAACAACTACTTTAGTTGCCTGGGATACAGGCAGAAACGAGTTGATCTCACCTACATTAAAACTTGGTAGCGCATATGTTATTACCGGATTTCTCGGTGGTTATATTATGCCCGTTTTAGATTTTGATATTAGATTTGAAAACAGACAATTTGCATCAAACTTTAATCTTGGTCCTGTCAGTTTCGATCTTCACGCAGGGTTGGAAGTAAATATTGAAAATCTTGTTTTTATTCGCGGCGGTTATAATGATGTTAAACAATTTACTGTCGGTGCGGGTGTAAAACTTCCCAAGCTTAACATCGATTATTCATTTGCAAGATTTAGTGAGTCGGAGATCGACAGATTACCAGATTCTCATCGTATTTCTTTAATCTTAACTTTAGAAGAACCCAAGTTTCTGAGAAGCGGTGTAAACTAATTCCTTCTTTTATAATTAAGAATGAATTAAAACAAACTGCTTGTTGATTTATTTCTGTGCGAGCAGCTTTTCCAGTGTATCCATCAATTTTTTATTTTCGATTGGTTTTGTAAGATAAACATCAGCACCTGCTTCAAGTGCTTTTTTCCTATCCTGATTAAAAACATGCGCAGATAAACCAACGATTGGTATCTCACGATATTCCTTTTTCCGTTTTAGTTTTCTGATAAGTGACAAGCCACTCTGTTCACCTTTCAAGGTTATATCCATAATAATAATATTGTACTTCTTGCTGGAAATAAGCATAAAATATTTATCCGGTTAATCACAAAAATAAATGTCATAAGTCCTGCGCAAGATGAAGTCCAGGTACTTCTGATTTTCTTTATCATCTTCAGCAACTAAAATTCTTGGCTTGTTTTGTTTATTTCTTCTCCCATAGAAACAATTTATTAATCCCAAATTCAAAATTTAGACAAAGGAAAATTATTAGCTTCTGCTAAGAAAAGAAAATTCTAAGGATGTGATCGAAAAACTCTTCGAATAAAAAAAACTCATCCTTCAATTAATATTGAACGAGTTCCCCATAGAAACTAATTTTTTCTGATTCTATAATCCGTTTAGTAGTGAATTTATCTCTTCAACCAAGGTTGATTTGGGAACAAGACCAATATACTTATTAATTATATTTCCTTCCTGGTCAATAATAAATGAAGTTGGAATGGCTTGAATATTACCGTAAGCAGCCGATACTTCTATATTACCCAAAACTACAGGATAATTAATACCGTAGCTTTCGATGAATGGGACCAATTGATCTTGTGTGGCAGGTTGATCTAAAGATATTCCTATCACAACCAACTCATTTTTATACTCATTCTGAATAGAAATAAGATCGGGGATACCCTTACGGCAGGGTGGACACCAGGTAGCCCAAAAATCTAAAATAACTACTTTGCCCAAATAATCTGATAACCTAACTTCTTCACCATCCAAAGTATACAATGTAAAATCAGGTGCTGCGTCATTACCCTTATTACTCTTCAAGGCTGCAAGTAAATTGCTTTTAGTGATTTCCGATTTCGGGTTGCTGTCATTACATCCATACATAGCAGCAGTAAATATCAGCAACACTAAAATTAAAAGTTTTTTTAACATACTTTACTCCATTTGTTTGCTATTTCTAATAATAAATTTCTACTAAATTTACGAGTTTAAATCAATATTGCACATTTGTTTCAACTTTCACCGGTTTATAACCGGGGGGATATGGTCCTTGTTCAGGTTCATCTCTCGTATTATTTACAATAAAAAAGATGAGCAGAATAACAAGTATAATAACTGTCCAAAAAGTATTTTTATGCTTCGGGTCAATTAAAGGTTTCTTTTCTACTGTTGTTTTGCCTATTTGCCTTTGTTTGTTTTTTTGTTTTTTCTTTGCCATAATTATAATTGATTATGAGATGAGAACAGCATTTTAAGGAATTGCAAACTTAATAAATACCGCTGGATTATAAAATTCTTATTTTTTATGAATTATGTAAGGTAAAAATTCCTGCTTTATTGGATTTGCTTACTATATGATTCTAAAAAAAATTTTATAGGATGAGCAGCATCACCTTTATAGTGCTTAAGCCAATTTTGTAAATCTTCCAAAGTGTCAATGTCGGTTAATTCATCTACCACAAAATAATGAGTTTTAGAATTATTCAATTTTTCAATAGTACTATTAAATACCGAATCGGTGCTCCACTCAATTCCGGAAAATAAATCTATTAATTTTGATTTAAATCCTAAAAGATAGTACCCGCCGTCATTTGCCGGACCAATCACTACACTGTAATTATCTAAAACTGAAATTGCACTATGCACTATGTTCATACTAACATCAGGCGCATCGGTTCCAATAATAATTGCTTTTTTATATCCTTTTTTAAATACAGTTTCAAATGCGTTTTGCATTTTTAATCCAAGATCATTTCCCTGCTGAGAATAATAATTAAAATCGTTTCCCGCCCATTTCATTACTTGTTCAATCTCATTCCCTTCCGAACAAAACAAAAATATCTCTGAGCCCGTTTCCTTTATTTTTAGTAATTCTTTGAAGGTATGTTCAGCGCACACTCTGTAAAATGAAACTGCAAATTTATTTCCCATATTTTTTGCAAGCCGAGTTTTAACCTTTCCTTCTACTGGAAATCTTGTAAATACTATGATAGCCGTATCTTTTTTTTCATGTGGCATTCTTTTTAAACAACTCACTAAAAATGGTTTTCATAATTATTAAACTTGCCATCACAGTTCCTTTTAATGTTCCCGTAACTTTTGATTTACCAATACGTTTACGATAGCGAACCGGGATTTCCAAAACTTTATAGTTTTTCTTTGCTGCTCTTATTTGCATTTCTACTGTCCAGCCAAACCAAGTATCCTGCATTTTAAGCTCTAACAGTTTATTATATTTAATTGCTCTGAACGGACCGAGATCAGTGTATTTCACTTTCCAAAACAAACTAATTAATTTTCCGGCAATCATACTGCCAATTCTTGATTGCAGAGGTAACGCACCTTTTTCTCTTTCGCCCATCACTCTGCTTCCAAGTACAAAATCATAATCATCATACTTAATGGGTTTTATCAAATCAATTATTTCTTCCGGATAGTCGCTGTAATCGCCATCTAAAAAAACAACTATATCGGGAATATTTTCTTTAAGATATTCTATTCCTTTTAAACAAGCAGCTCCGTACCCTTTTTGTTTTTCGAACAAAACCTTAGCACCTGCATTAAGTGCAACTGTTTCTGTGTTATCGTTTGAATTATTATTTACAACAATAACCTCCGAAACAACATCTATTGGAACATCCCCAATCACTTTTGCGATTGATTTTTCCTCATTGTATGCTGGTATTATTACTATGGATTTCATTATTAACAACATTTCAATATTTAATTACAAGATTTTGATTATCATCAAACCTAAATCTTAAAATGCAAAGATAGTATTTCCACTATTAAAATTATCAATCTTTATTTAGGCTAAACTTGTCACAAAAACGAATGAAGATTTACTAATGATGATAGCAGAGCGTTAATCATACTATAATGATTTGTTAGTTCTAACCAAAGTTGGCATCAACTGTTTAATTGTAAAATATTCACACAACAAGCAATGATTACCAAAGTATTTTTTAATTGTACCGCATATCGTCGTTGAAAGAGAATCAAATTTAGCAATAAATGTTTTAGAAATGATGAAAAAATGACCTTCATTATACCAGAAGTGAAGTTCTTCAAAATTGGAGTAAAAAAAGAAATGGAGGGAATTTCATTGGTATGAAAATTGATTTTGGAGTTGATAATTTGATAATGATCTTTTAACTAAAGCTTGTAAGTTCTTATATACTAACAAAATAAGTTGTTTAACGGTTCTAAATATTACTATATTGGCCGCTTAAATTTTGTAATAAATCCTTTTGAGGTAACAATGTTAAAAACAAAAAGTGAACCCGTTGAAATCGGTACAAAACTGTACGACCCTGATGAGGTAATTAAGAACGGGTTAGAAGAAGAATTGGATAGTTATACCAGGGCTGCCGTAAGTAAAATCAGGTTTAAACTAATTATCAAACCTGCTCTGATTTCAATCATAGCTCTTATAGTATCATTCTTTCTCGATGTTTCTGCAGTACCATTCCTTGGAAACGTAACTTTCGATCTTGCAAGATCTCTTTTCCCGGGATGGGAACCACCAACAGTAGCATTTGAACCATACTCTTTTTGGTGGCTGCCTGTTGTTTCTTACGGTCTCTTTTTATTCATCGCGTTTATTAGCTACAGCAAACTCAAAATTGAGATCATCCGAACACCTGCAACAGAAACTATCGATCGCTTAATACAAGCAGCAACAAGTGTGATTGACAGCATTGCAACTGCATTACCATTAATTGGTGCAGCTATTCTTCTGGTCAGTATCAGGTTAGGCGAAGAAGTTTTTCTTGGTATAGCCATTCCGTTTGAAATTAAAGCACTTATAGTACTTGCAATAGGTAAACTGTTTGAACCGGTTTTGGATCAACTTGGTGTGGAATTCCAGAATGTTGTTAATCATGTTAAAGACATAAGAGAGAAGTATTTCTCCCGAATTCAGATAGAAAATTCAAAAGCTATATTAAAACAGATAAATCCACAAGCAATTGGTTCTGCAAAAACTCAAATGTCTGTTGAAGAAATGGCACAGTATAAGAATTTGGTGGAACATACTGCTAAGTTAAGTGGTGTAATGCTTAAGAATTTTGCTTCTATCCAGGAGATACTGGATAAACTAAGTAATAGCCAGCCAATCAGTTCTGAAAAGCTGCGTGAAATGAGTTCACTCGCCGAGTCAATTACACAGGCGTCGAATTCTCTCACCGATGAAAGAACTCTGGCAGGATTAAAACATTTAGAAGCAATTGTTGTAAAAAAATAATGGTGAGAATTTAAAATGATTAATAGAAACCGAGACAGTAAATTTGTCATTTATCAAGTACTGTATATCTTTATCATTACAATACTTGCAATGAAGGGAGCGGAACTCGATTTAAGAAAGGTTGCCCTTGAAGAAGAAACCGTAGATATTAATGTTCGTGATTCGCTTGTGTCTATTCTGGATTCTTTATATGCATTAGGTATTGATTTCAGCATTCAGATAGACCCTGAGGTTTTAGTTGAGAATGAAGACTTAAAAGATCAATTAGCAAGTTTAAATCAGCGCGTTCAGGATCTTAAAGATATAGTTAAGGAAATACCGCCGCCCGAAGAGGAACCGGAGGAAATTGTAGAAGAACAAACGAAACTGCAATCTCCAATTTCACTTAAACAAACGTTTATACAAAACACGTGGAATATTGCCAAAAATTCCGGCACCGTTCCAACTACGATAATAGACCCTGCTAATCCGAACATACCTATTGCTACAATACCACCCGGTGAAGAAAAAAGATTTGACCTCCAGGATCAAACTGAAGTTATAATTAAATTCGGAAGTCAGGAGGAAAGAATAAAAGTGATTCCAAACCGTCTGCCCGAAGTGAATATTGAACTCGTAACAACCAAGATGAGCCACTCGGATATTTATGTTAAGGAATTACAGAGGATAACTGCCTTTACAGTTAGAATTATTGATAGCCGACCGGAACAATTAAAGGTCACATATTCCGGCCCCATTTCAGTAATTGGTCCGCAAAAAGATAGTAAAGGAAATCTTGTTTATAATGTGTCTTTACGAATTGCGGCTAACGAAACACAATATGATGACTGGATCGAACGTCATGGCGATCTCCAGGAAGCTGACGGAAGATATAAAGCAAATTTCTTCTTTATAGTTGTTGATGAGAGAACCAAAGATAGAGTGCAGATTGGAGATTCATTTTTCTTTACCGATTTTTCCAAATAACAAAACATATACCATCTATGAAACAAAAGCAAATCTTCTTTTTATTATTAATTCTTTTTACGGCACCTGCCATTAATACAATAATTGCACAAGATGATGAACCAATAATTTACTTCCAGATGGAACCTTTGGATGATAGTTTGTTCATACATATTCAAGAGGCGCTGTTTATCGATCCACCGGATCCAAAAGCGGAAATAATTGCTGATTTGAGAGACCCAAATAATCAAACAATATCTATTAAGGGTTCGTTATATCCTTTCCTGGCTCTCAATCCTGAGTTAAGAGCAAGGATTATAACTTATCCCTTCAAGATAAATCTTGAAGAAGATATAAATTACGGGAGTGTATTTACACGCGTTGTAGGTAGACTGAAAATTAGCAAACTTACTCAACCTCCTACAAAACAACAGATATCTTCTACACTGTGGTATATCAACCCATTTTTACAAATGCTTGGCGGTGAAAGATTTGGTGTCCCGATTAAAAAAGACCTTGGAATTTCATTTGGTTTCCAAACAAGATACGAAGGACCGATTAATTCAAACTTTGTTGAAGCTAATTTTCATATGCTAGGAGCATACGGTGGTGCATTTACTAACTTCGATCCGATTATACAAGGTATTTTAAGTGAAAACCATAATAACCTAATTGTAACGACAGGATTCCAGCTGGGTTATGTGTTTCCATTCGGTAACTTTTTCGAGATTAGTTTTCTAAGTGTAACTGAAGAGTTTACTGAGAAGAAGATAAAAGGTTACTATGGTCCGGATAAAGCAACTGTTGTGTTTAATGAAGATTCAACAGTAAAATATAAGGCATGGTTAGTTGAAGGATCATATTTTAACTGGGAATTCAGATATCCGATAAAAGTATTAGGTTCAACTAAAGGCAGAGTTTATGTTGCAAACTATCTTGATGAATATCATTTCGGAATTGATTTCAGAGAGATGTCTCTTGCCGGCAGTACATTCGATTTCTGGTTTGATGCAATGCCGAGCAGCAAAAACAGACTTCCTCAATATGCGCTCAACCTTATGGTGCAAAAAATTGCTGAGAGTTGGGCTTTCAGTACCTTCTCAATTGGGCCATCACTTATTCTTTCAACTAAAGCGGATGGAAGTTTCGGCTTGCTCAAGATATTTGTGAACTTCAGATTAAAGGTTGGTTCTTCTCTCTAAACTTTGGTTCCCTTTTAACCCAGGTTGTTAAAATAGCCAGAGTGTTTTTTTGCGATTACAATTTATCCAATATCAGGAAGATAAAATCGAAACTATTAAAATTTTTCAATGTTCATGAAGACATTTTATTACTTGTGAATGGATACCCGGTGAAGCTGCAATAATACTATTACCATTCACAGGATCATTCCCATTGTAATCCGTTATTATTCCGCCGGCACCTTTAATAATTGGAATTAGAGCCATCGTATCCCAAAATGACATTATAGGGTCTATCATTACATCAGCAAATCCTGTTGCCAACAAATAATAACCGTAACAATCTCCCCAGCTTCTGTAAAGTTTTACTTTTCTTATTAGCTTTTCAAAATTTTCAAGATTTTGATATTCTTCAATGTTATTATGATCAGTAGTTAATAAAACCACATCTGAAATGTCCTTGCAATTTCTTACTGACGCAGGTTTATTATTTATAAAAGTGGTTTTATTATCACCTATTAAAAATTCATTTAGGATTGGTTGGTTAATTACTCCCAAAATAGGTTCATCATTTTTTAACAAAGCGATTAAAGTACCGAAACTCAATACCCCGCAAATAAAACTTTTTGTTCCATCAATCGGATCTAATACCCATTTATATTCTGCATCCTCCTTATAGCTCCCAAACTCTTCACCAACTATTCCGTGTCCAGGGTATTCTTCTATGATAGCTCTACGCATAGCTTCCTCTGCATTTTTATCAGCAATAGTTACAGGAGATTTATCTCCTTTATACTCGATGTTCATTCTTGTTCTAAAATACGGTTTGATAATCTTAGCGCTTATGTTTGCTAAATAATACATGAATTTTTTAAACTCAGTTAAGTTTTCCATTTTGCCAAACTAAAATGTGGATAAAAGTAAATCTCTTTGTTGAAAATATAAGTATTCATATATTTGTAGCCCAAATAAATGATAATAAATGGACTGATAAAATTCGGAGAGTTGGCAGAGTGGTTGAATGCGGCGGTCTTGAAAACCGTTAAGGATGCAAGTCCTTCCGGGGTTCGAATCCCTGACTCTCCGCTGAAATGACTGAAAATCCTTTGAATTCGTAAAGAATTTGAAGGATTTCTTATTTCTGTAAGAGTTAAGAATTTCCTTGCAATGACTAATCAAAAATTGAATTGATTACTAATTGATTACTTGAAAATCAGAATTGAGTAATCAAAATTGTAATCAATCCTACTCAATGATTTCAAAAAAGATTTTTAAGAACTCATTAACGAAAAAGCCCAAGAGGTAGATTCAAGGAAAGTAAGTTCCCATTAGACCTCTCAGGCTTTCCCGAAATAAATTTCATTATTTAGTCTTACCTTATTGAATCTTCATACTAATAAAACAATTTTATTGGCAAAGTCAACAGACAATTTGTCACGTCCTTGTAAGTCATTAATTTTAAAAAGGTTATAGTGATAAATTTTTTTTGATATTCCCATATATCCACATATTATTATATGTCTTGATAATTTGTAAGTAAATGTTCAAATTAAATCTCATAAGTATGGATTGAGCTTCAATAGGAGCAACGTTTAACATCAAATAAAAAGTATATAGGATTTTTAAGATGAATAAAAAATTTCGAGTAGATTTAGATGAATTATATCAAGAAGAATATTTTTGTCACACGGAATATGATATAGGCAAAAAAACTTGTGATATTATTATCAGAATGGAAGATAAAGAAAAATTTCTGGATGCATTTGCAAAAATCTGGCGGGAGAAAGCAGAAAAACTATTAGAAGAATATGATGAAGATGATTATAATGCAGAACATTCTGAAATTGGAGGACAAGGATGAAAACAGAAAAAGAGATGAAGGGACTTGATAGAGATTTTTAACCTGAAAGTTGATGAGAATTTTCAACCAAATTCAAGGGGGTAGGGGACACAAAAGGGACGTCGGCTTTGTGGGTGTGAAGGGCGCAGACAATCTCAATTAATTTTTTATAAATTTATTCTTTGCCAATTGTTGTGTTGCTAAAGTAAAAGGTTTACTATTTAATTATTTTTTATTATTATGGTATTGTAAACACAAAAATAGGAGGAAAGAACTATGCGTTTTAATCATATTTATTCAATTACAATTATCCTGATTATGCTGTTACTTTTAATTAATTGTGCTCCTAGAGAGGAAGATAATTTAAAAGTCCGTAATGAAATTGCTTCTGCAAATGAAAATTTCATGACAGCCTTTAGTCAGGGTGACGCTGCTGCTTTGGCAGCTCTATACACAGAAAACGGACAAGTATTGCCCCCTAACAGTGAATTTGTAACAGGTAAGGAAGCAATTCAAACGTTTTGGCAGACTTTAATAGATATGGGAATCAAAGAGGCTAATCTTGAGATTATTGAAATGGATGGTCACGGTAATACAGCTATTGAAATTTCAAAGTATACGCTCAAAGGAGAGGGAGGACAGGTTCTTGACAAGGGAAAATATATCATTATTTGGAAAAAAGAAAATGGTCAATGGAAGATGCACCGAGACATATTTAATAGTAGCATGCCCGTGCAAGAAGAAGAGTAGTAATTCAATATTTAATCAATTGATTTTATAGTAGTTAGTATTTTGGCCTAACAAAATCATTAACCAGACGCAGGGGCACAGCGAAAATTGAACGTTCAAAGCATTCTTTGAAGTAATGATTAAATATTGAAGTTCATTGCGTTCAAGCCCTGCGCAGGTTATGATTAGCGTTAGGCAGTCAAGAAGATCAGAAATAAGGTGAATGGAGAAAATATAAAATCCATATTGTTGTTAATCTTCTTTGTTTTATTTCATTCTTGTAGTATAGTTGATTCAGAACTACCCCAATCCTTTCAATCCAGCTACTACAATAAAATATTCAATTCCAGAATTAAGTTTTGTTACTCTGAAAGTTTATGATGTATTGGGAAATGAGATTGTAGCTCTCATTAATGAAGAAATACCTGCGGGTAGTTATGAAATTGAGTTCAATGCAACAACTTTACCAAGTGGAATCTACTTCTACAGGTTACAAGCAGGAAATTTTGTTGAGACTAAGAAGATGATGTTGATGAAGTAAGTTCAACAACTTATTGTTGTTTCCCCAACCCCTGCCAATGTTATTAAGCAGGGGTTTTTTATTAGATTTTTTCAACCTGATTGACCCCCATACACCCCCAAAATGAAGGGTGGGGGTTGTTGCCGGTAGTTTAATCTTCTTTCTTTATTGTAAACACGAACTTTGCGCCCTGATTTTCTGATGGCTCAACCCATATTCGACCGTTGGTATCAGTTACAATCTTCTTTACGGTTGCTAATCCAATTCCTATGCTGTTTTCTCTTTCTGTCTTAAGGTTCTCAAACAAGTCAAATATCTTTTCACGATCATCCGGAAGTATTCCCGGACCGTTATCTGCAATGGAAATTACGTATTGATCGCCCTGGTCAGTGCATTGTATTTCTATTTGGCAGATTTCCTTGTCGTTGTATTTGACAGCATTGTCTAACAGGTTATTGATGATTTGTGTAAGCGCGGTTTCAGAATGCTGAACCACGGGCATTCCCTCTCCAATGCTTATTACAACCCATTCATTTGTGCTATATAGGGCTGCCGCTTTATGGAACAACTTGCCAAGGTCAATCTTCAGCATCTGCCTTACAGTTAATGTAGTTTTAGAGTACTCAAGAATGCCCATGATCAGTTTGTTCATTTTGTTGTTTGTTACTCTCAACATATCGAGATACTCCACAACTTGCTTGTTGGGATGGTCTTGCAGTTCATCTTCAAGCAAGTTGGTTAATGATACTAATGCGCTCAATGGGGATTTCATATCGTGTGCTGCGATGGAGGCAAATCTCTCAAGATTTTTGTTAATTTCTTCCAGCTCTGTCCTTTTGATCACATTCGATTTCAACTCTTCGCTCAGCATATTCAGGCCGGCAGCAACAGCATCAATCTTGTCTGCTTTACTGCTTAGTTTTAGCTTCCTGGTAAAGTCCAGAGAAGCGATGCTTTTCAGCATCGACAGCACGGCATCCAATCGTTCATCAAATTGCGGCTCACTCATCGCTGAACGTACGTAACCATTTAATCGCTTCCTGTGGATCTGTAAACAATTTGGTAGGAGTAATAGGTTTGTTCAGGCCCAGGAAGAAGTTTCCGATTGTTCTACTTACTACCGAGCCGATCAGTAATGCTGTTGCACGTTGAATGGAAGCTGTTCTTTCATTAGCGAAGTAATCTCTCGCCTCTTTTGATATCTCAAATACTGCGGTCATATCTATAATAACACGAGTTTTCTCTTTATTCATGCTATCACGAATTCTCTCCTGTGCATCAATATTCTCTTTAGCAAGCTTTTTTGTTTTTATATCAGCAAACAGTTCGCCCCACACAATCTCGTTTTCACTATCCCAATATAATTTCTGAGTTGAAGTTTCTTCCTTAAGTTCTTTCATAATGTTTTATTTGGTTAATTATTATTTCCGCCAACGGTCTTGTGTAAAAACCTGTTTTAAGTTGGTTTCACACGTTGTTAGCAGCTGGCTTTTTCTTATTTTCAAATTGTTCAATAATTATTTGCTTGGTATATACCCATTCTTTGTCAATAATACTGTATGAAGCAGAATTTCTATTTGTTCCATTATCTCTTAACATATCATGTCGTAATATGCCTTCAAACTGGCCACCAATTTTTTTAATTGCCCTTCTTGAACGCAAATTTCTTTCATCTGTTTTAAATTGAACTCGAGTTGTTTTTAATGTTTCAAAACAAAATGTTAACAATAATAATTTACATTCCAAATTTACAGCTGTTCCCCAAAAGTTAGGATCTAACCAGGTCCAGCCAATTTCTAATTTGAGATGTTTTTCTTGTATATCTAATAATCTCGTACTCCCAATAATTCTATTCTCAAGTTTGTGAAAAATCACAAAAGGAAATTGAGTTCCATTTTCTCGCTCCATTATTGCCTCACTAAAAGCCGAAATAAGTTTTTCAGAGTTGGTTCCATCCATTGTATAGTGTTCCCAAATTCTTTTGTCTTTGGCTAATTTTTCCAGTTCAATAATGTGATCTTTTTCTAAAGAAGTTAGGTTGATTATTTCTCCATCTATGTTCATTGGGTGTTCTATCCAATTTTTCATAATATGTTCTATCTGCTTGTTGCCACTTGAATAAACTGCGTTTTACCGTGTCCGCCTCTGGCGGAATGCAGTTTATTTTTTTGTTATAGTCATTTTTCTATTGCTTCTATTTCCATCTATCAATATTTATAGACATCTCTTCTTAAGCCGAAATGGTTTTCTGTTTAGAAAAATATAATAAGTATTTCATTTGTTTGTGTGTTCGACATTCTGAATAAACCGTTGTTTTAATTCTCACTTCTGAAAACCTAACAAATCATCGATTGTATTTGCTGTAACTGAATGATAATTTGGACGTGCTTTATTATAAATAATTAATGCTTCTTTTACTTTATCGCTTCTTTTATATGCTTTATAAATCGTTGAAACGTACCAACGGCGTCCAACATTAATCAAGAAGTTTTCAATCTTAGCATCCACATTATTTCCATGATAATCGTAATTTACAGCTTGTTCGTACCAAACCATCGCAATGTAAGAATTGGTTGAATTGGTTAAGTCAAATGCTTTATCAAACATCGCTAAATGTTTTTGCTCCATATCACTTGGGAAATTACGAACGAAATGCACCCATTCTTGTGTTGTCCAATTCCTGGTAACATCCGTTGTTACTGCATTACTTTCTATGAATTGTTTGAGTTCTTTTTCCACGTTGTCAAATTTATCTGACTTAATAATTGCCTGATTACCCGGAACTCCTGCTGTGTAAATCCACTCATCAGTATTAAATGTAATTTGGTTTTTTTCTAACAAATTCTCGCTTAAATATGCAACAAATTTTTCGGTAGTCATTGTTGAAAATGCATGTTTCTGAAAATATTTTTTTAAGAATTCGTCAAACTTTTCACGCCCAACAGTTTCTTCTAAAGTTCTCAAAAACAGATATCCTTTGTTATACGCAATACTATTCATTCCATCATCTGGATTGCGTCCTTTTAAATTGAGTTTTAATTTTGTTTCATCAGGAGTATCTTTGAATCTCTCCAATTCTTCATCCAAATCTTGTCTATCAATAAGCGCCAACATATCCGCTCTATCTTTGCCATACAACGCTTCCATAATACGTATTCCAAAATAAACAGTAAATCCTTCATTGAGCCAAAAATCGTCCCAGGTTGCGTTTGTTACTAAATTTCCTGACCAAGAGTGTGCTAATTCATGCGCGACAAGTGAAGTCAAACTTTTATCTCCTGCAATAACTGTTGGCGTTGCAAATGTTAATCGAGGGTTCTCCATTCCACCAAAAGGAAAACTTGGAGGTAATACAATCACATCAAATTGTTCCCAGACGTATTTTCCGTATAATTTTTCGGCTGATGAAACCATTTTTTCCATATCTGAAAACTCATAATGTACCTTGTCAACCATTGATTTTTCGGCATAAATCCCGGTTCTGTTACTGATGGCTTTATACTCAATGTCACCTACTGCCAGAGCAATTAAATATGGAGATATTGGTTGCTGCATTTTAAAATGATATTCTCCATTGTAATTTTTTTTCTTCGGATTTTCAGCACTCATAACAGCCATCAATTCTGACGGAACTTTAACCGTTGCATTATAAGTAAGCTTAATTTGAGGGCTGTCTTGAATTGGAATCCAGGTTCTGGTTAATATTGCTTCACCCTGGGTGAATAAAAATGGATGTGTTTTATCTGCTGTTTGTTGTGGGCTTAACCATTGTAATGCTTCTGTTTTATCAGTTGTGCTATAGTAAACTGTTATGTTTTTTGTCTCTTTTCCTATATTAATTTTTAACGGTTGTCCAAGTTGTTCGTCAAAATCTCCGAGTAAAAATTCAGTTTCATTTCCATCTGCATAAACTTTTTCAATTTTTAAAAATTTTGAATCTAAAATTATTTGTAACGAATTGTTGTTTTCAATTTTATAGGTTGCTTTTCCGTTAATGATTTCCCGATCAAAATCTACCACAATATCCAAATCTAAATGCGTAATTACGGCTTCGTTTGGTTGTGCATATGAATGCGGCTCATCAACATATTTTAATGCAGATTTTTCTTGTTTAGGGGTGGTGCAACCTGTTAAAAATAGTATTGTACAACTCAATATGATAAATAATTTTCTCATTTGATGCCTTTAATTTGTGCTAACGTCTCAATAAACACAATGCGTCTAATTTGCAAATTAAACAGTAAAGTATGTTATTACAAATGTATTCAAACACATTTACCATCTCCCACTATTATTCAACTTCCCCTCCCACTTCTTTATAACATAGTCAGTTTTTTTATTGGTAGTATAACTTCAAGAACCGTTTTAATATTCAGATAAAATAGTTAAGTTAATCTTAATATATCACAGATATATTTTAACTATTAATAAACAATTCTAGGAGAACCTATTATGGCAAAACAAATATCACCATTTCATTCGGCAGATAGTAAAGTCTATCACATTTATGGTTCGTGTTCATCAGGAAAAGGTGTTAAGAAAAGGAAGAAGGGGACAAGTGGAAGAAAGCTTTGCAAAGCTTGTAAAGATATTAAAGCTGGTAAGCGTACTCGTTAGATTATAATAGATTATAATTTAAATGGTAAGCGGT
>JADFLR010000037.1 GCA_022564295.1 Bacteroidota bacterium | reverse complement strand
CAAACCGAAGGTTCCCAGGCAAATTCCAGATTTCGTTTTTCAACTTCGGATTTCACAAATCCTGCAATTTCTTTTTCAGTTTTTCCTGGTTTGATGAATTTCGTTACTTCATTAAATATTTCTTCAGTAATTATTATTGCTTCTTTTATATAATTAATTTCTGTTTGTGATTTTCTTTCTCTCAGTGCAGATACAACTCTTTCTGCAGAAATTATTCTATCAGACATTCCTAGTTCATCAAGAAGATTAAATAGTGTTAAATACATTCCGTACGTAATTCCATCAGCAATCTCACTCCCTTCCGAATAATTAAGTGCGATGTTTTTTGGATTCAATTTTTTCATATAGGATTGAAAAGGTTCTTTTATCCCTTCCACGAATCCAACTACTTCATCATAAGCACCTGTTTCTTCAATTGTTTTCTGATCATACTTACCAACAATTGCATGAGCTTTACCATCTATTGAAAAGATGAAAGCCGAATGCCAAGTAACATCGGCAGGGGAGAGGAATGCCAAAGTCGGATCCCCATTTATCTGACTCTCACGAACAAAAGTTATCCAGCAATCAATATCAAATTCTTTCAGTAATAATTTGGCTTGTTCTATTTTTTCTTTAATCAGCATATTGTAATATATATTTTATTGAAGTCAAACTTAGATCCGCCAATGGCTTACAGGCAAGCTCAGTGCGACAAAGACTTTCTATTTATTGTCATCCTATTCCTGTGGAAGGATGACATTTGTATCCGTCAAAATTTATACTTCTCAAAGATATGAATTGCGCAGATTAAATCCTGCGCAGCATTACCAACTGATTTGAACAAAGTTAACTCTTCTTCAGATGATCTTCCGGATTTTTTATTTTGTAAAACTTCACCGATCTCACTTACTTCGAATTCCATCCCTTCATTTTTTGGTATGATCAGATCGCCTGCTTCTTTTAGGCACGCGTCTTTGCTATCAGCAAATATTATTGAACGAGTTATTGTAGCAGAAGGAATTTCACGATTACCCGGCTGGTATGAACCAATTGCATTTATGTGTGTGCCATCTGAAATAAATTTATCATCAAATATAGGAACAGACGAAGTTGTTGCAGTGCAGATAATTTGTGCATTCTTTAGCACATTCTCATCCCTGCAAATTTCTATGCTTATATTAATCTCACGTTCCATTTCATCCTTAAACAATTCTACTTTTGATAGGCTTTTATCGAATAATAAAACTGTTTTTAAATTTCTTACTTCACAAATTGCACGAAGCTGATACCTTGCCTGAATTCCCGCTCCGAATATTGCTGCAACGGTTGAATTTGCATTTGAAAGCAATTGTGTTGCAAGACCGGAAGCTGCACCTGTTCTGATAGCAGTAAGGTTTTCCGCATCAAGTATAGCAAGTGGTTTTCCGTTTTCTGCATCGAACAAAATCATCAATGCGTGAATGAATGGAAGATTTATTGAAGGATTATCCCGATTTAATGAAACAACTTTAACTCCGTATTTTTTTTCATCAACCGAATACACAGGCATAATAAGTGAATCAGCATTAACTTCTGGCATATCGAGATTTATTCTTTGGGGGATTGTTACCGATTTATTAGTGATTTGAATAAAAGCATTTTTCATCAACTCAATTGCTTCATTCATCGGAAGTAGCTTTTTAACTTGTTCATCGGATATGAAGGGAAGATTGTTTGTCATATCTATCGGAGTATAAATCCTTCTTTGAGTGGATCTTCCGGATCAATTAGAAATTCGTGCCTGCCTGTTATGTATGCATTACCTGCAACCTGTGGTATCACCGCATCATATTTCCCAAACTTAGTTATTTGATGTACACTTCCAGTAAACTTTGTACCGATGATGCTTTCAATAACCATTTGTTGATTTATTTTTATTTCTCCTTTCGCATAATGCAAAGCCATTCTTGCACTTATACCAGTTCCAGTGGGACTACGGTCAACTTCGCCTTCTGCAAATATACAAACGTTCCTGCTGTCTGCTTCTTTACTGTGAGATTCCCCGTAAAAGATAGTACCATAGAGAAAGTTTAAGTCTTCCTCAAAAGGATGTTTAATGGGATAGCTTTTCATAACAGTTTTTTTAATTGCCATTCCTTTTTCAATCAACTCCCTATAATTTTGTTTTTTCATTCCGATTCCTAATTCATCTGCATTCACAAAGGCGTAAAACGCACCACCGAAAGCAATATCATATTTAATTTTTCCGATTCCTGAAACTTCAATTTGCTGATTCGATGTAAAAACAAAAGATGGAACATTATGAAAGTAAACCGATTCAACCTTTCCGTTATTTACTTTTGCAAATGAAGTTACTAATCCTGCAGGTGTATCAATTTTAATTTGAGTGATTGGTTCCATGGGTTCAATCATTCTGGTTTGAACAACAACTTTGGTAAGCGCAATGATCCCGTGCCCGCACATTGTGCTGTAACCTTCGTTCTGCAGAAACAAAACACCAAAATCCGAACCTTCGTTTGCCGGCTCAGTAATTATTGCGCCATACATGTCAGCATGTCCCCGTGGTTCAAACATTAATGTTGTTCTTAAGTGGTCCAAATTCTCCTTCATATATTTTCTTTTTGCGAGGATGGTTTTACCTTTTACTTCAGGCAATCCTGAGAGGATTATTCTTAACGGCTCACCTGCAGTGTGTGCATCAATGGTTTTAATTTTTAGCCAATCATTTGGAGGACTCCAGTTAGATAATTGTTTTTGCAATTTGGATCCGTAAATTTTAACAAGGTAAATTTCTTGTATAAAGATAAAATAAATAGATGTCAGAAGGAAAAAATAACCCAGCTGCCACACTAGTAGCGACAGCCGGAAATCCAATTTTAAATTAAACAGGCCACAACCAGCCGAATATTCCTGCTGTGAATAAAGCGTAAATCAATCCATCAAACATAGATTTGAGTGTAGCGCCCCAATTTCGTTTATACCATATGCTATTTTGCATTAAAGCCAGGCTGTAACCTACAAATGCAGTAGTTCCGGCAAAACGGAATACTGCAAGATAATGTGCTCCGGGAGCTAATGCATTACCGGAAATGTAAGCGGCAAAAATTCCAACTATAATACTATAAATGAACCAGAGAAAGAGTTGTTTACCCATATTTGGCGAACCACTCTCCATTATTGTCATAAAACCAACAGGTCCCTTCTTCATTTTCTCAACAAACTCAGGTGAATTCATATCCTTCATATCCTTTGCACGAGGAAAGTGATAATCGCCTGGTGGGATGTTTGCTTTTCTCAAATCATCCATTACCGGCTCTTCGGATGGAAGTTTTACAAAATCATTCTTGTGATACTGGAGTACCATATGAATAATTGAACTTATTAAAAAAACCGCAACTGCAGATAGTAGTATAGGCAGCCAAAGAGAAACTATTGAAACCATTTCATCTCCTCAAGATTATTGTGATTTAATGTTGATTAACTCTTTTCCTTAAAATAATAAAAATGGTTTATTATATGAAAGGTTTGAGATAAGTTTTATTCAATATTTCGTTAACAAAATTAATAACTCATTTTTGGAATTCGTTTAATTATCTTTTCATGCAGTATAGTGGCGGGAGATTAACTAGTACTTAAAGAATGTAATTGGATAATTAAAGGTGAAATGGTAGCATCGTTGAAGCTTGGATTGCAGCCTACCGCTTTACTTAATCGGATGGAGAAACTTGAAATACAAAAACCCGGTAATTAATGGATGTTCTAAAATTAAACATCCTGTAATTTTTTCTAATATTGGGACTTATTTTTATCAGAACAGTTCGTTTTAAATGCTGTAAAAATCTTAACAAAAATCATTTTTTAACTAGTATTAATCATTTTTTACACAAATTCAAAGTTAATATTCAAACAGTGCATAAAAACAGTTCTTTTTGGCACAGGATTAGCCAAGTATTCTTATTGTTCACTAAAGCGAGGTTAATGTGTATAGAATTTCTACTTTTAGTTTCCATAAAAATTCATTAAAATTAGAAGAACTATTTCTCGAAGAACTCCGTAAACAAAACTGGTTTTCGATTGCAATAAGCAACGTTTTATGTGAAGAACTATTTCTTTCAACGCAATAAAATTCCATTTATCAATATTTGCTTTTATTCCTGCAATATCAGTTGAATTATAAAATGATATTGATATAGAGTTAGGGCGTTATTTTTTAATTGAGGTGATCTATGAACATAGCTGTAATTGATAAAAGCAGTTATCTGAGAGGACTACTGATACTTGCCAGGAAAAACAATCACATCTCAAAAATACAAAAAACAATTATCTTACAAGCAGGAAAAAGATTAGGATTTTCATCTTCGTTTTGTGAAGAGATATTAAACACTCTTTTACACAACGCATGCCTTTGCGAAGAGCCGATAAAGTTTAACAGCTATGCAGTTGCGAAATCCTTTATAGCAGATGGACTAAAGCTTACTTGCTCAGGTAAATCAATAATTGATGCCGAATTAAATTGGTTGCGTCGTTCCGCTGAAATTAATTCTGTTGATTTAAAATGGTTCAATGAACAAGTAAAAAATTGCAGTTGTCTAATTAATACCAACGTTCCAACACAACTTACGTTGTATTCAATAATTTAGATGCTATTTATTTGTTGATCGTAACACAAACTTAAACTGTTTTTTAACATAATTATCACGGCATTTTTTTAAAATGCTTTTATAAAAAATGAATAATCTGTAATCGGATTACTCAATGAGGGATATTTATTTTTAAATGAATATTTATCGGAACTATAAAAAATTATTCTGGATATTAGTATTAACTTGCTTAAGTATAGCTAATCCAATTTATTCTCAACAGCAAAGTTCAAATCATAACGTTCTTATTTCCGGTTTTGGCGGGCAGCACGATTTAGACGTAAAACAATCTTTTTTATATGGATATTCCAGTTATAATTCATCGTCGTTCAGTGGGAATGTTGACCTATTTTACGATAATGCGGTATCCTCTTCCTTTACTTACGCTGAAAATAACAATTATGACATTATCATCCGATCAACCACAGGATTGAGCTCTTACATATCTTTGGCAAATCAGCATCCAACTGTTAAATTAATAATGCCGTCGGGTAGTAATAGTCATATTGAAACATATACAGGAAATTTACAGGACTGCCCTATAATCGTTACAGGCGCGGGCATTACTTCAAACGTTACCGGATATCAAATTGATTTCTACTCCATTGATCCAATTTCCACCGGAAATCTTTCGAGTTTTGCAAATGGCTATATTGCTGGTCAGGTTACTTTCATATCGGATTATTTGGGTATCAGTATTGATGAGGCACGATTACTTTCCAGGGGAAGTGGTTCCAACGGTGGAACATACGATTATGAGAATGGTTACGGTAGGATAATTATTGAAGATGCAATTGCCAGCCCAACACCTGTAGAATTAGTTAGTTTTACAGGTACAATTTCTGATGGAAAGGTTTTACTAAATTGGGTAACAGCCACTGAAGTAAATAATTTTGGCTGGGAGGTACAAAGAACTTTTGAAGGAGATTCTTTTTACGAGACTATCGGATTTATAGAAGGTGCGGGAAATAGTAATTCGCCACATAATTATTTATATGAAGATAAACCGATTCAGTATGGGAACTATATATATCGCATTAAGCAGATAGATAATGACGGTACTTTTGAATATAACGGTACAGTTAGAATTCTATATGAGCATGACCGGTCAGGTGAAGAATACTTATCATCTTATCCCAATCCTTTTAATCCTCAAACTACTGTTGTTATTGCAATCAATTATAAGTCATTTGTAAGATTGCATATTTATAACAGTATTGGCGAAAAGGTAACAACATTATATTCAGGATTATTGGATGAGGGAGAATACAACTTTTCGCTTGATGGACAATCTCTTTCGAGTGGAATTTATATAATTATGCTGCAGACCGATAGGGAGATTCTTAAGCATAAAATAGTTCTTCTTAGATAATTCTACTATTCAGAACATTTTCTTATCAGTTATGATAATTATTATTATAATATTTTCATTCTTCAGAGATTAAAATTAAATGAAGATTATTAAACTGATTGAGATTTTAAAGATTGATTATATCAATCAAAATTATATCACCCTTCAGAAGGCCTGTTCTCTAACTTCAAAACTCCACGCAGGCAAACTGCTTTTTCACTTGCCAATCCTGCCATAATAATTGGAATTCTGTTTGGATCACCATCTTCACAGAAAAGCGCAATAAATTCCTCTCCGCAGAAAGGACATTTAATACTTTCTTCGATCCAATCTATCCAGCCAGCTATAATTTTTTTATTTTATAAACATATCGAAAAATGTTAATATTGGAAAAAATTATTCAACTAATATGAGTTGCCACGTCTTTCAAGACGTGGGAGACAGAAGAATAAAAGAATGATGAGGTTTTAACCTCAACTTGTTTTAGTTTATGAATCTATTATACAAGTTATGGCTAAAGCCAAAAATAATATTTGGAATACATATCCTACGCCCTAAAGGAGGGAGCAAATCAGAGCATAAAGGAAAACATTAACAATAATGCAATGCCCAAGGTATCGAAGGGAAAAGGGATTATTTGCAGGATACATTTATACAATTCGTGGTTGAACTTTTAATATTTTAGTTTTTATAGTGTAGTAAAATTCTGGCACAAATTTTTTTATCAATTCAACTTTTATAAATTTGCACATCTATTTATTAAAATAATATGGTATGAAAAAATTATACTTAATCCTGCTTATCAATTTAATTTTTCTTTCCTCTCTTTCTTTTGCACAAAGTAAAGATGATACTCTTTTTATTGCTTTCTGGAATTTGGAAAATCTTTTTGATACGATTGATGATACCGAAAAAAACGATGAACAATTTTTACCGGACGGTGATAAGGAATGGACCAATGAAAGATTGGATATTAAACTAAATCATCTTGCAAGAGTAATCCGATCAATGAATAATTCTAACGGACCTGATATATTAGGCGTATGCGAAGTTGAACATCAATCAATGCTTGATAGTTTAATAACAAGGTATTTAGACGATATGAATTATAAAATAGCTTATGTTGAATCGCCAGATAAGCGGGGGATTGACAACGGTTTAATTTACAATTCCAATATATTCGAATTACTTTCAGTTAAAGGTGATATAGTGCATCTTAAAGATAATTGGCCAACCCGCCCGATTGTAAATGTTAAGTTGATTTATAAATCTGTTGATACATTATCTGTATATATTAATCATTGGCCTTCGCGCAGCCGGGGGAGAGAGTTGAGTGAGCCGAACAGGATCACTGCTGCTTCCACTTTACGTAAATCGGTTGATGAAATTTTTACCGTAAATCCGAATGCGAAAATAATTGTCATCGGAGATTTTAATGATGAACCGACGAACATTTCAATACTTGAGACACTAAATGCAAATCCGTTTAAATGTGATTCAATAAAAATAGAATATTTATTTAAAACAAAAAGTGAGTTATTCAACACTTCATATCAAGCTTATGAAGATGGACTCGGTACATATAAATATCGCGGTGATTGGAATATGCTTGATCAAATTATAATCTCGGGTGATTTGATTACCAATCCGGATTTTTATTATATCTGTAATTCATTTAATATTTATAAACCTCATTTTATTGTCACTCAATCCGGAAAATATAAAGGCACAGCATTTCCGACATACGGCGGAAGGCGATACCTTGGAGGATACAGCGATCACTTTCCGGTTACAGCAAAGTTTTTAATCAATAAGGAATAACTGATGAGAAAAGAATTACTAATATTCGGTTCAAATGGAGCATTGGGAAAAGGTGTAACACCTATATTAAAAACCAAAGATTACGATAAAATATATTTATTCGATTTTCATCTTAAAAAAGAAAATACAGATCCCACAATAGTTCAAATAAAAATTGAAGATCTATCAAATGAGGAAAATATTAAGGGAGCATTTTCTCACATAAAATCTTCCAAAGATACAGCATTCTTTTTATTCAGCACAGTAGGAGGATTCGCCGGCGGTAAAAAAGTTTGGGAAACTGATATAGATGAATTTGAGAAAATGATAAATATGAATCTTACAACTTCATTTCTTATCGCAAAATATTTTGCGTTGCTTGTTAAAGATTCACATTCCGGCTCAATCTGTTTTACTGCAGCTTATACTGGTCTATTTCCTGAAAGTGCAAAAGCTGCTTACGGAGCATCAAAAGGTGCTATGATACACCTTGTTAATTCTTTGGCGGAAGAAGGTAATGAGATAAATCTTTCTGTAAATGCAATAGCACCTTATATAATAGATACACCCGCTAACAGGGGATGGATGAAGGATGCTGATTTTGAAAATTGGATGAAGCCCGAAGAAATTGGCGAGTTAATACATTCATTGTTTAATAATTATAATTTTGTAACCGGAAACATTATCAGGTTAAAAAATAGATTTCCGTTATAGTTTACAAATAATTCTTCAATTTCTCCTAAAAAATTTATCAAAGTAATAATTTGACTTTCAAATATGAAATGTTTAATGTAGTTCTGCTTTTTTAATAAAATTATTGGAGTAATTTACTTCCCATACAATCATTATTTAATTATTTGGAGGTAATAGTCTATGGACTTTACAGGCGTTTACGCATCTCTGTATAATGTTATCGCCCAGGCAACAAATGACGGCGGCGGTGCTTTGAACTGGTTAACTACAAAATTTGAAGCTGGCGGTGGCTTTATGTATCCTATTCTAGCCAGCTTGGCTTTAGGTTTAGCTTTTAGTTTTGAACGACTTTGGACACTTTCAAGATCAAAAACAAACACTAAAAAATTCATCGTTAATGTTAAAAGAGCCCTTGATGAAGGCGGAATTGAAAGTGCTAAAGAACTTTGTGCTAACACAAGAGGTCCGGTAGCATCTGTTTTTTATGCTGGTTTATTGAGAGCCGACGAGGGTCTTGAAGCAGCAGAAAAAGCAATCATAGCTTATGGCGGAATTGAAATGGGTTTCCTTGAAAGAAACATGATATGGATTTCCACTTTCATTACAATTGCACCTATGCTTGGTTTTACCGGTACGGTACAAGGTATGGTTGAAGCATTCGATTCTATAAAAGAAGCTGCACAAATTTCTCCTGCAGTTGTTGCCGACGGAATTTCGGTTGCATTATTAACTACTCTTTTCGGATTAGTTGTTGCAATGATACTCCAGGTATTTTATAACTATCTCATTTCGGTTATTGATAGACTTGTTGGTGATATGGAAGAAGCATCTGTAGAGTTGATTGATTCTCTTTATGAAATTCAAAAAAAATAAGCTTAAGCGCAACTAATCAGAATTAATTAACAATTTATAAAGTTTAAGCTATGTTAAGAAAAAAAAGATCGTTAGAAGCAAATATCCCCAGCAGTTCAATGGCTGATATAGCATTTTTACTGCTTATCTTCTTTCTTGTTGCAACTGTAATTGATGTTGATACGGGAATTGGAATGACATTACCAGAATTATCTGATGTCGATCCTCCGCCTGTTTCAAAAGATAGGATGGCTGCAGTACTTATCAATGAAAATAATGATGTACTTTTAGATGGTAAACCAATTTCCTTATTTCAGATTAAAAGTACTCTTAAGCCAAGAATAATCTCAAAAATTGAGCTGCCTAAGAAAAAGAAACTGATAGTATCTTTGAAAACTGACAGAAAAACAGCTTATCATGCATACATATCGGCTCTGGATCAAATTAAAATGGCTTTCTTCGAAGTAAGAGATGAATATTCTAATTCTAAGTTTGGGATGAAATACAGAGATCTAAGTGATGAAATAAAGAAACAAGTAAAAGATGCTATACCGATTATTATATCATTAGCAGAACCTGAAGCAGTTAAATAAATACTAAGGAATTCTAATGAAATTTGAAAAAAAACGAGCAAGTTCAAAAACGGAGATACCAACGTCTTCTATGCCAGATATTATTTTTATGCTCCTATTATTTTTTATGGTAACCACAACTATGCGTGAAGTGGAACTATTAGTCGAGTTCAAATTGCCTGATGCTGAAGCGCTTGAAAAGATTGAAAATAAGAGACTTGTTTCCTATATCTGGGTCGGTAAAGGGGGTAAAATTCAGATTAACGACAGCATTGTAGAGGTTGATGATATTCAGGTAATTATGTACGGAAAGAGGCAAGCACTGCCAAGTGTTATTGTTTCGTTAAGAGTGGATGTGGGCGCACGGATGGGCTTGGTTACCGATATTCAACAGGAATTGCGAAAAGCATATTGTTTACGAATTAATTATTCGGCAAACATTAAAATATAATCTGTAAAATTAAATGTATTTGTAAAGGCAGGATGGTTCCCAATTAACCTCCTGCCTTTTTTCATTATTGAGGATAAGATGACACTAAATGATAAAATCATTCAGGACTTAAAAGATGCGATGAAATCTGGTGATAAAGTAAAGTTGCTAACCATCAGATCTATCCGGGCATCTATATTAGAATTTGAAAAGAACGGTTCAGGAAAAGAAATGAATGAGGAGGAGGAGATAAAGTTGTTAAGTACTGCCGCAAAAAAAAGAAAAGAATCGATTGAACAGTTTAACAAAGGAGGGAGGGAAGACCTTGCTAAAGCAGAAGAAACAGAATTACAAATAATTATGAGTTATCTTCCCGAACAATTGAGTGAGAAAGATATTGAAAAAGAAGTGATAAAAATAGCTGGAAAAGTAGGTGCCAAATTAAAAGCAGATTTTGGAAAACTTATGGGTGCCGCAGTTAAAGAAATGAAAGGTAGAGCTGACGGGAGGGTAATAAAAGAAATAGTTGAAAAAGTGTTGGGTGAAAATTGAACTCAATCGATTTAATGATTATTATTACCGTTTTAGTTGGATTTATCCTCGGTTTTAAAGATGGATTTGTTAGGAAATTAATTGGTCTTATCGGGTTTGGACTTGCAATTGTTTTAGCAACTTTGTTTAAAGATGAACTTGGCAAAATGGTTGAATATGCTTTCGGTATTGAAATTTATCTTGCACAAATTATAGGCGGAATTGCTATATTCTTTGGAGTTATCCTAATTTTCACTCTTTTAAAAAGGATCATTCATCCGTTTGATAAAGTGAATAATTTAATAAACCAGGTTGTTGGCGGTGTTGTAGGAATTATTCAACTACTTTATTTTCTTAGTGCTGTTTTTCTCCTTTTAAATATTTTTGATATTCCGGGAAAATCAGTTAAAGAATCTTCGGCTTTTTACAATATTACGTATAAAGTAATTCCTGCAACTATTGACTTTTTAACCAATTACACGCCGGAACCTAAAAAAATAATTAATGATTTTTTAATTGGTCGGGATACGACAGGATGATAGATAATTCCACACTCGAAAAGCTTGAATTTCCCAAAATACTCACTTATATCTCTCACTACGCAATAACCGAACCCGGTAAAAGTAGAATTCTCTCACTCACACCTTCTACTGATATTAAAACTGTGCTTCAGCAGGGTAAGCTTATTATTGAAGCAAAAAACATTCTTGCAGAGAATTTCCCACCACCTTTGGAATACATATCTGATCTTTCCGTAGAGCTTGCAAAAAGTAAGATTGAGGGGACGGTGCTTAGAGTTAAAAAGATATTGGATATATTAAAATTAGCTGCCTGTTCAAGATTGCTGTACAATTTTATTAAAGAGAATTCAGAAATAGCACCTTTACTTAAACAGTCATCTAATTGGTTGTTTGTTGATAAACTTTTCGAGCATCATATTCAAAAAGTGATTGATGAGAACGGAGAGGTGAAAGAAAATGCAAGCAAAAATCTGAAAGAGATAAGGAAAAGCATAAGAGAAAAAAAGAGTGATCTTATTCGGTCAATAAATAAAATTATGAAGGACCTGAATGAGCAGAAGATGGTAATGGATGATTATCTTACTCTTCGGGACGGAAGAATGGTAATTCCAATCAAAGCCGAACACAAAAGGCATCTGAAAGGTTTTATTCATTCTGAATCGGCAACAGGGCACACTGTATATATAGAACCGGAACAAACGCTTGAGTTAAACAACGATATTATCTCACTTACATTTGCCGAGCGAAGAGAAATTGAACGCCTTCTTAAAGAATTAACAAAGATGATTGGTAGTGTAGCCGATGACCTTAAATCTTCTTTAGATGAGATTGCAGAGATAGACTCCATTTTTGCAAGAGCACATTACTCTGTGGAGGTTATGGGCTCATTTCCTGAATTGAATGGAAGAAAACATCTTGAAATAAGAGATGGCAGACATCCTGTTTTGCTGAAGAAATTGGGAAGAAAGGGGACTGTTGCTTTAGATCTAAAACTTGAAGATGAAAATATTGTTGTTATTACAGGACCTAATGCCGGAGGAAAAACTGTAGTGCTAAAAACAATTGGTCTGCTTTCTGCGCTTGTGCAATCGGGAATTCATATTCCGGTTAATCCAGATTCGAACTTTCCTTTATGCGAGAATATATTAATTGATATCGGCGATGAACAATCAATTGAAGATGATCTTTCAACATTCAGTTCGCACTTAAAAAACATAAAATATATTCTTGAACAGGCTAATGAAAATTCATTGATACTTTTAGATGAAATTGGCACGGGCACTGATCCTTCCGAAGGTGCATCACTTGCTTCGGCAGTTTTAATGAGATTAAGAGATTGCCGAGCAACGGTGTTTGCATCCACACATCATGGCAGTTTAAAGCTTATTGCACACGATGAAAAAATGTTTGTGAATGCAGCAATGGAATTTGATAATGAAAAACTTACACCAACCTATAAATTCAAACTTGGTATTCCCGGTTCAAGTTATGCTTTCGAAGTTGCAAAGCGAATAGGAATAGATGACAAACTGCTTAATGAAGCTGCCCAAAATATTGATACCGATAAACATAAATTAGAAGAATTTTTGGTTGAAATTGAATCAAAATCAACTGCTTTGGAAAAGAAATTAAAAGAGAGTGAATTAGAGAATACACGCTTAACCGGATTATCTAATCTTTACAAAAAAAATCTTGAAAAGTTGGAAATAGAAAAAAAGGAAATACTTAAAAAAGTGAAAATAGATGGTGAAAAATATCTCGAAGGTGTGAACAGGAAAATTGAACAAGTGATAAAAGAACTTCGCGAAACGCAAGCAAGCAAAGAAGTAATAAAAAAATCGAAGGAATTGATACGTGAAATAAAGGAAAAAAATGAAAATCTTTTTGTTCCTGATGTTGAATTAGAGCAAGAAATAACAGATTTTAGAATAAGTGATTTTGTTCGTTTGAGGGATACATCAGCAACCGGCAAAATATTTTCAATAGATAAAATTAAAAAGAGAGCGGTTGTACAGGTTGGAACAATGAAGATGAAAGTAAATATTAATGAGCTTTTGCTTGAAAAAGAAAAATCTTCAAAAGAGAAAAGGTCATCTTATAATAATTACAAAATCCAAACGAGGGAATACCGTTTAGATATTCGCGGAGAAAAACCTGATGAAACGGAATTTAAAGTTATAAAGTTTTTAGATGATTCTTATGCATCGGGACAGGAAAGAATAGAAATTTTACATGGAAAAGGAACCGGCGCTTTGAAGAAAACCGTTATTGCTATTTTGAAAAAACATGATAAAGTTAAAGATTATTACTTTGCTCCTATTGAAGCCGGCGGAGAGGGTATTACCATAGTTGAACTAAAATAAGGACTCAATTGTTTAAAAAAGTTTTAATCGCTAACAGGGGCGAAATTGCAGTACGAATAATTCGTGCCTGCCGTGACTTGGGTATAACCTCTGCAGCGATTTATTCTGATGCAGATAAATCAGCACAGCATACCTTACTTGCAGATGAATCATATTACATAGGTCCATCTGTTGCATCGGAATCATATCTGAATAAAGATAAAATAATTGCTCTTGCTAAAAAGATTGGTGCAGATGCAATTCATCCGGGCTATGGATTTTTTGCAGAGAACGCCGATTTTATAGAAGCATGTGAAAAAGCAAAAATTAATTTTATCGGTCCATCATCTTACTCTGTAAAAATGATGGGAAATAAAACCGAAGCGAGAACATTAATGGATAAGAACAATGTTCCCATAGTACCCGGCACAACCAAACCATTATCTTCGGTTAAAGAAGGGATAAAAAATTCTAATGAAATTGGTTATCCTGTATTATTAAAAGCTGTTGCGGGCGGTGGTGGTAAGGGTATGAAAGTAATACACAGTGATGATGAATTCGAATCAGCTTATGAAACAACAAAACGTGTTGCGCTAAAATCTTTTGCTAATGATGATGTTTATCTCGAAAAATTTATTGAACAGCCGAAACATATTGAGGTTCAGATATTAGGTGATAAAAAAGGAAATTACATCCATCTCTTTGAAAGAGAATGCTCAATACAGCGAAGGCATCAAAAAATTATTGAAGAGGCACCATCTTCATTCGTAGATGAAAAAACAAGAGAGAAGATAACTAATGAAGCGATAAATGCAGCTAAAGCTTGCAAATATTTTAATGCCGGAACCATTGAGTTTCTTATGGATAAGGATAAAAATTTCTACTTCCTCGAAATGAACACACGATTGCAGGTTGAGCATCCCGTTACAGAATTAATTACAGGAGTAGATTTAGTTATGGAACAATTTTCAATTGCATTGGGAAACAAATTAACCATCAACCAAAAAGATCTCAAAATTTCGGGGCATGCATTGGAATGCCGAATTTATGCAGAGGATGCATCTGAAAATTTTATGCCTTCTGTTGGAAAAATATTTCATTACAAACAACCTTCAGGTCCTGGTGTTCGGCTCGATTCAGGATTTGAAGAAGGTTCTGAAATATCAATTCATTATGATCCTTTAATCTCTAAATTAATTACGTGGGGAACCGATCGGGAAAATGCCATAAACAGGATGAAACGGGCATTAAGTGAATATCAGATTGCAGGAGTCACTTCAAATATTTCGTTTCTCGAATTAATTTTAAAACATCCTGTATTTACCGATGGATCTTTTGATATTAATTTTGTTGAAAATGAATTTCTCAGCGGAGACAAGAAATCTTCTTTTGAAAATAGTGAAGATGAAACCGATGCCGCTGCATTAATTTCCGCACTTTTAAAATCCCAATCTTCACATAGAATTAAAAAAAATAATTCCGTTAATATCAGTAAATGGCAAGAGCAAATGTATGAGTGAATATGTAATAACAATAGACGGGAACAAAAAAAAAGTTAATATAATTAATGAAAAAAAAGCTTCGATTGATGGAAAAGTTGTGGATTACGGTTTAGAATCTTTAAATTACTGTACTTATTTACTTCGTATTAACAATAATTTTTACGAAATTAGTAGTGAGAAAATTGATGATGAAAAGTATTCTCTTCTTGTAAAAGGAAAGAAGATTAGTTCCATTGCAAGAACAGAATTACAGGAACGCGCAGCAAAGCTTGTTGAAGATGCAAAAGCATCATCAAATCATCGTCTGAATATTAAGGCACCAATGCCCGGTGTGGTATTGAAGATTAAGAAAAATGCTGGTGATGAAATTGATACCGGTGATTCAATATTAATTTTAGAAGCAATGAAAATGGAAAATGATTTGAAGGCGCCTTCACCAGGAAAGATAAAAGAAATATTCGTAAGCGAGGGCAGCGCTGTAGAAAAAGGAGATGAATTATTTTTGATTGAATAAGTTTTTTATTTATTTACTATATAATTAATTAATTATTTCTCAAAATTAAAAGGAGAGTATTTATGAGAATTTTATACAATTTTCAAATCCTTAATGTTGTTTTTAATAAACAACTGCTTTCATCTATTGTTATAATATTATTGTTATCCTGTCAGCTATTTGCACAGGGTAACGGAACAATAAATGGTCATATTACAGATGAAAGTACCGGGGAGGCATTGATTCGGGTTAATGTATTAATAAGCGGTACTACAATTGGTGCTGCTGCCGACCTTGACGGAAACTATACTATTACAAAAGTTCCTGCCGGTACATACACTTTGGTTTTTTCTCTTATTAGTTATCAAACAATTACAAGGAGTGATGTAGTTGTAACAGCCGATCAAACTGTACAATTAGATGTTGAATTATCTGTAGAAGTGATAGAGTTAGGTAGTGTTACGGTTTACGCTGCTTCCAGAAAAGATGAAAAAATTACGGAAACACCAACTGCAGTAACTGTAATTGGTTTGGATGAAATCAAACTCAAATCCAACTCAATCGATGTTCCAAAACTTTTAGAATCTCAACCAGGTGTTGATCTTGTGCAAAGTGGTGTAGATGATTATAACCTAAACACAAGAGGATTCAATAGTTCAGTTACCAGGCGTGTTTTAGTCATTATTGATGGTAGAGATTTAGGTGCTGCATTTTTAGGACAACAAGAGTGGGGAGCAATTTCTTTTCCATTAGAAGATGTGAGTAATGTGGAATTTGTTAGAGGTCCTGGCTCAGCTCTTTACGGAACAAATGCTTTTAATGGTGTCCTTAGCATTACTACACTTTCACCACAACAGGCACTCGGTACTAAAATAAAATTATCCGGTGGCGAACTTGATATGTTCAGAATTGATATACGCAATGCTGGATTATTAGGAGCGGGTTTTAGTTATAAAATAAATGTTGGTTATTTGCAAAGTAAAAATTGGAATGAAAATAGAGTTATTCGTCCTTTTGAATATTTAGGACTTTCTTCTTCATTTGAAGATACAACAGTAGAAAAAAGAAGTATAGTAGATGGAAGCTTAAAACGTAAATATGGATCTGCCAGATTGGACTATCAATTTGCAAATGGCTCTTTAATTACTGCTGAAGGTGGTATATCAATATTAGAGAATAATGTTCTTACAACCGGTATAGGAAGATTAAATGTTTTAGAGGGATCAAGACCTTGGGGCAAGCTGAGTTACTCTTCGGAAAATTTATATATTTCAGCCTGGGGTCAAGCTAGAACAACACCCGATTCTAATCCTATTTATTCTTTATCTTCAGGTGGTATATTACTAGAAAATTCCACATTGTATCAAATAGAAGCACAGTATAATTATTCATTTTTCCAGGAAAAATTAAGATTTATTGTGGGAGGATCGCAGAAGATAGGTCACGTAGATATGAAGGAAACAGCGATGGTGGGAATCAGAGATTATACTATTACAGGTGGTTATGCACAGTTAGAATATAAACCAATAAATCAATTAAAATTTGTTGTTACGGGTCGTGTTGATAGAACTACTTACGAAGAAGCAAGATTCTCTCCAAGAGTTGCAGCTGTTTGGTCTTTTCTTCCCAATCACACCTTAAGGGTTTCTTTTAATAAAGCATTTCTATACCCAAGTATTTCAGAGTACTTTTTAAGAGTTGTAGCAGGAGGAGTTGATCTTAGTTCACTAGGAATTAATGCTCCTGGTGAGCAAACATCTATTTTTGCTATGGGAAATACTGAATTAGTGCCTGAACGAATTGAAGGATATGAAGTTGGTTATAAAGGTATTTTCCTTGATAACAAATTGTTTATTACTCTTGATGGTTATTACAATAAAGTAAATGATTTTATAACTGATTTACTTCAAGGTGTAAATCCCGAATTCCCATTTAACGGTGCACCTGCAGGATTATCTGAAGTAGTAAAAGAACAATTACCCGGATTAACAATTTTACCAGACGGAGAAACAGCTATTGTTGTTTCTTATACTAATGCGGGCAGGGTAAATGAAAGAGGGCTTGAATTTAGTTTTAATTATTATTTAACAGATGAATTCCTCTTATCTGGAAACTGGTCTTATTTTGATTTTGAGGTGAAGGAACAACAAGAAGGTGATAAACTGCTTCCAAATAATCCTAAACATAAATTTGGTTATTCAATTAGATATACAAACCCGAACGGTTTTGATATTGAATTATCAGGTCGTTCAGTACAATCTTTTGATTGGGCTGCGGGAGTATTTGCTGGTAGAATACCGGAATACCATTTATTTAATCTTTCCGCTGGTTATCAAATTAGTCAGAGATATAGGGTAGGTTTGACGGTAACAAACTTGTTTGACAGGCAAGCTTACCAAATATTTGGTGGTTCAATTGTAGGCAGGCAATTAATTGCTTCTATTACTGTAACGTTATAATAATTAAATAAAAGGATTTATTATGAAAAAGTTTAATAAAAACATTAAATATCTAATAATAGCTTTAGTTGTCCCCGTATTTTACTTTTCGGGCTGTTCGGAGGATGATGTGGTAGTAACTCCGCCGCCGCCTTTTAGTCCGGGTACTGCAGACTTTACTATGTATGTTTCTGTAGGTAACAGTCTTACAGCAGGCTTTCAATCAAATGCATTATCTGAAAGAGATCAGAAGAACAGTTTTCCAGATATACTTTCAAAACAATTTCAGAGAACTTCATTTGAGCAGCCACTTATAAAAAATCCCGGTATTGGCGGCAGATTAAGGTTATTAAATCTTGCTCCGACAATAATCTCTGAACCTTCTGTTGATCCTGTTCCATCATCAAATTTAAATATAGCACTTCCAAGACCATACAACAATCTTGGTATTCCCGGCTCTATTTTATTTGATATGGCAGATGAAACCGATTTTGTGGCAAAAAGCGTAGCGAGAGGAAATCCTTTCTTTGCTTTGATTTTAAGAGATGCAGCTTTGGGTAATAGTTTAATAAATCAGACCAAAAACTTACAGCCTACGTTTATAACTGCCTGGATCGGGAACAATGACGTTCTGGGTTATGCAGCAAGTGGTGGTACTTCCGGTACCAATGTAGGTATAACTGGACTTCCTCCAGGAACTCTACCAACAGAACCAGAGTTTTTTACACTTTTATATGGACCAATGCTCGATAGCCTCGCAGCAACAGGTGCAGATATTGTTGTGGCAAATATTCCGGACGTTTCATCAATACCTTTCTTTACAACTGTCGGTCCCATATTATCAGGTAGTGTTCCGTGGGGAATTGTTGCAGCACAGCAAGTTGCAGCTGGACTTCCAGCCACAGGCATAATTTATGTAAGTAGCACTGGTATTAACCTGGGATTACCTTTTAAGGTAGGATTTGCAGATTCTTCAGCAGTAAGAAATGGCACAACATTATTTACTTTACTTGGTCAAACGTATGCCTCTTTACTCGGATTTCCAACAGGTAAATATTATGTTGATAATGGAATCGAGGTTCCACCTAGTAGCGGTATCGATACAACACAAGCTTTTGGTTTTCATCCTCAAAATCCCTTTCCGGATGCATTAGTACTGGATCCAGATGAAATAGATATTGCAAAAGTTGCAGTGGTTACTTTTAACGGAATTATTTCTTCAGAAGCTGGCAGCAGAGACATTACTGTTGTAGATATCAATACTTTCCTAAAAACTCTACTTACAACCCCAATCCCAGTAGATGGTATAGGTATATTTTCATCATCTTTTATTACAGGTGGAACTTTCAGTTATGATGGGGTTCATCCTGCATCAAGAGGTTATGGAATTATAGCAAATGAATGGATCAAGGTAATAAATCAGAAATTTGAAGCTAATGTTCCACTTGTAGATTTAAATACTCTACCAGGGATACCAATAGGTAAGATTTCTGTTGGTACTTTTCCTATTTATCCCGCAGGTTATTATAATAGTATGGTTAGAATGATAACAGGTGATAGTAATTGGCCTGTTACAAACAGATAATATGTAATTCAAATAATTATAGATAATATCTCGTTTTATAACGGGATATTATTTTTCTTTGCAAAACATAATCTTTATGCAAAGAATAAATTATTTTTTTATTGCAGCTTTGGTTTTTACTACTAATAATCTATGCTTGTTTATCTACATCAGAAAGCATAAAATCATCATATTCTGTTGATAATTTATATCTAATCTTTTTTGATTCAGTTCCGATTTTGATTATAATTCTTGTACTATGATTCTAAAGATTTTCACATTCGGTGTTCTATTATTATTATCTGTTAGTTGTTCATCATCCAAACAAGCCACTGATGAGGAAAGTGATGATAACGGTGTATATGTTTTTGATGAAGTACCCGCCGGAGATTCTTTCCAAATCGATAAGGCAGAGAATGATTTAAACTTTAATTTCTTTGTTCAAATCGGAGCGTTTACAACTAAAGCAAGTGCGGAGGATTTTGCAGAAGAGAGTGCAATAACTCTAAAAAAAGAATTGAAAATTAAATACAATAGTATCTCAAATTTGTATACTGTTCGTTTAGTAGAATTGTTTAATAGCAGAATTGAAGCAGAAAAGATAAGAAATGAACTGTGGCAGGATGATAAATTCAAAGATGCCTGGATTATAAAAGAACATAAGTAATTTTAGTTATTACTTCTCTAAATATTTTTTTTGAAAATTATATTTATTATTGGAATATTTGTTATAGATTTACTAATTTCAATCATATTTAATCAATCATTATTTAATAATTTGGTGGGAGGCGTACGATGGCTTTTTCTTTAAACAAAGTAATGCTTATTGGTAATCTTGGCAGAGATGCCGAAACAAGATTTACCACAAACAATCTTTCTGTTACAAACTTTAGTATTGCTACAACTCGCAGTTTTAAGGATAAAGAAGGCAATTGGCAGAATGAAACTACCTGGCACAATTTAACAGGTTTTAATCTTTCCGATTATTATAAAGATAATTTAAAAAAAGGAAAGAAATTTTATATTGAAGGAAGAATTTCTAAGCGTGATTATAACGATAAGGATGGAAACAAAAGAACATCAACCGATGTTATTGTTGAAAGATTAATTCCACTTGAAGCCAAAAGCGGTGATTCGGCAGGAACTGCAGAAGTAACGGAATCATATTCTTCGGAACCACCGCAGGTTGAAAATAATGATGATCTTCCATTCTAAATTTATGTTTAACAAATTAGGCGTAATGCTGATTGGATATTGATTGGTCCGTTAAATTATTTGCTATGATTTTTTTTCTTGGTGCATCCGCTTTTTTTTCGGGGTCGGAAGTAGCGCTATTTTCACTTGATAAAAGAAAAATAAATTCCCAATTCAGCGGTCATCCCCTTATTTTAAACTATGTGAACTCTCTTCTAGAACAACCACGAAGATTGTTAGTTACAATCCTCATTGGAAACACAGTGGTGAATGTGGCAGTTTCAATTATAGCTGTTACGCTCGCAATTGAGTTAGCTCCGCGGTTTGGAATTATCGAAGAATTAGCAATTACTTTCCAGATAATCGCTCTCACTTTATTGATACTCATATTTGGCGAATTGCTTCCAAAAGTATATGCATCAAAAAAATCTGTTGGATTTACTAAGGCAGCTGTAATCCCTCTTTATTGGATAAATGTAATGATCTACCCGGTCTCAGAAACCCTAACAGAAATTATAAAAGCAATAACTTCAAAAACTCATATTCATAAACTCAAATCAGTTTTAACAAAGGATGAAATTGGTGAGTTATCGGATCTAGTACAGGAGAAGGGAACTCTCGAAGAAGAAGAACATGAAATAATTAAAAGCATTGTATCATTCAGAAATATTCTGACTTCGGAAATTATGACACCGCGGGTAGATATTAAAGCTATACAATCTGATGCGAGTTTTGAACATGTTGTTTCAACAATAAACGAAACCGGGCACAGCAGATTTCCACTATATCATGAAGACCTTGACACAATTGTTGGTATTCTTTACGCTAAGGACATTCTCCCGTTTATCAAAAATAGTAAGCCTCGTAAGGCAATAAATCTATCTGCAATTGCACGAAAAGTTATGTTCGTACCAAAGACAAAAAAAATAAATAATTTACTTCGTGAATTTCAATCGAAGAAAACCCATATCGCAATTGTTGTTGATGAATACGGTGGAACAGCAGGTTTAATTACGCTTGAGGATATTATTGAAGAAGTTGTTGGCGAAATTTGGGATGAATACGATAAAGAAGAAGATATAATAAAAAAAATTGATGAAGATCGTTATCTAGTGCTTGGTAAAACTCCAATAGATGAAATTAATGAAGCAATAGGAAGCAACGTTATTACTGAGGAAACAGACTTTGAAACTATTGGTGGATTAGTTTTTAAAAGAGCAGGTTCTATTCCGAAAGAGGGCTATTCTTTTAAGCTCAATAAATACAAATTTACTGTGAAAGAAATTCATCGTAAAAGGATAAAAAAAGTTTTAATTGAAAAAGAAACTGAGAATTGAAAAAAGGTTGTTTTCTTAAATTTATAATTATCTTTACAATAGTTCTTGCGGTTATTTTATATCTGGTACAGAATAAATTCGATGAGTTATTTTTAGAGCCAGGCAAAGAGATTATCCTCACTGCAATTGAAGATAGCTGGAACACTGAACTTGAATACGTAAAGGATTCTATAGAAAAAGATTCTTTAAAATCTTTGCTGCGCTTTTATGTTTCAGGCATTCAATCATCTGACTATTTACCTGATAAGCGTACAGAAACTGTGATTAATTACTTAGAACAAACATTCCAAGACAGTTTGATTGATATTGAAGAACTTTCTCATATAAATAAATTAATTAAATACGCATTGAAAAATGAGGAATGAACGAAAAGCAGAAATAAAAGTCGGGATCACCACACTCTTATCCCTTATTGTATTCATCTGGATAATGGGATGGTCAAAAAATTTCCTAAGAACATCCAGCGATGTAGAGATCAATGTGATGTTCGATAATGTAAGCGGTCTTGAATTTGATGATGATGTAACAATAAGAGGACTGAGAAAGGGTTTTGTAAAGGATATTTTGTTAGACAGAAATATAATAATAGTAAAGATTTCCGTAGATCAAAGTGTTGATCTTAGAAAGGATGCTGTATTTTGGCTCGCTACTGTTGATTTAATGGGTGGTAAAAAAATTGAAATAAGACCCGGTATCTCAAAGGAAAAGCTAAATTTAGATTTACTTCACAGAGGCGAATTTCTTTCCGATTTTTCAACAATGATGGAAACAATCGGCTCGGTTAAAAATGATTTAATGACTATCGTTGATGATATTAAAATTTCTCTTACCGCTGTAAACAGTTATTTAACAGATGAGGAGATTAAAACTGATCTGAAATCATCATTAAAGAATTTAAACGGGCTTACCTATAAACTAAATGAAATGCTGAGTGAAAACCGTGAAAATATTTCAACTATTGTAGAAAATACTGCGGCATTTTCTGAAGATGCAAAAATATTTATTGATGAAAACAAAGAAGACCTCAACGTTTCAATTTCAAAACTCAAGTCACTATTAATTAAATCAGACTCCCTGGTAAACCAGTTTAATTATCTTACAGCTCAAACTTTAGAAGGGAATAATAATCTTGGTAAAATACTTTACGACGATTCTCTCGTTGTAAAGATAACCGAGACATTTAAATTATTAAATCAGATTTCAAAAATGATTCTGTATCAATTGCAACAGGATGGTGTTAAGGTTGATGCAAATATTTGGTAGTATAAATATAAAATGGTAATTGGTATTGGCACTGACATAATCGAGATTGATCGCATAAAAAACAGCATTAAAAAAAATGGTGATCGATTCCTTTCTAAAATTTATACTCCAACCGAAATTAAATACTGCGAGAGCAAGGCAAATAAATACCAGCACTTTGCAGCGCGGTTTGCCGCAAAGGAAGCAGTTTACAAAGCACTTGTTACAGGCTGGCAAGAAAAGCTTAGCTGGCAGGAAATTGAAATATTCAACGAACCCACAGGAATGCCTCGTGTAACAATGTGTGGGAAATTAAAAGAGTTTTTATCTGATGATAAAAGTTTGAAAATTTCAATCAGTCATTCTGAAAATTATGTTGTATGTGTTGCAATAATTTATAAAACGGATTCAAATTAAAACCTTGGAATTATTCATTGTTAACTCATAATTGTAATACTTTACTGATATTTTTGATTGTGAGATAACTGCCACCCTGCATGTCTGAAAAATGAGTTTCAAGTTTATTTAATTGTAATTAACTGAATTGATTATTAGTTTAATAAGCTAAAATTTTTTATATCTGATTAAGATAAATTATTCTTGAAAAAGTATTATAAAATAATCAATTATGGTACTATAAGTATCATTTCAATTTTGCTGATTCTTGTAATAATTAAATTAGTACCAAATACTTGGTTTATAACATTCTTAATTATAAGCTTGGTGCTTTTGATCGTTAGAATTATTTTTAAAGCATATTTTATTTTTCAACACAAAAAACAGATAAGAGGAGAGTAAGCATTCGAACTTGCAAAACGAACAAATGGGAGACTTAATGCAAAGGTTCTGATCCTGAATCAGAGTTACGAACCTCTTACGGTATGTAACATCCGAAAAGCAATAATACTTTGCTACCTCGGTAAAGCTGAAATAATCCTTAATGATGATAAGAAAAAAGTCCGCTCGGTTAATATTCAGTATCCCTGGCCAAGCGTTATAAGACTAAGCAGATTTGTTCGTGTACCCTACAAACGTGTTGTATTAACCCGTAGAAATATTTTAAGACGCGATCTTTACAAATGTGCTTACTGTGGAAGGGGCGACCTTCGTTTAACTATTGATCACATTGTGCCTAAAGCACGTGGCGGTACTGATTCCTGGGATAATTTGATTAGTGCCTGTACAGTTTGCAATAATAAAAAAGGCGACAGTACACCCGAAGAAGCAGATATGATAATGAAATTCAAACCTTTTAAGCCGAGTCATATTATGTTTATAAAAAATGTTGTGGGCAAAATTGATGAGAAATGGAAGCCCTATCTTTATCTTTCCTAATCATGTTCTTGTGGCTATACAAGTATCTTTTAAAATAAAATGAATGATGAATATCCATTAACGTCCCGATTATAATCGGGATAAGATGTAACTAGAAAACTTCAAAATTCTAAATTCGTTAATCCGTAGACTTCGTCTCCGAGATGAGTAGATGTTCGATATTCCAAAAAACAGAAAAAAGTTTAAAGCCTCATTTGGGGACAAATCTATTCAACCTTCTTAGAAATTGGATATTTTGAAGGAAAATATCCCCATAATTGTTATTTTTAGTATTAAATTCTTTCATAATTTATAAACTATGCAGAAAAAAAGAATACTTAGCGGAATGCGTCCGACAGGGAAACTCCATATCGGGCATTATGTTGGTGCGTTGGAGAATTGGATAAAGCTTCAGGATGAATATCAAAATTTTCATCTTATTGCTGATTATCATGTTCTTACAACAGATTTAAATACCGATGATGTTTATCAAAACACAATTGATATGCTAATTGATTGGCTGGCAGCAGGTCTCGATCCAAACAAAAGCCCTATGTTCAGACAATCGCAAATTAAAGAACATACTGAACTGCAATTGATATTCAGCATGCTTATTACCGTACACCGTTTGGAAAGAAATCCAACTCTTAAAGATCAGATTAGAGATTTGCACATTAAACATACAATCTACGGGCATCTTGGTTACCCGGTTTTACAATCGGCTGATATTCTTCTTTATAAAGGAGATTTTGTTCCTGTTGGCGAAGACCAGGTTCCACACGTTGAGATAACAAGAGAGATAGCAAGAAAATTTAATAACCAATACGGGAAAGTATTCCCTGAACCCGAACCGTTGTTAACTAGGTTTGCACGACTTCCGGGACTTAACGGTGATGCTAAAATGAGTAAATCACTTAACAACACAATTCTTCTTTCAGATGAACCGGGAGTTGTAAAAGCAAAACTTAAAAAAGCAGTTACTGATCCGCAGAAAATTAGGAAAGGTGATCACGGTCATCCCGAAATTTGTCTGGTGTTTTCTTATCACAAAAAGTTTAATCCTGATGAAATTCCTGAAATAGAAAAAGATTGCAGATCGGGCGAGTTGGGATGTTTCGATTGCAAGATGAATTGTGCATCAAAAATATCTTCTTTTTTAGAACCGATAATTGACAAGCGTAAATATTATGAAGATAATATGAATGAAGTAAAGGATATTTTATCGGATGGTGAAAAGAAGGGAAGAGCAGAAGCACAGAATACAATGGCTGAAGTAAGAGAAAAAATGAAGATGGGTTGATTGTGTATAAAATTAAATTGGAACAATTTGAAGGACCTCTCGATCTTTTATTATTTTTTATTAAAAGAGATGAACTGAATATTTACGATATTCCAATCTCGCATATTACAAAAGAATACTTGGAGTATGTTAACTTTATAAAAATATTGGATTTAGAAATTGCTGGCGATTTCATTTTGATGGCTTCCACTCTTGTGCACATTAAAGCCAGAATGCTTCTGCCAAGAGAGATTGATGAGAAGGGCGATGAGATTGATCCCCGCGCAGAACTTATACAAGCTCTGCTTGAGTATAAAAAATACAAGGAAGTTTCGGAAGAGCTTTCATTTTATGAATCGAACCAAAGAAAAATAAAATTCAGAGGGAATTTTGATGCGGATGTTAGCGAAACTCCACCGGAATATGAAATACTACTAAAGAATGTATCTATTTATGATCTTGCTAAGGCATTTAAACGTGCGATTGAAGAAATCAAAGAGGAACCGGTTCACCAGATACGTAAACTAAATATTTCGATTGATGAACAGATTGATTTTATTTTTTCGCAATTTAAAGATAAAACTGAATTACACTTTTTAACACTCGTGGAAAATATGAAAGAAAAAATTAGAGTAGTAATAACTTTTATTGCTCTATTAGAGTTGGTTAAAATGAGCAGCGTTGGAATTAAAGAATCAACTAACTATAACGATTTTATTTTATACAGGATTGAGAATGGACAGGATTTACAATTCAATAATTGAAGCATTAATTTTCTCTTCGGATGATTCACTCAAATGTGCTGAAATTATTAACGCTATTAAAGGAATTGATGGTGAAGATATAGAAATCACCGCAAAAGATATTGAAAATGTTGTTGAACAATTAAATAAAAAATACAGCGAAGGAAATAATTCGTTCAGAATTGTTAAAATTGCAAACGGCTATCTTTTTGCGACTTTGGAAGAATATGCAAAATATGTTGGTTATTTATCATCTGAAAAAACCAGGCGAAGGTTAAGTCCAGCAGCGCTTGAGACTCTTTCTATTGTTGCATACAAACAGCCGATAACCAAACCCGAACTTGAAACAATTAGAGGTGTGAATTCCGATCATATAATTAGTTCGCTGCTTGAGAAAAATTTAATTGCAATAAAAGGGAGATCAGAATCTGTCGGCAGACCCTTACTTTATGCTACGACCGATGAATTTTTAAAATATTTTGGATTAAATACACTATTCGATCTTCCCAAGCCGCGCGAAATAGAAGAGATAATGAACGACGAAGATTTTATTGAACAGAAAAGACAAATATTAATGAATACGATTGAAGAAGAAGCCGAAAAGGAAATGGAAGAACACGATGGCACTAAAGAGAATCAATAAGTATATTGCTGAAAGCGGAATCACATCACGCAGAAAAGCTGAAGAATTAATTCTGCAGGGAAGAGTTAGTGTAAATAACAAAGTAATTATTGAGTTAAGTTACAGAATAAATCCTGATAGAGACGAAGTTTTTATTGACGGGGAAAGAGTTAAAACAATAAAGAACGCTTATTATTTACTCAACAAACCCAAGGGAACCATTAGCACTACAAATGATGAGAAGAATAGAAAAACCGTTGTGGATTTAATAAAGACAAGAGAAAATATTTATCCGGTAGGAAGGCTGGATTATAACACAACCGGTGTTCTTCTTCTAACAAACGATGGTGATTTTTCTAATTTACTTACTCATCCAAAAAATAAAGTGCCTAAAACTTATGAAGTGAAATTGGATAGACAATTAGATGAAATTGATAAAAAGGAACTTTTAAAAGGAGTTTTTATCGATAGAAGAAGAGGCAAGTTTGTAAAGATAACTTTTGCTAATCCGAAGAATAGAAAAGTAGTTGAAGTTGAAATTGTTGAAGGAAGGAATCACTTTGTAAAAAGAATGTTCGAAGCATTGAATTACAATGTTAAAAGTTTAAACAGGAAAAGTTTTGCAGGAATCAAAGCTGGTATTCCTTTAGGTACATATAGAAAGATGAATAAATCGGAAGTACAAAAACTTATAAAAAAATATTCCTAAAGAACTATTTAGTAGAAAAACTAATATTATGAAGTTGTCTCAAAAGTAAATTATAGGAGATTGTCATTCCCACTGCCTGGCCCGACTTATCTGGAAAAGTGGGAATCTAAATTGTAATAAAAGTTTTGGATTCCCGACTGCCTGTCCGGTAGGCAGGTTTACACGGGAATGACAATTAGTTAGTACTTTTGAGATAGTCTCCTCAAAGCTAGTTAATATTAAATGTTGAAATAAATTATTGAAGTAAACAGATTCGGAGGATTTTGTGGAAACAAATCTTAAAGATGTAAATGAATTAATTAAAAGAAGATATGAAGAGTTAAATGAACTAAACGAAAAAGGTTTTCAACCTTATGCTTATTCATTTGACGTGGATTCTGATTCGGAAGATATAAAAGATAATTATAAGGAAGATGAAAAAAGAAATGTAAAGATTGCCGGAAGAATTATGGCGATCCGCAGAATGGGTAAAGCGTCTTTCGCACATATTTTGGATCACAAAGGTAGAATACAAATGTATCTTCGTAAAGATGAAATTGGTGATCAGTATGCTGCTTTTAAGCTTATGGATATTGGCGATATCGTTGGAATTGAAGGTTACATATTTAAAACGAAAACGGGAGAGACCTCGGTTCATGTTACTTCCCTGGAATTATTATCAAAATCGTTAAGACCGCTGCCAATTGCAAAAGAAGCAACAGATGAAGATGGTAACAAAATTATTTACGATCAGTTTACTGATAAAGAATTACGTTACAGACAGCGTTATGTTGATTTGATTGTAAATCCGGAAGTGAAAAATACTTTCGTTTACCGTAGCAAAATAATTACAGCACTGCGCAATTATCTTGATGCACAGGATTACATAGAAGTTGAAACTCCCATACTACAACCACTTTACGGAGGAGCCGCAGCAAAACCGTTCATTACACATCATAACTCACTTAATATTGATCTTTATTTAAGAATAGCCGATGAACTTTATCTTAAAAGATTAATTGTTGGCGGATTTAACGGTGTTTATGAAATATCAAAAGATTTTAGAAATGAAGGAATGGACCGCACGCACAATCCGGAATTTACTATGATGGAGTTGTATGTTCCATACAAAGATTATGAATGGATGATGGAATTTGTTGAGAAAATGACCACTCATGTTTGCAAATCAGTTTTTCAGACACTTGAATTTTATTATGAAGGAAACCAGATAGACTTTAAAACTCCTTGGAAAAGAATTTCTTTTGTTGAAGCTATTAAAGATAAAACAGGGGTTGATGTATTAAATGCAACTGATGATGAGTTAAAGGGACTTGCTAAAAATCTTGGTGTTGATATTTCAGCTGCAGAAGGAAAAGCAAAATTAATAGATGAAATATTTGGTGCAGCTATTGAACCGGAACTCATACAACCCACGTTTGTTATTGATTATCCATTAATACTTTCTCCTCTTGCAAAAAAGCATAGAAGCAAAGAAGGATTAGTTGAAAGATTTGAAGCTTATGTTGCCGGTAGAGAAATATGTAATGCTTTCTCAGAGTTGAACGATCCTATTGACCAGAGAATAAGATTTGAAGACCAGGTAAAACTAAGAGATGCAGGAGACGAAGAAGCTCATCAGGTTGATGAAGATTTCCTAAGAGCATTAGAATATGGTTTCCCACCAACTGCCGGATTAGGTGTTGGAATTGACCGGCTTGTTATGTTATTAACAAACCAAACCTCTATTCGTGATGTAATTTTCTTTCCGCAAATGAAACCGGAAGCATAATTTCAAGCTGTTGTGCAATAATTATTTTTTCTGTTTGGAAACTACATGCTCAAGATAACCAATTAGACGTTGCTATCCAGACGTTTTTATCTTGTGAAAATGAAATCATCTTAAATCTAAATTATCGTCATTTCGAAATAGCTTATCTATATGGAGTAAATGCGGCGACTGAGAAATCTAATACTTACAACATATAGTAAGTTTTTCCCACCAATTAATGATGGTTTCGAAATAACATTTGGGACATTTAATTATCCCCAAAAAAGTACTTATTATAATGAGGTATAATTATTGCTTGCTAAAACAATGTTTTTAATCATTAAAGATTATTATATTTAGTATAATAAGTTAGCAATCAAAAAATTTTAAAATTCTTTTCTAATCGGAGATAAAATGGGCAATTCATTTAAATATCCTTTTTTATTTATAGCACTTACTGCCGGTATTGTTCTCGGTATTCAAATCGAGAAAATATTTTCAGGCGATAACCTTCGCGATGGCATAAGAAAATTTAACGATGTATTAACCTACACTGAAAAATTTTATGTTGAAGAAGTTGATACACCAAAATTAGTTGAAGAAGCTATAAAAGGATTGCTAGATCAACTTGATCCCCACTCTGTTTACATCCCTCCAAAACAATTTGATAGTATTGAAGAATCATTTCGTGGTGACTTTGAAGGAATCGGAATTGAATTCCAGGTAGTGAATGATACTTTAACAGTTGTTTCTCCCATTACAGGAGGTCCAAGTGAAGCACTTGGAATTATGTCAGGCGATAGAATTGTTAAAATAGAAGGTGAAGATTGTATAGGAATTACGAATGATGAAGTAAGAGAAAAACTAAGAGGAAAAGCAGGAACAAAAGTAATAGTAACTATTATTAGGCACGGAATTGATGAAGGTATAGAATACAAAATAACACGAGATAAAATTCCAATCTATTCGGTTGATACACATTTTATGTATGATGATAAAATAGGTTATGTAAGTGTTTCCCGGTTCTCCGAAACAACTTATGACGAACTTAATGATGCATTGAATGATTTAAATACAACCGGAATGAAAAAACTAATTTTGGATTTAAGAGGCAACCCCGGCGGTTATCTTAATCAAGCTGTAAAAATAGCAGATTTGTTTATAAACGGAGATAAAAAGATTGTTTATACTCGCGGAAGAAGAAGTGAATTTGATGAAGACTACTTTGCCAAAAGATCATCCGCCTACGAAGATATTCCGCTTATAGTTTTAATAAACCAGGGAAGTGCATCTGCAAGTGAAATTGTTTCGGGTGCAGTACAGGATTGGGACAGGGGATTGATTGTTGGTGAAACATCATTTGGAAAAGGATTGGTGCAAAGACAATTCCCACTGTTCGATAACTCAGCGCTTCGGATTACAATCTCTAAATACTTTACTCCATCGGGCAGATCGATACAAAGAGGATATGAGAATAAAAAAGATTATTATTCTGATTTGGGAGAGCGAAACGAAGAGGAAGGCGATAATCTTAAGCACACTGCCGAACAAGATTCTTCACGCCCGGAATTTAAGACTTCCGGCGGAAGGACTGTATACGGTGGCGGTGGTATAACACCTGATTATATTACAAAATCAGGAAAGCTAACTAATTATACTCGCGATTTGTTAAGGAGTAATTTGTTCTATCAGTTTGTACTTAAATATCTTGATAAGAATGGCGACCGCCTTAAAGCAAAATATAAAGATGATCTTGATAAGTTTAGAAGAGAATTTAGTTTTAGTCCAGAAGAAGAAAAAAGCTTTATTCGTTTTGCTATGGATAAAGATGTTGAATTGGTTGAAGAAGAATTTAATAAAGATAAAGTTTATATCTTCACACGGCTAAAAGCACAGGTTGCACGTAACTACTGGAAAAACGAAGGTTGGTATACTGTTCTTTTAGATATAGACATTCAGTTTCTCAAATCTGTTACTCTTTTTGATGAGGCGGAGGATCTTGCGAAACTTAAGTGAATAATGGATTGAAAATATTATTATGCATCCATATATTTCTTATGTGTTTTATACAATTCACATACTCACAAATTGATAGTATAACTCAAAAAAATATTTCGCTCGATAATAAACTACACCTTGGTGATGAGTTCACCTACATTATTAAATATGCTTTTTTGAATTTGGGAGAATTAAGAACAAAAGTTTATGCAAAAGATACTGTTGATGAAAAAATCATTTATAAATCTATAGCTTATATTGATTCTTACGAAGGACTGCCTTTTGTAGATCTGCACCAAATATACGAAAGTTGGTTCGATTCAACCTTACACCCGGTTTATTTTCAGGCATTTGCGTTTAATGAAAGGGATACTTCTTACACCAAATACTTCTTCAAAGAAGATAATCTTGTACATATTTTAAAGGGCAAACTCCATGAACAAAAAGCATCACTTGATACGGTGGTAAAATTGAGCGGCAGCTATCAGGACGGATTATCATTACTATATTTTGCAAGATTTAATCTCCAAAGAAATGGAAGTGTTGTTGTTCCTTGTTTCATTAACGGGGATACAGCATCAACAAGAATTAATTATTATTTTGATCAACAAAATATCTCAATCGATGCAGTTGGTTACGAAATAGATTGCTTTAGAATTGACGGTGAAACAGGATTTACGGGTATCTTTGGACTTACAGGATATTATGAAGGATGGTTTACGAATGATGAATACCAGGTTCCCGTTACTGCAGAACTTGAGGTAATTATCGGACATATTTCAATTGAATTAATGGAATGGAAAAGAGACAAATGGCAGCCGCCGGAATACAAAGACTGATTAAAGAACAAAAACTATTTCCCTATAAAAATCTGTTGCCAAAGCTTCATGAAACTGTTTTTCTCGCATCCGGTGTTAAAATAATCGGTGATGTAGAAATAGGTGAACACTCAAGTGTGTGGTATAATAGTGTTATCCGTGGTGATGTTCATTACATTAAAATTGGTGACTACACTAATATTCAGGATTGCTCGATGCTGCATGTTACAAACGGAGCATTCCCTTTAAATATTGGAAGCAAGGTGACAATTGGTCATTCGGTTAAGTTACATGGTTGTACTTTAAATGATTTATGCTTAATCGGTATTGGTGCAGTCTTACTTGATGATTCAATTGTTGAAGAAAATGCTATGGTTGCAGCCGGTGCGGTTGTACGACCCGGGTTTGTTGTTCCTTCGGGTAAACTTGTGGCTGGCGTTCCTGCAAAAATTGTTAGAGATTTAACAAAAGAAGAAATACATGAGTTTGAAATTAGTGCTAAGAGGTATGTTGGTTATACCAAAACAACAACAGATTCTCTGAAAAAAATAGGAATAGAATTTCCAGGGTAAATTATTTACAATAAAATAAATTGATTAAAAATTTATACGTTTCATCTTCAACTAAAAAGATAAACAAAACACGCATTCACAAACTTGTTGGCTTGTTAAGAGAAGATTTGGAATTTAGCATTGAATCTTTATTCATAACTTTTATTACTGCCAACGATATTCATAATGTTAATAAAGAGTTCTTAAACCACAACTGCTCAACGGATATAATCACTTTTAACTATTCAGGAAGCCATTTTGAGCTTGACGGTGAAATATTTATTTCGATTGATGATGCTAAAATATCTGCCCGAAAATACAAAGTATCTTTATCTAAAGAGTTCACGCGGTTGATAATTCACGGTATTTTGCACTTAAAAGGATATGATGATATCAAGAAAAATGACCGTGTGAAGATGAAAAGAATTGAAAATAATTTGACAAATATATATAATTTTGCTTTATTGAGTTAGGTATTTCAAAGGCCGTGTAAATCCTTTCAGGCAAGGGAAAAAGTTCATTTGATGAAGATAGAAAAACTTATCAATTCATATCTCGATTACATTGAGAGTATTAAAAGATATTCTCCCCAAACAGTTAGGGCATATCGGGTTGACCTAAATCAATTTATAGAATTTTGTAACTCACGAAATAAAGTTATTGTAAAAGATTTAACAGAAAGGTTCATCAAAAAATATTTAATGCTGTTAAGTGAAACTGGTTTGGAGAAAAGGTCCATATCGAGGAAACTTGCTTCGGTAAGAGGATTATTGAAATATGCTTTTCATAATCAATTAATTATTTCCAATCCAGTTGCGTATATTAAAAACCCTCGCAGCAATAAAAAATTGCCGGAGGTAACCACAACAGAATCAATTTTGAAGATATATGATTTAGCCGATGAAGCCGAAGATGAACCGGAGCGCATAAAAATTATTTTTGAATTGCTTTATGGCTGTGCATTACGAGTATCGGAATTATGCGATTTGAATTTTGGTGATCTTGATATTAAAAACCAAACCCTCAGGGTAAAAGGGAAGGGAAGTAAGATTAGAATTGTTCCAGTGGGACAAAAATCGATTGAAATAATAGAAGAATATCTTAACATTAAAAATCTTCAAAGCAGCAATGAACCATTAATTAAAACAAAAGGAGGAAACAGAATCTATCCTAGATTCGTCTATAGAATAATCAATAAATATTTATCAAAGGTTACTGATATTAAAAAGAAAAGCCCGCATATTTTACGACATAGTGCAGCCACGCATATGCTTGACAGAGGAGCGGATTTGAGCGCAGTGAAAGAATTATTGGGACATGAAAATCTTTCTACAACTCAAATCTACACACACGTAAGTGTAGAACGTTTGAAATCAACTTATAAAAAATCACACCCAAAATCATAATACTGGAGGATAACATGAACATCTCAATAACAGCTCGCAAATTCAAACTTCACGATAGTTTGAAAGACTTTATTAATGAAGAAGTTTCTTCATTGCAAAAATACAATGACAATATTCTCCATGCCGACATAATACTTAGTTATCAAAATGTAAAAGCTTCTGTTAAGAAATCTGAAATTGTTCTTCATGTTCCGGGTCAAACTTTTAATGCAGCAGAAAATTCAGATGATTTTAAAAAGTCTGTCAGTTCAAGTGTTGATAAGTTATCGAGGCAGCTCAAAAAATTAAAATCGAAAAGAACCACTTACGCAAAATGATCAATATTAATGATAAATCGATAACTCGTAAAGACTCAATAACAGTTGAGTTCTTTTATGAAAAAACAAAGCGATTATTCAAATTAAAATTATTATCAAAATCCTGCGACTTTAGCAGAAAAATATTCGATCAAAATTTACACAGACCCGGATTAGCGTTAGCCGGGTTTGTGGAACTTTTTGCTTATCAACGTGTTCAGGTTTTAGGCAATACGGAATTAAGATATTTAAATCATCTTTCGAAATCCGAACAAAAAAAATCACTTGAAAATATTTTCAAGTTTGAAATTCCCTGCATTATTTTAAGCAATAAAAATAAACCGACAACTATCCTTAAGGAACTGGCAAAAAAGTATAAAATTCCTCTTTTCAGTTCTTCCGATACTACAACTAAGTTAACATATTTTATCAGCGATTTTCTTGATGATCAATTTGCCGAAAGAATTACAATACATGGCTCCTTTGTTGATGTGTATGGTGCAGGAATGCTGTTCGTCGGTAAATCAGGGGTAGGTAAGAGTGAAGTTGCTTTAGACCTTGTGGAAAGAGGACACCGATTAGTTGCGGATGATGTGATTATTCTTACAAAAAAGGGCGAAGGCATTTTAATGGGTGCCGGTACAAATATTGCTAAACATTTTATGGAAATCCGTGGTTTAGGCATTATTGATGTAGAAAGAATGTTTGGAATTCGTGCTATTAGATTTCAAAAACGACTGGAAATTGTTGTAGAGCTTGAGATTTGGGATGAAAAAACGCATTATACCCGAACAGGTTTAAGCGAACAAACTGTCCTCATTTCAGGCGTCGAAATACTTTACATCAGACTACCTATTTTGCCAGGTAAAAATATTACCGTTATTTCAGAAGTAATTGCACTTAACTACTTATTAAAACACTATGGTCACGATGCAGCAAAAATATTCCAAAACCGGCTTAATTCACGTCTTAAGAGTAAAAATGCAATGGCACAAAGAGGCATTGATTACTTCGAACACGATTTTGAATAAATACGTTAGTCAACTCTTGACAGACTTCAATTATTTCTTTAATTTGCGCCCCTCATTATGAAAAAATACTACTATTTCTCAGAAAATTCGCTGGCATTTGTAGAGCTTAAAAGCTTTAAATCCAAGCTGATTATTTATATATCGTTAACATCACTATTATTTACCACCCTGCTATTTGGAGGTTACTTTTTTATTAGCTCTGTTACAAATACAAGAGGTGATTTAGCCTCGGTTAAAAACGAAAACAGATATTTAGAATCTAAGTTGATTGAGCTAACAGATAAATATGAAACTCTGCAGCTAAAATTAATTGATTTAGGGGAGAAAACAGAGAATTTAAGAATAGCAGCTAATCTTGAACCAATATCGGCTGATGAAAGATTGCTTGGTGTGGGTGGCGGCTCGTTTGATAATTCGCTCGACTTCTTAATTACATCGAATGATCTTGATCTTGAAAAAGCTATTATCTTTATAGATAATATTACGAATAAGTTTGAATTTGAAAGGTTGCAATACGAAGAGATTGCAAGTAAGATGAAAACAAATATGAGTCTGTTTGAATCTATACCAGCTATGGTTCCAACTAAGGGCGAATATATAGGTAGTCGATTTGGTATTCGGATCCATCCGATACTGAAAATACGTAAGATGCATGCCGGTATTGATTTCGTTGTTAATACAGGAGCACCAGTTTATTCACCCGGCAAAGGCAAGGTAGTATATATTGGTAGGAATGGAGGATATGGGCTTGAAATGGAAATTGATCATGGTTTTGGGTACCGTACACGTTACGCGCATTTATCCAAAGTGTTAGTAAAAAGAGGGCAGAAAATTATGCGTGGTGATGTTATTGCAAAAACAGGGAACTCCGGGTTATCAACCGGTCCACATCTGCATTACGAAATTTCACATAATGGTAGAAAGCTAAATCCATCACGTTTTTTCTTTGATGACCTTGGCTTTATTGAATTAACTCAAAAAAAATAATTTCTCGGTGAAATAAATAGTATGATTTGGACAGTTGAATTAGCCGCATATTTAATTGATGCGCCTTGGCCATCTACAAAAGAAGAATTAATTGAATATTCTGAGAGAATTGGAACTCCTTACGAGGTTATAGATAATCTTAAAGAACTCGAAGATACAGATGAGCCATATGAAACAATTGAAGATATCTGGCCGGATTATCCCTCAGAAGAAGACTTTTTCTACAACGAAGACGAATTCTAAATTCAGGCGCTGAGGCGTCTTTTTTTATGCGTAATTTATTTGATGACATACACGGACAGGAACGGGTGAAGAACATCCTTTCCAATTATAATTCCACTTCTAAAATTCCTCATGCATTGCTCTTTACAGGTCTCGAAGGAGTCGGCAAGGAAGCTATTACCGTTAGGTTTGCTCAATTGGTCAATTCGGTTTTGTTGGATGGAAATGAAAAAGAAAGAGTTTTAAAATTGATTTCAAACCTCAGTGAACCATATCTTAAGTACATCCTTCCATTACCTCGCGGAAAAAGCGAAACTGAATCTGATGGACCTATTGATAAATTAAGTAAAGATGAAATTGAATTGCTCCATGAAGAACTGCAAAAAAAAATAGATAATCCTTATTATATAATATCTCTTCCCAAAGCCAATGCAATAAAGATAAACAGTATCAGGGAAATTAAAAAAAATCTTTCTCTCGATTTTAGTGATATCGCTTATAGATTTATTATTATAACATCTGCTCACCAAATGAATGAAGCAGCACAAAATGCTTTGCTAAAAAATTTAGAAGAACCTCCCGAAGGAGTTATATTTATACTTATCACTTCATATCCGGAAAGATTAAGAGAAACAATTCGTTCGAGATGCTGGAATATAAATTTCGATCCGTTATCATTGGATGATATTGTAAATATTCTTGTTGAAAATTTTGAAGTTGATAGAAAATCAGCGGAATTGGTAGCCCCTTTTTCAGGAGGTTCGGTTTCAACAGCACTAAAGTTATTTGAGATGAATATCCAATTACTCAGTGAGAAAACAATTTCAATTTTACGGTATTCACTAGGAAGAAAATATCACTCTGCTTTTGAGGAATTCAAATCATTGCTCGTAGATCAGAGTGCTGATAATATCCAATTGATAATACGAATGATAATTACCTGGCTGAATGATCTTCAGAAATATAAACTCAATATTGATCACTTTTTTTTCGAACAATATAAAGAAACACTCGAAAAATTCAATTCTAAATTCCCCGATGCTGATTTAAAAGATACCGTCTTTCAGATTGATAGGTTATCGTCTTACATAAAAAATAATATCAATGTAAATCTTCTTACCGCAAATATTATCTTTGAACTTTCCGCACTTACCGTTGGGCCAGCTGTTAAAGCTTAAAGTTGTATTATAAGCCACTCAATTTTATCTTTATTACCCACTGATTATTAGAAGTATTTTCGTTAATTTTTAGCATCTAAAAATTTGTAATTAGTGAGTGAAAAATGAAAAAAATAGTTATCACCTCTGCAAAAAGAACACCAGTTGGTTCCTTTAATGGAACTCTTTCATCACTTTCGGCTGTACAGTTAGGCAGTATAGCAATTAAATCTGTAATTGATGATACGAAGATAGACGTGAAACTTGTTGATGAAGTTATTATGGGAAATGTTTTAACTGCCGGACTGGGACAGGCACCTGCAAGACAAGCAGCAATTTATGCCGGGCTTCCGAACAAAACAGAAACTCTAACAATAAATAAAATGTGTGGAAGCGGATTGAAAGCGGTAATGCTCGCGCATCAGGCAATTCTTGCTGGAGATGCTGAAGTAATAATAGCCGGAGGGCAGGAGAGTATGAGTAATGCTCCTTATTTACTGGAGAAAGCACGAACCGGTTACAGATTAGGCGACGGAAAAATTATTGATTCAATGGTGAAAGACGGCTTGTGGGATGTTTATAACGATATCCACATGGGAAGCTGTGCCGAATCCTGCGCACGCGATTTCGATTTTAAGAGGGAAGAGTTAGATGAGTTCACTATCGGATCATATAAGAAAGCTTTGGCTGCTCAGGAATCAGGAAAATATAAAGATGAAATAATTCCAGTTAAAATCAAGAGCAGAAAAGATGAAATTATTGTTGATTATGATGAAGAACCGGGAAAAGTAAAATTTGAGAAGATTCCATCACTAAAACCGGTTTTTGAAAAAGATGGTGTTGTGACCGCCGCAAATGCTTCATCAATCAACGACGGCGCAGCCGCATTAATGATAATGACGGAAGAAAAAGCAAAAGAACTCGGCTTGAAACCTTTAGTGGAAATTGTTGCCCAATCATCGTCTGCAAAGGCTCCAATTGAATTTACAACTGCACCTGCAGATGCAATTGCAAAGGTTCTGAACAGAGCAAACTTATCCAAAGATGACATTGACCTCTTTGAGATAAACGAAGCATTTGCAGTTGTTTCATTAGCTGTAAATAAATTATTGGATCTTGATGCATCAAAAGTAAATGTGAACGGGGGAGCAATTGCTATCGGTCATCCCATTGGAGCAAGTGGAGCAAGAATCCTTACTACACTTATTTATGAAATGAAAAAACAAAACTCGATTTACGGTTTGGCTTCACTCTGCATCGGCGGTGGGGAAGCATCGGCATTAATTGTTAAAAACTATTAAATTTAGGTACAATTTGAGATGGAAATAAATAAAATAGCTGTTATCGGTGGTGGCACGATGGGTAACGGAATAGCCCACGTCTTCGCAATGAAGGGATTTGAAGTAAATCTTGTGGAAATGAAAGAGGAATTAGCAGATAAAGCCCTTGCCACGATCTCGAAAAATCTTGACAGACAGATTAAAAAAGAGATGATTTCTGAAGATGATAAAAAATCTATTCTTGGTAGAATTACTAAGATTATTGGAGTTGAAAATACACCTGTAGATGTTGATTTAGTTATTGAAGCAATATATGAGAATAAGGATGTAAAATCAAGTATTTTCAATACTTTACAACTTTTAATTAAATCCGATTCTATATTTGCTTCAAATACATCTTCTATTTCAATTACGGAATTATCTGTTTCTAACCGACCTGATAAATTTATAGGGATGCACTTTATGAATCCTGTTCCGATGATGAAATTAATTGAAATTATAAGGGGATATTCCACAAGCGATGAAACATTCAATACAATAAAAGAACTCTCTGAAAAACTTGGGAAAGTGCCTGTTGAGGTTTTTGATTATCCTGGTTTTGTAGCAAATCGAATTTTGATGCCTATGATAAACGAAGCTGTTTTTGCTCTTATGGAAGGTGTAGCTTCTAAAGAAGATATAGATACTGTAATGAAATTGGGAATGAATCATCCAATGGGACCATTAACTTTAGCTGATTTTATAGGACTGGATGTTTGCCTTGCAATAATTGAAGTGCTTTACAAAGGGTACAACGATTCCAAATACAGACCTTGCCCATTATTGAAAAAAATGGTTGCTGCAAATAAATTAGGAAGAAAAACAGGCGAGGGTTTCTTTAAATACGATTAGTTAGAGAAAAGATTGAAATTAGATATCGATAGACCATTAAAAAGGACTTATCTAAAATTTAGAAAATTCCGTGGTTACCTGAAAGAAAAGGTAGCTAATTTATCTATACCCGATTATACAACATTCACAGTTTTTGCTGTTATTACCGGAATAGCTGCAGGACTTGCAGCAGTATTTTTTCACGAATCTATTGTATTCTTTAATAAGCTTTTCTTCAAGCAAACTACCGAAGGGTTATTTTTCCTTGGTACAGCCGCCGTAATTTTGCTGCCAGCTATCG
>JADFLR010000036.1 GCA_022564295.1 Bacteroidota bacterium | reverse complement strand
GTTGAATGGTTTCTGGCATTTCTTGTAATGCTAGTTCTAGAGAAATTATTTTTCCTTTTCCATTTATTTTAATAGGACGTATATTTTTTAAATTATCCTATAGAGTTAAGAAATATTTATAAAGAGGTTTAGTTTTATTTCTGCATGAAAAAGGGTGTGAATGGAATATTATTTTTTGGATTTTTAAGCTTGATATTGTTAATAGGAATTGTTAGTGCTTGGAGTGTTAGTATTACTGAATTAAATAATAATCCCCCAACAAGTGATTATTCATTAGGGGTCAATAGTTTTTCTTATCTTGTAAATAATCTTACTTGTTCTTCTGATTATAGCTGGACAAAATATTCTTTAAATGGAAATTCTAATCAATCAACCAACAAAACAAAAGGAGTTAATTAAATGAAAAGATTTCATCTGTTTTTTGCGTTTGTACTCTTATTTTCGTTCTTTGCGATGCATTCTACTGTATTTGCTCAGGAAGAGCCCGTAATGTACTTCTGTGAGAAATATGGCACATATGGCGAGCAAGGTGTAAGTGACAGATTCACAACCGGTTACTTAACAGTAATGGTTAGATCCAACCGTGCACTCGGACTTTATGATGTTTCAATTCAGTTGGATAAATATAATTTTCGCACCGGTGAGTTTAATTACTATAAAAAGTTTGATTACAGCCTTGATCCGGAATCGAATTATGTTTTCTTCGCTAAAAATGATGATAGCGATATGGAGTTTGAAGATCCCGGATTTTACCGTGTTTTCCTCCTAGATGATCGGGATAGAACAGTTGCAAGTGCTATAATTGAAATTATTCGTGATCGTGAATAGCAGCGAAATAATTGTTATAGAAGAGCGGTATTATAAGCCGCTCTTTTTTTTATAGATTTTTTAACTCTTCAATTATAAATAATGAAACCACTTCATTAAATTTAATTCTTATTTTTCAAACTCTATTAAATTCTATATGAAACGAGTCCCAATAAATCGGGACAAGTTTACCGACATGTCGGGGCAAACATAAAAAATTATGAACAGATGAATAAATTTGATGTGATTATAATAGGTGCCGGTCCTATTGGTTTAAGCTGCGGTATTGAAGCGAAGAAAAGAAACAAATCTCACCTGATAATAGAAAAAGGATGTCTTGTTAATTCCCTTTTTCATTTTCCTACCAATATGACATTCTTCTCAACATCCGAAAGATTGGAGATTGGTGAAACACCCTTTGTATCGCATGGCGATAAGCCTACGCGTAGCGAATCGTTGGAATATTACAGACGTTCGGCTGAGGCATGGAAACTTAACATTCATACCTACGAAGAATTATTTAACATAGTAATAATTGATGATGCATTTATTGTTAAGACGAGCAAGGCAGAATACAAAGCAAAAATTATTATTGTAGCAACAGGGTTTTACGACAAACCGAATCTACTCAACATTCCAGGCGAAGATAAACCAAAAGTAAAACATTATTTTGATGAGGCACATCCCTACGCATATCTAAAACTTTTAATTGTTGGTGCAGGTAACTCGGCTGTTGATGTTGCGTTAGAAGCTTACAGAAGGGGTTCCGAAGTAACGATGGTAATAAGGAAGGACAAACTAAAAGATGGCGTGAAGTATTGGGTTAAGCCCGATATCGAAAACAGAATTAATGAAGGTAGTATAAAAGCATATTTTAACTCCGAGCTGACAGAAATAAGAGATGACGAAGTTGATATTAAAACTCCTGATAGTACAATTACAGTAAAAAATGATTTTGTTTTTGCGATGACAGGTTATCATCCCAATTATAATTTTCTTAAAAGGATTGGAATTATAATATCTGATGATGAAAAATTAATTCCCTTTTACAATGAAGAAACTTATGAAACAAACATAAAGGGCATTTATCTTGCCGGAGGAGTTTGCGGCGGAATGACAACCGGTAAATGGTTCATCGAAAATTCGAGAAACCACACCGTTCAGATATTCAATCAGCTCGAAGCAGCAGGGAAATAATATTCCTAATCCTGTAATAAATTGAATGAGAAATTTCTAAAGCTTATCTTAAACGAATTAAATAATTAATAATGTGAATTAAAAATATCAAACTAACCATATATTGGAGGAAAAAATGTTAGATAAGATAAAAGAGCTTTTAGGAGACGAAGCAGAATCTCTCCTTAATTACAAGGCTAAATTTCCTAAAGAGCAATTAAATCTACCTGGACCGGATTTTATTGATAGAGTACATATTCAATCTGATAGAAACATAAACGTACTAAAAAATCTTAACTGGATACTTAACAGCGGAAGATTAGCAGGTACAGGATATGTATCCATACTTCCTGTCGACCAGGGAATCGAACATACAGCCGGTGCTTCATTTGCTCCGAATCCTATTTACTTCGATCCGGAAAATATTGTAAGGCTTGCAGTTGAAGGTGGATGTAACGCTGTTGCTTCCACTTTGGGTGTTCTTGGAATGACTGCGAGAAAGTATGCGTATAGAATCCCGTTCATTCTTAAATTAAACCACAATGAGTTGTTAACCTATCCGAATAAATATGATCAGATAATGTTTGCCGGCGTTGAACAGGCTTTTGATATGGGTGCAGCCGCAGTAGGTGCCACTATTTATTTCGGTTCGGAGGAAAGCAACCGCCAAATTATTGAAGTCAGCGAAGCATTTCAGTATGCTCACGAAATGGGTATGGCTACTGTGCTATGGTGTTACTTAAGAAATCCCGGTTTTAAGAAGGATAAAGATTATCATAATGCTGCCGATCTTACCGCTCAGGCAAATCATCTTGGCGTTACAATTCAAGCAGATATTATTAAACAAAAACTTCCTACAAATAACGGTGGTTTTGAAGCGATTAAATTCGGGAAGACACACGAGAAAGTTTATTCCGAACTTTCATCTGATAACCCAATCGACCTGACCCGTTACCAGGTAATAAATAACTATATGGGAAGATCTGGATTGATAAACAGCGGCGGTGCTTCCGGCACCAATGACTTTGCTGATGCTGTAAAAACAGCAATAATTAATAAACGTGCAGGTGGTATGGGATTAATTACCGGCAGGAAAGCATTCCAAAGACCTATGGAAGAAGGAGTCAAACTTCTTAATCTTATTCAGGATGTTTATCTCTCCAAAGATGTTACTATTGCTTGATTAAGAGGGAATACACTATTTATACTTAGAACGCCTCATTAACGGGGTGTTTATTTTTTTAAATGGATTTTAGCGTTCGAGAAGGTAATCTGTAATTTTCCCTAAATCCTTCACATCCTTATTGCCGTAATTAGGCATTATTACCCCGGGAAATTGTTCTCTGTATTTTAGAAATCGTTCTGAACCCATAAACGAATTAGGATTACGCAGATATGCAATCAACTCTCTTCTGCCAAACTTCTGGCTTATATCTTTAAGCGCAGGTCCCTGTTTTGTTCCATTAAGATCAACACCATGACAGTTAGTACAGCCAAAATTTGCTATTAATTCTTCTGCGGTTAAATTTTCACTTGAAGTTTGATCACTAAAATTTTCGTTGGAAATAGGTTTAAATGTTTCTTCTTCTTTTGTAATTCTCCCAATGATAAATAACAAAATAAACAGCACTAAAAACGATGCTACCCAAATCTGAGGTTTTGTCATAATTACTTTATTCTACAATTAAACAAAAACTAATAATATTCAAAAATATGAGCCGGAAATTTACAAAAAGAGATTCTGATAATAAACATTTTGCAAGAAACATTTAAGCATTTTAAATTGTAATAGTTCAATATTTTAATCATCTTGATAGTAGCGACTAAATTTAATTTCATAAAATTAGTAAAATTGATTTGACACAGGACAACAAATTTATCCGATCCCTAATTGAGAGTGCAAAACGAGGTAACAATGCTGCGTTAGAACAGCTTTTTGAAATGAACCTCGGTAAAATTTATAAGTTGTCATTTTTGCTAACAGGCGATAAACCATCCGCTGACTTAATAACCATTAATACCTTTATTAATGCCTGGGATTTTACCGACACAATAGATGAAGATATCACTTTTGCTGAGTGGATAAAAGACATTACAGTTTACGTTGCACTACATGAATTAAAAAAACAAGATAAATCTGATGAGCCCAAAGAATTAGAAGATTATGAATTGATTGAAAAATTTCCATCTTCATCTGTTGCCAAAGAATACCTAAAATTAAGCGATACAAATAAATTTATCCTTACTTTAAATTTTATAGAAAATTACTCTGCCGATGCTATAGCAAAAATGCTTGATATTGGAACGAATGATATTGCTCAGAGGATCACCGATTCTATTAAAACTATTAAAAGTGGATCTGATGAAAAGCCATCGGTTGATACTGTGCTTGAAAAGTTAGAAAATTTACCAGGAGAGATCATTCCCGAAAAGAATCTGTTAAAATATGCCCTGGATAAAATCCATGATATGAAATTTGAAGATTGGGAGAAAGAAGAGAAAAAAAGATTAAAGGAAGAAATTCTTAAGTACAGAAAAGAAACAAAAGAAAACAAAGTAGAACAAAAAATTGATAAGATAAAAATTAAGAGGGAAATACCAAAATTACATTTTAATAAAAAGTTTCTTCTTTATCCCATCATCATTGCAGTTCTGGTTACATTTTTCTTATACTTATTTTCGGATACAACTCAATGGACAATGGTAATTAAGTCGGGAACACCGCAGTTAAATAATCAAATTATAGCTGGTAATACTGAAATTAATATCGGAGACATAGTACAAACTAATGATATTTCTGAAGCAACATTAGAAATGCCTGATGTGGGAACGATTGAAATACTTGAAAGTACGACAATAGAAAGACTTGGCGGAAGTTATTCTGCAAAATTAGTGATCGGTAAAATAATTGTAAATACAGATGGTGCTAAAGATCTTTTGCACATCGAAATTTCTCAAGCAATTATTAATGAGTTCAGTCTTGGTTCAAATTACATTTTACATTTAGATGAAAGCGGTAATTCAGCGATAGAATTAATAGACGGTTGGCTTCAGGTCATTTCCAGTGAAACTGAATTTATATTTCCCGGTGAATATAATTTAAAAATATTAAACAATGCAGGAGCAGGTCTGCCTTTTCATACATCCTCAACCTCCGAGTTTATTAACCTCCTGGAAGAATACATATTCGGCAGAAAGAGCGACATAAATTTAAATATGATAATTGAATCGTCTTCAGCAAAAGATGGAATAACATTGTGGAATCTTTTTCGCATAGTAAAACCGGGACAGCGGCGAGTAGTATATGATAAACTTGATGAATTATTCCCGCATCCCGACGATATAAACAGAAAGGATTTATTAACACTCGATGAAGACATGCTTTATGTTTGGCTTGAAGAAATTGAGTGGTTGATGTAAAAATTTATAGTGATGGACTTCTCAACAATAGCACATCAATAGACATGCTAATAAAATTTATTTTACATTAGAAAGCCACCTGCTTTGCAGAAAGTCATGTCCTTTTGGCTATGCTTGAATTTGTTAACCTCCCTTGAATGATGAATATCGATTAACGAATAATGATTTTAAGATGTAAATGGGATATTTCAAAATTCTAAAATCATTAATCCGTAGACTTCGTCCCTGAGACAAGTAGGTGTTCGATATTCTGCCATAGGCATTCCCGTGGAAAAAAAAGAAAAGATTAAAGCCCATATAGGGGCAATTCAATTCCACCTTCTTAGAAAGTGGATATTTAATTTACTTGTTTCTTTTAGGTCGATAAATATGTGTACTCTGCCCGAAAAAAACTTCAGCCGCTTCCATCATAGTTTCGGATAAAGTCGGATGCGGATGAATTGTTAACTTTAAATCAGTTAAGTTAGCAGCCATTTCTATCGCTAATACACCTTCGGCAATAAGCTCACCCGCACCCGGTCCGCAAATCCCAACACCAAGTATTCTATCAGTTTCCGGTTCAGAAAGAATTTTTGTAACACCGTCAAACCTATCCAAAGTAGTTGCCCTGCCCGAAGCAGCCCAAGGAAATTTTGAGATATTAACTTTAACATTTTGTTCTTTCGCTTGTGTTTCAGTCAATCCTGCCCATGCAATTTCCGGATCGGTAAACACAACTGCCGGAATAGCTTTTGGTTCGAATACAACCTTCTCGCCTGCTATTACTTCAACAGCAGCTCTGCCTTCATGCGAAGCTTTATGTGCTAACATTGGATCACCGACAATATCGCCGATAGCAAAAATATTTGGATCATCTGTTCTTAACTGCTCATTTACATTTATCCAACCTCTATCGTTAACCTGCACTTTTGTATTCTCCAATCCCAAACCCGACATATCCGGTTTTCTTCCGATGGACATTAACACATAATCATAAATCTTATCATTTATATTTCCATCTTTATCTTCTATTGTTACTTTTACACCATTCTTAACTTCCTTTATCTCAACCACTTTTGATTTAAGCATCACTTCTTCAAAACTACTTTTAATTCTCTTTGCAAGATGTGAAACAAGATCTCTATCAGCCCCGGGCAGCAGTCCGTCAAGCATTTCAACAACAGAAACTTTACTGCCGAGAGCATTGTATACCGAACCAAGTTCCAATCCAATATATCCGCCGCCTATTACTAACAAACTTTTGGGGATTGCTGGAAGATCAAGCGCAGTTTTTGAGTTAAGAAACCTTTCGCTTTTAATTTCTAAAGATGGTATTGTTGTTATGCGCGAACCTGTTGCTATAATTGCTTTATCAAACTTTAATTCTTCCATTCCGCCTTCTGTTTTTTCAATAGTAACGGCCGACGAATTTACAAAACTTGCTTTCCCACGGATATAATTAATTTTTCTTTGTTTTGATAAAACACCAAGTCCGCCGGTAAGTTTGTTTACTACATCGTTTTTCCAGCTTCTTAACTTATCAATATCAATTTTCGGTTTGGAAAATTCCACTCCAAAGTTTTTAGCTTCTTCAGCTTCGCTAATTAATTTTGCAACGTGCAGTAATGCTTTGGATGGAATACATCCTGTGTACAAGCAAACACCACCGGGATTTTTTTCAAGATCAACAAGTGTTACATTCATTCCCAAATCAGCTGCGAGAAATGCAGCAGCATATCCCCCGGGTCCTCCGCCAATCACTACTAAATTTATTTTTTCAGACATTTAATACTTTACCTTAGTTTGTAAAAATAATTGCAGTATTGTTATAATGTTACTGCTTCAAACAATTTAGCAATTCAACAATAATACAATTTAACCATCAATTAATAATTTTAACGGATTTTCCAGTGCTCCTATAACCCATCTTAAGAATCTTACTGCATCTGCACCATCAATAATTCTATGATCGTAAGAGAGAGATAACGGAAGCATCAATCTTGGTTCGAAGACGCCGTAGCCATTGTAAACCGGTTCATAGCTCCCACGCGATACACCAAGGATTGCAACTTCAGGTGAATTAATAACAGGAGTAAAAGCTGTGCCTCCAATTCCACCAAGGTTAGTGATAGTAAAACATCCGCCCTGTAATTCTTCAAGCGATATTTTTTTATCGCGCGCCTTTTGTGCCAGTTCTCCCATTTCAGCAGAAAGGTCGTTTATGTTTTTCTTATCCACCTCTTTAATTACCGGAACCATTAATCCACGCTCTGTATCAACAGCAATACCAATGTTAAAGTATTTTTTATAGATTATCTCCTTAGTTTCCATATTAATACTGCTGTTAAATTGCGGAAAATTCTTTAGCGCTGCAGCAATTATCTTTAACAATATTGCAGTAACAGTTAGTTTACTTTTGCCATCTATTAATTTTGCATTGTAATCTTTTCTTGCTTTTTCAAGTTGCGTGATATCTGCGTTATCAAATTGCGTAACATGCGGAATAACAGCCCATGCATAACTTAAATGTTCGGCGGTTACTTTTCTTATCTTAGACATCTCAACTTTTTCAATCGCACCATACTTTGTAAAATCGGGTAAAGGTTCCTGCTTAATTCCAAAGCCCTCACCCGTTTTTCTATCCTGGTGAAGTTTCTTGGAATGAGCCTTAACATCTTCCATCGAAATCCTTCCGCCGGGACCCGAGCCTTTAACTTCGTTTATATCAATACCAATTTCGCGGGCAATTCTTCTAACCGAAGGAGCAGCAGGAGCAGAACCTTTTATGATAGGAGGTTGTTTATCATGCTCGCCCGGCTGTAGTTCGCTAACTTCTTTTTTAGGCAATTCAAATTCTTCAGGCTTGTCTGCTTCACCTATTACGGTAGGTTTTTCATCGATTGTTTTTGTAGCCGGAGCAACAGATATTGTTTCAACCATTAAAATCACATCACCAGGCTTTGCCTTATCACCTTCTTTCACCAGCACCTCAATAACTTTTCCTTCTACCGATGAAGGTACTTCGACTGTTGCTTTATCAGTTTCAATTTCAATTACAGATTGTTCTTTCTCTAAACGATCACCAACTTTTACCAGAACGGCAATAACATCAGCCGATTCTATGTTTTCACCTAATTCGGGTAGTTTAAATTCTGTTGTCATTATTTCCCTATTAAAATTTCTTTCTAAGCTTATTATGAATAAAGAGGATTAAGTTTATCAGGATTTATTCCCAACTTTTTTTTGGCTTTATCCAACGTGATATTTTTTATTTTTCCTTCTTTACCAAGTTCGCCTAACGCTGCAAAAACAATATGTTTAGCATCAACTTCAAAGAAGTCTCGTAATGCTGCTCTCGATGCACTTCTGCCGAAGCCGTCTGTTCCCAAAGTAGTAAGAGGTTTCGGAAGCCACTTAGCAATTGTATCGGGCAGTGCTTTTAAATAATCCGATGTAGCTACAAAAACACCATCGTTGTTTTTAAACAATTCAGTTATGTACGCTTCTTTTTGTTTCCTGGTTGGATTAAGCATATTCCATCTTTCGATATCAAGTGCATCTCTTCTAACTTCTTTATAACTGGTTACGCTCCAAACATCCGCAGCAACCCGGTAATCCTGTTCAAGAATTTCCTGTGCTTTTAGCACTTCATTCATTATTGTTCCGCTTCCAAAAAGGTTAGCTTTTAACTTAGCATTCTTTTTATAGGAAGATTTAAACTTATACATTCCCTTTAGAATACCATCCTTAACACCTTTAGGCATTGGTGGCATAGGATAGTTTTCGTTCATCAAAGTTATGTAGTAAAATACTTTTTCCTGATCTTCATACATACGTTTAATTCCATCGCGGATAATTACAGAAATCTCGTATGCAAATGCAGGGTCGAAAGCACAAAGATTTGGAACGGGATAAGCAAGTATATGGCTGTTGCCATCCTGATGCTGTAAACCTTCACCGTTGAGTGTTGTTCTGCCGGCAGTTCCTCCAAGCATAAAGCCCCTTACGCCCATATCGGCTGCAGCCCAAACAAGGTCGCCAACCCGCTGCATTCCAAACATCGAATAATAAATAAAGAAAGGTATCATATTAATTCCATGTGTAAGATAAGCGGTTCCCGCAGCAATAAAGGATGACATTGCACCTGCTTCGGTAATACCTTCTTCAAGTATCTGCCCGTTTTTTGCTTCTTTATAATAAAGAAGACTGTCAGCATCAACAGGTTCGTATAGCTGCCCGGCGTGTGCGTAAATTCCTATTTGCCGGAAAAGTGATTCCATTCCAAATGTTCTTGCCTCATCGGGAACAATAGGAACAATGTACTTGCCGATTTCCTTATCTTTTAACAGCTTGGTAAGAATTCTTACAAACACCATGGTTGTTGAAACTTCCCTGCCATTAGTTCCTTCATAAAATTCTTCAAAGATTGATTCGGGCGGTGTTTTGATGGGACGAATATCTGTTTTACGTGATGGAACAAATCCACCGAGTGCTTCCCTTCTTTCCTTAAGATATTTCATCTCGGCATCATGCTCATCAGGTTTGTAGAAAGGCATTTTTGCTATCTGCTCATCCGAAATTGGAATACCAAACCTGCTTCGGAATTCTTTCATCTCTTCTTCATTTAATTTTTTCTGCTGATGAGTTATGTTTTTTCCCTCGCCACTTTCACCCAATCCATAACCTTTAATTGTTTTAGCAAGAATAACCGTCGGTGATCCCTTATGGTTAACTGCAGCATTGTAAGCAGCATAAACTTTTTCGGGATCATGTCCGCCGCGGCGCATCTTACTCAATTGTTCATCCGTCATATTTTCAACCATCTTAATAAGGTCATCATCAACACCAAAAAAGTGTTCGCGAATGTATGCTCCACCTTCAACAGTATATTTTTGATATTGTCCGTCAACTACTTCGCCCATACGCTTAACAAGTTTGCCGTCTTTATCCTTATCAAGCAAAGGATCCCAGCTATCACCCCAAACAACTTTAATTACATTCCATCCAGCCCCACGGAAAATAGCTTCAAGTTCCTGAATTATCTTTCCGTTGCCTCTAACTGGTCCGTCCAATCTTTGAAGGTTACAGTTTATAACAAAAATAAGATTATCCAATACTTCTCTTGAAGCCAGTGTAATTGCTCCCAGTGCTTCGGGTTCATCTGTTTCACCATCACCAATGAAAGCCCAGACTTTTCCGCCGGGTTCTTTTAATCCTCTGTCTTCCAAATATCTGTTAAATCTTGCCTGATAGATTGCCATAATTGGTCCGAGTCCCATTGATACAGTTGGGAATTCCCAGAAATCGGGCATAAGCCACGGATGCGGATAAGAAGAAAGCCCATCGGTTGGCTGTAATTCTCTGCGGAAATTTTCAAGCTGCTCCTTTGTAATTCTTCCCTCAAGATAAGCTCTTGCATAAATTCCCGGTGAAGCATGACCTTGAAAATAAATCTGATCTCCTTCGTAGCCGTTTCCTTTCCCCCTGAAGAAATGATTAAAACCAACCTCATAAAGTGTGGCAGCGCTTGCGTAAGTTGAAATGTGTCCGCCAATCCCGCTTTCTACTTTATTGGCTTTTACAACCATTGCCATTGCGTTCCAGCGGATGATACTTTTAATTCTTCTCTCGATTTCTCTGTTACCGGGGAAAGGCAGCTGTTTTTCTCTTCGGATTGTATTTATGTAAGGAGTGTTCGCCGTGAATGGAATTTGTACTCCAGCTTTATGAGCACGAATCTGTAATTGTTGCAAAAGTTCAACAACTCTTTCAGGACCACCATGCTCAAGCACCCAGTCTAGCGAATCAAACCATTCACTGATTTCTAATTCTTCAATTTCGGTGTTATGTTTATTATCATCACTCATAAAAAATTCCTTATAATAATTTATCAGCAAGCCCGTTCCGTTATGATGAACAAGATAAAGTTGGTTTAATACTCATTTACTTGCTGTTGAATAGTCATTTAGATTAATCAAATTACAGTAATGCAAAATATAGGGGAATCCAACAACAATTTGTAAGAAAAAGTACAATTCGGTTGGATTTTAGTAAAATTTAGAACTGGCAAATTAATTGTTTGAGAGATGATAAACAAGGAAAGGAAAGATTATGAGAAAGGTAAGATTATGATTAAGAGCAGGCGATCAACAATACTTCTACCTAATCTTACTCTTAATCCTAATCTTCATCCCAAATACTTCTCATACCACTTCCGTCTCATTTCATCTGCTTCTTTGCGGTGCTTTCGCATAAAGTGATCTCCTCCTTCCAGCATTATTAAACGGAATGGAATATTGTGCTTAATCAGGTGGTAAGATAAATCAAGTGAATCGTGAGGCAAAACCCTTGTGTCGGCAGTTCCGTGGAAAATTAACATTGGTGTGTTTTTGGATAGCTTCTCAGGAAAATTTACAATTGAGCGGGACTCACACTTCTGATTAAATTCATCATCAGAATAAGTGCCCATAGTTACCTCATATAATCTTCGCATAAACGGACTTTCATCCGAGTTGCAGCGAAGATTTGCAATTCCACCCGTTACAATTGCACACTTAAAATTAGCTTTCGGATAAGTAGGATAGTTATTTTTAGTTAATACTAAATAGGTCATCATCCCTCCGCGGCTCCATCCTTCAATTGCCCATCTATCATCATCGGCAAACTCAAACTCTTTTGCTAGAGGTGTTAAATTTAATACATCATTCAGATCATCGCCGCCAAATTCATCTTTACCTTCGCCGCCATCATTTCCCCTGTACTGCGATGCAAAAACAACGTAACCCCAGCTTGCAAGCTGCCCGAATAATCCTCTTGCAGTAAATGAATCGATTACGCCGCGGTCACCAATCCCGCCTCTGTTCCATATTATGCAAGGATATTTTTTCGATGTGTCTTTTGGATATGCAAGGAAACCTTTAACCTTCAAGCCATCCGAGAGATAAGTGATTTTCTCTACTATCGTTTTTTTTATTATCCCTTCTCCCCATCCGCTGTTTATCATGCTGCTTTGCGAATCGGTAAGGTCAATTTTATAACGTTCAAGGATTAATGATTCGGTTTTACTCATAATAATTTCGTGTGATTGATTATATTTATTAATTACAAATTACGGAATTTTAAAATGTCTCAAAAGAAAAGGAAAAAGACATCTTCTGCTAAAGAAATAAAATCGAAGAATAAGTTCAAGCTGAATGTTACGAAAGTGGCAACAATAATTGTTCTGATTGCAGTTGCTCTCTTATTTATTGTTAATAATTTTATCAATAATAATGAACCGGAAGTGAAATATTATATGTTTAAAAAAGAAGGCGAGCTTACTTTTACAGATAGTCTGGGAAACGCCAAAATTAAAATAGATTTGGAAATCGCCGATAACGAATATGAACGCCAGCTTGGTTTGATGAACAGAAAATCAATGGGAGAAAATCAGGGAATGCTTTTTATCTTTTCCAATGAAAGGATACAATCATTCTGGATGAGAAACACTTTGATACCGCTTGATATGTTATTTATAAATAAAGACAAAGAGATCGTAACAATCCACAAAAATACTGAGACTCTCTCAGCCAAAAGTTATCCATCAACTGCTCCGGCAATTTATGTGGTTGAGGTTGTAGGTGGTTTTACAGATAAGTACAATATAGTAATTGGCAGTAAGATTTTTTGGATGGGAACTAAAATCAATTTATAAAATCCCAATACCCAAACAACAAAAAACAAACAAATTTCAATTACCAAATTCCAAATAAATATATTCGTGTTTTGATATTTGAAGCTTGGAGCTTAATTGTGATTTGAGAAATGTTATTTGATATTTATGGTGTTCCGTAAAGCTCATCTTCCACAAGCTCACAAATAATATGAGCAACGGTTATATGTCCTTCCTGTATACGCTGAATATTAGAGGAAGGTATAACAATAGGAAGATCAACAATTGTTTTTAGTTTTCCTCCTTCGCCGCCCAATAATCCAATTACTTTCATTCCTTTTGTATGAGCCATTTCAACGGCTTCAATAACATTACCCGAATTTCCGCTTGTTGAGATTGCAATAAGTGCATCGCCTTTATTTCCAAGCCCTTCAACGTTTCTGGCGAATACATTTTCAAAGCCAATATCATTTCCTCCCGCAGTAAGATTTGATGTATCGGTTGTTAGTGCAATTGCAGGAAGAGCGGGACGTTGTATGTGGTGACTTAGCCGTATCATTAGCTCGGTTGCAATATGCTGGCAATCAGCAGCGCTGCCTCCGTTACCGCAAAGTAAAAGTTTGTTACCGTTACCGAAAACTTCGCTAAGGATGTTAACAGCTTTAAGAATATCTTCTTTGCATTTCTGCTCAATCTTCAGCTTTGTTTCTGAACTTTCTTTCAGAGATTCGGTAATAAATTTTTTTTTGTTCATAGAGGAATTTTTCTATAAAATTCAAAACCTAATTGATTTGAAAAAACCATTAATGAGTTTACTTAGATAATTATACTTCAATAGGATTCTTAAAATGTACGGCATCGGCAAATTCTTTTATAGTTTCCCAGTTGCTCTCATCTTCAAAATGATTTCCTGTTACAATTACATTTGCACCGCTTTCAACTTTTTCGTGTGCAACCAATGGTGATCGGATTCCGCCTCCAACAACTACCGGAACATTGCAAACCCGCGTAACCGCTTTTATCATTTCATCCGGTACTGATCGATCGGCGCCTGAACCTGCTTCAAGATAGATCAGTTTCATTCCTAAATACTCTGCGGCGAGTGCAGTTGCAGCAGCTATTTCAGGTTTATTACGGGGTAAGGGCATACTTCCGCTCATATAAACAGCTGTGGTTGTCGCTCCCGATTCAACTAAAATATAACCTGTTGATATCGGTTCAATTCCAGCTCGTTTTATCATTGGAGAAGCAATTACATGCCTGCCAATCAGGTGATCTGCATTTCTTCCGCTAATTACTGAAAGAAACAGAATAGCATCAGCTACCGGAGAGATCTGATCAATGCTTCCCGGAAAAATAATAGCCGGTAAACTAGTGCTCATTTTCACTTTTTCAATCAGCGCTTCAAAATTTCCGCTCATCATCAAACTACCACCGATTAAAAAACCATCTACTCCTGATTTTTCACAATGCTTTAGGAAATCTGCTGCTTTTCCCTGTGATAGATTATCAGGATCGATTAATACAAGGTATGCTGCGCCTTTTTTTTCTATTGTATTTATGATATGGTCGTATGTTTTCATAACGAGTAATAATTGTTTTGAAATATAAAAAAAATGGGTTTTATAAGAAAGAATTTTTTTGATTGATTTAAGTAATGTTTTCTTGCGGATAATCACTTTTATCTCAATACTTTTTCGTTACATTAATTTTTTCCATCATTGATTTATGAAGATTGTAATTTGGAATTTTGGAATTGCTGTTTCTAGTAACGTGTCAAATAATTATATCATTCGAATTAAACAGTCTCCCACCCTCTGCCTTCGAAAAGGGAAAGGGTATAATGGGAGACTTATAGGGTGAGGACTTGTAATATATAAGTTTATTACTTCTCATTCAACAATGTTACTTTTGCCCTTTTTTAAGTTTAGCAATTATTCCTAATTAAGATTAGAATCTTCCGATTTTAGAAATCTGTTTAACAGCTATTTTTTTAACCTCCCCATATTCTCGTTATAAAAAGTGCAACCCCTGTAACAGCAATGGCAACTGAAACATATGATACTATTAAATCTTGTTTTTTCTTGACTTGCACAAACCTAATAGCAGGATAGATAAGTAAAAGTACAGCAAATTGACCAGCTTCTATTCCAAGATTAAAGCCAATTAATGGCAACCACATATTGCCTATTCCAAGCACACTCTTCAACAGTTCTATCAAATGACCTGAGAATCCTGCTCCGTGAATTAGTCCAAAACCTCCAGCAATAATCCACCTATACTGCATTCTTTTCCTGATTAAATTTTCAATCCCTACGTAAGCAATTGATGCAGCTATTAAGGTTTCAATAAGTGTTGGATTTATGGAAAGTATACCGAGAGCACTTAAAATTAAAGTAGTTGAATGCGCAATTGTAAACGCAGTAATTACCGGGAATAAACTACTCAAGTCTTTTACAACTATTATTAATCCGGCAAGAAAAAGCAGGTGATCGTAGCCGTCCAGTATATGATGGAATCCCACTTCAAGAAATAAAATAAAATTGTCCATGGTTTTGATGGATATTATAAAATAATTTTAATTTTTGAATTTGATTTTTTGAAGATTTTACTCTGTTCTCTATTCTCAATACTGAATACAAACATATTCATCTGATCATTGTAGAGCTCGAATAAAGCTGTGCATTCAATAGTTAAAGAATCAATATGTTTTTCACTTGGAAACCGGAAACTAAACCAGATTGAAGAATCATCTTCCTGATTATCAGTTATAATTAACTTCAGATAGTCGTTTTCATTCACTTGAATGGTAAAAAACTGACTTAAGTATCTGTACTTAAGATTATCATATTCTTTATTATTCAATCCATTAAGGTTCCCGTAGTTTAGTTTTTTTAATGCTTTCATAAAATCATCTTTATAGAAATTAATTTTTCCGGAAACATGAGTTGAAGAAATTTCAGCTTTCCCAAAACTAATGTGTATACCGTGTATCAGGTTTGAACCAGTAAACGAAAGAGTGAGTAAAATATTTAATAGGTAAACTGTAATAGTCATTTATGAAATATTAATCCTTTAGTTATTAATGTGCATAAACAATTTGTTCAAGAGAAGAAATTCGGGAACGTGCATCTTCAAAAGCTAAAGGGTGGATATATAAAATTTCATCAAATGATTTTTGAAGATATTTCAGCGCATCCTTTTTCTTCCCGGCATCATCGAATATGAGCCCCGCATAATAGTGAAACATAGGATCATACCTCCCAAATTTCGCCGCTTTTTTTATTAAGTGCAAAGCTTTTTCATTTTGTTTGTTTTTGTACAACAACCAGGCATATAATTTTAGCACATCGTAATTGTCGGGACTTTTTTCGTATTCGCCCTTTATTCGTTCCAATGATTCACTTAGTTTAATATTATGAATTGAACAGAATTGTGAAAATTCTCTGTTTACATTCCAACCGTCACTTTCATGTTGTTCAAAGGTCTGTAAAACTTTCTTAATCATTTCCTCTTCACTCTCTTTTTCACCGATTATCAGGTAAATATATCCGAGTTGTTCAATGAAAATATGATCGGGAATAATTTGAGAAGCTTTAACGAGATATTCAATTGCTTTTGTATAATTCCCTTTTGCGATCATTATTTTCGATAGTCCGCTGTAAGCATAAGCATAACCTGGTCTTTCTTCCAAAATACCGTTATAGATAAAAGCAGCAGTGTCTATTTTACCGCTTATAAAAAACAGATTACCCAGGTTATATAATGCCCAGGATCTGCTTTCCTGACCTGTCATTCCGGCATCGGCAGCTAATTTCATTGCTTCAATAGAAGCATCTAACTCACCGTAAATCTCGCGCAGGTAGGAAGCACGTGAGTATGATTTAATATCCGGGTGAATGCTTAGCATTTTATCACATGTTTTAACAGCGTTTTCATAATCACCGGTTTCAACATAGGAATCGCAAAGCACACCGTAGGCAGCGGAGTTATATGGGTTTTGTCCTATTGCTTTTAATACTAGTTTCTTTGCATCATTGAAACGATGATAGATCATGAGTAAAGTGGCTTTTGTCACCAAAGCTTCAAAATTGCCGGGATCAATACCCAGTGCGGTATTTATTAAAATTTCCGCGTGCACCATATATTCATGATGAAGCCCTGTAACTCGTGCCTCCTGCAAATAAACCTGTGCAAGCTCAACATAGTTTTTAGAATCCTCACTATTGTTCTCTATCTTCTTTCTATAAAAATCCACTGTTCGCTGGGCATTTAAATATTCTGCAGAAACATTTGAATCGTTAGTACGAGGAATTAGACTTGGAATAATTGATAGATCATCTTTATTCAATTTGTTGATAAGCATAAATAAACCTATGAATACAATCAACGTTGTTACGGTTATAAAGAATGTTTTCTTTTCCATTTATATGCCTTTTAGATTACCACCACAGATACTGCTGCCGGAATAATAGCCACCCAGTATCATAACCGGTGCAGCATCTGCGGTAAATAATTATTATAATTTACTTAAGCAAGAGTGCTTTCTTTGTTACTACCTCGTTTCCTATCTCGAGTCTGTAAAAATAAGTGCCACTCGCTAAAGCCGAAGCATTCCAATTTATTTCGTAAATGCCCGGTGATTGATCATTGTTTACAAGTGTAGAAACTTCCTGACCCAGAGAATCAAATACCTTCAGAACAACATGACCTTCTTCTGCAACATGGTAGCTAATAGTTGTTGAAGGATTGAAGGGATTGGGATAGTTCTGTTCAAGTATAAATCCTTTAGGAATACTTAATCCCAACGGGTCTGTACCTATCGATACTACCGTTCCAGGTTCAGATGCTGTAAGTGATTTCACATAGTCAAATCCGCGATGTGGATCTACAAGAAACGGATAATCGTACGAAAGTCCAATATCATTCTGAGTTGGACCTGCATTGTAAGTAAGCTCAGCTACGAGCATGGGCGAAACCAAGTCTGAGTAGTCCGGTTCAACCGCATCATCAAAAGGTAATCCGATGGCAGCAAGTAAAAGTCCACCAACTGCTTGTAGACTTATCGTTGTTACATCATCCTCAAGCCTTCTACCATTAGGGAAACCATCCATATGAGGAATAAATTCCAAATCGGCAGTTGTATTGTAAGGAGCTACAGTTAAACCCAACACAGCCGCTCTTATCAATCCTTCAAAAGCATTCTGAATATATTCTTCTGTACCTCTTTCGGTTACGGGAGTAGCCATATTCAATCTTAACATATCACCGCCATACAAGAGACCGTTATCATCAGTTATAGGCAAAAAGTTATGAATAAATGGCTTCCCCTCACTTAAAGGACCACTAGTTTTGCCGGTTGCCAAATGATAAGGAATAAGGTTTGGAACTCCGAAATAATATAATGGATAGATATCCACTAACCGCGGTTGACCTGGAGCAACTAATCCTACATTAAGATTTACTGCAAATGCGGTACCTGTTAAATCCGGAGGTGGATCAAGTTGTGTAACTGCCCATGCACCGTCCTTAAAATTTCTAAAATCGAAACCAGGCATCGTGTAGCCTGGTATTATCCCTATACCCGGGTAAGACATCGATTGAATTCTTAAAGGCTCCAGCCCGGGAATTGCTGTACCAAATTGACTGTCATCCATATAAAGTGCAAGTTCGGGATTAGAAAAATATTGTATAAAGCTCTGCTCATCAACACTGTATGGAGTTACAGCATTCCAATGATCTTTCTCTCCGATTGGGATAATTACCTCATTAATTAAAGGCATGCCCAAACGTGATACTTGTATCCACGGCCCGCTGTAAGTCGGCTTTTCGCCGGTTGGAGAGAGCGTAGTAATCATCTGCCTACTTGCGGAAGCCCAGACACCAATTACAAAATCGGGATCGAGGATGCTTGTTGCCTGACCGACAGAATAGCCATTCTTCTGCAAATTGCTTATCGGTATCTGCATAATTATTGAGTGTGTATTAAATCCTGCAACCGCATCTCTCGCGTAATTGGAATTCGAAGGATCGGAACCGTACTCACTTCTTGTCTCCCCAAGGTCGAACACGCCGCCCAAATCCACAAAGAATGGATCATCGCGTGGTCCGCAAAATATTTTCTCCCCTGTTGACGCAGTTATTATTGCACTCTGAACTAAAGCTGAATAAGTAGTGCTCAGTCCTACGCCGCCTTCAATGGATCGGGGACCAATATTATTTGGAGGAACCACTCCGTTTGAGACTATTGTGACGAAAGAGTTTCCCCCATCTGTGCTCTTTTCAGCAACGTATGTTGTTTTAAGATTCTGCAGTCCGAGACGAATATTAAAGAATGTTGTGGGATCTTCGTTCGTCTGGCTGAATGTAAACCGGTAGGTAATATCGTCCTTTGCTGTCCCCAACGGACCCACTGAGGTCTGATTCTTAATGTGAATCTCATAGTAAATTCCTTCACCAAAGGATGAATAATTCGGTCCGCCTTCCGGTAATTCAAGCGGCACATAATTTGCCACTATAGTTACTGTGTTCGTATCATCCGGTGATCTGAACACATACAGATCAGTGTTGTCAGCAAGCGGATCAACACTTATCAACGGCGCTTCACGGTGGCTTGATGCATCTGAATCAAGTGAAGTAGTTATCAGTACGATCATCAATATCGTAGAAAGCAATGTTGATAAAATTACTATCTTCTTCATCTCTGCTCCTTTTGTTAATTGATTGATATAGTTAATTGTGATTAATTGAGTATATCGCTGATGTGCGATAACAATTCGTCCATCTTAAACGGTTTGGTTATATAAAGATCAGCATCGGTTTCTAGCCCTCTCTTTATGTCTGAATCGGAAGCTTTTGCAGATAAGAAAATGAACGGAATAGATAATGTGCGATTATCTTTTTTCAATGCTTCTAATAATTCAAATCCATCCATTCCGGGCATCATAATATCTGCAATGATTAAATCGGGTTTTACTTCTTTCGCTCCTGCTAATCCCGATACTCCGCTATCAGCCTCATATGTGCTGTAACCATGTTCATTCAACATATCAATAATGTTTTCTCTCATATCTTTTGAATCTTCAATAACCAATATTTTTTTCATTAAGCAGCATCTGCTTTTGGTAACTAAGATTATTTTTGATTGAAATATCGGGCAGGGAACAAAGAATCGTATGGAAATTGTAATAAGATGCAGAATAATGTAATATCCTGCACTCTAATAAAATTAAAGGTCTGGTTTTTATTGATGGGATTTGCTGGTAAAAACTAAAACTAGTTTCTTGGAAGAGACTCACTCAATTTAGATAATTCGTTTTTTCTTTAACTCAGCTTTGTACTTGCGGCTTACGATGATTGGTTCGCTAAAGCTTTCTAATACTATTTTAATAGTATTGTTGAACCACTTATCCACTTTTTTAATACAGGTAAGATTTATTATAGCTGATTTTCTTACACGGAGAAAAGTTTTTTCCGGTAATGATTTTTCCCATTCTTTAAGAAGTTTTCTTACAAGTACTTTCTTCTTGTTTTTACAATAAACATTTGTATAAACACTATCGGAAATAATACATTCAATATCCTTAACTAAAACTACTTCGTAGTTATTGCCTGAGGGAAGAAATAAATGGTCTTCTAGAGTAAGTGATTCCTTTTCAATATCCGTCTCATTAGCTTCGGTCACTTTAGAACGCAGGAGTTCTCTCTTCTTTAACCTTGTACTAATTGCCGATTTCAGTTCTTTTATGGAAAATGGCTTTGTGAGATAATCGTCGGCACCAAGATTCATACCCTTCCTTAAATCTGTCATCTCAGCTTTCGCAGTAAGAAAAATAAATGGAATCCGACTTGTACTTTCTCGTTTGCGAAGTTCTTCCAAAATCATATAGCCGCTTATATCCGGTAACATTATATCACATATTATTAAATCCGGTTGAGATGATTTTGCGGCATCAATCCCATCCATTCCGTTTGAAGCTGTAACCGTTTCAAATCCTTCCTCTTCAAGTAAAGTATTCAGATTCTCGAGGTACGGTTCTTCATCATCTATTAATAATATTTTGGTCATTCAGATTATAACTCTCAAATATCAAATGTTACTAAGCTTTAGTTGTTCTTCAGCATATTCAATCGGCAGTTCTACTATAAATGATGTGCCTTTCCCCGGTTTACTATTAAACGAGATTTTACCATGATGCAGCTCAATCGCTTTTCTTACAATAGCTAAGCCCAAACCACTGCCCCCTACTTTTCCTATATTTCTACCCCGGCTAAAGGGATCAAATATTTCTTTCATATCCTCCTTTTCAATTCCAATACCTTCATCAGCAACTTCACAAAGGACTAAGTCGTTTTCTTTACTAAGTTTTAAATAGATGTTCTTTTCTGTAGTAGTGTATTTAATCGCATTAGAAAGAAGATTTAAAAAAATATGCCTTAATAATTTTTCATCTGCAGTAATATTAATTTTTGTATTGCTTGTGCTAAAATAAATTGTAGGACATTCTTCTGCCGATGATTTAGCTTCTTCTATAATTTCTTTTAGGAAACTTACAAGTTCTATCTGGATTGGCATAACTTTAAGCAGCCCCGAATCTTCCTTGCTTATTGTCATTACATCTGTTAGTAAGGATGTTAAGTTTTCAACAGCTTTTTTAATTCTGTTAAAATGTTCGGACTTTTTTTCTTCCTCCCATTTATCACCGTAAATCTCAAGCAACTCCGTGGAAGAGAGAATTAACCCCAACGGAGTTCTGAACTCATGAGAAACTAATGAAATAAAACGGGATTTAAGACCGCTAAGTCCTTTCTCTTTTCGCAGCGCCATTTGAATAACTTCCTCTGCTTTTTTACGAAGACTGATATCTTCAGCTATCCCAACAGTTCTGATTAGCTTTCCATTTTTAAATATTGGAAACGTGCGAGCACTAATCCATACAACAGAGCCGTCTGTATGAATAATCCTGTATTCCTCGTTAAAGATCCCCTCTTTCATATATTTTTCCGATCGTAAACTCTTAAAGACTTTTGCTAAATCATCTGGATGGATAGCTTCAAGAAAGGACCGGGGACGATTATAGATACTCTCGCAGCTTCTGCCAAAAATCTTTTCGAAAGCAGGACTAATATAAAGAATCTCCTCACCGCAGCTTATCCAAAAAACATCGTCGATGTTTTCAGCAAGCTCACGAAATTTTTCTTCGCTTGCTTTTAATGCATCCACTGCCTGTTTTCTTTCTGTAAATTCAATTACCCACACTGCAATTTTTTCTACATTTCCTTTAGAATCAAAAACAGGATGAAGATAATTATCATAGTATCTTTTATTGCGGGAATCGTCAAAGCGTACAGGTTTACCGGTTCTGATTACTTCTTTGACTTTTTCCTTTCGGTGTCTGGCGAGCGGCGAATCCAGATATGAGAATACATTTGTGTTGATAAGTTCGTCAGGTTTCTTGCCGAATCGCTGTGCGGCTTTTTCATTTACAGCTATAAAATCCCCCTCAGTATCCAAAAGGAAAAATGCTTCTGGATTTGAGTTCATTAATACAAGTAAACTTTCTTTGGTCTGCCAAAAATGATCAGCATCCAATTTTATATCAGTCGATTGGGTACCGATTTTTTGACGCAATTTACTTAACTCATCAATTAGCTGGGCTTTTGTTTTTTGTGAGTCTATCATAGAATTATTTTTCTGATATTATGATTGTGCTTATACTTTAAACTCAAATAGTGCTGAATATCAACAAGAAAGAATATAAACAATAATAAATTTATTTGCGATGACTAATCGTCTACAAGTTTTTTTCTAATAGACTTTAAATTTGCAATCTCATCTTTGGATAACTTAGGATACGTGGGTTTCAACTTTTCCATTGCATTTACGATAATTTCCGACACAGTGAGTCTTGTAAACCATTTTTTATCAGCCGGAATAATGAACCATGGGGCGTAACTTTTGCTTGTTGCAGAAATTGCCTGCTGATATGCAATTTGATAATCATTCCAAAATGATCTTTCTTTTATATCACCTTCAGAAAACTTCCAGTTTTTTGCAGGATCATCTATTCGCTTTAAGAATCTCTCTTTCTGTTCCTCTTTTGAAATATGTAAAAAGAATTTGAGTATAATAATACCATTTTCATAAAGATATTTCTCAAAATCATTTATCTGTCTGTATCTTTGTTTCCAGATGGAATCGTTCTTAAACTTATCGGGTATTTTATGCTGCTTAATAAAATCATGCACACGAACAACCAACACTTCTTCATAATGTGAACGGTTGAAAATTCCAATTCTCCCTTTTTCTGGCAGAAATTTATTTATCCTCCACAAATAACCATGATCAAGTTCTGTTTTAGATGGCTGTTTGAAACTGTAAACCTGTGTTCCTTGCGGATTTAATCCACTCATAACATGTTTAATTGTTCCATCCTTACCTGCAGCATCCATTGCCTGAAACACAAGAAGTAAAGCGTACTTATCCTGTGCGTATAACTTCGCCTGGAGTCCGATCATTTTATTAATGTTTTCTTTAAGTTTTTCTTTTGCTTCTTTCTTCGAACTGAAATTACTTGTATCGTATGTACTAATTTTTGAAAGATTTACTTTTGAGTTTGGTTTAACTTCAAATTTATCATTCTTCATCATATCGCCTCGATTTTTGTCTTAAATTATATTTTAAAGTTTGAGTATTTTAACATATAAAATTCAATATATTAATTTTAAGAAATTAAACGGCAGACAAAGTTAATATTATGAAAAATTTAATAATGTTTTAGGTAATTAGATTGCACTGTTGTTAACGAAGAAAATGATTCTTCTAAAATGAATAAAATTATTTTTATATTAACTATAAAAAAAAGAGTTTTAAATGATTAGTAAAGATTTATTAGATATCCTCTGCTGTCCGGAAACAAAAGCCGATCTTGTTTTGGATGGTGACACTCTCGTATCGACAGATAAAGAAACACGACGCAGGTATAGAATTGAAGATGATATTCCAATTATGCTCATTGAAGAATCGGAACAGTTGAGCATGGAAGAGTGGGCTGCAATTATGCAAAAGCATAGTAAGAGTTTTGAGTGATCAGTTTGCAATTGGCAGTAACCAGTGGGCAAAAAAGTAAAGCAATAAAACCAGTTTACATTTCGACCTTGCAGAAAATTTGAGTTGAATAAGGTTCACTAAAAAATTAGTAATCCGAATTTCACTATATTTCCCACAAAAAAAATTCACTTATGGATCCAATAAATATTATAGTCGGTTTAAATATTATTGCAACTTTCGGAGCCAATGTTTCAGGAGCTAAAAAGGGCTTTAGAGATAAACTTGGTGTCGCTAAAGAGAAACCGAATACATATTTACAAAAACTTCCTGTTATTCTTTCAACAATTACATTACTCGGATTGATACTCGGTGTGTTTCAAATTGGCACTTTAGAGTATATTACTGAGTATAATTCAATACGATATATTGGGGTGGCAGTTTATTTGATTTTTTCATGGGTTCAGATCTGGGCTTTCAAAACTTTAGGTGAAAATTATTCGCAGGATATTCTTATTAAAAAAAATCACCGGCTTGTAACCAAGGGACCGTTTAGAATTATTCGCCATCCCCAATATATGTCTCAAATATTACTTGACCTTGGGGGTGCGGCTGCAACGTTAAGTTATATTGTTGCACCAATTGCTGTTATACAAATTCCGTTTATTCTTTTAAGAGCTTCGGTTGAAGACAAGCTTTTGGCAAAACATCTTGGCAATGAGTTTTCTTCGTATAAAAAGAAAAGTGGATTTGTTTTACCTTTTATAGGATAGATTATCATCATTAGTTTTCAACAAATGAGAGCAAAACTTCTCTATATTTTAATTCTTCTTTCGGTAGCAAATATCTTCGCACAGCCCTTTGGTAATATATCTGTTGTTACCGAAAAAGGGATTAAAGATATTCCATCTTACAACAGAGAAAAAACAGTTTACTTTTCTATAAGAGATTTTGCCGATGCAGCTTCAATAAATTACTTTTACAACAAAAAAAACGGTAAGATTGAACTTAAATTTGATAACTATCTTCTAAAGATAACCGCAAAAAATCCTTATTTTGTAATTACCGAACGAACAACAGGAAGCCAAACAATTTATCAGCTTCCAACATCAAGTTATATATTTAATGATAGGATTTTTATTCCGCTTATCTTCAGTATCAACCCAATTAAAAAAGCATGGGGAAAGAGATTAAGCTATAGTGAACCGAATAAGATTATTGTTGGAAACAACATTGTTGTTGGTGATGTTAAATTCTTCGCCGATAAAGAAATGGACGAACCCTTACCGGGCAGTTCATTTAATATAACTGGTCTTACAGTATCCGAAAGAGCAAACGGAACATTAATCACTGTGCATTCAAATAAACGAATACCTTCTTACTACAGCTCTCAGAAAGATGGTACACTTACAATAATCTTCAGGCAGGTAATTGCTGATACAAACAGAACAGATCGTGAAAATCTTAGCGGATTGATAAAAAAAATTAAGACGAGAAATATTGGCCCCGATACAGAATTTAAATTTAACGTTGGTGAAGAATATTCAACCAATGAAGTAATGAATGTTGAAGGGAGTAATGATATTTTAATTACAATACATAACAAAATTTTTACAAAAACCAAAGACGAAAAAAGAACAAGAGAAAAATGGGACTTTGATGTAATTGTTATTGATCCGGGACATGGTGGAAAAGACCCCGGTGCAATAGGATTAAATAAGATTAAAGAGAAAGATATCAACTTAAAGGTTGCATTAAAGTTAGGGAATTTAATTGAAGAGAAGATGAAAGACGTAAAGGTTGTTTATACACGAAGCACAGATAAGTTTGTAGATATATTTAAGAGAGGTAAATTGGCAAATGAACATGGCGGCAAACTTTTTATATCAATTCATTGCAACTCAACAAAGAGAAAACCAACCGACGCAAACGGAATTGAAGTTTATTTATTACGTCCTGGCAGAACGCAGGAAGCCATTAACATTGCCGAGAGAGAAAACAGCGTAATCGAATATGAAGATGATCCAACACGTTATGAACAGCTTACAGATGAAAATTTTATACTTGTAAGCATGGCTCATTCTTCTTACATGAAATATTCCGAAAGCTTTGCGAATATGCTTAACACACAATTTAAACATAACACTAAACTTAAGGCTCGTGGTGTAAAACAAGCAGGATTTTATGTGCTTGTCGGTGCTTCAATGCCAAGCGTATTAATTGAAACCGGATTTATATCGAATAAAAAGGATGCTAACTATCTGAAAAGCTCGTCGGGACAAACACAGCTTGCAGAAGCAATATTTGAGGCAATAGAAGAATACAGACAATACTATGTAAAACAAATGGAAGCTGAACTGTAATTTTCCATTTCGACTTAGAATTATTTGCCTTTCCAATTTTCATCAACTAAGGATTTATCTAACCAACATTAATTTGTTAGTTTCCGCCTAATCCTTAATTTCAAATTTATCAATCAATTCTATTTCACCATTCATTTCGTAACTAATTTTTTCTTTTGGGAAAGCGCCGTATATTTTAATTTCAATTCTGTCTTCCTTCACATTAAAAATTGCATAATGAAATGCTCTCAGTCCAAAAAAATCTTCCGAGCGCTGACCGTTTTTACCGGGACCATAATTGTAATTCAATTCTTTGTAATAAGGAACAGCATCATTGTAACTCATTTCTTCGTAAGGTTTTTTACTATCCGGATGCTCATTAAATGTAGGGTTAAATTCGTATAAAGGTGCGCCGGCACCACCTGCAACAATTTGATAAACACCATCTACCAATTGCCTTCCGTAAATATGTTCGTGCCCGCAAATGTATGCTGTAACTTTATTATCAACTAAAATTTGCCAAAACTTATCTCGCTGATCTATATGCCACTGTTTCAAAGAATCAACCGGAGGATTAAATCTTCTTCCAAGGTTAGGAAACCCATCATGCAGATGACCGCCAATTGGGAAAGGCACATCATGACCAAAAACAAAAGTGTATCTAACATTTCGCTCATTCGCTTTTTGCAGATCATTTTCAAGCCAATCAAGATGTTTTACATAATGCCAGTCACGCCTGTCATCGGAAGGATCATCCGGATCGCCGTAATACCATCTATCTGTATCAACACAAACAAAATGTACATTCATATAATCGAAAGAATAAGTTAATCCTTTTTCATCATCAGGTCCGTTGATGGGAACATTATTAAACATCGATCTAAAATTATCTTCATCGTTTGGTGTCCTTGCTTCGTGATTGCCAATAACAGGATAGATGTATGGCCAAACCATGTTTGAATTATTATAAACGGGCGACATGATTTTCTTCCAATATATTAATTCTGCCAAAGTAGTATCAGGATAGTCATCACTACCATCTACCATGTCTCCCATAAACATTAAAAATTTAACTTCTTTTTGATTAGCAACAAGATGAGTAACAAGTGCTGAAAGAACTATTTCATTACTTCCCCTATCTTTACCACGGCTGTCTGACATAGCAGCAAATGTGAACTCCTGTGCAAACAGATCGGAAATAAAAATTAAGCTTATTAAATTAATTAGTAAAATAAACGAAGAATTAGTATTCATATACTTTTCCGGTTAATTGAGAAAGTGTTGGTTAGCATTAACTCCTGATAGAAGAGGTGCGTTCAAATATTTCTTTTAAGTTGTTGCGATCTTTTGTTTTACCTAAGGCAAGCATCAATTTAATTCTAGCTTTCTGCCCATTTAAAAAATCGGTGAACATTACACCTAAATTATGAAGGTGAACACCTGCTCCGGGATAACTATAAACATAATCGGTTTCACCGGCAGGGCATCTTGAAACGAGTACAATCGGAATTCTCTTTTCAGCCGCATATTTTATACCTTCAAAAGCAGGAGGAGGAACGTTGCCAACTCCAAGCGCTTCAACAACAATTCCTTCGGCTCCACTATCGGCCGAGAATTTAAAAAACTTATCATTCATTCCTGCGTAAACCGTAATGAGATCAACTTTTGTATTTATACTTTCTGTTTCGAGTGTTTCGAGACAACGCGGCAACCTGTTATAAAATACCCTGTTGTTTTGAACAAATCCAAGCGCACCAAAATCCAAACTTTGAAATGTACCAAGTTCATCCGAGAAGATTTTTGTTACTTCGCTTGCAGCATTTATCTCACCATTTAAACATACAAGCACACCAAGATTTTTTGAGTTATCATTCAAGCAAACCTGAATGGAATCAAGAAGATTTATCGGTCCGTCCCAATTCGGTTCCGAACTGTTCTTCATCGATCCGGTGATAACAATCGGAATATCTGATTCTAATGTTAGATCGAGTAAATATGCTGTTTCTTCAAGAGTATCAGTTCCGTGGGTAACAATTACACCATCAAAATTATTTTCACTTATTTTTCGTTTTATAACTTGTGAAAGCTCAAACATAAGCATTGGAGTTATATGCGGTCCGGGATATTTTCCGAAATCATAACAAGTTATGTCAGCTAGTTTTCTGGCTTCGGGAATTTTACTCACCAATTCATCGCCCGAAAATTTAGGAACTGCGCCGCCGGTTTTCGGATCTATCATCATCGAGAAGGTACCGCCGGTGAAAACTATAAGAATGTTCTTCATATCATTAAGAAATTACAACAGATGTTATTATATATAATTACAGAGGGAATACGGTGACTTTATTAATTAAAGCTTATTTTTTTGTACAAATATAAACAATTGGGAAATAACATAATTCAGATTAATTACCTTGAAGCTTGCATAATATTAAGCTATTTTTACAGTTGAAAACAAAATTTTGAGGTAATTATGTTAATGGTAGAAGATGTGGATTTAACACCAAATCCGCAAGCATTAAAATTTATACTAAATAAAAAATTACTGAACGTTGAGACAAGACAATACCCTGATAAAGATTCAGCAAAGAATGATCCGTTTGCAAAAGGTATTTTCGAAATAGATGATGTTGCCTCTGTTTTTTATATGGATAAATTTGTTACAATTGAAAAAACTAAGGATGCAAACTGGGGACAAATTCAAAGACCATTCATTGATTTTCTAAAATCATTCGACATAGATTTAATTCCGGAAGAAAAAGAGGCAGAGATAAGCGAAGACTCTGAAGACAAATTATTAAAACAAATAAACGAATTACTCGATCAAAAAGTTAGACCAGCACTTGCAGGTGACGGCGGCGGTTTGGAAGTGGTGGGAGTTGAAGGATTTACGGTAAAGATAAGCTATCAGGGTGCATGCGGAACTTGCCCGAGTGCAATAAGCGGAACTCTTATGGCAATAGAGGGATTGCTTAAAAGAGATATCAATGAGGCACTGGAAGTTGTTGCCGCTTAATTTTATCTGATTTTTAAGATGAGGGAAGGAGTTTTGCTCCTTCCCTTTTTTTTATTTATTTAATCTTATAACCGAATGACATCCAAACAGGTGAAATATCATTCTTCTTTTGGAATCGATAATATTCATTTCACTGTTATCAGTTCAACAAACGGAATAAGAGAGATTATTTTCAATCTTGAAAAAGATAATTCCAAACTTGTAAATACAATTCAACTCCAACCTGAAGACTCAAATCTGTTTAGTGTTTATCCTCAATTAAAACAATACTTTATTGGTGAGAGAAAGCATTTCGATCTTCCATTAGAAATTGAAGGGACAGAATTTCAGAAAAGAGTTTGGAATGAATTGTTAAAAATTCCATACGGAAAAACAATAAGTTATAAAGAATTGGCTGTCAGATTGGGAGATGAAAAAGTAATTAGGGCAGCAGCAAGTGCAAACGGGGCAAACCCTTTACCGGTTGTTATTCCCTGCCACCGTGTTATCAGCTCCGATGGTTCATTAATTGGATACGGCGGAGGATTGGAGATTAAGGAAAAACTTTTGATTTTGGAAGGAAGCATACAAAAAGACCTTTTTAAATAAAGTGCCAGTCACCTCAAACACAGCTTGTTCAATAGTGACCTGCACTTTTGAAAGTTTTATCGCAGAAGAATCATATGCTTTGAATCTGTAAACAATATCCTTCCGTTGTTAGTTGCAGTAATTCGGTAAATGTAAACTCCGCTTGATAAGTCGTTTGCATTGAACGTAACTTCATAATTGCCGTTCTGTTTGAAATCACCAACAAGAGTTCCAACTATTCTTCCAAGTATATCATAAACTGTAATTGTAACTTCTCCACTTTCAGGAATTGAATACCTTATGGTTGTAACAGGGTTAAATGGATTTGGATAGTTTTGACTAAGATTATATTCATCTATAATGTTATCATTTTCAACAATAGTAGCCCCTGTATCTCTGATAGCTATAAGATTTCTTATGTGGTTTTGAAATAACCCATCGATGTGCGTCCCGATATATAATGTGCCATCTGATCCAATTGCGGGTGATGTGTCATATTCATAACCTTCAAGGTCTAATTTCCACAAAATTTTTCCGTCTTTGTCAAGGCACCAAAAATTTGTTGTAAGACCCAAACTAGAACCACAATATATCTTACCTTCTGCATCACAGACAAGACCATGGCTTATAAATGCGCCATCTTCATAAAAATGCCCAAGAGTAGTTTTCCAGTTAAGAATGCCGTTATAATCAAGCGAGGTGATGTAACCGCTATCCGGACTTGAAGATTGAAAGATTATGTTTCCATTTCCATCAATCGTTGGAGAAGAGTAGTTTTCGTATCTTTCATTAGTATCAAGTTGGTACTTCCAGTTATTGGTTCCATCCGGATTAATACAATAGAGAAATAGATTAGCGTAATCCTCGCTACCATAAACGTATACCCTGTTATTATTATCCACAACAGGAGTTCCCCAATTATGAGAGTCAAACTCTACTGACCATAAGATCTCACCATTTATTGTAGCAGCATTTATTGCTTTAGGGTCCTGTGTAAACAAACGACCGGAAATATAAAAAATAGTATCCCCGCCCACAGAGAAAACTATCTCCGTCTCACTGATATAAGGTATATTAACAGAGTCTATTATATTTCCATTTTCGGGTTCAAGTATATAAAGGGTATCGAGAAAAGGAAGATATAAATAATTGTTCTTTCCAACAGAAATATGTCTTGTGAAAAAGCCATATCCAAACCTATCGTTAACCCATTTTAATGTTCCATCGGGATTTAATGCGTAAAGCACTTCAGCTCCACTGGTTGCACCTAAAGATGAGAAATAAATTGTGCCATCATTTGCAATAGTTGCGCCTGCCAAATTTGCTCTGCCGCCCTCTGTAACGAATGTCCAGATATTTTCTCCATCCTTATCCAACGAATAAAAATAATTGAACCCGTCCCAGAGAACAGCACGCGTTCCAACAAAAAGATCGTCATTGTAACCCACTACAGGACCGTGAAAAATCCCAAGCGGCATATCTTGTCGCCAGATAACATTATTTGTCCTTGGACCAACATACCGTGATCTACCTGTCCCCTGCATATCACCTCTTAGTACCGGCCAGGGAGAATCTGCAAGCGAGGGCCAGGGGATGTGAACTTGCTGCTGTGCATTATTATATGGGATAAAAAAAACTGCGATTAATAAAACAAGATATATCTTTTTAATATTGTTCATTTGCTTACTCCATTAATAGCGGCGGCAAGTTAGCCGCCACTCTCAATTTATGTTAATACCTAATATCATTATTCTATTTTACTTGAGTAATATTAGTTTCTTTGTATCTCTGAAATTCCCAGCTCGAATCTCGTAGAAGTAAACACCGCTGTTTAAACCACTGCCATCAAACTCTACTTGATGAACACCTGCTTCCAACATCTCATTTATAATCGTAATAACCTCTTTGCCTAGAACATCATAAACTTTCAATGTAATAAAAGAGTTCTCAGCTAAAGAAAAAGATATTGTTGTGGATGGATTGAAAGGATTTGGATAGTTTTGCTTTAAACCATAGCTGGTTGAACTAAGTTTATCAAAATTATTTTTTTTGTAAAAACCAGCTCTTGTGGTTACAACATTGGATCCAGTGCTCTCCGTCTCGCTATTGTAAGCTGTCACATAGTACCAGAGGTAATCCCAATCTCCCATTAAGACTTGAGTATCTATGTAATTGAATATATCATTATTAACCGTTGCAATCAAGGAATAGACTATAGGTTTCGGGTTAGGTACCCAATGTACAGCCCTATAGATTTTATATCCCAATATGTTTTCGAAATCCGGGTTCGGTCCCCAAACAAATCTTGGATTATTATTCTCACTGCTTACCACAACTAAACTGTTTTGCCAGAAATTTGGTAATTCAGATGTCGAAACACCAACATGAGGTTTTTCCTCCCAAATCGTAGTAAATGTGGGAAATTCAGTTTGGTTAAGATAATAATAGAGTATCCCCGTTGCTACGTTAAATTCTATCCTTATATCACCTTGAGGGTTATAGTTTTCAGGCAATGTTGATGTACGGTAATCGATATAAAAATAATCCTTTGTAATGCCATTTACTTTTGCGGTAAACTTATAGTAACCCAAACCAAAAGTTCTAAAATATTGAGATGCGGTTGTTTCCCAACAAGCTAAGAATTCTAATAGTCTGTTCTGGTTTGTTGTCTGTGTCCCGCCGTTAAACAACTCAGTAATGTAATGATCAGGTGCATGCCAACATACCGGACTTATTAATTCGTACTCTATTTCAACTAAAGAACCGTTATTATTTATTATATCAAAACTTAATTCGCCTTCTATGAGGGGTTCCTGAGCTCTGATAAGAATGCTCCCAAGAATAATTACTGATATTATTTGAAATAACTTTTTCATTTTATCCTCCAAAAAAAATAATTATAACAATTAAAATTTTATTGCTACATTTGCTGTTGTACAAAGCCTGTAGGATAAAATGAAAAACTTAACTCTTGAGTAGGGGGAGGTAAGAAAATCATTTTTCTTTCCCCCACAGAGAGAGAATAAAAACCGTGCCAGATGTTAGTTATCAAGCCGCCCATAACTCATCGTTAATTATTGATAAAACATATTAGGGAATTTTAGTTTAAATGTAAAGAGAAATGTAAAAGGAAATTGTGTGGTTTTATGTGCCAGTCACCTCAATCACAATTTATTTACAGATTACCGGCACTTTTCAATTTTTCATTCAATCATCAGCATTCAACTCTTGATTAGCATAAATTTCAAAATCTTCACCAGGGAGAATGTGTGATTGTTCTTCGCTTTCCCTAATCATTTGGTTAAGTTCGTCCTGGTAGAAAAATTTATCTTTACCAAATGCTGGTCTAAGATCACTCATCCAGGTTGCTTTTTCATCAAACTTAGCAAAGAAAGGTCTTTTAACCCACCTGGGATTTCTTGCCTGCAGCATATTTAAAACGAAAACTTTTTCACCGTGTATTTCAGTAATTCCTTCAACTGATACCTTGCCCGGAAGAGCTGACATTGAAGGTCCTCTAACCGTTCTGCCCAAACCTGAAATGTTTTCATACGCTTGCTTATAAATTTTATACGCCGTGTAAAGAGGAATTTCGAAGTAACTTTTTGCACCTGTATTTCTTTCAATAAAAAAGTAATAAGGAATACAACCAAGTTTAACCTGCTCTAACCATAATTGTGTCCATACATCAGGGTCATCATTTACATGTTTAATTAGGGGTGATTGTGTTCTGATTTCCGCACCTGTGTTTCTTATTCTTCTCACCGCTTCCTTTGCAACATCCGTAGAGAGTTCTTTCCAATGATTATAATGTCCCATTACAGCAAGGTGTTTGCCTGAATTTACTATCTTCTCGAACAATCTTAAAATATCGTCTGAATCTTTATCGGTTACAAATTTATAAGGCCAGTAAGCAACAGATTTTGTTCCGATTCTTATGTTTCTTATATGATCAAATTCCGGTTCGAGAAGAGGTTCGATGTACGATGCAAGATTTTTTGCACTCATTATCATCGGGTCGCCGCCGGTTATTAGAACATCGGTTACATCCTTTTTAGCTATCAGATAATCCTGAAATCGTTTTGATTCATCTGTAGCAAATTTCAAATCGCTCATTCCAATAAATTGTGCCCAACGAAAACAGAATGTACAATAAGCATGGCAGGTTTGCCCGCTTGAAGGAAATATGAGAACAGTTTCTTTATATTTATGCTGAACTCCAGGAACAGGTTTTCCATCAAGATTTGGAACATTCATGGTCATTTGTCCTGCAGGATGGGGATTTAATTCAAGACGGATCTCTTCAACAACATTTTTTATTTCACTATCATCGTAACCATTGTATAAAATATTTGCAACTCTGCCAAACTGATCATCGTTTAGCATCTCCTTTTGCATAAAAGTTAACTGAAAAATCGGGTCTTCGGGTATATTATTCCAATCAATTAATTCTTCAATAACATAATTGTTTACACGGAAAGGCATAACGGCAGAAACCACTTTTAACGCAAACCGTTGGTCTTCTGGAAGATTTTGAATCTGCGGAATGCTGTCCAGGTCCCTAATACCGTAAAACTTCATTTTTCTTGGGGAAATCATAGTTAACATTCACGTTTTATTAAAAAAAAGTTAGAAATTCAACAAAAATCCTTAAATATTAGTGATTTTTTTTAAAAATTACAATTAAAATAATGTTTTTGTAATTGCGAGTTGATAATTACAATTTAATAAAAAAATTTTATAAATCAAGGATAAATGACAAAATACTTTTACTTAATTTGGTGAGAATATTGAAGGAAAGTATAAATAAAGCGGCTTTCACCGCTTAAATAGAAGAATTTATTTTATTTCTGTTACTTTGCTAATATCGTCTAAACGAACAAATTTTTCGTTGAACTTGTAAGTGCCCTTATCTGATTTTACAGATTTTATTAGTTTTACAGTAATATGATCAACTTTCTTTTTGCCTTTAGCTTTATCAGCAAATGATTGTGATTTTGCCATTTTTAACCTTTCTCCTAAAAATTAGTGCGCAAATATATTGAATATCATTATGAAAACAAAGATAATTATCATTATAAAAACGCTGATTTCCTTCAATAAATAAAGAATATTTGATAACTTGTTCTGTAAATCATTTAGCATTGGATAACTTTTGGCAACTATACCGGCAACAATATATTACTCATCAAAATTCCCAGATTTGAAATTTGAAAAGTTAGGGAAAACCTGTTTCATTACAAGCACCTGTGGATTCGGTTGTTACAGAGTAAATGATTCAGTTGAAGAACATCAATTTGCTCTTGAATACGCTTTAAGTAATGGTATTAATCTGATTGATACATCATCAAATTATTCAATCGGCGGAAGTGAAAAGTTAGTTGGGAATGTATTACAAAAGCTCACATCCGAAGAGCGGATTATTTTAGATGAAATTATTTTAGTAACAAAAGCAGGTTACCTTCAAGGTGATAATTTAACTTCTGCTAAGGAGAGAGAATTATCTGGAAATCCTTTCCCCGATGTTGTGAAATGCAGTCCCGATTTATGGCATTGTATTTACCCCGATTTTCTAAGAGACCAGCTAACAAATTCCCTTGCAAGACTGCAACTAAAAAAAGTTGATATTTACCTTCTTCATAACCCGGAATATTTTTTAACATATTCTAACATTTCTTTGGACGAGGATAAAAAGGAAGAATATTACCGGAGAATAAAGCTTGCATTTGAATACCTCGAATCAGAAATTGAAAATGGCAGGATCGCGTACTACGGTATTTCATCAAACACTTTTGTTGAACGGCACGACAAAAACAATTTTACGTCGTTAGAAAGAGTTTATGATATTGCATCTGAAATTTCAGATGACAATCATTTTGCTGTGATCCAATTTCCATTAAACTTGTTGGAAAAAGGTGCGACAATAAACATGAACCAGGTCAATAACACAAAATCTTTGCTTCAATTCGCAAAAGAGAAAAACCTTGGGGTGCTTGTAAACCGTCCACTAAATGCAATTGAAAATAACAAAATTAACCGGCTGGCTGATTTTAATATAAAGGAAGATAGAAACAGGGAAGAAATAATCGATTTGATTTCTAAATTAAGCGAACTTGAGAAGAAACTGATTGACAAATATGTAAATAAGATGAATAAAAATTTCAGTGATAAGAAGAGCCTTTTAGAATGTCTTTCCCTTGGTAAGATACTTGAAAGTAACTATGATAAATTTGAAAGCCCAAATCATTTTACAGATATTAAAGGATCTCATCTTATTCCAGGAGCAAATTTTGCAATCAATGCAATCGGTAAATTTTTCGAGAGTGACGATTCGCTCGAACATCTGCTTAATAATTTTGCAATTACGGTTAATATCACTTTGGATTCGATTGAGAGCGAATTGGCACGACAATGGAATGAAAACAATAAGCAATTGCACGATGAATTAAATAAATATCTAAATGATGAGCAAAAAGATTTTTCTCTATCTCAAAAAGCAATTGCATTTGTAAATTCTCTTAACGAAGTTTCATCAACTTTAGTTGGAATGCGAAAGGTAGAATATGTTAAGGATGTTCTGGGAAGTATAAAATTCCAATCCAATGAAAAGTTAATAGAATATTGGAATGAATAAAGCTGAATTTAATATGATGGAACCTTTAATGTTTTTACAGCATCTAATCAAAACCAAATTAGTATTGAAAAGTAGGGTGAAATTTTAGATTTTTCTTTGTTTATTAATGATACATTTGTTAGTTTTTAGGTTAATAAAAAGAGCATAGTAATGATACTTCTCGCAATAATAATAATATTATCATATTTAGTTGGTTCAATTCCATCGGGCATAATTATAAGTAAAGCAGTAAAAGGAATTGACATTCGCGAGCATGGAAGCGGCAGTGCAGGCGGAACAAATGTTATGCGTGTGCTTGGCTGGAAACATGGGGTGCTTGTAATCTTTTTAGATGCAATGAAAGGTGCTTTTGCAGTAGTTGTAGTTGCAAGACTCTTTTACGGTCCACTTCCGTTTGAAAACATTTCCCCTTTCGATGATTTTACTTTAGTGCAAATAATTGCTGGTATTGCTGCTGTAATTGGGCATGTATGGACGGTGTTTGCTGGATTCAAAGGCGGCAAAGGGATAGCAACAGCACTTGGAATGTTAATAATGATTATTACTGTTGAGATGTTAATTGCTCTCGGTGTGTTTATTCTTGTTGTTTCTGTATCAAAGTATGTTTCTCTTGGCTCATTAAGTGCTGCAATTTCAATCCCCATCAGTTTGATTTTGAGAGAGAATATCCTTCACGAACATGTTAGTGGTTACACAACTATACTTCCGTTTGTAATATTTTTAGCATTTTTTGTAATGTACACTCATCGTAAAAATGTTGTTAAAATATTTAACGGAACAGAGAATAAACTTAATTTTAAGAAAAAGCAGAAGTCTTGATTAGATGAAAGTCTCCGTACTCGGTGCCGGAGGATGGGGAACTACCCTCGCAATTTTACTTCATTATAATGGTCATTCCGTTACACTGTGGGAATATCAAAAAAGTTACGCTAAAGAATTAATAAAAAAGCGTATCAACTCGTTGTATTTACCCGGCGTTCAAATTCCTGAAGAGATGAACATTTCTTATAACATTGAAGAAGCAACTACAGATAAAAATTTAATTGTTCTCTCAACGCCTTCACAATTCTTAAGAGGAGTTGTGAAAAAAATAAATTATTCCGATATAAAAAATGCAATATTTATCAGTGTTTCCAAGGGAATTGAAAAGGGCACTTTAATGACCATGGCAGAAATGCTGGTTGATGTTCATCCAAAATTAACTAAAGAACAAATAGGAGTCCTTTCCGGCCCAAGCCACGCCGAAGAAGTAAGCAGAAGAATTCCGACTGTTGTAACTGCAGCTTCGGAAGATGAGGAGACCTCAAAAATTGTTCAAGCAGCTTTTATGAATTCTTATTTTAGAGTTTATTCCTCCACCGATATTCTTGGTGTTGAACTCGGCGGTGCATTTAAAAATGTTATTGCAATTGGTGCAGGAATAATTGACAGCGCAGGTTTTGGAGATAACACAAAAGCAGCAATAATGACACGCGGTGTTGCTGAAATTTCCCGTCTCGGTTTAGCAATGGGGGCAAGACCCGAAACATTTGCCGGACTTTCCGGAATGGGCGATTTAATTGTTACCTGCATGAGTAAACACAGCCGCAATAGGTATGTTGGCGAACAGCTTGGTAAAGGCAAAAAATTAAAACAAATATTAAAATCAATGGACATGGTAGCAGAAGGCGTTGAAACAAGCCGTTCAGCTTTTCAGCTTGCCAAAAAGTTTGATGTTGAAACTCCGATTACAAATGAAGTATATAAAATCCTATTTGAGGATAAAGATCCCGTTAAAGCTACAAATGATTTGATGACACGGGGCATGAAAATGGAGTGATGATTACTCCGTTACCCTTCCCCCCGGTAAAGATATTCCTTTTATTTTTCTGAACAGTGAAACCGCAAATGAGTCTGTCATTCCTGAAACAAAATCAGTTATACGCAAAAGGCGTGTGTAAAGATCATCATTTTTTGCTGTTGTAATTCTTTTGGGAAGAAGATTAATTATTGCACGATTTTTTAGTGATAAGTGCTCTTCATAAGATTCGTTGTAAGCATGAATGAAAGTATCAAGTAGTCCGTCTAACACTTCATATCCGGCAACTTCTCTTTCAACCACTCTTCGTGAACGGTAAATTTTATCAACCGAAATTTCAGTTATTGTTTTTAGAGTTTTTGCATTTGGAATTATTGCTATTAAATCATCTTTCAACTTTCCGGCAAGAATATTTTTTTCTTCATCCATAAAAGTATCACCTAACTCATTCACCAAATCACTAATAGCTTTTGCCCGGAGATATCCTATTTTCTCTTTTTCATCTCTTCCTTTATAACCTTTTAAATCTTTCTTGTTTACTAATAGAATCATCAAATCTTCAGTTTCGGTAAATGATATTAAACTCAGTCTAAATCCATCTTCAAGATCCATAATTCTGTAACAAATATCATCAGCCGCTTCCACAAGAAAAGTTAGCGGATGTCTGCACCACCAATAATCATCGATATTTTTTTTGCTTTCCAAACCCGTTGCTTCTGCAACTTCTTTAAATATTTCTTTCTCCGCCTGAAAGAAACCAAACTTTTTATTTGCTTTTTTCTTTTTTAATTTTATTAATGTTTCAGGTGTAAAAGATTCTTTAGGGTATTTAGTGAAAGCTCCGAGCATTGCGTAAGTTAATCTCAATCCACCTTTAACATCTGGATTTTGCAATGTAGTTATTATCCTAAAACCCTGAGCATTACCTTCGTAATTAATCAGATCATCCCATTTTTTTTCATCATTAATTAATTTTTCAAAATCTTTTCCATTTCCTTTTTTAAAAAATTCAGCAATAGCATCTTCCCCCGAATGACCGAATGGAGGATTGCCGATATCGTGTGCGAGACATGCTGCTGCAACAATCTCTCCGAAGTGAAATTTTGTAAACTCTTTTTTTAGTCCTGTATCTCTTTCAAGAATACGCTCGCCAACAAGGTTTCCAAGAGACCTTCCCACAACCGAAACTTCGAGGCTGTGAGTAAGCCGTGTATGAACAAAATCGCTTTCCGGTAAAGGAAATACCTGCGTTTTATCCTGCAGTCGTCGGAACGCCGGAGAGAAAACAATCCGGTCAAAGTCTTTTTGGAATTGACTTCTTCCATCCAATGAATTGTTGGTAGATTTCTTTTTAATACCAAGCCGGTTATCGTTTAATAGTTTTTTCCAGTTCACTATTTAATTTTTCGTTTTGTTTTAATATGCAGATCTCAAAAATTTTAATCCTTTAAGAAGTAAGGATATCACTTTAAAAATATACCTATTCCGACCCGGAATCACGTAAGTTTAGTCCCCTTTAATTACTTGCATAATCTTCATCGATAAAGTTAATCATTTTTGTTTTTAAATAATCTAAAAGCATTTCGTATTGAGTTTACTTAATGCTTAGTTTATTTTTAATTATATGAATTCCGAAAATGAAAAAATACTAAGTCAATCTGTTCAATATATAAAATCGGTTGGCCCAAAACGTGCGGATGCTTTTAAAAAGATCGGGATAAAAACCGTGAAGGACTTGCTGTTTTATTTTCCATCACGCCATCTCGATAGAACCACTGTGCTGAATGCTGCAAAAGCTTATGGCTATATAATAAACGGTTATGATGGTGAAGTTACAATAATTGCAAAGGTTGTCGATAAAGAGCAAAAACGATTTGGTAAAAAGGAATTACTTAAAGTGCAGTTTCGCGATTCAACCGGTTTTTTTGAGTGTATATGGTTTCGAGGAACAAAATATTTTTATTCGGTATTCAACGAAAACGATATTTTCGCTATATCATCCAAACCGGAAATAAGTAAGCACGGTAATCTTCAATTTATTCATCCAGATTTTGATAAAATAACCGAAGAAGAGTCCAAAAGTTTTTTACACACAGGTAAAATCATTCCGTTTTATAGGATACCGAAAGAATTAAAGAAAGGTTATATCGGAGATCTAAGTTTACGCAGGATAATAAGTTACACAGTTGAAAATTATGTGGATTACTTAGATGAAACTCTTCCGGCAGAAATTATAAAAAAGAATGCACTTTTGAGTATCAATAAAGCGGTTAGATATTATCATTTTCCCGAAGATAAAAATTTATTAGAATTAGCCCTGCAACGATTTAAATTTGAAGAGTTATTCTACCTTGAGATTCTTGTCGCTTTACGTAAACATAATTATCAAACAAGACTCACCGGGAATAAGATGAGCATAAAAACAAATCTTGTTTCCGATTTCATCAAGACACTTCCGTTCGAACTAACAAAATCACAGTTAACAGTATTAAGTGAAATTAAAAATGATATGCTTTCCGATATGCCGATGAACAGATTACTTCAGGGTGACGTAGGCAGTGGCAAAACAATTGTTTCTTTAATTGCTGCTCTAATTGCTGTTGATAACGGGTTTCAGGCAGCTTTGATGGCACCAACCGAAATTCTTGCCGACCAGCATGCTAAATCTATTACAGCAATGATGAAAAACCTTATCTCATCACGCAAAGAAAAAGAAGTTAAAGTAAGTTTATTGATAGGCGGACAGAAAAAAAGTGAACGAGATAAAAACCTTTCCGATATTGAATTAAACGAAGCTGATATAATTATCGGTACTCACGCCTTATTTGAAGAAACTGTAAAGTTTAATAATCTTGGTTTAGTAGTAATTGATGAACAGCACAGGTTTGGCGTTAAACAGAGAGCACTTTTACAAAGTAAAGGTAAAACTCCCGATGTTCTTGTTATGAGTGCAACCCCGATTCCAAGAACATTTTCAATGACTGTTTACGGTGACCTTGATGTTTCTGTAATTGATGAAATGCCTAAAAATCGGA
>JADFLR010000035.1 GCA_022564295.1 Bacteroidota bacterium | reverse complement strand
TAATAATTGATCCCCCAAGAAGCGGCATGCATAAAAACACTGTTGATGATACGATGCAGCTAAACCCGGAAAAAATTGTTTATGTAAGCTGCAATCCGGCAACCCAGGCGAGGGATATTAAATTGATGGTTGAGGCAGGTTATAAATTGAAGAAGATGAAACCGGTTGATATGTTTCCTCATACATATCATATAGAGAATGTTGCGCTTCTAATTAAGTAATTACTTTTACCGGTTATTTACAATCAACACAAATTCACCTTTAAGGTTTTTCTTTTCGGCGATGTTCAAAACTTTTTGAGCACTTCCCCTGTAATACTTTTCATCCTTCATCGTTAATTCAAAAGCTAAGCACACAGGAGTTGTTTTACCGAACATATTTGTTACATCTGATAATAACCTTTTTAAACGGTACGGTGTATCCATCAAGACAATAACTTCTTTCATCCTCCTCAAATTCAGTAGTTGTTTTCTTCTGATATCCTTTTTAGGCGAAAGCCATCCGTAATAGTAAAATTTTTCAAAATCATATCCTGAACCAATCAGTGCAGGCAATAATGAATTTGAACCAGGAACAGGGATCACTTCAATACCGTGTGCAATACAGAGACCAACAAGTAAATGTCCCGGATCTGAAAAGAGTGGTGTGCCGCAATCAGATATAAGCGCAGTTGTTTTTCCGTTCAATATTTCTGCTACGATCTCATCCACAACATCATTCTCGTTATGCTCATTAAGTGCTATAAGCTCCTTATTTATTTTGTAATGAGCAAGCATTCTGCGTGCAGCTTTATATTCTTCACAAATAATAAAATCGACATTTTTAAGGATGTTAAGAGCACGGATTGTTATATCATCATAATTGCCTATTGCCGTTGAGACCAGAAATAATTTTCTCTTCATTGGTACTGTTAAAAAGTTGTTTTACTTAATTGTAAATGTCAGAAATAATTAAACTAAAGAAGAACGAGATATCAAATCAAAGGACTATAATAAGAGAACGGGATTAATTATTCTTTGATAATCTCTTTTATCTTTTCAACCAACTCACTTAGCTCAACATCAAACCGTTCGCCGGTTCTTCTTAATTTAACTTCAACTTTTCCGCCTGAGGCGGATTCTTTGAGTTTTTTATCTCCAACAATTACCTGTACAGGCATTCCGAGAAGATCAGCATCATTAAATTTAAATCCTGCCTGAACATTTGTTCTGTCATCAAATAAAACTTCAAACCCGCTGTTAGTTAATTCATCATAAATTTTATTTGATGCTTCAAGCACAAGTTCTTTTTTCATGTTCAATCCTATTAGCTGAATATCAAACGGAGCAAGTGTTTTATCCCAGATGATTCCATACTCATCATGGTTCTGCTCAATGTAGCAAGCCATAACTCTTTCAACGCCTATGCCGTAACTTCCCATTACTATCGGATGCTCTTTGCCATTTTCATCAAGAAAAAGTGCACCCATCGATTCGGAATATTTTGTTCCGAGTTTGAAGATATGACCAAGCTCAATCGCTGCAAAAACATCAAGTTTGCTCTCGCAATTCGGGCATCCTTCGCCGGTCTTTACAATCCTAAGATCAGTGTATTCTAATGTTTCAACATCGCGTTTAAAATCAATCCCGCCGATATGGTAATCATTTTTATTTGCTCCACTGAACATGTTGTTTGCATCTTTGAGTCGGTTATCCACAATTATTTTATGTTTAAATCCAACAGGACCAATAGACCCAGCATCGGCACCGGTAATCTCTAAAAGTTCTTCCGGATGACCCGGTCTTACTGTTCCACCTAAATAACTTTCTAACTTACTTTCATTCACATCATCATTACCCTGCATTAAAATTAAAACCGGTTTGTCATTGTGAATGTAAACCCTGGACTTCGCACATTGTGATTCATCTATTTTTAAGAATTCGCAAAGCTCATCAATACTTTTAACATTTGGAGTGTGAATTTCTTTTATCTTTTCACTTTTTGCTTCACGTTTTCTTGGTTCAACTACAGATGCTGCGACCTCCAAATTTGCGGAATAACCGCAAGCATCACAATATGCAACCGTATCTTCACCCGCATCCGATTTAACCATAAACTCTTCGGAACCTGATCCACCCATTGCTCCGCTGAATGCACCGACAACAAAGTATTTTATCTTACACCTGTCAAAAATATTTCTGTATGCACCGTCATGTTTGTGGTAGGATTTATCCTGCTCATCCTGATTAATGTCAAAGGAATATGCATCTTTCATTAAAAATTCTCTGGTTCTTATAACCCCGCTTCTCGGTCTCGGTTCATTCCTGAATTTGGTTTGTATCTGATACCATATTTGAGGCATATCTTTATAAGATTTAACTACGTTCCTTGCATGGAAAGTCATTATCTCTTCATGCGTTGGTGCTAAAACATACTCACGGTTTTTTATATGAAACAACGTATCGCCAAAAGCTTCAACCCTTCCGGTCTCTTCCCAAATCTCCTTTGGGTTTAAAGCCGGTAGATGAAACTCCTGTCCGCCGATAGCATCCATTTCTTCTCTTATAATTTCGGATATTTTTTTAATTACTCTGTAGCCCAACGGAAGGAAAGAATAAATTCCGGCAGCTAACATCCTTATCATACCTGAACGAAGCATTAGAATATGACTTGCTACAACTGCATCGTTTGGGACTTCTTTTAATGTGGGAACGAAATATTTACTGAGTCTCATCTATTTTTTTATTTTGTTAATCAATTCGGGTTTTAAAATTTGAGGGTAAAAATAAATAAACGGTAATGCTATTCAAAGTTAATAATCATCGGTGGGTTACATTCGGTGTGTTTAACACTTCTGCTCCTAAATATTTATTTACTTTGTAGCGTTTGAGCCATGGATGCTTGCGTATTCTTCTGATAATGGGATATCAAAATAAAAACCGGATAAGAATCCCCTGCTGTAAACTTGCTTTTATTCCTCAAATTTAGAAGTCGTCATCTATTATTTTTTATTTCTAAAACATTCTTTCAGTATCCATCATAAAAACAACCTACTCCCAACCACCGATTACCTACTTCCCACCCCTAAGCTTTCTGTTCCCAAACTTGAGCAAGTTCAACAATTACTTTTACAGCCATTTCCATATCCTGAACCGCAACCCATTCAAGCTGTGAATGAAAGCTATGTTCGCCGGCAAATATGTTTGGTGTAGGTAAACCCATAAACGATAACCTGCTACCATCAGTACCACCGCGTATTGGATGGGTTATCGGTTCGATGTCTAAATTTTTCATGGTTTCATAAGCGTATTCATAAACCTGCGGATGATTATCAAGCACTTCTTTCATATTACGGTATTGTTCAATCACTTTAAATTCTAATTTTGCTCCCGGAAATTTTGCAATCGTGTCTTCTGCAACATTTTTAAGAATATCTTCGTACTCTTTCAGTTTTAGAGTATCAAAATCGCGTATGATAAACTTAATTGTTGTCTTTTCTTCATTTCCATTAATTGCTACTGGATGAACATATCCTTCTCTGCCTTCGGTGGTTTCCGGAGAAAGTTTATCCTTTGGCAAGCTTTTTATAAAATCAGCAGCAACTTTCATAGAATTTATCATAATCCCTTTAGCATAACCAGGGTGAATATTCTTTCCAATAAAATCTATATTTACCGCATCGGCACTGAAAGTTTCTATTTCAACTTCGCCTCGGCTTGAACCATCAACAGTGTAAGCATACTTGGCACCTAATTTTTTAAGATCAATTTTTTCTGTTCCTCTACCGGTTTCCTCATCAGGAGTAAAACAGATTTTAACCGGTCCGTGCTTTACTTCTGGATGAGCCAGGAGATAAGCCACAGCATCCATAATTTCTGCAACACCAGCTTTATTATCTGCACCGAGTAATGTTGTACCATCTGTGGTTATTATATCAAACCCTTTCATATTTTTGAGATCGGGATTTTCACTTTCTTTAATCACCCAGCCCCCGTTCGGTAATTCAATATCTCCGCCCTGATAATATTTTTGAATAATTGGATTTACATTTTCACCCGTAACTGCAGGAGACGTATCTACGTGAGCAATAAAAGCTATCGGGTCCACATCTTTATCCGTATTCGAGGGCAAAGTTGCCATCACATAACCCCACTCATCCATATGAGCATCTTCAAGCCCCATTTTTTTTAATTCATCTGCTAAATCCTGCGAGAGCACTTTTTGTTTTTCAGTGCTTGGGAAGGATGTTGATTCCTCATCCGATTGAGTATCGTATTTAACGTATTTTAGGAATCTGTCCACACATGTGAACTTATAGTTTTCATCGAACATTTTAACCTCAGATTTAATTCAAAATTGTTACTCAACCTATTGATATTGATTATCAGTATCAAGAAAGCGAGTAGTAGTGTTTAGTAATTCTGTAACTGTTTACTGCTAATAATTTTTAATTTAATTTTGTTATAGCAACTCTTCTGTTTTTTTCTCTGCCTTCTTCAGTTCTATTATCTGCAATAGGATTCTTACTTCCCAATCCCTTTATAACAAACCTTCCTTTGGGTATTCCCCTTGATATAAAATAATTTGCAACAGCTTCTGCTCTCTTTTGAGATATACGCAAATTTCCGCCTTCCGATCCGATATTATCTGTATACCCTTCTATTTTCCAGCGTGACATCGGATATTTTTTCATTTCTTTAAGCAAATTATCTAATTCGGGATAAGCTTCTGGTTTAAGATCCGCACTGTTAAATGCGAATGATGCTCCAGCACTTAAAATAAATGCATCAAGTGTTTCAGGTTCTTCAATAACCGGTTCCGGTACTTTCGGAGTTATCTCACAGCCCTGCTCATCAACCTGCATTCCGGGCAAAGTTCCGGGGCATTGATCGAGATAATCAGGAACCCCATCAAGGTCTGAATCAAGAGGGCAGCCGTAATTATCAACATCAACACTATAAGGAGTGTCAGGACATTTATCCATGTAATCGGGAATTCCATCTACATCAAGATCATACGGGCATCCAAGTTCATCAACTGCAATTCCTCTTGGTGTATTCGGACAAATATCTGTATAATCAGGAACTCCGTCATTATCCGTATCAATAGGGCAGCCGGCTACGTCAACTTTTACATTTTTTGGTGTGCCAGGGCAGTTATCCTGATAATCAGGTACGCCATCATTATCCATATCAATCGGGCAGCCGAACTCATTAACCCTTATTCCCCTTGGAGTGTTTGGACAAGCATCATCAGTATCAATAACACCATCTCCGTCACTATCAAACTCCGTTAAGAATGAATAAGAAATTCCTCCCAGAACGGTAAAGAAAAGATCGTTGGTAGTACCGATAGCTTTATCATCCAGCCAATCGTTCGGTGAAATTTGCACTCCGCCGCTTACATTTAGAGAGAGGTTTGGAGTTACTGGGAATCTAACACCAAGTTCTACATTGTAATTTATTTCGTTGGTGTTGTATTTTCCCGCTGCGTTATTTAGCAATGGCTCTCCACCTTCGCCTTTTGGATCGTAGGATAGATTTGAAACTCCCGCGAAAAAATATGGGAAAGCATCATCACCAATTGAAAGAATAAAAACCACACCACCGCCGAGTGTACTAACGCTTGTTCTAAAACTTGGAGGGTCCATACTTGCGTCATCACCTTTAATAAACCCGGTGCTGCCGAATAATCTTAAACCAAAACCGCTTTGTACAGAAGAAGAGAAAAAATATTCAAGAGATGCTCTGCCCAAATAATCAACACCCTGCCCGGCGTAATCAGTGTTTGCAAGAGTAATACCGCCTTCCACTGAAAAAACGATTGTACCGGAGAATGGATTATATCTCTGTACTTTTCCCTGTGAAAATGATATTGATGGAAAGAGTAGTACCGAAAATATAATTGCTGTAAAAAATTTCATTCGTATGCCTGATGAATTAAAAAGAATAGTACAAATTTAATTGTAAAAGGGTTTATCACAAAGTTTTGGGTGGATAAAAGTTTGCCTTCAAGTGCCAGTTACCTCTAACTCAAGTGGGTTCAAAGGTGACTGGCACTTGTTTTTAAAACCCTCTTCGAAGCACTTTATGCATATCGGATTTTATCATGATGTGAACAAGCTCTTCAAATTTTGTTTTGGCTTTCCAGCCAAGCAATTTTTCCGCTTTGGATGCATCACCAATCAGCAAATCAACTTCTGTGGGGCGGTAATAATTCGGATCAACTGCAACGACCACATCGCCGGGTTTTAATTCTTTTGTAAAATTTTTTATGTAATTATTTTCGTTTGATGAATAAACAATCAAATCTTTGGCTTTATTCAGATCAATAGTTTTTATAAGACCTGTTTCGTCTACCCCCTTGCCTTTCCATTCCAGTTCAATTCCCAGATTATTATATGTCAGTTCAACAAATCTTCTAACGGTTTGTGTTTCGCCTGTTGCAAGTACAAAATCTTCAGCTTTTTCGTGCTGGAGAATTCTCCACATACCATCGCAATATTCCGGTGCAAAACCCCAATCCCTTTTTGCATCCATATTTCCAAGCAATAACTGCTTTTGCAATCCAGCAGCAATGCGTGAGCCAGCTCGGGTTATTTTTCGCGTTACAAATGTTTCGCCTCTCCTTGGAGATTCGTGGTTAAACAATATACCGTTTGAAGCAAAGATGTTGTATGCCTCCCGGTAATTTACTATTATCCAGTATCCATAAAGCTTTGCGACTCCGTAAGGTGAACGTGGATAGAATGGTGTTTCCTCGTTTTGCGGTATTTCTCTCGCCTTGCCATAAAGTTCGCTCGTGGATGCCTGATAAAACTTCACTTTCCGCAAACCGACTTCACGTATCGCATCAAGAAATCTCAATGTACCGAGTGCGTCTACCTGCGCAGTATAATCAGGTACTTCAAATGAAACTTTAACATGACTTTGTGCTGCAAGGTTATAGATCTCATCGGGTTCAATTTTTTCAAGCAAACGGTTCATGTTACTTGTGTCAACAAGATCTCCGTAATGTAAAAATAATTTTTTGTTGAGAATTTCAGGATCATTGTAAAGATGATCTATCCTGCCTGTGTTGAATGAACTGCTTCGTCTAATTATGCCGTGAACCTCGTAATCTTTTTCAAGAAGAAGTTCAGTTAAATAACTGCCGTCCTGTCCGGTAATTCCGGTAATTAGTGCTTTCTTCAATTCTCTCTCCTAATCTCTAAATTCTCTTTAAACCACTTATAAGTTTTTGTTAATCCTTCTATCAGCTCGGTTTTATACTTCCATCCTAATTTATTTATTCTCGAAACATCCATCAACTTACGTGGCGTGCCGTCTGGTTTTGTTGCATCGTGAATTATCTTGCCTTCAAAACCGACAATCTCCGCAATAAGTTTTGCAAGATCATCAATTGTAATATCTATTCCTGAACCAATATTGATATGTGAAATATCTTTCTCGTATAAATCATTCGCATCAATATTTTCCATCAAAAATAAAATTGCATCTGCAAGATCTTCAACATACAAAAACTCTCGCATAGGTTTTCCCGAGCCCCAGATTGTAACTGATTCATGATTATTTACTTTTGCTTCATGAAACTTTCGTATGAATGCTGGAAGAACGTGAGATGTTTCAAGATTAAAATTATCATGCGGACCGTAAAGGTTTGTCGGCATCACGGAATAGAAATTACATCCATACTGCCTGTAAAAATTCTCACAAAGTTTTATTCCCGCAATTTTAGCAATAGCATAAGGTTCATTTGTAACTTCAAGATAACCGGATAAAAGAGACTCTTCTCTTAACGGCTGCGGTGCCATTTTCGGATAAATACATGAACTGCCTAAGAAAATAAGTTTTTCAACATTGTTTTTGTATGCAGCATTAATAACATTGGCTTCAATCATCAGGTTATCATAAATAAAATCGGCTCGATAAGTATTGTTTGCAAGTATCCCGCCAACTTTTGCTGCTGCCATAATAACCATTTCCGGTTTTTCATTTTCAAAAAAATCATTTACTTCTGATTGATGGATAAGATTTAAACCGGTATAATTTTTCAAAAGTAAATTGTTATATCCACGATTCTCAAATTCTCCCTTAAGAGCCGAGCCAACCATTCCTGTGTGTCCGGCGATGTATATTTTTTTATTAAGATATTTTGATTCTTTAATCATTTAAAAATTACATTCCATAATAAATTGCAATGTGAAACTCATTTACAGTCTTATCAATAAAAGATAAATCTTCCTGCTGGTGCGAAGTTTTCATGTATTGATATCTAATCCTAACAAATAATTCGTGAATAATTTCATATTTTACCATCGCACCTAGGTAAGTGTAGTTTGTTCTTAAACCGAATAAAAACGGCGGCTGCGGCTGCTTATATTGATCAACAACAAGCCCTGCTTCACCTTTCCTAATATAACGCGCCCATATTGATGCTTCCAGCCCTCTTAAAAACCTGTACTTTATTGAACCATAAACCTGGTCATCATTATTTCCCATCCAGTGCCCTAAAATATAAGAAGCACTTTCGTATGTGGTAGTTTGTATAAAATGATTGTAAACAAACGGATATATTTTCGAATATTCTAAAGTAAGTGTGAGGTTATCCAACGGCAAATCAACAACTGAGGCACCCAAAGTAAATCCAAACTGGTTACGTTGTTTAAATGAATCGAACAAACCTGTCAATGTTATTTCATCAATAAAAAAGCTTCCGTAAAGATGGGTGTTTTTAATATGATTCCTCGAACTTATAGCACCAAAAAACTGGGCATTGTTGCCTGCACTGTTCTTCTGCCTGCTTAAATAATGATCTGCTAAACGGAAAAACATTACCGGAATGAGATAGGCAATTTCAAGTTCATCACTGTAAACGATTGATTCACCCAAAGACAGCTTCAATCCTTTCAAAGGTCTGATAAATAATGTGTGTGAAGCAATGAATTTTTTTCTGAATGATATTCGTTCCGTACCCGTTTCGGTATAATAAATATCGGATGAGTCCACAACGTCCGAAGAAAGCCATGCATGAAAGTAATTGAACCCAAGCCAATCAACAGGATAAATATCCAAACGAATAAATGGAAACGATGGTGCCTTTTGAGATAAAACGATCAACCCGTTTTCAGCGTAGCCCCATTCCATAAATTCCTTACCTATAGCAAAGCTGCCCCAATTCCAATCTGTTGCAATAATTCCTTTCGCTTCACTGTACTCAATTTTGTTTTTAGAATAATTGGCTATGTTACTGCTCGATCTTGCATTTACACCGGTTACAGGAGTGAACCTTTTTGTTTTATCTATGGTTGTTCCTTCTTCGGTGTTGTCCCGAAAATCAAAGCTTACACCAAGTGCTTCGGTTATATATCCGTAAGTGTAAATACCGTTCCATAAATGCGTTGCCTTTGCATTGTCAATCGAGCCTATTTCATAACCAAGAATAGGACTAAGGTTCATTTTAAAATTTTCATCTCCATAGGAAAAAACGCGCCACCTGCCTGCAGGATCGCTGCTAAAAAAATCTACACGCTTTTCATTTTTTTCATTTTTTATGAACCAGATTTCGTGATAGTAATCCTTCATATAAAATTTGAGGTCTGCCTTTTGTACTTCGGTTAGAAGTTCGGGTAGTTTTTTAGCTTCAATTAATTTTTCTGCAAGATATTTTCGGGAAAGTGGACGGAATTCATCGTTATATTCAATAATTCCTTTTGTACTTAAGCGCCTTAGAAAATCATAAACATCTTTATACAATGGTTCGTAAACAACCTGTGCAAATAAATTTGCTGTAATTGCAAACACGCAAAGAGCCAAGAAAAATGTTATTCTAAATTTATTTTTCAACGAGTTGTTTTTACCCTTTTATAAATTCCTTTATTTTTTCAACAACATAAACAAGCTGCTCATTATTAAGCTCGGGATAGATTGGCAAAGCCAGCGAAGTGCTGCCTGCTTCTTCGGATGATGGAAAGTCTCCCTTATTATATCCTAAATCTGAAAAACATTCCTGTAAATGAAACGGAACAGGATAATAGATTTCAGTATTAATTTCATTATCAGCTAAAAATTCTCTCAACTCATCTCTTTTTTCAATACGAATAATATATTGATTGTAGATGTGGAAATTTTTTAATCCATCAACATTTTTATAAACTGCTTTGGGTAAAAGAACTTTGTTATCATCATCAAATTTTATTCTGCCAGTTTCTTCAGCAAGCCCTGCATCAATACACAACTTATTGTAATGCTCTGCATTTTTTCTTCTGCCTTCCGACCAATCATTAAGATGAGGAAGTTTAACATTTATTACCGCCGCCTGAATTGCATCCAATCTGAAATTACCGCCAATAACTTTATGATAGTATTTCGGTTCGCCTCCGTGAACCCGTTTTATTCTCATTATATGTTCAAAATCATCATCGTTGGTTACAACCAAACCACCATCTCCATAGCAGCCAAGATTTTTACTCGGGAAAAATGAATAACATCCTATATCACCGATGGTTCCAACAGATTTACCATCTTTATATTGAGTGCTGATTGCCTGTGCACCATCTTCAATAACAATCAAATTATTTTTTCGGGCAATTTCCATAATCGGATCCATATCGGCACTTTGTCCGTAAAGATGAACAGGAATAATTGCACGTGTTTTTGAAGTTATTCTTTTCTCAATTTCTGCCGGGTCGATATTAAAGGTAACAGGATCAATATCTGCAAATACAGGCACAGCATTCAATCTTGAAACTACGCCTGCAGTTGCAAAAAACGAAAACGCCGGCACAATTACTTCATCGCCGGGTTTAAGATCGATAGACATAAGAGCTAACAAAAGCGCATCTGTTCCGGAAGAAACTCCGATAGAATATTTGCAGCCAAGAAACTCACAAAAATTTTCTTCCATCTTTTTAACTTCCGGACCTAAAATGAAATACTGTGATTCGGCAACATTTAAGACGGCATCATCTAATTCTTTTTTAAGTGATTGATATTGTGCTTTAAGGTCTAATAAGGGAACTTTCATAACACTCCGTATAATTATTAATTCGAAAATTAGTGAGATTTGAATGTAAATACTAATGAAGTTTAAACCGGAGAGTAAACAAAGTCCGCCTGAATTTCTTTAAAAAGTTTTGCTTTAAGATCCTTTTCAGAAACGATGGGGTTTTCAACTTTCCAATCGATGTTTAATTGTGGATCGTTATAAAGAATAGCACGCTCATCAGGTTTACTGTAATAATTTGTACATTTATATACGAATAATACTTCATCGGAAAGAACAGAAAAACCATGAGCAAAGCCCGGCGGAATCCACAGTTGTGTTTTATCTTCGCCGGTTAATTCGATTGAAAAGTACTGCCCGAAAGTTGGTGAATCAAATCGTATATCCACAGCTACATCAAGCACCTTCCCCCTGATTACGTGACACAGTTTTCCCTGTGCTTTATCACCAACCTGGTAATGTAATCCTCTAATCGTTCCCTTAAGCGATTTGGATATATTATCCTGTACAAAATCTTCTTCTATACCATATTCCGCATACTTTCTATTACTGTAGGTTTCAAAAAAATATCCCCTGTCATCACCAAAAACATCAGGTTTGATGATGAGCAGTCCGTCTATGTTTGTCTTAATTACTTCCATTATAAAACTATTATAAAGTTTTTATTGATTGTTCATCTAACTCATTTAATATTTTATCAAGATAATCACGATAGAGTGAATTCGGTATGGAATATACTAATTTTTCAAATTGTTGTTTATCAATGAATTCTTTATATAATGCTATCTCCTCGATACAAGCGACTTTCAAACCCTGCCTGTCTTCAATAACACCAAAAAAGTTTGATGCCTGCAGCAATGCTTCGGGAGTCCCTGTATCGAGCCAGGCAACACCCCTACTAATCTTTTCGACGTGAAGTTCATCCATTTCCATATACTGTCTATTAACATCAGTAATTTCCAATTCGCCGCGTGCAGATGGTGTTAAATTTTTAGAAATTCCTACTACCTTATTATCAAAAATATATAAACCGGGTACGGCAAATTGAGATTTTGGTTTAGCCGGTTTCTCTTCAATCGATACAGCTTTTCCGTTTTCATTAAACTCAACTATACCATAACGCTCCGGGTCGCTTACCTGGTAACCAAATATCGTTGCTCCTATTTGTCTCTCAAGTGCATTATAGAAGAAACTCAAATCACCATAAAAAATATTATCACCAAGAATAAGTGTAACAGATTCATCGCCTATAAATTTCTCACCAAGAATGAACGCTTCTGCAATACCATTAGGAGCTGCCTGAACAACATATTCAATTGAGAGTCCTATTTGTGATCCATCACCGAATAGTTTTTCGTAAAGTGGAATAGTCTCTTCATTAGAAACAATCAACAATTCTCTTATGCCTCCCAACATCAGAATTGAAAGAGGATAATAGATAAGCGGTTTATCGTAAATTAGAGTGAGTTGTTTACTGTAAATTTTAGTTATCGGATAAAGGCGGGAACCTGAACCTCCTGCAAGAATAATACCCTTCATTTTATTTTCTTTTGTTTGAATCATATCGATGTAAATATAAGAAGTTTATGAAAGAATTTTTGTGTTAAAACTAAGACATTTTATAATTTTTGGAATCTACAAAAGCGATCCACTTAAAATTATCACTGCAAGAGTAAAGTAAATTACAAGCCCCGTTACATCAACCATGGTTGCTACCAAAGGTGTGGAAGATGTGGCAGGATCAATCCCGAAACTTTTTAATATGAACGGAAGCATAGAACCAAGCAGCGTACCCCAAAGAACAATTCCCACAAGCGAAAAACCAACAGTTAATCCAATCAGCACTAAATATTTATCTAACGCAGAAATAAATTGTGAGAGAAATAAAACCTGGAAAAAACCTATCGTTCCAAGTATTAGCCCAAGCGATAATCCTGAAAGCACTTCCCGTTTTATTATTTTCCACCAATCTATCAGGTCAACTTCGCCTAACGCCATTGCACGTATTACAAGTGTGGATGCCTGGGAACCGGAATTTCCACCGCTTGAAATAATCAGCGGAATAAACATTGAGAGAACAATTGCCCTGCTTAATTCATCTTCAAAGTAACCCATTGCAAATGCTGTAAGAGTTTGACCAAAGAATAGAACAGTCAACCACACTGCTCTTTTTTTTACCATAGAAAAAACTGAGATGGTAGGATAGGGCTCTTCAAAAGCTTCCACTGCAGCAAGTTTATGAATATCTTCAGTGGCTTCCTCTTCAGCAACATCCATTACGTCATCAACAGTAACAATACCAATTAGTACGTTAAATTTATCAACAACCGGCAAAGCAATTCTATCATACTTTTTAAATACTTCAACAGCATCTTCCTGGTCATCATGCACATTCAACACTACGAAGTTTCCGTCCATTATATCGGCTACTTTTTCATTGGGCTCAGCAAGAATAAAATCTTTTAATTTTATATCATCAAGCAGTTTGCCTTTTTCATCAATTACATAAACAATATTTAGTGTTTCTTTATCCTCGGCATTCTCGCGAATAAATTTTAATGTTTCCTTAATTGTCCATTCCGGTCTTATTGCAATGTAATCCGGCGTCATCAACCTGCCAATGCTGTTCTCAGGATAACCGAGTAATGTTTGAGCAATTTTTCTTTCCTCGGCTGATAAAAGCTGGATCAACTGCTTAGCTGCAGCACTCGGTAATTCTTCCAACAATGCTGTTCTGTCATCAGGAGACATTTCATTTAGAATCGCAGCGACTTCACTTTTTGCCATCGCTTTTAACAAATCCTTTTGTGTTTCCACCTCAAGATGTTCAAAAGTATCGGCGGCAAGTACGTTGGAAAGAAGACGAAAGATTATTACCTGTTCCTGTGCAGAAAGATCAACTATTAAATCGGCAATATCGGCGGGCGACCAATCGCTTAAAATTTCCTTGAGAATGCTAAGCTTTCTCTCAGCAATTAATGATTTTATTTCGGGCAGTAACAACTTACCTAGCATTGCTTTTCCCAGGAAATTTTACTTAATAATTTATAATGATTTACATCTCTTAAATTCAAATAAATGAATGAAATGATTTTAAATTTAGCCCATTATACCCGAAAATACAATATTGAAAACCTTTTAGAATCTTCATCATACGAAACGAACAGGTATAATATATGCACACAAGATGATTACATTTATGAAATGGATATTTGAATGGCTGAATGTCAGAATGATTATATGAGAAATGGTTAACAATTATATCAAATAGTATCCATCCGGAAGTTACCTGACTTATAACATACAACCATCCAGCCATACATTTATACGCCGGCACTGCAGAGGTCGGGTTAAAACAGATCTGTGAAACTATCATAAGCATTTTATTTTTACATTTACAATTATTAATAAATAATTTGAGTTAAAATGAAACTTGTAGTGGATGAAAATATTACTTTTGCCGAAGAAGCATTTTCACAGTTTGGCGATGTTCTGCTTATCAGCGGGAGACAAATTACAAATGATATTCTTCATCATGCTGATGCTTTGATTGTTCGTTCAATCACAAATGTTGATGAAAATCTTTTACAAAATACAAACATAAAATTCGTTGGTACCGCAACAATAGGAACTGATCACATTGATACTATTTACCTGAATGAAAATAATATGGTATTTGCAGATGCAATGGGCTGTAACGCTGATTCGGTGGCAGAGTATGTTTTTACCGCATTGTTAAAAATTGCTGCTGATAATAAGCTTACATTAAAAAATAAATCCATTGGAATAATAGGCGTTGGAAACGTTGGGAGAAGAGTGTTGAAATATGCTGAAGCACTTGGATTAAAAGTATATAAGAATGACCCGCCAAAACAACGTGCAGGTGAAGGAAACAATTATGTTTCACTTGAAGAAGCGTTGCAAGCAGATATAATTACGTTACATGTGCCTTTGAATAAAACCGGAATTGATAAAACCTTTCATTTGCTTGATGAAAAAAAATTAAACGAGATAAGAAACAATACTATAATTATAAATAGTTCAAGAGGTGCAGTAATTGATAATAAAGCATTGTTAAATATTGTTGATAAAAAATGTTTTAAAGTTATATTGGATGTGTGGGAAGGCGAACCTTCAGTAAACACCGACTTATTACAGAAAGTAATTATTGGTTCAGCGCATATTTCGGGTTACTCGCTGGAAGGTAAAGTTAACGGCACTAAAATGATTTATGATGCACTCTGCAGGTTTACAAATCAACCAAATGATTGGGAACCAAAATTACCATCTGTAGAAAACAACATTATAGATGTGTCATCAGCCAAAATCTTTGAAGAGAAACTACATTTTATTTTTAAACATATTTATAATATTGAAACCGATGATTCCGAAATGAGAGAGATGATTGAAATGGATAATGATTCGAGAGCTGCTCACTTTGATAACTTAAGAAAAGAATATCATCTTAGAAGAGAGTTTAATAATTATACAATTTTAACAGATAAAAATGATAAAGAGTTAATTGGAGTGCTTCAGAATTTTAGATTTAACCTGAAGTTTCGGAAATAACTTTTAACCATCATTTTGTAATTTAAACTCAACTGGGATATCCATCTGCACTTTTACTCTTTGCCCTCTTTGTAAACCGGGTTTAAACCTATGATAAAAAATTGCAAGCCGTGCCGATTCATCACATCCATATCCAATTCCTTCAACAACTTCTGCGTCAAGCACTTCGCCGTCTCTATCAATAAACGTACGTATAACAACGGTTCCTTCTATCCCGTTTTCTTTTGCCTGTTTTGGATAAGATATTTTTTTATAGATGGCTTTCATTCCGCCAATTGGTTCCGGCATTACCTCAACGCTTAAATAAAATGCCGGGTCTTCTTCTAAATTTCTCTCTTCTTCAATTGTGGGAGGCAATGGTTGATCGGTATTAATTTTCTTTTTTGTTTTCTTTTTGGTTCGATTGATTTTATTTTCAGTTAATTTATCATTTGAATTGCTGTGTCTTAAAGGTTCCTTTTCAACATCTAACATGCCTTCGGTATAAAATACATCATTAACATAAACACCTGTAGAATCAAAATAGCTCGTCGGTCCTTCTCTCTTTCCGTTTACAATACTGTACATTTCAAGAATAATACCCTTTTCATTATAATTCCTAACCAATCCGTTCACTCTACCGTTAAAGTATGAGAGTTCCTGATTGGTGTTTCCGTTTTCCCAAAAGAATTTTGTCTCACCATCTCTTACACCATTCTTATAGTGAACAATTGATTCAATGCTGCCGTCATCAAAATAAGTTATAATGGAATCTACCTGCGAAAATGCCGTGGCTGTTAGTACAAATAAAATATATACAGTTAATTTTATCATATAAGTGGAAACAATTTGGGTGCGAAAGATACGGCTTAATCGTGAGTTATCAGAGGCATAAAAAGAGCCGCAATAAAAATTAAAACTGCAACTCCAAAGAAAACGTAACCGGTTTCCGAATCAAATTCTAAAAGACCTAAAGTGTTTAACAAATAATGCCAATCGTGGTAAACTTTATTGCCGCCAAGCAAAGGTAATTTTTGAGCACGCGCATCGGCAGCATAAACACTTATGTTTATAAAATTTTGCCCGAGCCACAGAAGACCAACCTGAACACCTGTTCTGTAATTATTTCTAAAGAAAAACCAAGCAATGATTGAGGGAATAATTATCTGCATCAACGTCCCGCCAAACGTATAGATGAATTTTCCAAACAAACTAAAAAAAACGTGTCCTGCTTCGTGAATTACAAGATCAACATTGTCTATCAATCCATAATTCCCGTGATTAATACACCAAGAAACAGCAATAGGAAGTATAATTATGGAAGGTATCCATCGTTTAATTTCATCCCATTTTGTATAAGATTTTGCTTTTGATAAGTCTATCTTATTTTCGTCTTCAATTTCAAATTTCATATTCATTGCTTTTCACATAAGTGATAACTATTTTCAGTTTGAAATTAAGGAAGATACATTCCTCATTCAAATTTTTAACCATTAACTATAAGGAAAACTATGTCACTTAACACAAGAGCCGTTTCGTCGTTCATAATAATAGCTCTGTTTATTTTAACGATGGAAAATAACCTTGCACAAAACTTTGAAACTCCGCGTCCCAGTCAAAATGCTACTGTTTCACAAACGGTTGGAGTTACTCATATTACAATTGATTACAGCAGCCCCGGAGTAAAGGATAGAACAATTTGGGGAGAGTTAGTTCCGTTTGGTAAAGTCTGGCGTACAGGCGCTAACGAGGTAACATCAATTACATTTGATGATCCGGTTAAAATTAATGGTAACGAATTACCTGCAGGCACTTATGGAATTCATACTATTCCCGGTGAAACAGAATGGGAAATAATTTTCAGTAAAGATACGGAAGTTGATGCGGGTTCGAATTACGACCCTGAAAAAGATGCTCTAAGAATAAAAGTTAAACCGGAAGAAGCACAATTTATCGAAAGAATGCTTTTCATCTTTACTAATACAACCAATATTAAGACCACAGCTAATTTATGGTGGGAAAAACTTCGCGTTCCGTTTGATATTGAAGTTAGTACTCAGGAGATTGTAATGGCAAAAGCTAATGATAGACTTTCCTGGCGTCCATCATTTCAAGCCGCTAACTATTGCCTTACTAATGATGTAAATCTTGAACAGGGAATGAAGTGGATTGAAGCTTCAGTTTTACTAGATGAGGTTTATTGGAATACAAGAGTTAAAGCACAACTTCAGAATAAGCTGGATATGAAGAATGAAGCAATTGCAAATATGGAAAAAGCAATTGAGCTCGGTGCAAAGATGGAAAATGCTCCTTTTGATTATGACAGGATGAAGGAGTTATTAGTTGAGTGGAATGCTCAATAAACAGTAAGTAGTTAGCAGTAGGCAAAATAACAATTGCTTGCTGCTTATTGCCTGTTAAATACAATCTGACTAACCGTGGTATACTTCTCTCTTATTATCTGAATTCATGCATTCATCCGAGCAGCAATAATCCTGTTCTACATTACAATCGTGACAGCAGACAAAAAGTTTAATCAATCCCAGTTGTGGCAGTTAAAATATTATGATGTTGGATTTTCGCATTTGTAACGGTGCGCATAAGCGGTTGAAAAACTACACGTCAATTTAATTTGAAAAGGAAATTCCAATAAATGTCAATTATTGAAAAATGGTCATGTTTTTCAATCCGACTTGATGCGATTGTTATTCGTTAACTGTCGAAGATATTTTAATGCTTCACGAGATTAATAGTGTTAACTGAAGACGTTATTCCAATGAATCAGCAGCGCACGATGTTATTCACTCTTTCACGAGAGACCAATGAGCATGGACAACTAACCAATTATCATTCGTCAAATGATACACAGATGTAGCCTTCCATGGCGGTCCTGGCTGCCCGTCAGTAGTAGATCCATGGTAACGTATTGTAAGAATCGCAACTTCACCAAAAACCTGAACCTTAGGATCAACTATCTCGTAGTTATGCGCTGGGATTTTCCCTTCAAGAGAGCCAAGATGCTTTTTTATCTCTTCAAGCCCATCGAGTCTTGTGTGTGCAGCTATATCGTCAAAGTACGTAGCGTCGTCAGCGAAGTTGACAGCAAAACCGAGTGGATCTCCAGCAGACCAACGATCCAACGCCTGGCGTTCCTTGGCAAGAATGACTTGTTCGACATTCTCTAGTATTAAAGTATCCCGTTCCATCTCACACGAAGTGAAGATCAATAAAATAGAGACAAGTAGAATGAAGTTTTTCATAATTTCGCTCCTTATATTTTTGTTGTGGTATGCTTAATATAATTAACGGTAACAACGGCACTCAATTAATACACGAATAACATATTATTAACCTGCAAGATTACTACTAAATAAATCTTGTTATCCTGCACAAATCAAATTAAAAATAAGAAAAATGAGGGGGGAAAGCAAGAGTGGGAAAGTAAAAGAAGCTACCTGGTGATCAGCAAGTAGTGTGCAATAGGCAATATTGTATTTGCTTACTGTCTATTAACTATTAAAACTATCCGTGATACGTTTGTCGTTTATTTGTCGAATTCCTGCATTCATCCGAGCAGCAATAATCCTGTTCTACATTACAATCGTGGCAGCAGACAAAAAGTTTATCGCAATCCTGGTTGTGGCAGTTAAAATAATATGATGTTGGATTTTTGTATTAGTAACGACTCCAGCGTCACCCGCCGTTGCGCTTTCTGCGGCGGTCGGGTGCACGCGGTGTTAGACGGCATGGCCTAACGCGCGTTCAAGTTTGCTGGAACCATCATTACCCTGCCTGACCGGCTGGAGCTTGGGCATTGTACTAACAGACTCCAACGCTCCCAGCCCAGGCGTCCGCTGGAAACGCCAAGTTAGATGAATGGATAGCAAAAACTTCAATATTGTGTTTGCACTCGAGAATTAACATCATCTACCGCAGAGTGACCACTAGAGAACGACCCTACTGAGGCTCAGTGACCAAACGCGAGATATGGGTATGAACCCGCTTCCATTGGCCTGCCTGTTTGGTCCATATCATGGAACCACGAAAGATGCCTTGCAGGATGGTCCCACTCGTATAAGTTATTCGTCCCGTATAGTAGTAGGTGGCGACGGCTGCGTTTCCATAGACTTTTGCATCGAGATGATGAATTTGTACTTCAAACTTGAAACCGGAATCAAATAGGGCCTGCATGTTGTTCCTAATATCTTCAACTGTCATTGCCGCACGGATTAAGAGTCCACCACCACCGAGAAATAGGCTTTCCCCTGGCAAGACGAGTTTTGCGTAGCCGTCCGCATCGCCTTTGTTGAGCGTCTCGTATAAAGCCTGCACCGCTGCCTTCACGTCATCCACGTCATCGGCTGCAGCCGTTGTCATTAGGTCCATGCCTCCTATAAATACTATTAATACGGCTATTAAACGTTTCATCCTACACCTCCTTGATTAAAAATGGTAAGAAAAATAAAAAGAGAACTATAAGAATTTTATTCTTTATCATTTACACTAACCTTATCTTGCTAACATATTATTAACCTGCAAGATTACTACTAAATAATTCTTGTTATCCTGCAAAAATATTGATTTTAAAATTAATTAATATTTTTAGTATTTTCTTAATTACTTTAATTAATGCCATAAAACGTACTATCTAACTATATGATTATGTAGTTTTATAGAAAACTATAAACAAAAACTTGAAATTCAAAGAATAACTCTTAATTCTACTCAATAAATAAATGCCACGGAATTTACATCCTGGCAGGAAACTATCCGTGATAAGTATTTCTTTTATTACTTGAATTCCTGCATTCATCCGAGCAGCAATAATCCTGTTCTACATTACAATCGTGACAGCAGACAAAAAGTTTAATCAATCCTGGTTGTGGCAGTTAAAATATTATGATGTTGGATTTTTTGCATTAGTAACGCACCAAAATCAGGCGATTAGCAAGGTCAGCGACGACTCTTCGCCGCCTTGTGACTTTCACAGTCCCAGCCAACTCATATAAAAACCCAGCTTGCCAATTCGCTTGCATTTTGATTGTTATGTGGCCTTAACCCCAACCGGTGTGCTGACCTGACCAGCGGCAAGGCACAGCTGTGGACATCGAACACCTAGTCAACCACAATTAGTTTCGTCTCAACTTACCCGCACTTTTATCTAAGAAGCAAATTACGCTTACTTGCCGGTTGGTACTGACTACGGAGTTCCTTGAGGCTGGTAAAGCCTTAACTTATCACTTAGCTTGCCTATCGAATACCTCTATATTTATAGAATGGAAGCACAACGTGATAATAGGTTAAACAACCAACACAAAAATCAAAGACTGAATCCAAAATGGTAAAAATTAAGAGTACGCCAGCCACAATTAAACTTGCTGTTATTGACACTGGAATTAGCAATACGCTAATCGCGGCAAACAAAAAGCCCACCCGTGAGGCAAATAGTTTTGGGGCCTGATCAATTAGTTTTTCTGAAAAACCTCCTAAGTTCACGATCCTCGCCGCAATCCACCTGAGGGGGCTGTATTTCGGTTTCCATATTGCCCGGATGCCATAATCAATGGCAACCACAAGCATAAAGTATGGCGCACCTGTAAACAGGTAGAGTGCAATTAAGACCGCGTTCGTAAATACTGTTAAACGACTGACATGATTATCAATTTTCACAAATGAGACAGGGCAAATAATATCATCAAGAAATTTCATAGCCAACTCCTCTTATTATATATTTTTCTACAATCTATTTATTAAAATTTGTTCAAAACGTTTCATTAGGATACATATTTAGCCACATAACATATTATTAACCTGCAAGATTACTAATTAATAATTCTTGTTATCCTGCAAAAATATTGATTTTAAAATTAATTAATATTTTTAGTATTTTCTTAATTACTTTAATTAATGACATAAAACGCGCTAACTAACCATATAAGTAAGTAGTTTTTAGAAAACTACAAACAAAAATTTGAAATTCAAAGAATATTTCTTAATTCTACTTAATAAAAAAATGCCACGGAATTTGCATCCCGGCAGGAAACTATCCGTGATAAGTTTTTCGTTTATTTGTCGAATTTCTGCATTCATCCGAGCAGCAATAATCCTGTTCTACCTTACAATCGTGGCAGCAGACAAAAAGTTTATCACAATCCTGGTTGTGGCAATTAATGTAATACGTGGTTGGCTTCCGGCAGAAGTAACATTTCGCAATATGTTTTAGTTCTTCTTTCGTATTTGTTGTAACAACTCTTCGCTCATCGAAGACAAACATTCCGCCTTCCCAATATGTATCGGGGAATTGATTGATGAAATTGTGAATACCGCCATCCAATTGATATACATCTTTAAATCCCTGTTCAACCATATATGCAGATGCTTTTTCACAGCGGATTCCGCCTGTGCAATATGTAACCATTGTTTTATCTTTATGTTCTTCTAACTCTTCAACCGCTTGTTTCCAACCACGGAAATTTTTTATCGGTGGGGTTATTGCGTTTTTAAATCTACCGATCTCACTTTCATATCGATTTCTGGCATCAATAATAATAAAATCTTTTCCGCTGTCGTAAAATTCTTTAAGTTTTTTTGGATCTAACCGCTTACCACCATTTTTTAAAGATGTTCCGTTAAGTGCGGAGTATACAATTTCATTTTTCAATCTAACATGCATTTTTTTGAAAGCGTGCTCATCAGCTTCATCCTCTTTAAACCACATATCATTGAACATTGGGTAACTTGTTAAATGAGATTTATATTTTTCAATATTATCTGATGTTGATGATACGGTTCCGTTCACACCTTCTTCAGCAAAGAAGACTCTTCCTTTAATATCGTTGGCAAGGCACCATTCTAACTGTTCGTTAACAATATCTTCAGGATTTGAAACCTCAACATATTTATAAAATAACAGTACTCTATAGTTATTATTACAGTTTTCGTTCATTATGATGGCATCAAGTTATTACTTATTTAAAAAGAAGTGCAAATATAAGAGTTTTGTGGTTAATCTTAACAAGGAATGATGAAACGAGCTGTAAAAATATTTACCCACAAGAAGATGATTATAAGCGAGTTCCATCTGACCTTAATTTAAAAATTATAAACAGATGAAATGAAAAACTAATTCATCAACCAGACATTAAATGTAAGAATGGTTGAAAAAATAACCCAAAGAGAATACGGCAGTAAACATGTTGCTGCTAAAGGACAGAATTTCCAGATAAGCACAATTAAAATAACTAAGTTCGATACCAAAAGAACTGCCTCAAAAAATGCCAGTCCTATTTGCTGATGACCAAAAAACAAAATGTTCCATCCAACATTTATTAAAGCATTAAGAATAAACAATGTCATTATTAATCTAAAATTCTTTTGTTCCGAATATCTGTTCCATACTATCAAAACCGCAGCAGAACCTAAGATGAAGATCACGGTCCAAGCTATTACCATTAATGCATTAGATGGTGTCCACATGGGAAGGTTGATCGTTTTATACCATACTCTGCCTGTTTGTGCAAAATAGGATGCTGCCGAGCCGGTAATAACAACCAGCAAAGGAATAAGAAAATAATTTAGTCTGATCTTCTGTAACAATTTTTTCAAGCGTTATGAATAATTAAATTTTAACAGTATGAATAATAAAATTATTCCGCTCTTAAGCAACACTGATTTTATGCCGAAAAATTGAAGTGGGGAACTACTGCAACTGTTCCTCTGCTGCTGTTACATCTTCAACGGGTAGTTTACAATTCTTATCTTCACATACATATATCATCGTTTTATTCTGTACTAATTTTTGTTCGAGCAGTTCCAAAGTTCCTTCATCTTTTCCGCCAAGGAGCAAAATATTTGGATGAAATTTCTTACCAAATTCAACGCGCTTATTATTAAAATCATCACCGACAATAGCTACTTCGTAGTAAGGATAAACAAAGTCGCTCATTAAAATTCCCCAGTTGGAATGATAAAGAGGATTGGATAGAAAATTTGATTTCATCTTGCTAAGCATATTTTTTGAAAGGTCTTTGTATTCCTTATTATAAAAATAATTGCCAAGCTTAAAAAGCCCTTTTGCCAAAGATGAATTAGAAGCGGGAATAACATTATCGGAGAGTTCCATCTTTCTCGTGATAAGTGAATCATCAAGGTCGGATGTGTAATAAAACAAACCGCTCTCATCATCTTTAAAATGTTTGATGATATAATCAGTTAATGTTTTAGCTTTATACAACCATTTCTCATCAAATGTTGATTCATACAATGCAATAAACGCTTCTATTGTAAAAGAGTAATCATCTAAAAATCCGTTTATCGATCTTTCTCCGTTTTTAAAATTTCTGTAAAGACGTCCGGTTTTATCCATCATTTCAGATGAAATAAACTGTGCGTTTTTTATTGCAGCATCTAAAAACTTCTTTTCACTAAAAGTGTTGTACGCATCTGTAAATCCTTTTAACATTAAGGCATTCCACGATGTAAGGATTTTATCATCAAGTCCCGGCTTTATGCGTTTTTCTCTTTCTTTAAAAAGGATTTCTTCTGCTTTAGAAATTCTTTTATCTAAAGTTTTTTTATCTATTTTATATTCTTGAAGTAATTCATCAACATCATCTGTTTTAAAAAGAATGTTTTTCCCTTCTTCCCAATTTCCATCTTCGGTTACTGTATAATAATCACAGAATAGCTGTCCGTTCTCATTGAGCAAACTAATTATTTCATCTTTGCTCCAGACATAAAATTTACCTTCTTCACCTTCGGAATCTGCATCATACGAAGAATAAAATCCACCTGATTTATCTTTCATTTCGCGTAAAATAAAATCCAAAGTTTGAAACACAACCTGTTTATAATTTTCATTCAGCGTTACTTTATAAGCATTGGAATAAAGTGTGACTAACTGCCCGTTATCGTACAGCATCTTTTCAAAGTGCGGTACTTTCCAAATATCATCGGTCGAGTAACGTGCAAACCCGCCGCCAATCTGATCGTAGATTCCACCGTCCGCCACATTATCAAGCAGACTTGTAACAGCTTCCAAAGCTTTGGTCTCGCTTGAATGATAATAATACGTGAGGAAAAATTCGTAAATGTTTGGCATAGGAAATTTCGGAGCTCCGTTTGTTCCGCCGTTGTTAAAATCAATTCTGCTGACTGCATTTCCAAATGCATCATTTATATCATCCTTGTTAAATACAACATCAACATCATTTATACCGGGTATTTTTTGCTGTCTTAACACTTTCGCAATTTTAGTAGCTTCCTGCTCAAATAATTCCGGCTTTTGATTGAAGAGAGCTTTGAAATAATTAAGCATTTTTAACCAGTCATCTTTCGGGAAATAAGTACCTGCGTAAATCGGTCGTCCATCAGGCAAAGTTATTACATTAAGAGGCCAGCCGCCTCTTCCCGTTAAAGCATAAGCTGCATCCATATAAACCTGATCAACATCGGGTCTCTCCTCCCTATCAACTTTTATCGATACATAAAACTGGTTCATAATTTTTGCAACTATTGTATCTTCGAAAGACTCATGCTCCATCACATGGCACCAATGGCATGCCGAATAACCGATGCTGATTATCATAAGTTTATTTTCGGCAAGCGCTTTTGAATGTGCTTTATCGCCCCATGGATACCAGTTTACCGGATTGTGAGCATGTTGTAGAAGATAGGGACTTGTTTGATTAATTAGTTCGTTTGTGTACATATGTTTTTCTTCTTCTTGATTCTCTTCTTCTTGATTTTCCTGTGCCTTACAAGCTGATGTTATGAAAGCAATTAAAATGGACAGCAAATAAATTTTAAGGTTTCTTTTGTTTGTCATATGCTCTCTTATTAAAATTTTAATTCTATTCCGACCGGGCAATGATCCGAACCCATAACTTCAGGAAGGATTAAAGCATTTTTCAAATTATCTTTAAGATTATCACTAATAAAGAAATAATCTATACGCCAGCCGACATTTCTATCTCTTGCGCGGGTCATCATATCCCACCATGTATATTGTTCCGGTTTTTGATTAAACTTACGAAAAGTATCAGTAAAACCTGCTTCTAATAATTTATCAATCCACTCTCTTTCTTCGGGAAGAAACCCGGAAATTTTTTCATTTTCCTTCGGGCGTGCAAGATCAATATCTTTGTGTGCAGTGTTCACATCTCCGCAGATAACTATTTTCTTATCCTGCTTTAATAATTTCTTTAAGTGTTTCAGAAAAGCCTCGTAAAAATCCATTTTATATTGAAGTCGTTCTTTTTTTGCTTTACCGTTTGGAAAGTAAATGTTGAAAAGAACAAATTTATCAAACTCGGTTACAAGAAATCTTCCTTCGCTATCAAACTTTTTTATTCCTATTCCATTTGAAACCTTAACCGGTTCTGTTTTGGAAAAAGTAGCAACACCACTGTATCCTTTTTTTTCAGCAGATGAAAAAAACGAATTATAGCCGTTAACATTTATTAAATCATCGGGGAGCTGTTCTTTGGTTGCTTTGGTTTCTTGAACACATAGTATCTCGGGTTTCTCTTTAGCAAACCAATCGATAAATCCCTTCTTATAAGCTGCTCTGATCCCGTTAACATTCCAGGATAAGAATCTAACTTTCGTCATCATAATATTTTCTTAAAATAAACACTTATAAACATATCAAGATTTAAATTACTTAATAAAAGATAATTAAATCTTCCAATTATTATGTGATGTTAAATAATATTACCTGAATACTGCACGATGCTTTATAGGTATCCATAAAATAATTTAAAAATATGTTGCGATCCCAAACTGAAATCCAGCAGTTTTAACAGTAGGATTTCCTAAAACATCCCGGCTCCAGTAATGAATGTAATTAGCCTTTAACACAGTTCCAGAAGCAGGACGAAAACTAATTGCAAATGAAAGACCATTTATATCATCGTATATATTTTTACCGGTTTCAGCAAATTCACCAACGTTGTAATCCACTCGCTCTAACCGTACAGCTAAATTAATAACAGAGTTATCAAAGCCGAGAATATTCGCCTGAATGATAGGATAAACTATATCAACGTAACCACCCCATTGTTTAGTTCCGAATATTTCAGAAATATCTTTTGGTACGTCGATTGAATTTACTGCGAACTCTCCTTGTATAATTAATTTCTCAATCTTAGTATTAAAATCTATCGCTGCTATTTCGATATTTCGTTTTGCATCTACAATTTCTCCTTCAATTTGAAATGAATTGTAAATACCACTATAATATGAAATTCCTAATTCACCAAACTTGAAAGATTTTACGGCAAGTCTGCCTGAAAATGTCGGAGAACCATTATTATCTTCTGCAAAACGTTCTTCTGATTTTCCACTTTCGAGAAAGGTACGTCCCTGATCGTTTAAAATTATTCCATCGCTCAAACCGTTAACCAAATATGCATCGTAAGTAAACAATAAATTATTCCAAAAAATCTTGCCGTTAAATCCAAAGCCTATATCTGAAAGCGTTGATGGAATGATTTGTGTGGCTTCCAAGGGTCGTTCTACAAATTCATATTTTGGAGGATCGTGGTTCACGTTATAAGCACCAATTGGGACGACCATAATACCGGCTCGAAGTATCAACGCCTGAAGAAATTCAAATTCTACCTGAGCAGTTTCAATCGCAATCTCTTCGGTACCATGTTCAAACTCCAACTCTGCCAGAAACCTTACCCTGGGAATAATAGTTGAATAAAGAAAGATATTAAACCTTCGAAATTCCATCGAGAAACCTTCAGATACACCATCTTCAGAAAAGTAGTTAGTGTTTCCTTCCAAGTATCCGCCGAGAGCTACTGGAAAGTCAGAGGTGATAAATGGACGGTCATAAATAGCATCTTGAACAACAGAAGTATCTTGTTGTCCAAAAATTGGAGCTAGCAGCAATAAAATGAAGACTATAGTCATATCAATTTTTAACATTTTTAACCTTTCAATTGTTCTCAACATTTACATAAATGTTTTCAGAGTCTGTTTTAATGCTAAAGGAATATAAATCCTTATCTGCAGGGGATTGCAATACCTCTCCAGTATTCGAATACTCACTTCCGTGGCACGGACATATTAGGAGATCTCCTGCCGGTGCTACTTCACATCCTTTATGAGTGCATTTCAATAAAACAGCAGAATATTTATTGTTTTCCAGTTTTGTGATATAGATAGGTGCAGGTAAATTTTTGTATCCAATTAAACCGTATTTCTCTTTAACGAAATTTGATTTTTTAATAACTAACAGATTATTCTCTTCACTATAGGGAAGGTAGCTAACACTGGCACAACCTACCAACATTAAAGAACTTCCACCGTATACGAGTCCTGCAGAAATAAATCCGCATTTTTTCATAAATTCCCTGCGGGTTTGCTTCACGTTAAACCTTGTTCATTAAGTTATCAGAAGGTTTTATTATCATAGTGATTTCAGAAATATTATAAGCTGATCTTTTTCATTCGTTGACAGATTATTAAACTCATCCCTGCTATTTGAAGCTTCACCACCATGAAAACCGATAGCAGACTCTAAAGTTGAAGCTCTTCCATCATGTAAATAAAAAGGTGATCCTCCCTGTGAATCTTCCGCAAGACCTATTCCCCATAAGGGAGCTGTACGCCATTCCGATGTAAGTGCCGTACCTTCGGTATAACCATCGTCAAGTTCACTGCCCATATCGTGTAATAACATATCAGCATACGGATGAATTGTTTTATTACTTAGAGTGGTTACGTCAGAAAATCCCGTAACCAAAGACGGCCTATGGCAACCTGAACAGTTGATTTGATTAAATAAATTCTCTCCTGCTATAACATCGATATCATTTTCATCACGCCGCGGCGGTACTTTTAGAGTGCGCACATAAAAAACCACATTATTAACTATCGCTGCAGAAACTTCCGGATCGTCAACAAAGTCGCCTGTAGTCAATCCTGCCTGGATGTTGAAATTATCCTGTAAATCGAAATCCGACGTAATGCCCATGTCTTCTTTATACGCTGTCACTATTTGTTGAAGCAAATCAATTGCGCCCGCTTTTTTCCCAAACCTGCCAATGTATTTACCGTTGGAAGGAATATGTGAAGGTAGAGGCATAAAATAATCGAGTGGTTGAATGTAGTTGGGAACTCCTGATATACCATCACCATCCGAATCATCAGGATCCGCTAATTCCAGAATAACCGCATCCGGTACTGCTGCAAGATAACCTAACCCGGTAACAGCGGGAGGCATCAAACGTGTAACACCTGTCGCATCACCCGGTATAGTTTCAGGAGGATATCCTGCAATTGATCTATTTTGTAGTTGGGGTCCTCCTTCTTCAACCATTGGATCCCAAATACCACCACTATACTTTCCGAACCTGGTAAGTGTTGTCAGGGGGTGTCCTTTTCCATCTCCGATGTGACAACTTTCACAAGCATTGCTAACAAAGATTGGTCCCAAACCATCTTCTTGACCAAAGATTCTACCAAATTGTTCGTCTCCAACAAGGTGATCTCTTAATTGCTGCGGGGTTAAATCTTCAATTGGTCCGGCTAAAACAGTTTCTTGTTCGGGTTCCGGAGGCAACAATTCTGAACATGAAACAGCTATAAAAAATGTCGTACACAATGATAATATATAAATAATGCCTTTCATATTATTTTACCTTCTACGTCGTTTATTTGTATTAGAATATAATTAATTGCCAACAACCAACCTCCATATTTGAGTTACAAAGAAACAAACTGCAATACCCATTACAACCGGGAGTAACGTAGAAACTACTGTCCACTTAACACTTTTTGTTTCCCTGTAAATTGTATAGATGGTAGTTGAACATGGATTGTGAAGCAAACTGAACAACATCAGATTAATTCCGGTTAGTAAAGTCCAGCCGCCGGCCATAAGTATATCTTCAGTTGCAGTAACAGAATCCAATTCAAACATAACGCCGTCTCCGCTTCCCACACCGGTTATACTCGTTACCAAAACTGTAAGCATCAGGATAGTTGGAATTACAATTTCATTTGCGGGAATAGCAATAATGTATGCAAGAATTATTACTCCGTTCAACCCGATAATTAAAGTAACGGGATCAACCCAATTAATAAATATCTCAGCAACACTTTCACCTCCGACGGTAATGTTTGATACGAGCCAGATTACAATTCCTGCGGGAATAGCAAAAATTACTGCACGCCAAAGAACTATTAATGTTCTGTCAATCAAAGAAGTGTAAAGAGTTCGAAGCACACGCGGCGGACGATATGGAGGAAGTTCCAAACTAAACGCCGATGCTTCGCCTTTTAAAACTGTTCTTGATAAAGCCCAGGAAACTACAAGACTAAAAACAATTCCCAAAACAGCAATACCAACAACAGCACCGGCTGAAACTAATCCGGCTAAATGAGCAGGAACAGCACCCCCAATAAAAATTGTTGCAATTAATATTTGTGTTGGCCATCTTCCGTTACAAAGAGAAAAATTATTTGTGATAATTGCTATGATCCTTTCACGGGGACTATCAATCACTCTTGCTGCAACAACGCCGGCAGCATTACATCCGAAACCCATTGCCATAGTTAATGCCTGTTTACCATGTGCACCAGCTTTTCTATAAAGATTATCCATGTTGAATGCAACCCTTGGCAAATATCCGAAATCCTCTAACAAAGTAAACAGCGGAAAGAAAATTGCCATCGGCGGAAGCATTACACTTATTACCCAAGCCCCTGCAAGGTATGCACCATCAATCAATACGCCCCCCAGCCACCAGGGTAAGCCAATTGTAAATGAAAAATCCTTTAATATGGGATGAAAAGTATCGATCAACAAAGAAGCAAGCATTGCCGAGGGTACATTCGCGCCTTCAATAGTAAGCCAGAAAATTACGGCAAGAATAAGAAACATCATCGGAAATCCTAATACAGGACTTGTTACTATTCGGTCTAAAGCTCTATCAAAACTAAATGTTGGTTTTTCTATTGGAGTAGTAACTGATTTATGTGCGATAGTTGTAGCATTGGCATAAATGGATTCCATAAGTTTATCGTGAAAGTTTTCACCAATTTCCCATCTAAGGTTATTAGCGAGAGACAGGATAGCTTCGTTATTATGTCCGTTTGTTCTATTCATTAGATACTTTCAACTTTCAATTTTATTTCTTCAAGTGATGTGTTTACCTGCTTAATGTTACCAAGTTCACCTGTACCTACAGCTTCTATTATACTTTGATCACCTTCTAATAATCTTAGCGCAACCCATGTTGCGTTTGGAATATCCGGAAATGCTTGTTTAACTTCTTGCGATAGTTTATCAATTGCATAACTTAATTCTATCGACTTGCTGTTTATTCTATACGGTTTACAAACAAATTTTCCCGATGCAACTTCAAAAATTGCGTTGATCAAGTCTTGCATTCCAACGCTTTGGCGTGCTTCAGTTGGGATGACCGGAATACCCAAATCTTTTGTTAACTGCCTTTCATCAATTTTAATATTATTTCTTTTTGCTTCGTCCATCAGATTAAGGCATAAAACTGCGCGGTCGGTTATCTCAAGTACTTGCAAAACTAAATTTAAATTTCTCTCTAAACGTGTTGAATCAACAACAACAACTGTTACATCCGGCTGACCAAACAGGATAAAATCTCTTGCAACTTGTTCGTCTGTGCTTGTTGAAAGAAGCGAATACGTCCCGGGTAAATCAACAAGCTTGAATTTTGAACTGTTATACTCAAAACCACCTTCGGCTCTTGTTACTGTTTTGCCGGGCCAATTACCTGTGTGCTGTTTTAATCCTGTAAGATTATTAAAGACAGTACTTTTCCCCGTATTTGGATTACCTGCAAGAGCAACTACATAATCGTAGTTTTTCATATTTATACCGAGTTTTTTCAGGTTCCCGACATTATGAACAGGGCAAGTAGTACATTTATTCACATCAATCATTTTATCATTTTATTCTTCGTTTATAAGATAGATTTTATCTGCTTGATTTTTTCTTAAGGCAATAGATGCACCGCGAATTCTATATGCAACGGGGTCGCCGCCAATGCTTTTCATTTCCGCTTCAATTTCAGTTCCCGGAACCACACCAAGATCCATCAATCTTCTTCTTTGCTGCCCTCTGCATCTTTTTGAAATTCCTAAAACAATTCCTTTCTCACCAACCGATAGTGAAGAAAGTGATTTAAATTTTCCTTTAACAGTTGTTTCATTTTTAATGGGTATAATTGTTACATTTTTTGCGAACAGCGGTGCAAGTACAACTTCTTCTCCGTTGGCTAAAAACTTTATTCTATCTTTGGATGACTCGATCATCCTTACCTGCATGCCAGGATAAAGTCCGGCAGCAACAAGCTGGCTGTAAATTGCATTAGGTTCATCTTCAATATGTATTATACGTGCAAACTCACCCTCCTTAAGCGTATTCAATACATTGCCTTTCTTTAAAGGCAACTCTCCTTTAGCAGAAGGAATTGGATCACCATGCGGATCGAAAACCGGATTACCAATTTGTGCAGCTAAAGCATCTGCCTGGGCAGGAGTAATGCGGTGTTCAATCTCCTCTGCAGCAATATGCCAATCTTCTTCACCAACACTTGTTTCATCTGCAAGATATTTTTCCCATAATCTATGCGTACGAATAATTCTTAATGCATAAGCACGACCTTCCGTCGTAAGACTAATTCCTTTTTCGTGTGATAATATTAGTTCGAGCTCTTCAAGCTTCTTAACAACTTTTGCAGCTTCATCTGCAGAAATGGATACGTTACCGGCAACGCTGTTAAGTGTACAGTTAATTCCGTTATACTCGCAGTTGTAAAGATGTTTTAATGAATCTTCAATCAATACTCTGTGAGTATTTTTTTTGCTTCTTTTCAAGCGTGCAAGTAATCCATTCCTGGGTAAGTAAACCCAGATGAAGAAAAGTATAATTATAAATCCAATTATTAATGATGTTAAGGGATCAACCATTTTTAAATTTCTTTCTATTAATTATTTTCTCTTACAACAAAAATATTTGCTGCAATTGTATTGCTTATATTCATTTCGTTTTTATCAATAGATATCAACATCGACTTATCAAAATCCAGTATATTTTTAACCAACAATTTCTTATTCAACTCTAAACCAATTTCCGACAGGTAATTGAGGAAACTATTATCAAAATCATTAACGCGTATAACTTCAACCATTTCGCCGGTTTTTATTAAGCTTAAGGGAATCAATTTTTTTTGCTTCGGTAACATTCCATTTTTATCCGGAATAGGATCGCCATGAGGGTCGAACTGAGGATAATCAAGTATTTCTTCAAGTCGGTTTATCAACTCATCCGAAGAAGAATGCTCGAGCTGTTCAGCTTCATCGTGAACTTTATCCCAGGGCATACCAACTATTCTTTGAAGAAACAACTCCCAAATTCTATGTCGTCGTATCATATTCCTTGCATAGGATTCTCCATGCTCGGTTAGTTTAATCCCCTTATAACGTGCGTAGTTTACCAACCCATCTCTCGAAAGCTTTTTCATCATATCAGTCACAGCAGCGTTGGAAATTTCCAATTGTTCAGCTAACTGTGTTGCTTTAATTCCGCCTTCATTATTTCTGTGGCGATATATAGTACTTAAATAATCTTCTTTAGAAATATTTCTCATAACAAGTGATAATTTAAGTATGCTTAAGAATAAAGTCAAGTCCATTTAATCATCATTTGATATTGTTTTGATTTAATAAGCATTAAATGGACTGCTTTTAGTTGGACAATAATATCTGCTAAATGTAAATTCATGAGTAAACAGGTCGATTTTACAGCAATTCTAACAATTTTCTCTTCACAAATCATTAAATATTGGCTAAAAAACCAAAAAAATATTACAATTTAGTGGCTGATCAATGGTATGGAAATTGACCAAATACTTATTTTGTGGTAGTAAAAAGAGTAAAAAATGAAGAAATATTTAGCAATAATTCTACTAAATTCCATATTAGGATACCTTATTTTTATTCCTTCACAAAGATCTGCTGGTGACGAGATTTTAAATCAAAATGAAATTCCTGCCAGTATTGGAACAAAGGATGAACCGAGAGCAAGGTTTTTACAAGAATTTATGATGCTAAGAGATCCTGTTACAAATGAGATTCCCAAAAATATTTTTTATTTAGAGCGGGAATTTGCAAAAACCCTGCCTAAAAGAGAATATCTATTACTAAATAAAAATTCCGGTTCAGATGAAACCACAGCGCTTACCTGGACAGCAAGAGGACCAAATAATGTTGGCGGTAGAACAAGAGCATTGGGGATTGATAAAAGAACCGGCACTCCTCCAAATGTAACTATTCTGGCGGGCGGCGTTTCAGGTGGAATTTGGCGCTCAACCGATGACGGAAGTACGTGGAATTCTGTGACTTCGCCCAGCCAATTACACAGCGTAACGTGTTTAGTTCAGGATCAAAGATCCGGGAATGAAGATATTTGGTATGCGGGAACTGGAGAAGCTGTTGGAAATAGTGCCTCAGGAAGTAGTGTAAGTAATTTCAGAGGTGATGGAGTTTTTAAGTCTACCGATAATGGTCTTACCTGGAGCGTAATTTCTTCTACATCCACAAACACTCCTCAATCTTATGATCAGGTATTCGATTATGTTCACAATATTGTAATTGATCCTTCTAATTCTTCTCAGGACGAAATTTACGTTGCGGCTTCAAGCACTATTCAGCGTAGTACCGACGGTGGTACCAACTGGACTACAGAACTGGGTTCCGGGTTAGTCAGTTTTATATCCGATGTAAAAATAACTTCGAACGGTGTTGTCTATGCAGCTATATCTAAATATCCAGAGAACACAGATAAAGGAATCTGGAGATCGCCGGATGGAGTAACATGGACAAATATTTCTGATGGGGTATCTGGTTTTCCTACTACCCAGTTCGGCAGAATAACGATTGGCATTGCTCCGTCGGATGAAAATATTGTTTATTTCTTGATAGAATTTTCAAACACTACCCCAGCCACAAACGGTCATCAGCTCTGGAAATACAATTATATTTCCGACAATGGTTCAGGCAGCGGTGGCAGCTGGGTAAACAGGGGTGGTAATCTACCAGATGAAATCGGAGGATCTGCAGGAAATGACCCCTTCGATACGCAGGACGGATATGATATGTTTGTCCAGGTAAGCCCAAATGATACAGACTTTGTAATCGCTGCCAGCACAAATTTGTACACATCTACAGATGGTTTTGCATCAACTAGCAATTATGATAGAGTAGGTGGATATGCCGGGCCGGATAACTATACATTATATGCAAATCATCATCCGGATTTACATTCTGGTGCATTTCTACCGGGAAGTGATTTAATTTATTATTCAGGAGGTGATGGCGGTGTACATAAAACAAGCGATATTACCGCAACCACAGTAAGCTGGACATCACTAAACACCGGGTATAACACCAGTCAGTTTTATTCTATATCCTTAGCACCTGAATCAGATAGTGATACTTTGATGGGTGGTACGCAGGATAACGGAACATGGTTAGGAACATCCTCAGGTTTATCAAGCTGGACAAGCGTAGAATCCGGTGATGGGACAATTGTAGAGGTTGCACCTACTGCTGATGATAAGATATATACAGCTTACCAAATCGGTGGTCTGAGAAGGAGAACACGGGCTGGTACGTTTTTAGCTGATTTTACACCATCAAGCGCTCTCAACCAACTTTTTGTAAATCCTCTTGTTCTCGATCCCAATAATTCGAGTCTAATGTACTATGCTGGTGGAACAACATCTACAAATACGGGTATCTGGCGGTGCAATCCTAAGACAGCGACAGCTTCGTCCGGTTGGACAAGTTTATCATCAACAATTATAAGCAGTGATCAGGTTAGTGCCGTAGGAATTTCAACTACTACCTCTACCGATGTATTATATTACGGCACAAAGAGCGGCGTTGTTAAAAGAGTAGATGGAGCGAACTCCGGCTCATCCCCCACCGTAACGGATGTATCTACAGGATTACCAAGTGGTTATGTCAACTGTCTTGCAGTAGATCCAACAAATTCAGATTATGTTATTGCTGTATTCAGTAACTACAGTATGGTGAGTTTGTGGTATTCAACCAATGGTGGATCAAGCTGGACTGACGTAGAAGGAAATCTTTCGGGTGCAACAGGACCATCTGTTCGCTGGGCAACAATTTTTTATGTGAGTGGGACATCTCATTATTTCCTCGGTACAAGCATCGGCGTTTATTTTACAAATACACTTAACGGCGGATCAACCGTATGGACTCAGGAAGCCGTGAGTTCTGTCGGTAATACAGTAACTGTTATGTTAGACTGGAGAGACAATGACGGAACACTTGCTGCTGCCACACACGGAAAAGGAGTTTACACAACCCTGATAACATCTCCATTGCCTGTTGAATTAAGTTCGTTTTCAGGCATATTTCAAAATGGAAAAGTGAAATTATTGTGGAAAACAGAAACTGAAGTAAATAATTATGGTTTTGAGATTCTTCGCTTCGCTCAGAATAACGGTCATTCTGAACCCGATTTATCGGGTGAAGAATCTTGGGAGAAGATAGGTTTTGTTGAAGGACACGGCAACAGCAATTCTCCAAAATCTTATGAATTTGTTGACAAAAATGTACTGTACGGAAAGCATTACTATAGATTAAAACAAATTGATAATGATGGCAGTTTTGAATACAGTGATGTTGTTGAGGTGGATGTTCCTACCTTACAAGATTATGTTATTCTAGAACAAAATTATCCAAACCCATTCAATCCCGAAACAAAAATACGCTTTGTGGTAAACGATAATACTCATGTTTCATTAAAAATATTTGATGCTGTTGGAACCGAAATTGCAGAAATATTTAACAATATTGTTGAAACTGGAAAAACATATGAAATTATTTTCGATGGTTCACTAATAAGCTCAGGCGTATATTATTACAGTTTAACCACTGGAAATCACAAAAAAATCCGCAAAATGCTACTGCTAAAATAGGCTCATTTCAAATCTGTTGAAACTAATTCGTCTCATTTTATACAATAAATTTGTTGCTGTCATCCCCTAAGAACCAATACTTTTGCTTATTTGTGTAAATTAGCCTTTCAATTTAAACCAACATTGTTTGTTTTTTATCAGTTTGTAGCCATTTTGATAAAATCAGAGATCCATCACTCAAAACTGTTTCAATTAGAAACACAATTTTCAATAAACGACAGTAAAAAATTCTAAATGAATGAATACTATTTACTGATGTTGAACTAATGCTTAGAGAAGTGAGTAAGATTTACCGACGCCTAATTGGCACATCGATTGGCTATGGTTAAACCGACGGTGGCTAAAAATAGTAAATTTATTAAATTAAAATCCCTGGAGGTTTTATGAAAACCCTTTTAGTCGCAGCATTGTTCACAGCACTTATTATTTTTGGATGTGCAGATAACTCATCCGATCTCACATCACCTGATGCTCAGATCAACCAGCAATCAAATTCCCCAAACTGGGTTAAACTACCCTCTGGTCTTGGTCAGGGTTTCGGTGTTGAAACTGAATATTCTGCCTCAAAACTTATTCTGGGTAAAGATGGCGGCGAAATAAAGCTTAAATTCAAAATTTTACGTCCCGGTCACGAGTTCGGGGATTATGAAATTAAAGCAAAAGTTAAAGTTGCAAAGCATTCGTTCCCTGATGATGAAGATCGGCTCTTCACTATCACAATGGACCCTGATAATGCATACTTAAACATTACCCCTTCTCCTAACACATTGTATAAGCATATTACAATTGATTGGGAAATAAAGGGAATTGATGTTTCTGATATTGACCCTGATACATTTGATTTCTTCTATATTGCAGATAACAATGAGATGCTGGAAACCTCCAAAAATATGATAACAGTTGATTACAATAAGCACAAAATTAAAGTAAAGAAAGCCGTAATTGATCCAACTACTACTGAAGATACTCCAGGCGGCGCAAGGTATGGCTTCACTCGCTAATGTATTATAAAATATGAATTAAGGGTTTAGATATTTATTTGGACTCTTTAACATTTTATGGAGATTGTAATGGAATCTATCACTACAAATATTTTCTCTTCAGGTAATTATATGATGAGTTTTTCCGGAAACTTTAAAAAAGAACGACATGAAAATATCTTAATTGAAATAATAACGGCTAAAGAAATCGACTTTAAAAAAGCAATGTATTTTAAAGATATCTTAGATGAAGATATTTCAGAAGGTTATAATAATATACTGGTTGATTTGAGTGATTGTGATTTCATTGAGTCCTCTTTTTTAGGAATATTGGTTCAGGCGAGCAAAAAGTTAAAAATTAACAATGGTAATTTGAAAATCATCGGACTGAATGCATTGCCCGATAATATTTTTATACTCGGCGGTTTTACAAAATTATTTCAGGTATTTAAAACCAGACAGGAAGCAATTCAAAGCTTTGCGGCTTAAGTTCCAACAAGATCTTTACGATTAGATTCTTACCGCGTACCTACAAACAATGCAATCTCCTTTTCTATAGTAAAACTTATCTTTATAACTCACGTTGCGCAATATAATATGTTAATTGCCACGATTTTTAGAGAGTATGCTAAAATTAACAAACTCACCCTAAATCCCTCTATTAAAGAGATCTGTCGGACTTCGCTCGTCTCGGAGACGAAGTCTACGGATCTGCCAAGACGAGGAGCGACTTTTAAAATGGTGTGTGTTTGACTCAAATTAAGCTCCTTCTATTCTGAAGGGAAAGGGTTTGGGGATGAGTTCACTATATTTAATATGATTTTCACACAAACTCTTTAAATCGTGGCAAGTTAAAAACAGATTTTGCGTAACATGAGTTAATAAATTCTTTTAAATATAATAACACACTCGCCTTTTTTTATTATGTGAGCTTACCATCGGGTCAAAAAATCTAAATTTTATCTTACCGATCAATAAATAACAAGTCTTTTTAAGCATTATTTTAATTCTAATTAGTTGCGGCAGTGTGATATTTTGTCTCAATTTAAAACACTTTTCAAATAAATTTATATACTGGAAAATAGCAAAAACCTTTATTTTCAATCTATATTCAAACAATAATGAACTTTCAGCTTTTTGGCACTTCTATTGCAAAAGCGGACTTCCAATAGGAATGAAAAATATACAATTTCTGTTTATGCTCTTAAATAAAATGGATGTTATGCTTAAAACTATTTCTAATTAAGTAATTATAATATTCATAACATTTTGGAGTATACGATGAAAACACTATTATCTTCTCTCCTGTTTTCTGCAATTCTTTTGATTGGATGTGCGGACGATTCTTCGTTCCTAACATCTCCTGATTCAGAATTTACACAACCATTAACTTCCCCAAATTGGGTTAAACTCCCCGCTGACCTTGGTCAGGGTTTCTCTGTTGAAACAGAATATTCGGCTGAAAAATTAATTAATGGTGAACATGGCGGGCATATAAAGCTTAAATTCAAAATTTTACGTCCCGGTCACGAGTTCGGGGATTATGAAATTAAAGCAAAAGTTAAAGTTGCAAAGCATTCGTTCCCTGATGATGAAGATCGGCTCTTCACTATCACAATGGACCCTGATAATGCATACTTAAACATTACCCCTTCTCCTAACACATTGTATAAGCATATTACGATTGATTGGGAAATAAAGGGAATTGATGTTTCTAATATTGACCCCGATACATTTGATTTCTTCTATATTGCAGATAACAATGAGATGCTGGAAACCTCCAAAAATAAGATAACAGTTGATTACAATAAGCACAAAATTAAAGTAAAGAAAGCCAGAATTGATCCAACCACTACTGAAGATACTCCCGATGGTGCACGATATGGGTTCACCAGGTAAAATCTGTTCCATCGTCTAAAGAAAAATTACTAAATCGTGAAGGATAAGGAATTATAATAAATGCAAAATTTAAATTACATATTACTTGAAAAGATAAATCTGCTGCTGAAGCAATTCTTCAATGATCAGCAAGTTTCAGAAGTGATAAATGGATTTGAAAAAAAACCGTTTCCAAGTCACAGTATTGAGCAGCGAATGATAATCGATAGCGCGATTACATTTGCGAAGAAAAAACTTGAAGGAGACGATTATTCAAAATTTCAACTGGGAATTGCAAAGATATTGGCTGAAGGTGACAATCTTAACATGGCTGAAGAAATCCTGCTTACATCAACCAGCGGGGATCATTCGGAGTTTTATTATGCCGAATCGCTTTTGGCAATTGCTGATATTTTATTAAGGAAATCGTTTTGGAGCAACAGCAATACTCTCATTGATAAAGCGAAAGAAGTTTTTACTAAACTTGAAAATAAAATCGGTCTGGCAAAATGTGAGAATTTGTATGGGACTTCTTATGGGGAAAGGGGTGAAGTGCAACTGGCTAAAGATCATTTTCTAAAAGGAATTGATTTGCTGAAAAATAATGTTGATGAAAAATTAGAAGCTGAATTAGAAACGGCTTTCGCGATACTAGAAAACATTTGTGGAAATCTTGATGTGTCAAAGGAACATTTCTGTAAAGCATTACACACATTTGAAAAATTAAATGAGCGAAAGAGAATAGCAGAATTAAACCACAACATTGGTATGTTATACCTGGGGTTGGAAGAATATGAAAAAGCGGTGAATGAATTCGATAAAGGAATAGCAGTTGCTATAAAGGAAAACTACAAAACAATTCTTTCGATATCTTATTTAGGTAAGGCAAATGCCCTGCTGTATTTGGAAGATTATAATAATGCTACAGAATATTGTTATAAAGCTATGGATATTGCGATTAATATTGAAGATAAATTAACAATTGCAGATGTTTATAGAGTAATGGGAATATTAGAACAAAAACTTAATCGTTATAACACATCGGAAAGTTATTTTCAGATCAGCTTAAGATTAAACCAAGAGCTAGGGAATAAGTTAAACTCTGCAGAAAGTGCATACGAAATTGCACTGTTATACGATGATCTCAAAAATGATGAACAGAAAACATTCTGGCTAAATGAGTCATTAAAATTTTATAAGAATATTAATGCGATACGAAAGGTTGATTTAATTGAGAAATTACTTGAACCCGCAATTTGAACCGGGCAATCCCAATCGCTATTAGTTTCATGTACAAAATTCAATACTAGTGTTTTAAACAAGTCTTTCCAAAAATATTGTTTACTATACATATTCAAAAAAAAATTACAATATATATCGGAACACATTATAATCCTTCTTCAATAAAAAGAGAAGGATTTGATGGAAAGTTAACTAAAAGAATATAAGGACAATAATATCTGTCACAATTCTAATTTATATTGTTAATTGCTTCTCTGCCGGTAATGTAAAATAAAAAGTTGCCCCTTCATCTTCTTTACTTTCAACCCAAATTTTACCATTTTGTCTTTCTACCAATTCTTTACAAAGAATCAAGCCGAGCCCCGTACCTGTTTCCATTGCTGTTCCCCAGGTTGATTGAATTTTATCTACCTTAAATAATTCAGACAGTTTTTCTGTCTTTATTCCAACACCAGTATCAATAATCTTTATAACTACGAAATCATTACCCGGTTCGGATGAGACTGAGACAGTTCCTTTCGGGTAAGTGAACTTAATTGCGTTTGATATTAGATTTCTAAGAATTGTTTCTGTCATTTTCTTATCAGCAAAAACCGAAATTTCAGGTTCTACATTTATTTTGAGCGTTATTCCCTTACTCATTAAATTTTGATTGTACAGAGCTTCCAGATTATTTAATAACGGAAGTATTGTGATTTCCTGAGGATTAAAAGGAATGTTGCCGGTTTGTACGCTCGACCATTCAAGAAGATTTTCCATAAGAGAGTATGTTCTCTTTGAAGCATTAGCTGCGTCTGTAATCATTTGCTGCTTCTCATCATTTGGAAGAGAATCATAATCATCTGCGATTATACTCAGAATCTGCATTAATCCTGCTAATGGACTTCTTAAATCATGAGAAATAATTGAGAAAAATTTATCTTTAGTTGCGTTTATTTCTGCAAGCTCAATATTTATTTTCTGGATTTTTTCTTCACTTTCTTTCTGTTCGCTTATATCTGTGCATGATCCAATAAAACCCATAAAAATGCCTTCCCGGCTAAACCGCGGGGTTCCATTAATCATAATCCATCGATATATATCATCTTTCCGCTTAAATCTGAATTCGCATGAAAATGAAGTTTTTGAACTGAAAGCATCCTGATAATGACCAAGCAATTTTTCAAGGTCTTCAGGATGAACGTTTTTTAGCCAATTCATTCCTAAATCGTCACCCATCTCATTGCCGGTGAAATCAAGCCACACTTTATTCAAGAAACTAAAAAGCCCTTCTACATCAGCTATCCAGATCATTACAGGGGCGGTGTTTGCCATGTTTTCAAATCTTGCCTGACTTTCTCTTATTACCTCTTCCTGCATTTTATAATGAGTTAAATCAACTAAAGTAACTGAACATAATTTTTTTTCAGGTTCAAAATCTACCACACGCTTTGCGAAAGCCAGGGTGTGGAAATAATTATTATCTTTTCCTATAATTCTGAATTCAGTCTTTTGGGTATCAGTTGTTTTAAATGATTTATCAAGGATAATTTGAAAATAGCTCCTTTGATTTTCTTCGATTAAATTAATAAAACTGGTTTGGATTACTTTTTTTCTTTCACCACCCGTTAATACTAAAGCCGGGCTATTTACCTCAATAATAATTCCCCGTTCATCTAATATATAAATGCTTGTTGGAAATAATTCTATCGCTTGTTGTATATTATTCCCTGATCTTTCAGAAGATGGAGATAAAACTTTTTTATCTTTTTGAATCATAAATTATTTTTAATTCTAACACTTTATATCGATAATAATTCGCGTAATCTTATGTTAATATTATTTTTGTATATAAACTTAACTAAATAATAGTTTTTATACTTGATTTTTAAAATCTTACTGTAAAAATATCGAATATGGAACAGGTATAATGATTCAGCTTAAACAATATTTAACATTTCTAATTATATTCTTTTGTTTGTTTTCTTAAATATTTACTTCGGGTCGTGAATTACTTTTCCATTACAAAAAACGGAGTGGGATATCACTTAATTACACCAGTTTTAGTGCTT
>JADFLR010000051.1 GCA_022564295.1 Bacteroidota bacterium | reverse complement strand
CATTCTATGTCTTACAGGCAGATTCGGGGCTTTTTTATTATCGGTTAATGTTTATATATTATTTCCTCTAATAAAATGAATTGTCTTATTTATTATTAATAGAATAATATAAATGAAAAATTAGGTAATATTAACTTCCTTAATAGATAAATCTTGTATATTTATCATAAACTATTTTTAATCAATAATTTTTTTGGAGGAAATAATGAAAAAAATAACGCTTAGCATTACTCTTATTTTAACTTTTTTTTATGTAACATTTAGCTTTTCCCAAAGCTCACCTAAAAAAGGTGTGACACCACCAGCTTACTTTTGGGAATTTCACCAGATGATTCAAAGCGAATATTCGAATGGTTACTATGCTGAAAAATTCAGGGAAAGAAAATTAAAAAGAGAACAAATATCACAGGGATTACTTCCAGAATCCACGCTAGCCGAAGATACTGTTTTTGCTCTTACTCTGATGGGACAATACACAAACTTATCTGGCAATTATACGCAGGCAGAATTCCAATCTTTACTTTACGATGGACCTAATCCAACCGGAACAGTTACTGAGTATTATAGTGAAGTCTCCTACAACCAGCTTTTCTTTACCGGAGATGCTAAAGGTTGGTATGATATGCCGCGAACCCTTGAAGAATATGAGGGAGGGAACAGTGGCTTAAGCCCGCAAGGAGGACCCCGTTTTGTTTGGGAGTTAATGCAAGTCTCTGATCCAACACTCAACTATGCGGACTATATTCAGTATTATGACGGTCAGGGAAGACCACACATTGGATTTTTAGCTGTAATTCATTCAGGTGCAGATGCAAGCGCAGGGGCTTTCAATATCTGGGCGCACAGATGGGATTTTACTGTGTTCAGTGGACAGCCATATACTACCGATGATATTGATCCGGTTTCCGGACAAAATGTTATTATTGATGGACCTTATGCAATTATGTCAGAGATCAGTGGTTCGAACAATAATAGCGGGCCTATTGCAACGATTGGTGTCTTTGCGCACGAGTTTGGGCATATATTTGGAGTACCTGATCTATACGATACAGACGGTTCTTCTGCAGGTATAGGAGAATGGTGTTTGATGGCTTCTGGATCCTGGGGAGGTAATGGTTCTTCACCGGAAACTCCAGTACATATGAGTGCATGGATTAAAAAGGAACTTGGATGGGTGACACCCATTAATATCACTTCGTATCAAGGACCACTTTCAGTACCCAATGCGGAAGAAAATCCCATTGTTTACAGAATGTGGCAAGGTGGTACAATCACTAATCAATACTTTTTGATTGAGAATAGGCAAAGGCTTGGATTTGATGTTAACATTCATAATTCCGGTTTTCTTATTTACCATATTGATGACAATCTAAGTGGAAACCAAAACGAAGATCATTATATGGTTGATGTTGAACAAGCCGATGGTTTGCGAAATCTGAATAACGGACAAGGTAGAGGCGACGCAGGTGATCCATTCCCTGGTTCTACTCAAAACACAAGATTTGATTTTGTTACCAATCCTAACAGTCAGGACTATTCTTTGCAGAACACATTTGTTTCTGTTAGAAATATTTATAAAGACGGGAATATGATGGTTGGGGATTTGGAGGTTGGACCGCGATCTGGCGCTTATGCATTTGGTGACCCAATTACAACTGATTTTGGAACCGTTGAGGTTGGGACAAATAGTAATATTAATACAGTTGTTCTGACAAATTTCGGTGATCAGGATTTAGAAATAACTGATATTCCCTCATCAGTTGGTGATTTCAATTTAGTTACAACTCTTACTTTTCCTATTACACTCTCTACTTATGATGATTCTTTATCACTCGAATTTATATTTAGTCCAACAGCTGTAGGTGATGCACAGGAAATTTTTACTGTAACCAGTAATGATCCTGGTTTTGTCGGATTTACTTTGTTGGGTAATGGATTTGTTATTAATCCAGCATTTGACAGGGTTATGTACTCATCTTCCGGCGCTCAGAATGATGGTAATATATTAACTATAAATAAAAAAACGGGTGAAGGAACGAACGTTGGTCCTTCATCATTTTTTGATGTTTTGAGTCTTACTATAAGTCCGAGAAATAATAAATTATACGCAGTAAGATCGAACCCATTTGAATCTCAGATTCTTGTAGTTGATGGTTTGCAGGGAGTTTCCTATGGTTTTCCCACTTTTGATTTGCCTAATATGGTTGCAATAGCTTTTAATACATTAGGTACACTTTATGGTGCTTTGGAAACGGGTGAGATTTATTCTATTGATCTTACTGACGGAACCTATGAATACGTTTCCACTGCCCAAATTGAAATAACGGCGATTACCTTCGAACCAATGACAAATGATTTATGGGCTACAGTTAAGGGTGGTTTTGGGTCTCCCAAAGATAAGATATACAAAATTGAGTTAGCAACCGGAGATACAACCTATGTGGGGCAGACGGGCTTAAATAATGCCACCACAAATGATCTGGCATTTGATGAGAATGGTGTATTGTACGGTATAAAGGGAACCGGTTCTCAAGTGAGTGATCTATTCACAATAGATGTTATTACAGGAGAAGGAACAATTATAGGTTCAGTTGGATTACAGGCGTTAACGGGTCTGGCATATGCAGAAACTGGAATTGTTAACGATGTGCAAGACGATGAGAACAATAATACTATACCTACAGACTTTGCATTATCACAGAATTATCCAAACCCATTTAATCCGAGCACATCAATTGAGTTCTCGGTTCCTGTTGATGCAAATGTAACATTAACTATTTATAATTTATTAGGACAGGTGATTACAACTTTGGTTAATAGAGAAATAAGTGCAGGTAACTACAGTGTAGTTTGGAATGGAACTGATATAAACGGATTGCAAGTAAGCAGCGGAATTTATTTCTATGAGATGAAAACTAATGGAAATAACGGAACAGCTTATTCTCAAATGAAAAAAATGGTATTTCTAAAATAGTATAGTACAATTGCCCGTCACTTTGGTATCAATTTCTCCGAAGGTTACAGGCAGTTGGTAATTATTAAGCCCCGATTTTTCTGCTCACTCTATGTTTTACAGGCAGGTATGGGGCTTTTTATTTTCAGTTAATACTTATTTATATTATTTTCAGCAATAAAATAAATTGTCTTTTTTATCAATAGAATATTTTTCGGAGGATAGATTGCCAAATAATTCATTCATCTTGCTAAATAACAGGAAAAAATATTTCAAGATGAAAAAAAATGTTTTTTCTATCTTGTTATTAACTATTTATCTGTTCTTATATTCACCAAGTATAATGCCTCAAGATACTTTTTCAATTGTGGCAGTTGATACAGTTACAGGAGAAATCGGAAGTGCTGGTGCATCCTGTGTGGGACCAATTGGCGGGGTGGGTGCATTTATATTAAGTGATGTGATAGAACAAGTTGGAGCAATTCACACACAGGCATCTTATATCTCAGCAAACCAAAATTATGCACACTCCTTAATGCTTCTAGGTTTGTCTCCGCAGCAAATAATAGATTCTTTAGTTGCGAACGATGCACAAAACAACCCAACTATTAGGCAATATGGAATTGTAGATCTTACACGAAATGGTGAGAGTGCTGCATTTACCGGGATTGATTGTTTGGACTATAAAGGCCATGCAACGGGAAACGGATATGCAATTCAGGGCAACATTTTACTCGGTGAAATAATTATCGATACAATGAAAACGATCTTCTTAAATACTCAAGGTCCATTAGCCGATAGACTAATGAAAACGCTTGAAGCAGCAAAGATAATTGGTGCAGATACACGCTGTGCACCAAGAGGTACTTCATCACAATCAGCTTTCATTAAAGTTGTGAGAATTGGTGATAATGGAGATTTTTATTTACAAGAAATTGTTCCCGATTCACCAGTCGGAGTAGATCCAATCGATATTTTAAGAGAACAATTTAATCAATGGAAAGATTCACTATTTAATACTATTGATCCATTTTTATCTGAAATTTTAATTGATCAGGATACAATAACTGCCGATGGTACTTCCAAGGCGAATATAATGATAGAACCGAAGAATAACTCAGATACCTTATTAGCAAGCGGATTGGAAATATTATTATTAAACACAGGCGAAGGAACATTAAGTGATGTTACTGATTTAGGAGACGGAACTTATATAGCTGTTATTACTTCACCGGTTGCAATCGGTGCAGACACAGTATCAGCAACAGTAATTTCAGGTACAGATACTGTAACCTTATTTCAGAAAGTTTTTGTTGTGTATATAACCCCTACATCTGTCCAATCGTTTGATTCACCAAACCCGGATTTATTTTATTTATTTCAGAACTATCCTCAACCATTCAATCCGGCAACAACAATTAAATATCAAATACCGGAATTAAGTTTTGTTACACTTAAAGTATTTGATTTATTAGGAAATGAGATTGCAACCCTGGTAAAAGAGAAAAAGCAACCGGGAATATATAAGGTTAGTTTTAATGCTGATGGTTTAGCAAGTGGAGTATATATTTACAAATTAACTGCAGGCAATTTTGCCACCTCCAAAAAACTAATTCTATTAAAGTAATAAGTGCCACAATAGCCGATATTTCATTCCCGTTATCTGTTAATATCGTTTTTTAACACATTTCTCAATTTAAATTACTCTTGTAATTTCTGAATTAATGACCTTCAAAATTGCATAATTGAATTTATGTTTGCTTAAGAGTATTTTTAAGATTCATTTAGAAAGGTTCTATGCAGCAAACTCCATTAATGGCTCAGTATTTTAAGATAAAGGAGGCAAACCCTGATACAATTCTCCTTTTTCGCGTAGGTGATTTTTTTGAAACTTTTGATGAGGATGCAAAACTCGCTTCAAAAGTGTTGGGGATAACTCTAACAAAAAGATCAAACGGTGCGGCAGGGAATGTTCCGCTTGCTGGTTTTCCGCATCATGCAATTGATACATACTTACCGAAGCTGGTTCGCGCCGGATATAGAGTAGCTGTTTGTGAGCAAGCTGAGAATCCAAAATTTGCAAAAGGAATAGTGAAAAGGGAGGTGGTTGAAGTAGTTACACCCGGTGTAACTCTTTCGGACAAACTGTTGGATCATAAAAGAAATAATTATCTTCTCGCAGTTTATATAAAAAATGAAATTGCAGGAATATCATTTGCAGATATTTCTACAGGAGAGTTTTATACTTTTGAAGTGATTGAATCAGACCTTTCCCAGCAGATTGAATCAATTGTTCCATCAGAAATTCTTATACAAAAGAAAGATAAAGATTATTTAATTCCATTAATTCATAAAATCAATTCATCAATAAGAGTAACAAAAATTGATGATTGGATTTTTAATTATGAATACGCAAAAGAACTGTTGTTAATGCAGTTTAAAACTGTAAACCTTAAAGGATTTGGTGTTGAACATTTAACTGACGGGATAATTGCCGGAGGTGTGATATTAAACTATCTGCAGGAAACACAGAAATCAAATCTTTCTCATCTTAACAGCATATCTCTTTATAATTATTCTGATTACATGATACTCGATGGTTCGACAAGAAGAAACCTGGAAATTACTTTTAGTATGCAAGATGGGGACAGGGAAGGTTCGCTTATATCAATTCTTGATAAGACTAACACTGCGATGGGCGGAAGATTGATGAAAAAATGGATGTCGCGACCGCTTCGTGAAATAAGTGCAATTGAGAAAAGACAGGACAGTGTTGAAGAACTTCTTAATGAAAAATCTATACGGAAAAAGCTGGCAGCCGAGCTGAAGGAAATTGGTGATCTGGAAAGATTAATCTCAAGGATCAGCACAGGCAGAGCTAACCCGCGGGAAGTTGTTGCACTAAAATCATCCTTAAGAAAAATACCATCTGTTGTAGAATATCTAAAACACTTCAGGGTTCAAACTCTTGTTCAGATAAGGGATAATCTTAATCCGCTGGAAGACCTTGTTGATAAAATTCAGAATTCTATTCTTGATTCACCACCGGCAAGCATAAACGATGGCGGTATTATAAGAGCCGGACACAGCGCAGAACTTGATGAACTAAGGGAAATTGCTTTCCATGGAAAAGACTGGATTGCAACTCTTCAGAAAACTGAACGAGAAAGAACAAAGATCCCATCTTTAAAGGTTAGCTACAACAGAGTATTTGGTTACTACATCGAGATTAGTAATACTCACAAAGAAAAGGTTCCTGAAACTTATATAAGGAAACAAACTCTTGTTAATTCGGAGCGATACATTACTCCGGAACTTAAAGAGTACGAAGATAAAATTCTAAATGCCGAAGAAAAAATTTATGAGCTGGAATCTCAGTTGTTCAACGAAATAAGATTACTTGCAGCCTCCGAAGTAAAAACGATACAGCAGAATGCAAAAAACATTGCAATGCTCGATTGTTTTATCTCTTTTGCTGACAGTGCCGAATCTTATAAATATGTTAAACCGAATGTAACTGAAAACAATACACTAAAAATTATAAAGGGAAGGCATCCTGTTGTAGAACAAATACTTCCACCCGGCAGTAAATTTACAGCTAATGATTGTGTGCTTGATAATGAAGATAGTCAAATAGTAATATTAACAGGACCCAATATGGCAGGGAAGTCTGTTTATCTTCGCCAGGCAGGTTTAATTGTGTTGATGGCACAGATAGGTTCATTCGTTCCTGCTGAAAGCGCTGAGATTGGAATAGTGGATAGAATATTTACGCGTGTAGGAGCAAGTGATAATATTGCAGCCGGTGAAAGCACGTTCCTTGTCGAGATGCAGGAAGCAGCTAATATTTTAAATAATGCAACAGGTAAAAGTTTAGTACTGTTGGATGAGATTGGAAGAGGTACAAGTACGTTTGACGGAATATCAATTGCGTGGGCGATTACAGAATATCTTCACGAAAATGAAGATGTTGCGGCTAAAACGCTTTTTGCAACTCATTATCACGAACTGAATGAAATGGCAGAAATCTTTCCAAGAATAAAAAATTATAAAGTTGAAGTTAGAGAATATGATGATAAAGTTATTTTCCTTCATAAAGTAAATCCGGGTAGAGCGGATCACAGTTACGGAATACAGGTTGCGCAGATGGCTGGACTTCCCAGGTTTGTAACAAACCGTGCAAAAGAAGTATTGCAAAATTTAGAAAGCAAAGAACTCACACCTTATGAAGAGAAAAAAGAAAAATTAAGAAAACTTAAAAAAGTTGATAGCCAAATAAGTATGTTTGAAATTAAAGATGATAAAATCAGGGATGAGATAAAAGGAATGGAGATTGATAACATCACTCCGATGGAAGCATTAAACAAATTAAATGAATTAAAAAAGAAAATCAAAAATGAAAAACAAAGTTAAGTTTGTTAGTAATATTTTTTTTCTCACAGCAATTTTGATTTTGCAATTTGGCTGCCAAACAAAAAATGGTGAAGAAGCGAACTCTAATCCTTTAGATAAGAACTATCTCACGGAATTGTTAAATGAAAGAACCTTTAAAGATAGTTCGTTGCGGTATGACCCCCACTCACCTTTTAACAGAGATTCGAAAGCAGAATATGCAAAGCTTAATTATTATGAACCGGGCAGTGAGTTTATTTTTACATCAAAATTATATGAGTACGATCCCAAAGATACCGTTGATGTTTTCGGAACACTAGGTGAGTTAAGACGCGTAGTTAAGTTAGGGTATGTTGAATTGAATTACAGAAACGATGAACATAAAATAAATGTGTATAAAGCTTTCGGAAGTGACGGCACACCGTATTACAGCATTTGGTATACCGATAAAACCACAGGCAAAGAGACTTACGGAGTTGGAAGATACCTCGATTTTGAAAAAGAAGATGATCCCGATCATATTTATACAATTGATTTTAACAGGGCCTACAATCCGTATTGTGCGTATAGTGCAAAATTCACCTGCCCAATACCGCGTGAAGAGGATTATGTTGATTTTGAAATAAAAGCTGGCGAAAAGAATTTTCATTAAGTTTATTTAATCAGGAGTAATAATTGATAATTATACTTGAAAAAGGTGTAAGAGATGAACAGATTGAAGAGATAATAAAACAGGCGGAAGATTATGGATTTTCAATTCATAGATCTACGGGTGACGAGCAGATTTTATTAGGGGCAATTGGCATCCAGTCGAATTTTGATACACGAAAGATAAAAATACTCGAGGGAGTTTCTGCTGTTTACAGAGTTACTGAACCATTCAGGTTGGCGAGCAGAGGATATAAAAAAGAAAATACCGTAATTAATATCGGGGATGTTATTTTAGGTGCAAATGAAATTATTACAATTGCAGGTCCTTGTGCTGTTGAGAGTGAAAAACAGATAATGACCATCGCCAAAATTGTAAAAGATGCAGGCGCGAAAATTTTAAGAGGAGGGGCTTTCAAACCGAGGACTTCACCGTATTCTTTCCAGGGAATGGAGGAAGAAGGATTAATACTATTAAGAAAAGCAGGTGATGAATTTGGTCTGGCGGTAATTACAGAAGTGATGGATCCAACCAGGGTAGAATTAATTTATAAATACACTGACATTTTTCAATTAGGTTCGCGTAACATGCAAAATTTTCCGCTACTGCGCGAGTTGGGTAGGGTTGATAAACCGGTAATGATTAAAAGGGGAATGTCTGCAACAATAGATGAATGGCTGATGGCAGCGGAATATATTCTTGCCAGCGGTAATGAGAACGTAATGGTATGTGAAAGGGGAATCAGGACTTTTGAAACATCAACAAGAAACACTTTTGATCTCTCCGCTATCCCGGTCATTCATCAAAGAAGTCACTTACCGATTATTGCCGATCCTTCGCACGCAACCGGCATTCGTGATAAAGTTATCCCAATGGCGCTTGCTGCAGTAGCAGCGGGAACTGACGGCTTAATGGTTGAAGTGCATCACGATCCTTCATCTGCAATGTCCGACGGACCGCAATCATTGTTACCGGAACAGTTTAAAGAATTAATGTCACAGGTAAGGAGGATAGCAGAGGTTATTGGCAGGAATGCGTAGTATTTTCTCTGCATAATCAATATTAATTGTGCTACTCTTTAATCACACTATTCTAAAAAGAAAATAATAATAATTTTAAATATAATTTTTTTGAAGTCTTGATATTTTATGAATAACCACAAGTTAAATATTTTTATCACCTTACTTATGTCATTGGTGGTTTTAAACTTTTTATCTGAAGCACAAACCCTCTCCGGTACAATAGTTAAAAGAACATATTACCCTAATGGAAATATTAAAACAGAAGGTGAGTATTGGTACGATCGCTTGGATGGTATTTACAAAGAGTTTTATCCCAACGGAAAGATCTGGAAAGAATGGCTTTTTAAAGATGGTAAAGAGAATGGTCTCTCAACCTGGTATTTTGAAGATGGAATTGTAAGCATAGAATGGAATTTTAAAAATGGAATGAGGGAAGATGAATCCCGGTGGTATTATGAATCAGGTGAACTTTGGGCGGTGCAGAATTACCACACGGGCAAACTTGATATGATAACTTACACTTATTATAAATCAGGAGAATTGCAGGGTGAGTGGAATTATGTTGTCGGTGTTCTTCAGGGAGTTTCAAGAACATATTATAAAACAGGTGAACTGGAAGTTGAAAGAACTTTTGTAAATGGGATTCAGGATGGGAAAGTTTATGTGTATCATGAAAATGATCAGGTGGCATTGGATGCTACGTTTGTGAAAGGAAGAATTGAAGGTGAAGTGCTTTTGTATGATATGGCTGGAAACATTCGAGTAAGAGATGATTACATTAGCGATGAATTAATTAACCGTGTTCGTTTCGATTATAAAGGTCAACAAGAATCAATTGAGAGAATGGATAAGGACTATTCATCAAAAGGTACTTTGAATCAGGAAACTTTTCTTAAAGATGGTGTTAAACAAGATATAGAAAAAGTTTATTATGATTCCGGTTTCCTGAAAGAGGAAATTCCGTATCAGGATGGAATTATTACAGGTAAATACCTTACATATTATGAGAACGGAATTGTTGAGTCTTCAACCGATTATATTACTGGAGTTGTACGTGGATTAAAGAAAACTTATTATCTTGGTGGCACTCTTAAAACGGAAGAAATTTATAAGGACAATATAAGGGATGGTATTTCTATACATTATTATGAAGATGGTTCATTAAAATCGGTGGGACATTACAATAACAATATTTTAGACGGCGAATTTAAATCGTTCTATCCAAACGGATTATTGGAATCAAAAGCGAATTATGATTATGGTAAATTAAGAGGAAAGAAAAATAATTATTATCCCAATGGTACTTTTAAACAAGTTGATAATTATTACAACGGGAAGTTAGATGGTTTTGTAAGGAGTTATTTTAAGAGCGGGAATATTTATAAAGAAAATTACTATAAAAATGGTGAATTATTAAGAGAAAAAATTTATAGTGAAGAAGGAAATCTTTTAACCACATCAGGTTATTAATAAAAAGTGCTTAAGAGTGGTGATGGGTATAAAAAATAATAATTTTGTAGCTTCTGTAATTCAAATGACGATTAATATAGATGCCGGTGAGAATCTCAAAAACGCAATTAACTGGATTGAGAAAGCTGCGAGGCAGGGTGCCGAAGTAATCTGCCTGCCCGAACTATTTCGATCGCAATACTTTTGCCAGACTGAAAACATTGATAATTTTAATTTAGCTGAAACCATCCCGGGGGAATCTACAAATGAAATTGGTAAACTTGCTGCAAAATTAAATATAGAAGTTGTTGTTCCTGTTTTTGAAAAAAGGTCCTCCGGTTTATATCATAATAGTATTGTTATGATTGATTCGGACGGAGAGTTGAAAGGAATTTACAGAAAGATGCACATTCCCGATGACCCCGGTTATTACGAAAAGTTTTATTTCACTCCCGGCGATTTAGGTTATAAAACTTTTAAAACAAATTATGGAAATATAGGGACTTTAATTTGTTGGGATCAGTGGTATCCCGAAGCTGCTAGATTAACTGCATTGCAAGGTGCTTCAATTATTTTTTACCCAACTGCAATTGGCTGGCATCCTGATGAAAAAGAAAAACATGGTAAAAAGCAGTTTGATTCCTGGCAAACCATACAAAGAGGGCATGCCATTGCTAACGGAGTTTATGTTGCAGCCGCTAACAGAATTGGGTTGGAAAAAGCTGAAAGAGATTCAGACGGAATTGAATTTTGGGGACAATCATTCATTTGCAATCCACAAGGTGTTATTCTTGAACAGGGCTCTGCTGATAAAGAGGAAATAATAATTGCAGAAATTGATTTGAATAAAATTGAAAATATTCGAAGACATTGGCCTTTCTTTCGTGATAGAAGGATTGATACGTATGGTGATATCACAAAAAGATTTATCGATGAATAAATATTTTCTGCCTGCTGAATGGGAACCACACCAAGCGACGTGGATCGGCTGGCCTCATAACATAAATGATTGGCAGGGAAAGTTCGCTTCTATAAAATGGGTGTATGCGGAAATAGTTAAATACATTTCTCACGGTGAAAAAGTAAGAATACTCGTTCAATCAAAAGATCAGAAATTGAAAGCAGAGAATGTTTTAAAATCTGTTAATGCGGATCTTTCCAACATTGAATTTTTTATAAAAAAAACCGACCGTGGATGGTTAAGAGATTCATCGCCATTTTTTATTAAAGAAAAGAAAAGTCTAACTGCTGTTGATTTTAAATTCAATGCATGGTCAAAGTATAAAAACTTTAAACTTGATGATAAAGTCCCTTCTTACATTTCCAACAAATTTAATTTTAAAAAAGTTACTGCTGAATATAACGGTCAACAAGTTGTTCTCGAAGGCGGGGCAGTAGATACTAACGGAAAAGGAACATTAATTACAACGGAAGAATGTCTGTTAGATAAAAAAGTTCAGGTAAGAAATCCAGGTTTTGAAAAAGAAGATTATGAAAAAATATTTAATAAATATTTAGGCATCTCAAATGTTATCTGGCTAGGGAAGGGCATTGTTGGGGATGATACACATGGACACGTAGATGACCTTTGCAGGTTTGTAAATCATAACACTGTGGTTATTGTTCAGGAAGATAATAATTTGGATGAAAATTATAAATTATTAAAAGAAAACAAAGAACGTTTTGCAACTATAATACTTGAAGATGGTTCGAACTTAAATGTTGTTGAACTTCCAATGCCTTCGCCTGTTATGTTTAAGGGAGTAAGATTACCTGCAAGTTATGCAAACTTTTACATTACGAATTATGCAGTGCTTGTTCCCACCTTTAATGATCCGAATGACAGAATCGCATTAGGGATTTTGTCTGAATTATTTCCTGATAGAAAAGTAGTTGGCTTTTACTCAGTAGATTTAGTTTTGGGGTTGGGGACGATTCACTGCTTAACACATGAACAGCCTGTTTAACTACCTCTTATTATTATTCTGTCATCGCAAGTCCCAAAGGGACGCGGCGATTTTTTTTAAGATTGCTTCACTCACTTTGTTCACTCGCAATGACGAGTATTATGTATGTACTATTACGACATTTGCCGTTATTTTAGCAAAATCATTTTTTTTGATTGAGTAAAATCTCCAGATCTCAATTGATAAAAATAAACACCACTTGGAAGTGAAGAAGCATTAAACTCAACTTCATAACTTCCTGTGGGTTTTTCTTCATTCACTAAAATTGCTATTTCATTCCCAAGAACATCATAAACTATTAATGTTATAAACCTCTCCCTCTGTCCCTCTCCTTGGTAAGGAGAGGGATTTAAGGGTGAGGTCGGAATTGTAAATTTTATTTTTGTGCTTGGATTAAATGGGTTTGGATAATTCTGAAATAACTTAAACTCATCAACAATTAAGCTATTCTCCTCTTCAACCGGTAAAATATTATCATCAAAATTTGATTGATAAAATTGCTGCACGAAAGCTGAAACTTCTTTACCAACAGTTACTGAGTTTAGTGGAGAATCTCCCTGTCCAATTGTGTAACCAACAATAATCGTAATCGGTTTATCCACTTCTAAAGAAAACGGACCTGTATGCACAGCCATTCTTTGATCTGTGGGTATAATATTCAGCCATCCATAATTAGATTCCAGGTCACCGGAATACCAAAATCTTGGATCTATACTTGGATCATCACAAGGAATACCAAAAACATCGCCAAAGGGATCATTACAGGGATCTATCGGTCCACCTGATCTCAACAGACCAAGCATAAAATTTCTTGCTTCAAATTCGTCAGTCGGATCATTTCGTTGCGGAACAGATGATATATTATGTGTAAATGCTGTCATTGTTTGGTTTTTAGCACCAGGGAATATCTGGAATCCATTTACTGGTCCTTGATGATTATATGCGCTGTCTAAAGGTGTATCTATACTATCTTCATATGTACCATTAGAATTGTTATCAATGAAGGTTTCACCAGGAATATATGAATATGGACCTTGCAAAAGATTTATGAAGAAAGAAGGAACTTCATCACCGAATCCAGGGTCGGGATCGAGACCATAAACATAACCTGATTTAGTAAGAGTATCACAACCAACTAAATCGTCAAAATAATTTCCAAGATCAGGATCTGTCCAAGCAGTGAAATAAACAGAGTCTAAAAGGGAATTAACTGTACCTTTGTTAAAAATTTTATAACGAATAAATAGCACATTTTTTAATTGAGGTGCCGAACTTGATTTGTATCCAAAAACAGTTTGGTGTATTTCAATACCTAATGGAGGGACATTCTCAAATCTATTGCGGGGA
>JADFLR010000034.1 GCA_022564295.1 Bacteroidota bacterium | reverse complement strand
CACCAATTATTAGCGATGAGCTATTTTGCGACATATAACTGATTCCACAATGTGTTTCTCTTATAAACATACTACCGTTATTGTAAACCTCAATCCAGCTACCGATACCATCCCTGTTACTTTCCACGCCAACCAGGTTTAACTTCACCCAATTATTTGCATTAGAACTATTCATAAAAAGATTTGGTAATACCTGCTGATTATTAACTGCTATATCATAAAATCCATCGTTATTAAAATCTCCAATACTCATTCCAAAGCTTTTATAATCATTGTCTAACCCAATGCCTTTCATTCGCTGAAAAGTACCATCACCGTTGTTTTCAAAAAACTCATTTATTCCATTTGGTGAACCAACTGAAGCACAAACATATAAATCCAAATCCGTATCGTTATCATAATCAAAAAAGTTTGTACCCCAACAAGCTTTATTTACAGTTACATCCAAATCTACAGCAACTTCCGTAAATGTTTCGTCTCCATTATTTTTCAGTAGGAAATTACCGAACGGATCATTACTCAAATAAAGATCTAAGAATCCATTGTTGTCATAATCGCCGACAGCAATACCCATCATATTTCCACCCATCGCAGAATATGTCTGCTCACTTACATCCTCAAATGTTCCATCTCCATTATTTTCAAATAAAGTATTTCCTGAAAAGTGATCGTTGGCAATATAAATATCCTGCCAGCCATCATTATTATAATCAAAGAAAATAACAGCAAATGGTAGTTTATAATTTCCGGTAGTTCCCAGAGTGTCAGCCACACCGGCATCTTCTGTAACATCAGTAAATGTTCCGTCACCATTATTCATATATAGATAATTATGGTCAAACTCTCTGTAATTTGTTACATAAAGATCAATCCAGCCGTCATTATTAAAATCACCCCAGCAAGCTGCATTACAACTTCCAGGTAAATCAGTTAACCCTGCCTGAAGAGTAACATCTTTCAAAACACCCCAGCCATCATTTCGGTATAAGCGGGAATAACTACTTGCGGAGTTTACTGCTGTGAAAAGATCTTTATCACCGTCATTGTCATAATCACTCCACAGCAAAATCATTGTTCGGGAAGAATCTACCAATCCTAATTCGTTTGTTACATCTGTAAACCAAGTTTCGTCATTTCTATAGATAAACATTGGCAACCCTTCTATACTGCTGAAGGATAAATCATCTTTACCGTCGCCATTAAAATCACAAAAACTTACACTACCCCGAATGAAAGAAAACGGATGATTTATACCCATCGAACCAGCAACATCAGAGAAGGTAATTTGCTGTGCCGGCATAAGAAACGAAACAATTAAAAAAAATAAGAGAGAAAAGGTAGAAAAATATTTCATTGGTGCTCCTAATTAACTTTATCAATTAATTTAGTATTTATTAAAATGTTGAATCTATTATTATAGTGGAAATATTCGCATTTTTCAAAATTTAAGATATAACAATATTTTTGAATGCCTTATACATTCAAAATATTGCTTAAAGTTAGAATTAATAATCCTCTTTTTCAAGGATTCCACAAATTAAAATTAAAAAAGCCGACCCTTAACAAGAGCCGGCTTTTACAAAACTAAACTAACTATAGTTTACTTGGTTAAGATCATCTTCTTAACTGATGTAAAGTTAGTTCCGTCAACTCCTGTTGCATCTATTCTATAGAAGTAAACACCACTAGGGATGTTTGATGCGTTGAAGTTTATTTCGTGTGAACCTGCTGCGAGGTTACCACTAATAAGATTAGCAACTTCCTGTCCCAATATATCAAATACGGTTAAACTTACTTTGCTGTCGGCAGCCAAGCTAAACTTAATCTTTGTACTTGGGTTGAATGGGTTCGGATAGTTCTGCTCTAAAGCAAATACTTTTGGAACTGTCACATCAACTTCAATTACATCTGAATATTCAAATGTTCCGTCATAATCAATTTGTTTTAGTCTGTATGTGTATGATCCTTCTTGTAATGAACCATCTACATAAGAATAACTATGATTTTCTGTTGATGTTCCAAATCCGGCAACAAATCCAATTTTCTCAAATCCGTTACCTGAATTTCTTTCTACATCAAAGCCCTGGTTGTTTGTTTCTGTTGATGTGCTCCAGCTTAACGTAACTTCACCATCATTAACTGATGCTGCAAATGATGTTAATTCTACTGGTATGAAACCATCAAAGTAGATGGCAAAGTTGTCTATTACCCACCACCAGTCCCAACCGGGCTGAATTGTTCTAAATCTGAACCTTACATCTGATTGTGCACCTGCAGTCCCTGAAACATCCCACACTTCGTGAGTATTACGCTGATCAACACCTACCCAGGATACAACTGTAGTCCATGTTGCACCGCCGTCAATACTCATCTCAACATAAGCTATATCCAAACTATCTATTGTTCTCCAGTCGTTGTCCCATTCTATCCAAACAATGGCCCAGTCAGTTGCATTTACACCAGCACTCATAGTTGAAGTAGTAAGAGTTGTTGTACCGGAACCGCAAATATCAGCATCAGCTGCTAAGAGACCAGCAGCAGCAGCAGTTGAGTCAAGCAGGTAAAAATTATCACCAATATCTCCATTAACCCAAACACAGTCGGATGTGTCGTCTAAAGTTATTGTCCAATTACCTAATCCGGATTCAAAGTCATCCATAAATACACATAAAGGCCCGCCGCCAACTTGGCCAAATAACTGAAACTGCATACTATTCAATGCATCAAGACCTAAACCTGAAAATGAAGTCCAGGGTAAAAATCCAAAGAATCCTGCTTCGTCAATTAACCATGGTTCAGATAAAATTTCCGGATCTTCACTTGTATACCAATTCCATCTAAATGTAGCTAGATCAACAGCAGTTGTGTGAATTCCATATATTGAAACCCAGTAAGCACCTTTGGTTAAGACTACCGGTGCACTTAACATTCCTGCTGGAAGAGGATCACCAAGTATTACCGACACAGTTTCGGTAGCTAGAACTGCACCCGGCATTCCTCCGGCATCAGCATAAAATCTAACTCCCCAAAATTCTGATTCACCTGCGGAGTAAAATCCTGTAGCTGCTATCTCATCTATTGTCCAGGTTTCACCGCCCGGAACAACAAAGTCGTCTGCACAAAGTACCTGATTGGCACCAGGTGGGAGACCACCATGTTCATTAGAAATTACTCCAGATGCGCCTTTTGTTTGGAAGTTGTCCCATAGTAAACCACCCTCTCCAGATCTAACGATTTGACCTGTTTCGTTACTACTTTCTGCCGTTAAAGACGACGATTGTGCCAAGACAGTACTAGCGAAGCCAAGCACAACACACCAAATAAACAAATGAGTAAAAAATGTTTTTCTCATAAAGAGATCCTCCTAAGATAGTGAGTAATGATAAGTTGATTAGTTAATATATTACTTATACACATATTAAGTGTAACTCGTTTATTCATTTTTTGACACGAAAACTGAAAAATAGCGCCCACTATAATTCTATTATCCAACATTAAGAAAATTTTTAGTTTAATGCAAGCATTTGATAAAAATATTTTTTAAAATGAAAGGGCAAAATGTATATCAAATATAATACCTTCTCAAAACGATTCAGTATAATAAAATTATTTATTATTAAATATTATTTTTAATCAATAAAATTATACATTTAATTTATCATTTTTGGCTATTGATTCTTTCTCAGTTTTAATTTTATAACTTTTTAATTTTTGTTTTATGTTCTTATCGGATAACGCAATTATTTGCAAAGCTAACAGCGCCGCATTTTTTGCTCCATCTATTGCAACTGTTGCAACGGGAACTCCCGAAGGCATTTGCACTATTGATAATAACGAATCCATACCGTTAAGAGCTTTACTTTTAATAGGAACACCTATAACAGGCAATACAGTATGTGCAGCAGTTACACCCGGCAAATGAGCTGCACCTCCTGCAGCAGCAATAATAACTTTAACTCCACGCCTCTCTGCCGTAAATGAATATTCACTATGTTGCTTAGGTGTACGGTGCGCTGATAAGATCTTTACTTCGTAGGATACGTTAAAATAATCGAATGTTTCAAACGCTTTTTTCATTACAGGAAGATCCGAATCACTTCCCATTATTATTCCCACGATTGGCTTTTTGGGCATAACGATTTCCTTATATTTTATAATAATTTTCCAGTTACAAATTTTTAACAGAACTTTTAAAACTGATATTAAAATTTATAGTCATTTCCAGTTCTCTGCAAATATTTGTTCCCCATTGCTTACCATCAACACTGCACCATTTTTATCAGTTCTCAATATTTTTACATTATTACTTTTAAATTTGGAAATTACATTTTGAGCCGGATGACCAAATTTATTTTTAATACCTGCACTAATTAGTGCGTATTGCGGAGATGTATATTGAAGAAATTCATCGTATGAACTTGTTTTGCTGCCATGATGCCCTACTTTTAAAACATCCACATCCAGAAAAGATTGATAATTATCAATCAAAATATTTTCTACTCTTTTTTCAGCATCACCGGTGAATAAAAATGAAGATTCCCCATAAACAATTTTTAATATCCCGCTCCTATTGTTTGATGATAAACTATAAAACTCTGATTCCTCTTTATTAGTCAGTATATAAACTTTACAATTACCAATTTCTAACGATTGCTTATCGTAATATGTAATGGGAATGTTTTTGTTTTTGAGAAATTTTTCAAACTTTAAATCTTTCGTTAGCGATGTATCTAATGCAGGTTTATATATCTCTCCAATTCTATCTTCTAAAATTAACGCAACAAATCCACCATAATGATCAAGATCGAGATGTGATACAAAACCATAATCAATTTTTTCAATTCCAAGATAATTTAATAACGGTAGTATAACTCTTTCTCCATAATCAAAATAAAAAGTAGCTTCTCCTGCATCAATCAAAGCAGTTTTATTATTTGGGAATTTAATAATGAATGAATCGCCCTGCCCGACATCTACCATAAGAACACTTAATTGATTTTCCGGTAATAGTTCTTCATCATCTAAAAAAGAAAATAAAATTACATTGCTAATTGTTAGTATCAATAAAATTACGATAGCTAATTTTGTTTTATATCTTCCGATGAAATAAATAAATAATGCGATGAAAAAATAAAACACTACAGAATCATAAATTGAGTACCCGACAATTCTAAAATGTGAAAAATTTAAGTCGCCTGTAAAATTAATTAGGTTCAGCATTAGCCATGTTATCAAATCATTGGCTGCTGCATAATACAATGCTATCGGAGGAAATATTGAACCAATAATAAGTGTAACAACAGCCAAGGATATTATGATACCTATTGCCGGAATGACTATAATATTTGCCGCTAACGCAATTACCGATAACTTACCAAAATATATTAATGTAAAAGGCATAGTGCCGATTTGAGCTGCAAATGAAACTGCCATGAATAATAAAACATAACGTACAAATTTGGATTTAATTTGAAGGCGGTTTATCACACGTGAAATAATTGGATAGATAACTCCAATTGCAATTACTGCTGAAAAGGAAAGTTGAAAACCAGGAGAGTAAATTTCATCGGGATTTATGATGAGAATTATAAGCGCCGCAATAGCAAGGGAGTTAAAAATGTTAGTTGAACGGTTTGTAAGAAAAGCAACTATGATAACCAAAGCCATAACAGTTGCCCGAAATACGGACGGCGGAACACCCGTTAATATCATAAAAAGTAATAAACCAATAATTGTTAACACCGAGCGAAGGTAAATATTGAATCTTCCGAAAAGGATAATAAAAATCAGTGCAATGAATCCAACATGCAATCCTGAAACTGCAAGCACGTGTATAACACCTGAATTAATAAATTGTGTTTTCGTTTCCTGATCGATTTCCCTTCTGTCTGCAAGAAGTAATCCTCTTAGCAATGCAGCAGTTTCTGAGTTGTGCATTAAACTTATCTGTTTATTAATATATTTTCTTACTTGGAAGATTGAATTGCTAAATAATTCCGGCGATTCATAAATTACTTTAATGTTTGTTAAAGTATCTATAGTAATAATTCCTTCAATTCCTTTGGTTTTTAAATAAGCGTTATAATCAAATTCGCCGGGATTTCTTCTTTCACGTCCTTTTTTAAATCTACCGGTCAGTTCAATTTCGAAACCGGGTTTCATCATCTGGTAAAATTCTACTCTCCCCTTTTCATTTCCGCGTAGTTTACATAAGAAAATCATTTTATCATTTACAGTTATATCATTTACCATAAATTTATCAGCACTTAACAGAAATTGTATTTCATATTCTCTTTCTAATTCAATTTTATCAATCTTCCCTGACACGATAACATTTTTTTCTTTATACAGATTTGAAACAAAAGTATTAAGCTGTACTTTACTGAATTGTGAGGTGATGTTCCCAAGTGAAATGATGAGCAGAAGAGAAATTACTGTTAAAAAAATATTATATTTTTCAAATACTCTTTTTCGTTTTAATATAATAGTTAATAAAAGAAGAAGAATAATTAATATTATTAACGATAAAATATTAACCTGTACAAGCGGAAGCAGTAAAATTCCGAATACAAAAACGATTGAAAATTTTATAACGGCAAAATCGTTCATCTGCAATATTTAATTATTGCGGGTTTAATATCGTTTATACTTTTAACCGAGTTGAACAGGTCTTCTGCATATTTGCCTGCGGTAATTGTTAAGGAAGGATTTCGTGTATGAGTTTTTACCGATAAATCTTCGAAGTTACCATGGTCCGAACAAATAATGATAGTTAAAATTTTATCATTATATTCTGTTAATATTGTGAATAGAAAAAGATCGAGAGTATTATAAATATTATTAAACTCATTCTTAATTCTTAAATGCCCGAGGTGATCAAGCATGTAAAATTCGTATAGAGTGAATTTATATTTCACTGCCGTTTTAAGTAATCTATGTGCGGCAGTCTGCGCTTTGATTAACGGAAGCTTGTAACCAAGCCGTTCATTCCATCTATCATTTGTAATTTCAGATGTTAAAGCTTTCCCTTTTCTTAAATCGGTAACTGTGTTAAATCGGAAATCATTTAATCTGCAGCAGGTTGCTGTTACACCTAATCTTGTTCTGTCTGATTTTAAATAATCGAAAAATATTTTTGGATAAGCATTAGCAAAAAATCCGCTCTTATTTTTTTTTGAATAATGTTTGAGTAAATGATCTTCTTTAACGGTAGGAATGGTAGTTGAATATGGGAATGGACCAAAATGTTTACCAACTTGTTTGGGTGCGTTGAATCCGCAGAACAAAGATGCCTGCCCCGTACCGCTTTGCGGAAATCCTTTTACACCGAGGTTCGCATCTGTGCCGAATAGATATTTTTTATCACCAATTAAAAAAGGATTTTCCAAGGTAGGAATTCCGCTGAATATAGTTTTAAATGTATTAAACCCGTACTTTACAAAAGGGTTATATTTTTTATCTTTCTTTCCAATGCCAACACCGTCAAGAAATATCATTAAAACCGAATTCAAACGATTTGCTCCTCCGGAATTTTCATTTATTTTTCTTCCCTTCTACAATTATTGTTACAGGACCGGAATTTATTAGGGATACGTCCATCATCGCACCAAAAATACCGCACTTAACTTTATCATCACCCAAATTGTTTTTCATTCTCTCAATAAAATTTTCGTAATGAGGAATAGCATCATCCGACTTTGCTGCTTCAATAAAGCTTGGTCTGTTTCCTTTTGCAGTCTCACCATAAAGAGTAAATTGTGAAATAATTAAAACCTCACCATCTATATCTTTCACAGAAATATTCATTTTACCTTCACTGTCTTCGAAGATGCGCAGACGGCTGCATTTATCTGCGATATAATTTACATCATCATTTGTATCTCCAATATTAATTCCCAATAAGATAAGCATACCTCTACCAATCTTCGCGGAATAATTTTCTAAAGGAATATTTACTGATGCATTGCTAACTCTTTGGACAACAGCTTTCAATTCTTAACTCCGTAAATTACTCTATCAATTTTCTGATAATCCTGAACAATGGAAATCTCTTTGAAATTATTTTCTTTCATAATTTCATTTATCTTTTTGGATTGACCCTGTGCAATTTCTAAAAATATTTTTCCATTCGGTTTTAATATTTGCGCTGTTAGAGAAATTATTTCCAGGTAAAATTTATAACCATCATGAAAATCTGTAACAGCGATATTCGGTTCGTAATTTAAAATTTCATTTTGAACTTTACCATAATCCTCTTTAGAAACATAAGGAGGATTTGAAACTATAATATCGAAATCAGAAAGTTCATCTTTATTTACTCTTAATATATCATAATTAAGGAATGCGACTCTTTTATTTAAATCATATTTTTTTAGATTTTCTTCTGCAACTGCAATTGCCGATTCGCTTATTTCTATACCGGTTACATAAGCATTGGGTAAATTTACGGCAATGGCAATACTAATATTTCCACTTCCACTACCAATATCCATTATTTGCAATTCATCTTCTTTATTTACAGAATTGATTACAGTTTCCACAAGAATTTCTGTTTCGGGTCGGGGTATGAGAACAGCGGGTGACACTCTAAATTCTAAACCGTAAAATTCAACAGTACCAATAATATATTGTGTTGGTTCAAATGTACTTCTTCTTTTAAGATACCCCCTATATACAGTAAGTTCTTTTTCAGTTAGCGGTCGGTCATACATCAAATACAATTCAAGTCTCTTGCACTTCAGCAAATCTGCTAGCAAAAGCTCTGCATTCATTCGTGGCGATTCAATACCTTTTTTTTCAAGGTAATCGGTTGATTTATTAAGTACTTGAAGTACGGTTAACATTTAATAAGCAAGAAAAATATAATGAGGTTTTAAAATATGGAAAGTGTTTGTCAATCCACAAGAAATAAGTAGATGATTGCACCAAAATTTATTTGGAGTGCAACAAATGTAACAGCACTCAATGTATCTAGCCTATTTGTCTGATCGAGTAAAGCCGGATCCCCCGTTAACTTGTATTCGGCAAATTTATCATCTGCTTCTAATTTTAAATAAGCAGTTGTTACCCCCAACCCAACCATAGTACCTATCAATATCTTGAAAAGTGTTTTATCAAAGAAATTGCCGTCATCATATTCGCCAGTATAATTTAATTTAACCGGTTTATTAATCCCAAAATCAGAATAACTGATTATCTTACTTTCAAAATCATTTTTTTCTAAGCGGATGTTATTCAATTCCATTGGAATTAATAGCGGAGTGTAACCTATCAGTGAATCATTACTGAACACATAAACATCCTGCGGTTCGGTGTTCAGCAGCACTTCTTTATTAAAGTTGTATTGAAGTGTTGTATCATTACAATCAGTAATATTTAGTGAATCAATAAATGTTTTAGAATCCCACCTGTCACTGTTTTCTAGAGCAACGATTTTGTGCCGCCCTTTTGATAAAATAACATTAATATTTTTACCCGTTCCGGCAAGTGAGTCATCAATAAATATATAAACATTTTCAATATCACTTATTATTGTTAGATGAACTTCACAATCTTGCGGAAACACATTTGCAGCAATAGAAATTACAAGAGTAAATAATATTTTAATAAACAAAATCATACGCCCTTAAAACACCTCTGTCAAATCCAATAAATAAAATATCATCAAAATAAACAGGCGAAAGTTTGGCTCTTCCTTCAAGTAAATAAATTTTATTAGGGATACCAGTGCTTTTATCGATAATATATAATGAACGAAAAAGATCGGGAATAATTATCCTGTAATTTGTAAGAAGCGGAGTTGAATTGAATACTCCTTTGAACTGCTGTCCCCAATTTGGTTCACCACTTAGTTTATCAAGTGAGAGAAGAGAGCCGCTTAAATTTCCGATGATAACATTTTTACTATCTACTGCAGGAGACATAATAATTCTTGCGCCTGTATCGTGTTCCCAAATTATTTCAGTACTGTTTAAATCGATTGCATAAATTATTCCGTTATTGTTAGACATGTAAGCAATATTATTATCAATTGATGGTGCACCAGTGAACATACCACCAATAAAGTTTCGATCGATGATCTCACCGTCTTCCAAATCCACTGTTATTACTTCCCCATCATCATTACCAAAAATTATTATCCCATTTTCTAATGATGGTGAGCATCGCGTTGTTACATCTGTTTCGGTCTGCCATATTGATTTTCCCGAAAGATCATACCTGTTTAACCTCCCGCTTTCCGTTAAAAATATTATTCCCTCTTCAAGTGCAATCATTTCAGATAAAACACGGCTGTAAATTTCCTCGTAAAATATTTCTTTACCGGTTTTAAAATTATAAATAATTAATTCGGTCAGATTGTATTGCTCTTCGGCTACAGCGTAAACAACCAAAGATTTAAAAATCAGCGGTGCTGAATAGATTGCATCTTTACTTTTTAACATTCCAACTTTTGAACCGTCATGAATATCAAACACATATATTCTACCTCCAAGATCGCTTGTAAAAACATACTCATCATAAATAGTAACAGAAGAATTAGTAAAACTTCCGTGAACGTCATTCTCCCAATTAAGTACCAATGAATCAGAAACTGTTACCGGAACATAGAAATTCCTGGCGGATGTTCTTCCAAACATCGGATACGGATCACTATCTAACTTTGCAGTAATTTTAATGAGCGATTTTCCGCAACCGACAAGGCAAACGATCATAGATGCGATAATTAATATTTTTTTTATCAGAAGTCCCATCCAAAGAAAAATTGGTAAAACAGACCCGGCTGAAACCGAGTAAAATTATCTTCTATTTTTTTTCCGATATCGTATCTTAAAGTAAACACTCCAAAAACATTTACTCTTATTCCTGTTCCTATAGCACCGAGAGTTTCTCTGTATCTGTTATCCCACGCACCGCCAACATCAAAAAAGAACGCTCCTCTTATACCCCCGAATCCTAAATTTAAAACAGGGAATTTTATTAGTAATTGATCGATCAAAGGAAAACGAAATTCTACCGAAGAGAACCATATCTTCTCACCTCTTATTGAAAACCTTCTATAACCCCTGAGGTCCCAGCTTCCGCCAATAATATATCTTCTCGCTTCTTTTCCTTCATTATAAAATAATGCAACTCTGAAGGCGAACAAAGTAGTTAAGGCAACCCGTGCATAATACCTGTAATCTGCAACGAAAGAAAAATAATTAACATTACTGAATTTTATATCGGTAGTGTAACCAAGCAGCAGAATACCTCTGCTTCCCGCTAACGGACCTGTTGGACCCCACAGTGAATTATCGTGAACGTAAGCGATGGTGTTTGTAACCAACAATGCTTTTCGTTCAATTACGCCGGGAACTACTTCTTTATCCGAATTTGCAAGGGTTACAGTTGCTTCCAGTCTTTGAAATTTTGAAACAGGATAATTCAATGCGAAAGTACCTCCGAAAATTCTTTCGTAAAAGAATTCATCCGGATCTCTTAAATCATATCTTCTTCCGCTTAAGTGAAAAACACCATAACCATAGTTCACTCTTTTGCCAAGGTTGGCTCTTTGCAATATTATGTTGAAGCTTCTTAGAAAATCACTTTGCACGTTTGCAGAATTATAAATTAAAAGATAATAACGGTCATCACCCAGCAAATCACTTAAAGATAAAATTGCACCACCTCTTGTTCCAAAAATCGGATCGGTTGTAACAACACTTTGCGCAAAATCAAGTGCGTACTGTTTTTCATACTTAAGTTTTTTTCTTTCGGAGGGAAGCTGTATTTTATTAGCCATCCATTTACCTTTTGCCGAATCCATTTCCATAGATATTACTTCAGCAGAATCTAAAGCTGTTTGATAATCGCTCATCATATAAAGGTTAATTGAGAAATTCTCAAATCCCGAAAATGCAATTGAAGAGGAATCAAAGTAAACAGGAGTGAAAACGCTGGTAATAAATCTTGTAATACGTTTAATTTGTTTGCCGAATTGGTTTTCTTCAATTTTAATTTCCCAAATGTTTCTTACACCGTCTAACTCGGAAGTAAATAATAATTTTTTCTTATCTGAAGAGAGTAATGGTGAATAGTTATGAGCATTTAAATAGGTTACGTATTCAATTTCATAAGTATCGAGATTGATTGAGAAAAGATTATATTTATTTTCGAACTTTCCACCAGTTCTATCGGATGTAAAAATTATTTGTCTGTCATTCAAACCAAATGAAGGGTCTCTGTCGTCATAGTAATCGTTGGTTATGCGGTAAAGTTTATCATCTAAAAGATCATAAATGTATAAATCCATATAACCTTTTCTATCAACAGCATGGAAAACAACTCTGTTACCATTATCAGAAAATTTGGGTGAGATAATATTTATTAAATCATGACTATGGAATCTTTTAACAATCTCGTTTCGGTAAATAGAAAAGAAATGAATGGCATCGGTACCGCCCTTTTTTGTAACAAATGCTATAAGCCCTTCCGATGAAACATCCATACCAGATTGAAATAGATGAAATGCTTCAAACTCTTCATCCTTCTCTCCGCGTAAAACTATTGATGGATCATCCAGTGGTTTATTGTCAGGAGAATACGGCATTCTGTAAATGGATGAATAGCCATCACGGTTAGCAATGAAGTATATATATTTAATACTGTCGATTGTAAAACTAACGGGAGAAAAATTAAAACCCTCCTGGGTAATTTTTGTTGCACCTATTGAAGGAGGAACATCTTTTTCTAATAAAGGATAATACTTTTTCTTTAAATAATACTGCCACTCTGCATCTAATTCTTCAAGATTTTTTCTAAAGGTATATTCAAGCACGCGACTAAAAGCAGTGTTTGTCCAAATATTATCAATAATATCTAGCACACGCTGCTTGCCATATTTTTCACCGGCAAATTCAAGGAAACTTTGTCCTTCTTTATACATTAAAAAAGAACCGTATATCCTGAATATATCTTTAATGCCTACCAGATAATTATTAATAACAGCATCTCTCATCACCATTTCTGCCTGCGAATCCATATCGGTGGATAAATATTCAGCAAGACCTTCAACAAACCATAAAGGAGGCATTCTGTTAGTTGGTAATTTGTGATCGCGCAAAACACGGTAAACTTTGTTCGTCATAAAAACGTGTACAAGTTCATGCCTTATAACATGTTTAAAATCTTTAAGCGAACCTGTTGAGGGTAAAACAACTCTTCCTTTCAAAAATTCAAAAAAGCCGCCAACACCTTCAGGCAGCAAACCCGGAGTGGTATTTGTTTGCTGGAATTCTAAAGAAGTGTTATAAAAAATAAGCGGAACCCTGCGTGTTACAACATTATTCATTTCAACTTTCAATTCGTCATAAACCTGTTCAGCGTAATATGCACCAATCTCCGCAATGTTCTGCATTTCACCGTAATAGAAAATATCGAAGTGGTCGGTCCGCATTACTTTCCAATCAAAGTCTTCGTAATGAACTTTGTTTCTTCCGAAAAAGAAATATTGAGCTGAGACTACCTGAGAATAAAGGAGAATGATTAAGAAAAGATATTTAGAAAAACGAGTGAAGATCACAATTGTTTATAAATGAATTATGACTTAAATATTTTTTGCGGCTAAGTTCTTATTGCGTAACAACTAACAAATTAACCCAAACGCTGCTTTAGCTCATGTATATAGTCAATTTCCGAAGGATCAAAACCCCTCAGCACAGCTAGATAATAAGTTATCCAATCACATAAAAAAATCAAATCCATAATTCGTACCTTAACATTTTTTTCAATACTTTTAAGTACGATAATTTCTACACCGCTTTTCTGTGCAAGTTCTTTTGTTAACTCAAACCTATTTAATATTTGTGGATGATAATCGTTATCAACGATAGTAATCAATTTTGCATTTAGCTGCTTTTCCTGAAATGTTTCCCACCCAATGATTTCATTATGGTTTAACTCGGGAATAACATTATTAAATGCATGCAATTTTGAATTTTCGTTGAATTGACATTTAAGACGGTAACCAATTGATTCGAAGTTTGCCGAAGAATAAATTAACGGTATGAACCCGGCTAACTCTTCCGCATGTTTTAGTGCAATATTTTCTTCACCTGAATATTCAATTCCTTTATTCTTCCACAACAAAGTTATTTCATTAACAACATCTTCTTGCAACGGAATTAATTCAATGGATTGTAAAATTCTTAACAGCGTAAAGAAACTAACGCCCAAAGCAAATCTCGGTTGAAATCCTTCCTTAAGATTGATGCATGGTAAATCATTCTCATCTGCAAAATTCTTTATCCAGCCGCCGGTTGATACAGTTATTATTTTACAACCTTTTTTTACAGCTCCTTTAAGACTGGAAATTGTTTCTTCTGTGTTTCCCGAATAAGATGAAATTATTACTAAAGTTTTTTCATCTGCAAATTTTGGTAAGATATAATCTCTGTTTACAAACAAAGGGATCTGAAGTTCATCCCTTAAAAAAGGTTTTAATAAATCAGCACTAATTGCTGAACCGCCCATTCCGGCAACAACTATATTATTTATATTTTTTGCGTGTGAAGAACTTATATCTAACTTATTTTCCCAGGCATATTCAATTTGCCTGAAGGATTCAATCAATACTTTAAATTGATTTTGTGTATCGTGCTTCTTTATTAAATTTTTAATTCCCATAATTCCCTATATTATATTTCTTGTTCTTGTAATATCATTTTCTTCGAAGAATTTTAGTATTGTTTTTTCAATCTCAGCTTCATAACAGACAGTGATACATTTATCTGCCATTTTTTTTGCATCTTTATAATTAAAACTTTTAATTATTCTTTTAGCATAAGGTATTGTTGCAGGCGAAATACTCAATGATTCAAGACCCAAACCAACTAACAGCGGCATTGCGAGTGTATCGGCAGCCATCTCTCCACAAAGACTTACGGGCTTGCCCGCAAGTTTTGAATCATCAACAATCTTCTTAATAGTTCGCAAAACCACGGGGCTAAATTCCTGGTACAGATCAGCTACAAGGTCATTACCCCTGTCAACAGCCATCAAATATTGTATCAAATCGTTGGTACCAATACTTAAAAAATCTACAACATCAGCAAATTCTCTTGTCATTACAGCAGCCGAAGGAACTTCAACCATAATGCCTATTTTCATTTCTGCATCGAACGATTTATTTTCGCTTGACAATTCATCCATACATTCTTTTATTATTTTTTTCGATCTGTGAATTTCGTCAATCGTGCTAATCATCGGAAGCATGAACTGAACATTTTTATTACTGCTTGAACGAAGTACTGAACGTATCTGCGCTTTAAAGAGTTTAAGATTTTCAAGCAGCAAACGAATTCCTCTCAAACCAAGAAAAGGATTTGGTTCGTTATAATCGAACAGGCGAAACTTATCGCCGCCGATATCGAAAGCCCGAATTGTGATGTTATCAGGGTATATTCTTGAAGCTAATTTTGAATATATTCTTACCTGCTCTTCTTCAGTGGGAATGGTTCCTAACTCATCTAATATTTGTTCGGAACGATAAAGACCAATTCCGTTTGCTCCGCTTGTTTTAACTACATCCATCTCGCCTGTTACATCAACATTAGCTAATAACTGAATTTCCTTTCCGTCCTTAGTAACAGCAGGTTTATCGGTTAGTTCTTCAAGTTCTTTCTGCAGGGCAATAAGGTGTTGATGTTTTTCTTTAAAGAAAGATTTTTGTTCATCTGTAGGATCGTAAATTATATAACCATGAAAGCCATCAACAATAACTGTTTGTCCGTCTTTTAATTTTTGTGTTGCGTTGTGTGTTCCGCAAACTGCCGGTATGTTAAGCGATCTTGATATGATTGCAGCATGCGAAGTCAAACCGCCGTGATCGGTTACAAAACTTTTCACTTGATTTCTTGAAAGCAGCAATATATCGGCCGGCGTTAATGAATCGCTAACGATCACTGCATCACTGTGAATACGTGATTGCCATCTTTTCTTTCTCAGGTTCCTTACGATCCTGTTTTTTATATCTTCAATATCATTTGCACGTTCTTTCATGTAAGATTCGTTTGAAAGTATCATCAATTGCTGGTATTTTGAAATTTCATCATCAACAATATATTCCGGCTGCTTTTTTTCATCTTCAATTCGCTTCAAAATGTTTCCAATAAGAATCGGGTCATCAAGAATCATCAACTGAGCTTCAAAAATTGCTGCTCTTGTAACGCCCATCCTATCTTTGGCTATTGCAAATATTTTCGTTAATTCTTTTTTCGATCGTTCTAATGCTTCATGAAAATTTATCTTAGCTTCTTCAACATCAGTAATATCAGCTTTACTTATCTCAAGTTTTTCTTTTGTAAAAAGATAAACCTCGCCGATAACAATTCCGGGTGCGGCAGCAATTCCGGCAATTTTATTTTCAGAACCTTTATATATGTCTTTAAATGATTTCATTCTTCGCCAAACCCTCTTTCAAAAAAATCTACAATTTCCTTTGCAGCTTCTTCCTCATCTGCTCCATCGAATGTTAAGGTTAACTTAGCACCTTCCTCTGCAGCAAGTGTCATAACACCAATAATACTTTTACCATTAATATTCATTCCATCACGCGATATAAAAAATTCGCATTCATATTTTGCAGCAAGCTTAACGATTGTAGCAGCAGGACGAGTGTGCAAGCCGGCTTTGTTTTTAATTGTAACAATTAGCTCAATCATTAATTATTTCTTTTCAACAGTATATCAGCCAGCCAGATTAAGATTTTTCTATCATTTTCATTCTTAATTACATAAAGAGATTTCAAAGCTCTTTTAGTATAATAATTAATTAAATTTTTTGCATCATCAATAACGTTCAACTTTTCGTACAACGTTTTATATTTATTTACCTGGTTTATTTTTATTCCTTTCTTATCGATTACTTTTAACAATGCATTTCTATCTTCACCCTTTGCTTTTTCCAGTGCTTTAATTAAAAGATAAGTTTTCTTTCCTTCCAAAAGATCGCCGCCAATCCGCTTTCCGAATTTTTCTTCGTCTGCCGTTATATCCAAAAGATCATCCTGTATTTGAAAAGCAATTCCAAGGTTCAAGCCATAACTTGTAATACCTTTTATCTCTTCTTTACTACCTCCGCCAAGAGTTGAACCGATTCTGCAGCACATTTTTATCATCGAAGCAGTTTTCATTTTTATCATTAACAGATATTCATCAAGCGATACATTTTTCCGGCGTTCATATTCGGTATCGAGCCCCTGTCCCTCGCATACTTCAACCAATCCATTTGTAAAAGAAATTAAAATATTTTTTGAGTTGCCGTTGCAGTCTTTAAGAAGAAATTCATAAGCTACCGATAACAAACTATCACCAACCAAAATTGCCGTGCTTTCATTATATTTTTTATGAAGAGTTAACCTGCCGCGTCTTTTATCAGCGTTGTCCATAATATCGTCATGTACAAGTGTAAAATTGTGCAGCAGTTCAACAGCTACAGCAGCATTATATGCAACATCAAATTTACCTCCAACCGACTTTGCAGTTAAAAGCACTAACAGGGGTCTTATTCTTTTTCCAGCACCGCAAATAATGTAAGATGAAGGTTTGTATAATGATCTTGGTTCCCGTTTGCTGAAAGCACTTTCCAGACGGGAATTTATTTTTTTTCTTTCTTTCGCATAAATATCAGAATATTTTTTTTGTTCCGATGGTTTCAATAAAATAATTCCTTTTTTATCAGTTTGTTATTTCTCAGTTCCTTCAAATTATGTGAACCTGTTAAGTACATAATTTTACTAATTTCATCAAATATTCTATTTATATATTTTACAGTTTCCTCCACTCCGGATTTATCGAGTGCTTGCAGTATGAGTCTTGCAGACGCAACAACATCAGCACCGAGGGCAAATGCTTTTGCTGAATCCAAACCGTTTTTAATTCCTCCCGAACCGATTAAAGTAAATTTATAATTTTTCTTCAGCATAAACACTTCTTTTATACAGTATGAGGTTGGAAGACCCCAATCCCAAAAAACATTTTCATTAGAATCTTTATTTCTTAGAATTTCAACTCCAGCCCAGCTTGTGCCGCCGGCACCGGAAACATCAATTCCTCTTACACCTGCTTCCAATAATTTTACTGCAGCTTCTTTAGAAATTCCTGAACCAACTTCTTTTATAATAACAGGAACTCCTAATTTTTTAACTAACATTCTGATTTTTTTTAAAAGCCCTGTAAAAATTGTCTCCCCTTCTTTTTGAAGTAATTCCTGCAGCGGATTAATATGTATAACCATGGCATTAGCTTCAATCATATCAACAAGTTTTTTAACAGGATCAACAGATTTAAATTGAACAACCTGCGCTGCTCCGATATTGCCAAGAACTGGTACGTTGGGTGCATTTTTTCTAACAGTCTTAAATGAATCGACAAAATCTTTATCCTCAAGTGCTTGTCTTTGGCTGCCGACTCCAATTGGAATTATTAATTCCTCAGCCACAATAGCTAGCTGTGCATTTATATTTTCTGCCTCGGAAGTACCTCCTGTCATACAAGAAATAAGAAAAGGAAAATTTATTTTTTTTCCGAAAAACTTACTGCGAAAATCAAGCTTTGTTATATCAACTTCGGTAATTGGATAATGCTTGAATTCATAATTTTCAAATCCCGTAGATTTTCTCTTAAAAGACACAGCATCCGTAAGGCACAACTCAAGGTGCTCTTTTTTTCGTTTTGATGTTTTACTTTTATTTGAATTCATAATTGCTGGAAAAGATTGAAATTATGTGAGAGGAAAGATATTAAAATTATTTTTTAAATACTTTTTGTTATAGCCCTTTGATGATTATTCATGCAACGTAGAAAGGATGATCTGTAAGAATGGAAGGAATATTAAAAGAAAAATTACATATTACTTTTTATATGATTCAGAAGATTCTGCCCCACAGGATTTGATGGAAATTTATTGTTTATTTCATTGGCATATAAAACAGCTTTATTGCTGTTTCCTCTTTTTATGTAGAAGTCTGCAAGAGCATAAATTATATCAAAATCATCTGATAGTATAGAATAAGCTTTTAATAATGATTCTTCCGCTTTTGCAAAATCGTTTAAATACTGATATAGTAATCCAAGATTGTAATAGATCCTTGCATTTGAAAGTGTTTTAGTTGCGGCGATTTCAAGATTTTCAGCGGCTTCTTTATAACGTTTTTGTTCTGCGTACAACAACCCTAAAAAGTAATTGCCTTCAGTATATTCAGGATGATTTTTTATCAGGTCTAAAAATATTACTTCCGCTTCCTTTAATTTACCGCTGTTATAGTAAAGCATTGCCAGATTTGATTTTGCAGGATAAAACAAACTATCAAATTCAATTGCTTTATTGTAATTCTTTTCCGCATTAACAACATCACCTTTATTGGAATAGTAATTACCCAGATTAAACCTTCCTGCAGGAAAATCTGCTGAGTATTTAAGCGTTTCATAATATTCATCTAAGACTTTGGAAAGCGTTTTATACTGTGCTTCTGTAAATTCTTCTTTACGCAGCATCGATAACTTATTTACTGCCTGAATTCTTACTGCTTTTTGCGGATCATTCAAAAGAGGAGAGAGCGAACTAATCAAATCTTTTGGATCTGTTGCAATAAATGAATTAATCGCGCTTATCCTAACAATTTGTTCAGAATCATTTAACGCTTCTTTAATTACCTTATATGATCTTTCATTTTGATAGTTAACAAGATATTCAACCGCTGATGCCCTAACTATTTCGGGATAAAGATCATTATTAATGATTTTTATAAGATTAGTGTCTGCTCCTTCTTCCAAAGCAACTGCATCAGCAAAAGTTGCAGCGTAATGATATTTTTTCTTTTCACCATAAAACTTTGTAATAAATTGCTGCGCCCATTCTGCTGATTTATCAGCATGGCAATCGTTGCATGCATTTGGAACTCCTAAATCTATAGTTAAATCTGGTCGTGGAGTTCTAAAACTGTGATCTCTTCTAAAATCAACACCCATAAAATACCTGCCGGGCATATGGCATGTTTTACACAGAGCGCCTTCACCAACTTCTATCTTATCACCAAACTTGCTGATGACAGGCTGTCCTTCTTCATTTTTATATTTATGAAAGTGATGATCGTAAGTATCAAATTCATCTGCCCGATGGCACTGGGTACAGAGTGCATTATCTTCAAACTTAAATTTAATACTGTGTGAATCATGGCAATCGCTGCAAATAACATCCTCCATATACATTTTACTCTGTGTAAATGAAGCGTATACATACACTTCTTCGAGTATCTGCCCATCAATAAAATAATTAGGAGGTGAAGGTAATTGAGGTAAATGATTTTGAAAAAATTCACTTGTAGTATGATCATTCACACCAAAAGATGTTCTGCGGGAATGACACGGAGCACAAGCTTCTATAAATTGTTTTGAAGTGGTGCCGCTGGTTTTAAGAACCAATCCCATATTGTTATCGTAACTGCGCGCCATCTCCGGTAGTTTCGACCATTCAATATGTTCGGAGCCGGGTCCGTGGCAAGCTTCGCAATTTACATCAATATCAATCCAGGTAGTATTGAATTTTTCTGTTTCAAGATTATAATTCTTATTAAGATTTGTAGAATGACATTCAGCACACATCCCGTTCCAGTTCTGTCCCTGGTTTGTCCAGTAAAGCCAATCGGTTGGTGTTATTGTTTGATCACTGTAAACACTATCAACAAGATGATACCATTCTGTTTTCTCCGTGTTCCACGCAATTGGAAGACACTGATACTTACCATTCTCAAATGGAATTAAATATTGCTGAAGCGGATGCACACCAAAGGTGTGAGTGATTTGAAATTCCTGCATCTCACCTTTTGGTCCTTCGGTATATACAAAAAATTTATCGTCTCTTTTATAAAATTTGTGAGTTTTTCCGTTGTAAAAAAATTCTGCGTTATCAAAATCTCCCAGTACAGTTGAATCATTTGCAACATTCATTGCATTATCATGATCGGATCCTTTCCACAAATGATATTCTCTCTGATGGCAGTTTATACATTCTTTACCGCCAACAAACTCTGCCTTCATTTCAACGATTTGATTTGATGTTTTGTGAAGCAGGAAAGATAACGGGATCATAAAAACGATTACCAACGTTGCTGCTATTCCTGTTTTTTTCCAGATACTATTCATAACATCTACGCATAAACTATTTGATCTTTACTGTATTGAGCATTATTGTTAATTTATAATGAATCTATGAAGGTAGTAAATTCTAACCAAAATAATCTTGTACGTAATGAGTAACTAATTAAGCAATTCGCCAGAGGTGTTGTTTCTCCGTAAACCCTTAAAATCACATTCTTCACTTTTAAGTCACTTAAGTTAGTGTGCTATTTCTGGTGATTCTTTATGAAGAGAATTTTTAGCTGAGTTGCTTAGCCAAAACTCATTACACTTGCCATTTTGCATAACACGGGCAGCATAGTGAACTGTCTTTCCCACGAGTGCTTCACTTTCTACAGAAACCTTTCCGTAGTGCACACCAATACGTATTTTAATATTATTGTGACCGGGGTTATCAAAAAGACTGATAGCAAACGCATATGCTTTAACTGCTTTATGAAATACGATAAACAGACAATCACCGGTTTTATCGATTAAGATACCCGCGAATTTTCTCCTAAGCTGGTTTGCACGATCCTGATGCGCTCTTCGGAAATCGGTGTACATTACCGAGCCGACTTTGGAAAGCAGCGAAGTAGAAGCCACAATATCAGTAAATACAAGACATGCAGATCCACTACCCTTCAAAACCCACTTATGGAGCCTATAATCAGATTGATTTAACATTTGTGCTTATTTTCATTTTTAAAAAAATCTTCAATACTTCACTATCAATATAAAATATTATTTTAAATTATAACTTTTCAATTTTTTCTAAAGGCGGATATGATTGCGTTTTTTGTTTAGCTATAATTCGCCATACATTAAAACTTCCATAGAAAAATCCACGATCATTTTTTCTCAGCTTGTTTGCAAGTAAATTCGATGACTTTAATTTCTTTAATAATTTATTTGGAACTTTCCTTGGCACAAAAAGTGTCCAGAATACTAAAGATGAATTGTTTGTACCGCATCTAATTAATTCATTCAATGTGATTTCAAACTCAGAACGTGACATGTATTCGAATACATCGGACAGATTGAACTTCGAAATTGAATTATGATCTAAAGTTCTCAAATAATCAATAAGGTTAGCAGTCACAAGCTGAATATCACCAACATTCTCCTTTAAGTATTCAAAATTTTCCGGTAGAAGGTAGGGATGTGCATTCCGTAAACTCATGATTTTCCCCGTTAGTATATATTCGAGCAAAAAATTATTCTTTACAGGAACTTCTGTTATACCTTTCCTGCTTCGTTCAAATAATTCTTCTGCAATCTTTTGAAGTGAAACATAATTGAAGAAGGATGGATCTCTACCAATATGCCCAAGAATGAACTTGCAAAAGAAGATACGAAACAGAACTCTCCACCTGATGTTGTTCCATACCCCGTTATAGAACACTTCCTGCTGCTTAAAACATTGTGATGATAATAACTGCTGTATGTTTTCCCTGGAATGAATGAATGGTAATACAAAATTGCGAAATAATTTAAAATAAGATTCAAACTTCCCACAGTGTGCTATTCCTCTTGATATCTTCCTAGACTGTGTATCCCAATATTCCCTTGCCCTGTCACTTAAATCTCTTTTTATATAAGAGTATAGTTTCTTTCTATCATTGCATTTACGATATCCAAGGAAAGAAATAAAATCCTCATAGTTTAAATATTGTATTGCTCTAATTTTTAATTCCATCAAATCAATTTGAACCGGGTTAATATCGATTGCAGTTATTGACACCGGATTTTTTAGTAACAACGCAAACGTATTATCGCCAGCAGAAGCGATTGATAAAACATTATCTGCCGGATTAATATTTAGTGCATCAGTCAAGGTCTGCGGATCTTCCCAGCACTGGGAATAATGGATCGTATTCATGCATTAATCTCCATGTGAATATTATTATTATTAATCTTAACTGATCTACCGATCGAATCACCTTGACGAACATAGGTTTCTAAGTCATATTTAGAATTCCTTATAAGATCACTATCAAAAATCACCGATCCTTTTTCGAATAAGAGAACTATGGTGGATCCGCCCAATTCAAAATAACCTTTGTGCTCTCCTTTGCCAACCTGGACATCCGGCTGAAATTGCTGTTTAATCGAACCGACTGTAAATGCACCGATTTCAGTTATAACAATTTCGCCAAAGTTATCTGATTCAAACTGGGTGAGCATTCGATGATTCTCTGTGTAGAATGGTGTAAGTGAACGAATTGAGTATGGACTTGTTGCATAGTACTTTCCATCCATAACACTTGATTTTTTTGGTAAACCTGAATCTGGAAAATGAAAGTGATGATAATCTGTAAGATAGAGACGGCTAACTAACATTGAACCGCCGGAATATTTTTGTACTAAAGAATCATCTTGTAAAAAACTGCCAAGTTTGAAACTACTTCTCTTAATATGAAATTCGCTATCTGCACTTATTTTAGGATAAACCAATACCCTGCCATCACACGGCGCAACACAAACTTCATCATCCTGGTTTACAGGGCGATGGGATAGATCAATTTCTCTTGTAAAGAAATCGTTAAAAGATTTAAAACTTTCCGTTGACTTGAGAGATTCTCTCATATTTACATTCATCTTTTTTATAAATGGCTTAATTTTTTTCTTACTCCAGCTTTGCTTGTGCCACCAACCGTAAAATTTTGAAACGAACTTCTGTCTGAATAATATTTGTGTGAAAAACCTTCCGGTTGTTGTGTTATAAGCCCAGAACAAAAACTCTTTCGCAAAGATTCGTTCAGAAATAATCTGCTTAGTGTACCGGTCATAATATTTTAGAGAAAAATCATTATTCATCTTTGTTAATCTCGAATAATGTATATTGTCTTTGTGCCAGAGCTATACTTTTTCCTAAGAGCCCTCGTACAGCGTTTCCTTCAGCCATCAATGCAACTACAACTTTTTCATAACCGAGGTTGAGTATTTTTCGCATTATGTAATAGAACTCTGCTCTTCCCAATCCAGTTCTATTTTTTCTCTCCTGCATAGTTGTTCCGCCAAGTAAAAAAATAGCCCTATCAGTAGATTGTGGTTGTTTAAGAAACCGCAGCTTTGCCATTAAATTGTTTCTCCCGTTCATTGCACGAAGTCCATTAGAAATATCAAGGAACGCTCCGGCAAAACCTGAAAGAGTGGAACTTTCGTTATAAGCAAATGTGAACAACTCCGTATGAAATGCACGGCGATAAGGCAAGAATATCTTATAGAACAATTCTCTTGAAATAGATGTGAAGCCAAGAAAACCAGAAAATGATTCGGTTAATATTTTATATAGTTTGGAGAGTTCCCGCTTGAAATATTTTAAATTTATAGCTTCAAAATGATATGCTTTCTTAATTAAGCGATTATAGGAATCTTCACTGCGAGCTATCATCTTCTCAATATTCTCACGACCGATAACTTCCACAGAATGCCACTGTTGTTTTTGTTTAAATCCATAACGAATAAAAAAGCTCTCATAATATGGTTTGTTATATGGTTCACCGGTAAATTGTTTCTGTTCAAATCCGCGAGTCATTAGCCTGTAGTTGTGCCAGATGTCAAAATTCATTGGACCCCATACTATTTCAATTCCCTTGTCATCGTTAAGCCAGGAAACTGCATGGCTGAACAATTCATAGGCAACACTGTAATCATCAATGCATTCAAAGAAACCAATTGAACCAATCTGTTTACCATCTTTGCTTTTTAGTTCATGGTTGATAAAGGCACTTACACGACCAATAACTTTTCCATTTTTAATAGATAAAAAATGTTTATGATGATTTGCAGAATTCTGATAGAATGGATATGCATTAGAGAGTTGTGTGTAAATACTTTTTTTAAACGGAGGGATCCAATTGCTATCCTCCTTGTAAAGTTCAAAACCAAAATTCACAAATCGTTCAACCAACTCAGTTTGATATGTAAAAGATATTACTGCCATTGAATTTCTCCGTTACTTCCGTCCATCTCTATAATTGCACCATCAGGAATTTTACCAGTTGCATCCGTAACACCAATAATTGTTGGAATGCCAAGCTCCCGTCCGATTATTGCAGAATGTGATAAAACACTGCCCTTCTCAACTATAATTCCTTTAGCAGACACCATAAGGAAAATCCATCCCGGATCAGTGGATCTTGCAACTAATATATGACCCGACTTACCGTTAACAGATGAAGGATCAATAACAACCAATGCTTCTGCTTTTACAACTCCACTTGAACAGCCGGTACCTTGTAATGATTTATTTGAAGATTTAAACTTTGGATCCTTATTTAGTTTATTTAAATATGGTATTCCAATAGTTTGGAATCGGTCCGGGAGTGTTATAAAAGAATTGCTGGCATACTCGGCTTTTCTTATCTTAACAATAGAAGCAAGGTTGCAATTTGTAGAAGTTCCTCTGATAAAATCGAAAATTTCATTGACGGTTAAATAAAAAATATCGCTTTCATTTTTTAAGATCCCCTGTTCTACAAATCGCTGAGAGATCTGTCTGAATATATTTCTAACTAAGCCGAAATTACGCGTACGTGCAAACCTCATATTTTCTCTGTTAGTAATCGAACGTCTAGCATTCTTCAAGACAAATCGGAATACAAATCTTTTGAAGGGATTGCTAAGTTCTTTCCTTATAATTTGTTCAGCTTCTTTTCGGATCTTAATTTCGTTTTGCTGTAGTATATTAATTGATAAATTTTGTCTGCAGTACTTCTTAACTAAATCTATAAGCAATTCAGGATTTTGATGAAATGATTCTTTTTCCAGTTTGAGTTCTTCTATTCCTCTATCTCCAAAATCAGTTAAATAAGAATCAAACATTTGCTTTAATTCAGCATACGATTTTGTTGTCTGAATTCTTTTCCAAATAGTTGAACTATTATTGTTTCTCAATAGATGTTGATATGAATCTGATTTAAGAATAACTGCCGTGATCTTTAATAGTGAATGAAGTGGTTTTAAACTTTCCATTTCCCTTTCGCCACAAAGTAATTTATTGTGCAGATCATCGTATTTAGATAGTCCCCACTTGCTGCAAAGAGATTTAAGCCATTCATAATACTTCATTGCAAATACATCGTTATAAAGAGTCAAATGCCACTTTGGCATGAATGTCTTCCAAAGAGAATCGTAATGATCAACTAATTGATCAGGCGTCATATGAGAAACATCAATTTTTTGAAATTTTTTATATAGTGGATCGATATAGGAATGAAATTTCATTGCCGTTCTTTTAACACTTAAAAGAAGGTATAAAAACTTGACTGAGGCAAAGATGGAATTATACACGGATATTTTTCTCTCTGGGAATTCGACCGTATGTTTTATACCAATCATTTGATCCCAGGCAGGTTTATTATTTTTAAATCCCGGGAGGAAGGAGAGCATCTTGTACCAGTTGAGCAAATTATAATAAACTCTTCCCTTCTGAAGCCCAACCATGTTTTTAAAAATAGCTACATCATTTTTTACAGCTTTTTTTGATGAAACAATTTCCATTACTGCATTTTGAAAAATTGTTTCGTAGCATTCTCGTATAAAACTAAAAGTCAACGGAAGAGTAATACCTGAATAACTTTCAACAATATTTGAGTTATCCCAGATCCGTAACGTTGATGCTGATGCAGATTCGTTTTTAAATGTGATCGGTCTCGATTGTAAAAAGAATATTTCCCTCTTCTTATCCATTGCCCATTCAACATCGATGGGAAAACCAAATTTCCTTTCCATTTTTAGAGTCTGTTTTAATAACCTATCAATTTCATCATCGGTAAGAACCGCTTTTGATTTTAAATTTTTCGGAACAACTTCTTTCCGTGTCCTTCCCTTTTCATAACAATCAATTACTAATCTTAATTCTTTTTTGTTTATCTTTTTTTGAATTTTATTCGTATCCCGGTCAATTGTATATGTATCTGTCTCAACTATATCTCCAACTATACCTTCACCAAGTCCATATCCGGCAGATATAATACATTCATTTACATGTGTTTCCGGATTTTTTGTAAAGATAATTCCTGATGCTTCCGATTGAACCATTTCCTGAATGATTACAGCTGAAGAAATATGAGTAAATGAAATCTTCTTTTTATATCTGTATAAGAGAGCCCTTGGTGAGTAAGCCGATGCCCAAACCATTTTTATAGATTCTTCTATGTATTTTTTCTTCACATTTAGGAATGAATCCATCTGCCCTGCGAATGAATTGTTAGCTGAATCTTCATCAGTAAGTGAGGATCGAACAGCGAATAAAGTTATTTCTCCAAATATTTTGTTCATTGTTTTATAGAGACACGTAAGAAATCTGGAGTTTAATCCTTTCTTAACTATGAGTTGTTTTATACTGAGTGAAGATTCCTCGACTTGCTTTGGGTTGGAGAAGTCAAGTCCATTAATAATTTCTTCTATTTCTGCTTTTAAATCACTGATGAATTGATCAAATAGATTTGTGGAAATTACAATCCATGGTTTCGTCGCTATTCCATATTTTCTTAATCGAAACAGGTTCCAACCCTTTCCACCAACAGTTTTAGTTGTGATTAAAAACGGTAAAGATTTGTACGTTATAATATTATTTGTTTTCCAATACATTATTAATTTCCTAATAAATTGATGAAGACATAATCAATGATTACAGCAAGGAACAATGTTAGTATGTATGCCTCAGTAAAATACTTTAGCTTTGATGTTGATGAATTTGGGATATGAATGAATCGAACATGTCCAGAGATAACAATAATGTATGCAAAAGTTACGGTTAAAAGATAAAACCATGACAGATTAAAAATTAAAAAGAAATAAATCGATATTATAAAAGTTAAGGTTTGAACAACAGCAGCTATAATGACCGCCCCGATGTAACCGAAAATTTGAGAATATGTTACATACTCGTTTTCCTCTTCAGGTGATTTTATTTTACGAGTTATTTCCCATGAGAATAACAACAGCCAAAACCATACAACCAACAAAACGCTGTAATGATTGAATAAACTACTAAGCGGAAGATCATTCTGAGCACCAAACATTATCCATAAAAAGATAATAATTATAGGAATGACAGGGTTATGTGTTGCAAGGTTGAGTAATAAATACCTACGTAAAATTTTTGGGATGAAGAAGTACCTGAACATTAAAAGAGTATAACAAAGAACCGTTAGAGCAGCTAATAGTGTAATCCAGTTAAAAACATTTATTGTGATGAATAAAACAATCAGTGCTATAAGTGAAAATGAAATATCAGATTCCCTTACCCTTCCTGAAGGAAGCGGTCTTTCACTAAAAAGATCCTCATCTAAATCTTTGTCTTTCAACTCATCCATCAGTCTGAGGATAAGCAAAATTGTAAAGACGTTAATGATACCTATAAAATGAATTGGTGAAGCTGCATCCAATGTTACTGAATGAATCTTTGATGCAATTATTGCAAAACTTATATACATAAGCATAGAATAGATTAACCTCTGTGGAATTGGGAACATTTCTTTAAGGTAAATTCCTATTCGGGTAATAAATCCATTATATTTTATAGCTAATAACATTTAATCAATCCTTCTTGTTTGTTTATTCATTAAGCCATTAACCGGTGTAATAAGCTTTATTGCACGGGGTTTCACTGAAATATTAAAAGTGGATGAACATCGTCCGATCTCACCATCGCCGAGATATGGTAACTCTACTTTTGTTTTTACTGTAATGTTTTTGACTTTCCATGATTGAACCAACGGTGAATTGATATGAGTTCCGGAGAGAGTTTTAAAAAGAACACGCAGCATTTTCCAAATATTTGGAGAATATTCGAGCAGGCATATATCAATTACACCATCGTTATTACGAGCTTTTGGACAAAGATGATAAAATTTACCAACAAAAGACTGGTTGTTTATCACCATAAATAGAGTCTTTATTCTTATTACTTTTTCGTTATTATATATTTCAACATAGTTCAGGAAACTATTTAGTTTGATTAGCGCGACAATCATTGCAAGTATGTAAACCTTACTGCCGAGTGTTTGTTTAAGCAGGTTACCATAAATTTTGTTTGATTTAATTACTTCCGAGATACGTGCAACTTCAGTTGGAAGACCAATGCCTCCACCGGTTATATAATTCCAGCCATTCACATTTATAATATCAATCTCTTTTGTATGGCGTTGCTTAATTAATTTACAAGCAGCATTAATATCAGTTGGGATGCGATGAAGTGTCGCCAGATCATTCGCTGTTCCCGTTGGAATTATTCCAAGTGCAGTATTGCTTCCTGTAATTCCGTTAACTATCTCATTAACAGTTCCGTCCCCTCCTACAGCAATTATTAGATCCACATTTGAATCACTGGCAATTCGTGAAATCTCAGTGGCATGTTTCGGAAACTTTGTAAATTCAATACTAATATCGTGTAAGGCAAACTCATTTTGTATAATATTCGAGAGCTGCTTTTCACAACCTTTTTTAGAATTTGTATTTATTATTGCTTTAATCTTCATATCTTCTCCGTGATAGACTGTGCAACTTGCATTTCACGTTTCCCCCATTCTGTGTTAACACAGTAAGCAAGTAAGTTGTTGTAGTAAATATTTAAAGGCTTTGGCTTGATCAAAGTATCTCTTAATTCATTTAATGTTTTGTTATTATCAAAAAACCTCATAATACTCACATAAGCTTCGTAAAGCTTTCCTACGATGATTATCAATCCCGCTTCATCACATAATTGTTTAGCGGCATTCTTAAATAAATTTGGCGGACAGAACTCTACCTCTGAATTTGAAGTATTAATTCCTCTTTGATTAAAGTATTCTACCGCTTCATCTATAATTTCTCCCGCTGTCATTGTATTGCCTTTTCCTGCAGTAAGATGAAAAGTTTTACCGATACCATTGCGTGAATGAAGTAGGATTTGACTGACAGAATCGGCTACAAAATCAACTGAAACTACATCCATCGGTGTATTCCTGAATCCCGATATCATTTTCAGGTAACCGTGATAGATTAGCCTCAAAGGGGAATAGAGTACATTAAAGGATGTTGTTGCTCCAGTATTTGAATCTCCTACTATAATACTCGGGCGGAAGATGGTGATTGGTAGTTCTGAAAAGTGTTCTCTAACTAATTGTTCTGCCTCAAATTTTGTTTGTTCATAAGTGTTTGCAAATATTTGTCCTACTTCAAAATCGTCCTCGTAAATGGTACCTGTCCGATTACCGGCAACATAAGCTGTACTTATATGACCAAGCCTTTCAAGGACTCCAAACTTTTTAGCACATTTTGCAAATGAAATTATGTTCTTAGTTCCGTTACAGTTTACATTCCTTGCATCTTCAAGATTCATATTTAATTTTACACTTGCTGCAGAGTGAATTATATGTGTAGTTTCGCTCGATATCCTTTCATAAGTGGAATTTGACAATCCTAACTTTTCATCAATTATATTACCCTTTAATATCTCAACACGTGAGAGTAAACGCTCAATATTCTCCTTGGTTATCATCTTTTTCAGGATTAGATGAATCCGGTTTTTGGCTTCATCATCGGACTTTGCTCTTATCAGCAACACTAAATTTGTTTGAGATTCATTCTTTAATATTCTCATCATTAAGTTGCTTCCAAGGAATCCCGTTGCTCCCGTTATTAAAATCTTTTTATTCATTTTTAATTCTTTCTTGTACTTCTTGTTTCTTTTTATTCAATAAATTCTTATGTCCAATGTATAAAAGACATTAGCCTAAGTTGTCAGTAAATTATCTGGGAATTGTAAAAAGAATGTAAAGGAGTATGGAGGGGGTTAATACTTATTTGATGTAATGAATAACTCGATGAGTAATAAATCAATCGCCCCGTTTAATCACCTACTTTTCGAAACAGTTTCTTTTTTGTCATTTCGAAATAACCTTGAAAAGAGAGATAGGTTTGGATCGAATAGAAACTGTAGCCAGAGTTTACACCATGATTTATGATATACTTAATTATCATAGAATTCTGGAGCAAACTTTTTTAATATAGGGCATAATACAAACTATTATTATATCTAATAGGGTTTTGTTGTAAAACAAAATCATTCTTCCCCTTTAATAAATTTATAACCTGCTCCATGCACTGTAACAAAATGCTGGGGATGAGAAGGATCATCTTCAATTTTTTTTCTTAGAGTTAATATAAAATTATCTACTGTGCGTGTGTTTGGAAAATTATCATAACCCCAAACTTCATCTAACATAGTGTCCCTATCAATTACTACATTTTCCTGCTGACAAAGATATTTGAGTAGTTTAAATTCCATATTAGTAAGCTCTATTGGTTTTTTATTCTTAGTTGCTTCCTGCGCCTTAAAATTAATATACACATCACCAAAAGAATATTCTTCAATGTCTGAAACTATTTCAGATTTTCTTCTTAATATGGCTTTTATTTTTGCTAACAACACTCTTAAGCTAAATGGCTTTGTTATATAATCATCAGCGCCTAATTCAAGACCTAACACTTGATCAAGTTCTTCTTTCAAAACTGTTACCATTATAATAGGAGTATTCACACCATCTTTTCTTAAATCCCTACAAACATCAATTCCATTTTTGCCCGGTAACTTTAAATCCAAAACGATTAGATCATATTTTTCATTCTTAGCCAGATGATACCCTTTTTCCCCATTATCAATATCCATAGTCTGATAGTTTTCAGCATTTAGTGCATCAACAAGACCTTTTGAGATTGCAGGATCATCCTCGATAATTAATATTTTCTTCATTTCATCCCTCAACTTTTTTGGATCAATAAATTTCTGTTAGTAAAACTACTTTATTCGCTGATACTATAAATTGTTATTGGTTCTTTAATATTTTTAAAATTCCGCAGACCTACTTTATTAAATTTAAATTTTACTTTACCTCTCACAGCTAGATAAACACTTTCAGACATCCAAATTTCGGATTCTTTAGCATTTTGCTGTATCCTTGCAGCAATGTTCATAGCATCACCTTTATATTTGCCTTCAAACTCAACTAAGTCTCCGAGATGAATTCCCATCCTTAATTCAATCTCTTCATTTTGGGATTTTAAGCTGTTATATTTTTTAAACTTTTCTTGTATGGCTACACCACAACTAACTGTTTTTACAGCGCTATTAAATGAAACTACGAATGCATCTCCAACAATTTCTATTATTTTACCATTGAATTTAGCTATCACTTCATTCATAATCCTGTTGTGCATTTGCAATAATTCTATTGTAAGAAGTTCATCCTCATGCATTTTTTTTGAATAATCCTTAATATCAGTGAACATGATGCACATAAGATTTCTATTGAATTTTTCTCCATGTTGCCTAACATCTTCCTCAACTGAAATTTTCCTTTCAGATTGTCTAAGGTTAGCCCTGATCCTGGCCAACACTTCTCGTAAAATAAATGGCTTTTTAATATAGTCATCCGCGCCTATCTCAAGTCCGACAACCTCATCAACTTGTTCAGCACTTGCCGTAATGATGATAATGGGATTTACAAAATTTTCTTCTCTAAGTTTTCTGCAGACCTCGAATCCATTTAGACCTGGGAGATTTACATCAAGCAATATCAAATCAGGATGTTCATTCAATGCAATATTTAAACCTTCCAATCCATCCTGACTTGTATGTATTTCATAATTTTCTGCACTTAGATAGTCTTCCAGTCCAGTTAAGATTGCCGGGTCATCTTCTATTACTAATATTTTATTTTTTGTTGCTACTTTCATTTGGAAATTGTAATGTAAACGAGCTTCCCTTACCCAAAGAACTTTCTACTATTATTTTACCATTGTGAGCATCCAGAATGTCTTTAACTATTGCTAGACCAAGGCCTGTCCCTTTTGTTTTTACCAAATTAGTGTCTTTTGTTCTATAATATGGCTTAAATATATCATCTAATTCGGTTTCAGAAATTCCATATCCTTCATCTACAACTTCAAAGCAAACATAACTATTTCTTTTGAATGTCGATACGGTTATTGAGGTATTCTGCTCTGAATATTTAATTGCGTTGGATAAAATATTCATCATTGCTTCTTCAACTGCATCTTTATCGGCAGTTATAAAAGACTCATCTGAACCGATATCCATTATTAAATTTATCTTTGATATTTTGAACTGGTACTGCATCATATTTAATACTTCGAGTGAAAGATGGTTAAAATCAACCACAGACATTTCGTAGGTTTTTATTCCACGCTCAATTTTTGCAAAATCTAAAACATTATCAATTAATCTTTTCAACCTGTCACTCTCACCTTCAATAATATCAAGATATTCCTGTGACTTTTCCGACTCACATCCTGCTTTTTCTTTTAACAGTTCAGTAAATATCTTTATAGAAGAAAGTGGAGTTTTCAGTTCATGCGTAACATTTGAAACAAAAAGCGATTTCATTTTATTTAATTCTTCCAGACGCTCGGCTTCAAGATGTTCAATAATCAACTCTTTCTGCAATTTTATTCTATCGATTGTTAATGCGGAATTTGCGGCCACGTTGTTTAGAAGATCAATATCTTCCTGATAATATCTAGCTCCTGACTTTTTTGTTCCTAAAACCAAAAATGCATGAAAAACCCCGGAGGGAGATTTGATTGGAAAAACCAGTACCATCCCCCAGCGTTTAAATACATTTAAATCTGCTGATTCAATCACCACTCCTGGTTCTACTTCATCATCAAGAGCAACTGGAATTGATAAATCAGTTTTAAGATTCTCCTCGTCAAATTTCAGACTTCTTCCAATAAGAATTTCAAATCCCTTGTGCGCTAGAATTGATACTCTATTCTCGGGTTGCCTAATAATGAAAAATCCAATTTTTTCAACTGGTATTAATGCATCCGCCTGTGTAACAATTTTATCTGCAAGAGATTTAATATCGTTTGAATTTTTTATTTCATCTAAAAACATTTTCTGCGCTTCACGGTAATCGTATTCCAGCCGGAAGAATTTTTTATCGACAAATTTTTGCACCTTGTTTTTTACCGGTTGAAGTAGGAACGCCACCATCACCGCAGCTATCACTGCCGGAATAGTATCATTGATACCTTTTACCAAATCAGTAATTAGCGTTAACAGTAATATATATGTTAGTATAAGTCCACCTACGACTATTGAGTAAACCATACTTCGTCTTAAAATAAGGTCTATATCCATCATTTGATATTTGACGATAGCAATAGCAATTGATACAGGAAATGATAAAAGTAATAAATGCATTAAGTATTCCGGCATTAACGGATAGCCAAAGAACATTAATGGGAATGCCCAGAGAATTGCAAATGCTACCGGTCCGATCAAGAATCCAAATAACAACCATTTAAGCTTTTTACTTGTAATTGCATCTTTTGCTATTATAAATGAATAAATCAGAACTGATGTTATTCCAATTATACATAAAAGAAGAAATGGGCGAAATATAAAATTATATATCGAAATATAATGTTGAATAGACTCCAGCGATAAATTTCTTACTGCAAGAAGGTACGAATAACTAAGGAAGCCGGCGAGGATAATTCCAATTGAATAAAACATCAAAAGAACAAATCGATATGTTTTATTTGTCCATCCTATAAAATTACTTATAAAGTGCATAAAGAATATCGGTGTTAAACAGAATGCAAGGAGGAAAAGCATATGAAGAAATCGACTTAAAAATTGTGGTCCAACTGTGTAATTAGCTGATGTCATTGCAATTACCATAGCCAAACTTATATTTGCCCAATGGAACAGTATTGCGGAATCTTCATCGGATTTCAATACTACAAATATTGAAAGAAAAATAAAGAGAGCTGAAACAAAAGCAATAATTATGACTTCAAAAACCGAATAATAATTTATAAGAGAAACGCTTGAATAAGCAATCTGACCACTTTTAAAATATGAGATATTTACGTTATCATTAATATTTTTCCCATCAGTATATAATTCAATTTCCTCCCAATTCCGGAATTCGTAGCCATCTATTGTTAATATTGTATCTTTTACTGCAACCTGGGCTTCTTCAGTAATGAGTTCACTTATAATTAAATAGGAATTATTTGATGTGACATTGAATGGGAGATAAGCTTTTAATGCAACCCTGTAAACCCCGAATATACAGAGAAGAAAAATGATTGCATCAATAATTATGAGCGCAGTTCTATTTTTAAATGCACTTTTCATTTTATAATTACCGTATCTCGTTCATTTGAATTAATGGTAAAGGCTATAGCAATTATTGCCCTTAAGTTACAGTGTAATATTTAGAAGTGCAATATTTTTAAGATTTTTAGCTAGAATGGATTTGATTTATAACTGTTGATTTAAAAGTTTACTGTACGATTCTTAGAACTAAATAGATAAAGAATTATGAATAATATTCTTTCAATCACTTTTAGGTTCTGGGTATCTTACATACTGCTTCAACTCTGAAAGTCCTGTAGGTAAATTAGGATCAACAATTACATCATCTTCTTTATCGATGAGCCATATTATAAACCCGCTCAATAAACCTACACCCATCCCAATTACCACACCGGCCATAGTAACTGCAACTCTTGCAATTTCTCCCATATATTGTTCGTATATACTTCCACTTCTAGTTGCTGTATATATAATACCTCCAACCAGTCCAATTGCAGCTCCGATTTTTAAACCATAATCTGTATAGTCCCATCCTGAAGCTGATCGTTCGATTGATATTTTTTGTACGCTACTCGTTGGAGTTAATGTTATTAAATTATTCTTTTTTGCTCCAATGTGTTGGTTTAACTTTTCAGGGTTTACAGTATAAATGTAATTCTCATCAGCACTAAAGAGCTGTTCCTTAACTTTTTCATTTTCGTTAATTGTTATTCTCACTTTCGAGCCGATATCATTATTCATTTTAATCCGTACAACTCTTTCAATTCGCGCACTGATTATGTTTAAATTGGCATATTTCTCTATGACTGTATCCTTTATTATTCCATCAGATACATATACTATTTTAGCTCTGAGTGTGCTATCAGGATTGAGATAGAATACCGATTCCTGGAATCCGCTAATATTTGGAAATAACTTAAAATACTCTTCTTCAACAGCATCAAGTTTATTCCCAATTAATGGATGAATGATGATAGACTTTTTTTGTTCTTGTGCGATGGTAAAGTAGTAAACAATTAACAGGTTTAGAAATATTATGATTCGAATTTTATTTAACATTTGCTAATCTTCCTCAAAATATTTATGAATCCTTTCAAACTACAATCTTAATTTCCTTTGATTTTAATCTATATCTTTAATTTGTGGGAGTTGTCATGGAAATGTCACAGAATTGTAAAATAGATTTGATTGAGATTTTTAACCTGAAAGTTGATGAGAATTTTCAACCTGATTGGAGGGAGTATGGGGCGCAAAGGGGACGTCGGCTTTGTGGGTGAGATACCCTCGCACATTATAAAATATTTTTTCAATTTTTTTTTGACCTCACCTTCCGACAATTAAAGGATGATGAAATTCGTTAATCTTAACTTTGCAGAATCATTGGCAGATTTATTTATTAAAACTAATGTTCCATAAAAAGAAAATTGCAATAATTACAAGCGTTATTCCAATAATTTCCTCCACTAAAGAAGGTGTTTTTTCACTATCCACTTCTTCAACTGTTATTGACCCAATTCGTGAAAGAGGAATTTTGCTCATATAAGGCTCCTCAATTTCACTTTTTATTGCAAACCTTTCGCCACCAAGAGTATCGTTTATTATAAAGTAATGTCCTCTGGCAAATTTGTATTTTTCATTATTATAGAAATTTACTATGATTTCATCAGGCTGATCGGTATGGTCTTTAAGCTCTTGATATTGAGCGGGGTTCATAATTGAAGTTGAATAACAACCTACCAAATGAAGAAATGAAAATAGTATTATGTATATCAAAATCTTCTTTAACATTTTACATCTCCTTCTAATGTTATCGTTTGTGATGAAACATAATCCATTATTAATCTGGAGTTGTCACCTAAATGTCAAAATGAAGTAAAACTTTTGCAACAGAATTGTAAAAAAGTTGTAATGGCCATTATCGCTTCCAGCAAACTTATTTTGCTTGCTATTGGCAAAAAATAATTCGATGTTAACTATTGTTAACTAAATCTGAATATCTGCACATCGTGTTGAAATTGTAGAGTAAGATTTTGATTTTACTGGTTTATCCATTACCCTTAATTTCCCATTGTGTGGAATAATTATTTTCAGTTTACTGGATTAATATATTGTTCATCGATTAACTTATTCAGAAAAGAAAGGTCGGTACAGATGAGACATAAAGCACAATGGATCCTGACCGCTTTGATTCTATCATCAATAATAATATTTTCATCAACAAAATCTTTTGGACAAGTCGCCTTATTACATGGGATAATAACTGATGCAAAGACCAACGAAGAACTCGCTGGTGCAAATGTTATTATAACCTCCGGAGAATTCAGAAAAGGAACCTCTACAAATTCAAAAGGTGAATATAAAATTCAGGATCTCCCGGCGGACAGTTACACTCTATCCATTACCTTCATCAGTTATAAAAGTAAAATCATAAAAGATATTGTACTTGCTGCTTATGAAACGAAATTATTAAATGTTGAATTAATACCAACAGGGATTGAAATGAATCCAGTGGTTGTTACTGCTTCACGTCGTCCCGAAAAAGTTACTGAAGCCCCCGCAGCAGTAATTGTGCTTAAATCAACGGATATTGAATCAAATCCAACCTTAGTAACAACCGAACATTTAAAAGGATTAACAGCGGTTGATGTAGTGAGTACGGGATTAAATCAGGACCGTGTTGTAATACGTGGTTTTAATGGTGCAATCTCCTCTCGCCTATTGGTTCTCATAGATAACCGTCTTGCACAGGTTCCATCTCTTCGGTTTAATGTTTATAACCTTATTCCAACTATCGATGATGATATCGAGCGTATTGAATTGGTATTGGGTCCTGGCTCGGCTTTATACGGGCCAAATTCTGCCGGAGGTGTGATGCATATAATTACAAGATCACCTTTTAGTTCTCAAGGAACCACTGTAACAATTGGGGGAGGAGAACGAAGTTTATTTTTAGCTTCGTTTAGGCACGCCGGTATTATTAATCAGCAAATTGGCTATAAAATTTCCGGTCAATACTATCAGGGAAATGATTGGAAATATTTCGATCCGGCTGAACCTGATTCAATTACCAAGGGTGTTCAAACAAGTGAAGGCAGAATTGATGAGGGTGGGAAAATTGCAAATGAAAGAGACTTCGATGTTGAAAAAATCAGTGCTGATGCCCGTTTTGATTTTCTTTTAACTAACGACTTTACTGCTATACTATCCGGTGGGATTTCCAGGATCAGTGATATCGAGATTACAGGAGCCAGCGCTGTTCAGGCAATAGACTGGACTTCTAGTTACATACAGGGTAGATTAAGTTATAAAGCACTTTTTGCCCAGGTATATTTCAATCGCAGTGATGCCGGAGAATCATTTTTTTTACGAAATGGTGATCTCTTAATTGATAATTCAAGTTTGCTCGTTGCGCAGATCCAGCACGGGTTCACTTTAATTAATGAACGTCAACATTTCACTTATGGTGCTGATTTATTATTAACCAGACCAAATACACAAAGCACTTTGCATGGGAGCAATGAAGATAATGATGATATAAATGAAATTGGTGTCTATCTACAATCTGAAACAATTCTATCCTCAAAATTAAAATTAATCCTTGCAGCACGTGTTGATGAAAACAGCCGACTACAGGATATCGTGTTCTCACCCCGGGCTGCAATAGTTTACCGGGCAAATGAAAATAACACTTTTCGGATAACATTTAACAGAGCATATCAAACTCCTGAAACAGGAGATTTCTTCTTCGATTTTGATGTTAGTTCACCAGAACTGGATCCCTATCGAGCTCGGTTACGTGGTGTACCGGAAACTGGTTATAATTTCAGAAGGGATGAAAATGGTGGTATCGGAGGATTGTATATGCAATCGCCATTTATGCCTGACCCGTTGGATCTACCGGCTGAAGCAACACAAATGTGGGATGTTGTTGTATCTCTTTTAGCACAGGAAGGCATCGATCTCTCAGCATTGCCACCCCCTAATTCAGAACAGGTTGGGTCAATACTTAAGTTGCTCGATACAAATACCGGAGAGTTTGTAGCCGCCTCTCCTGATGATGTTATAGATATTGCACCTCTTGAACCACAGCGTACAACTGCATTTGAAATTGGGTACATTGGTAATGTAAGTGAGAAACTTGTTATAGGTACAAATATTTATTATGAAAACAACATAAATTTTATAGCTCCCTACGTTGTTGAAACACCAAATGTTTTCTTTGAACCTACTTCTCTTGCAGTGTATTTGAGTAACTTTATGCCTTCTGAAGATGCAATGGAGTTAGCTGATTTTATTAGTAAAAGAATTCCCGTAGGAACTGTAACACCTGAGGAAGGTAATCCAGCTGATTTGCTTGTAACTACGAGAACCTATGGTAATGTATCGCACTATGGTGTGGAATTAAGTCTGACTTATTATACTTTAGGATATTGGTCATTCAGAGGTAACTACAGTTATGTTAGCGAGAATTTTTGGGAAAGAGAAGTTGGGGAACCCGAAGACGTAGCATTGAATGCGCCAAAACATAAAATTGGAGTGACTGTACATTATAATAATTGGGAGCTTGGTTTGAACAGCCAGCTTCGCTTGCGCTATATTGATAGCTTCCCTGTTGTATCCGGAGTTGGAAGAGGTACTGTACCCTCTTATTTTGTAGTGGATATAAATGCAAGTTACAAATTGCCATTCAATCGTAGTTTTGAGCTGGCTCTCTCAATACAAAACGTCCTGAACAATTTACATCGGGAATTTATAGCTGTTCCGGAAATTGGCAGATTGGCGATTCTACGTCTTAAGTATTCTTTTTAGACTCTTAATTTTTTACTTCCTTTTCAACATTTCTATCAATTCTTGATAAATATTAATTCTCAATTCCTGTAAATATTTTACAATTCCATGACAATTCCATGACAACTCTATCCTTTTTACTAATTATTATGGAAATGAAATTAAGGACAATTGACATATATTGAGAAATGGAACAAATGGATAAGGATTTCGACAAAGAAAATTTTTATTAAAAACAAGGAGGTTTGTTATGAAGAGATTTATTTACTTTCTTTTATTACTAATTATCTTTGAAAATAACCACGCACAGCAGGCAAGCGATTATTTTCCGGAGCAACCAGGCTTAAGGTGGGAATACCAAGTAACCCCCTTAGATTCAGTAAACAATGAAATTGAAACACTTAGATATTATAGGCATGACTTATTTATTACGGAAAGTAATTACGAGGGTAAGCTTGCCAAAATAGTCCAGACCAAATCAGGTCCGGCAGAAACTATCCGTTTTCAGTCTTATCTTGATTCATTGTTCTTCCATTTTTCAGGTCCCGATGGATATGAATATTTTAATGTTGGATACCTCGGGATTCTCCTCTCGGTTCTTGATTCAGTATTAAACAATCCAAATTTTAGTTTCGCAGAATTATTCAACTCGTTGGAAGAATGGTATTCTGTATATCGGTTCGACCAAACCATTAATGATGAGTACACAATTCTCCAGTTTGATACTTCAGTTACTATTGATGGACTAACTCTGCCGTTAAGGCTTGAGGTTCTAGGAGAAAGACTTCCGGATGATTCCATATCAACACCTATCGGTGACTTTAATTGTAAAAAGTTTGTAAGAAAATTCGGAATCAGCTATCTAATAATACCTCCACCACCGCTTCCTCCAATTGTGATACCAATTTTTTTTCTGAATGATTCTATCTGGATTGCCGAAGAATACTGGATTGTCCAGGGAGTTATCCCGGCAACAAATGTTGATCTGTCAGTTTTAGAAATCGACCCGTTCTTTATACCGGGATTAATAACTAAGATTGACTCTGTTATTATTACTTCCGTGGATGATGGAAAAGTATTTTTACCGGAAGAAATTGCCCTAGAACAAAACTATCCAAACCCGTTTAACCCTAGTACAATAATAAAATTTTCACTTCCCTCTTCAGTTTATGCTACACTTAAAATTTATAATGCTTTAGGTGAAGAAGTAGTTGTGCTGTTAGATAAGGAATTAACAACCGGCACTTATGAGTTTGAATGGAATGCGGTTGGTTTACCAAGCGGAGTTTATTTCTACAGACTTCAAGCAGGTTCTTTTATTGAGACTAAAAAAATGATATTGCTTAAATAATAACAAGGTGCAGTCCTTTTATAGACTGCACCAATAATTAATAAATAAACTAATTAATGAAGGACATAATGAAAAAGTTATCTGTACTATTTATGTTGGTTGCGGCTATTACAGTTCAAACCAAAGCACAAACAAATTTCTGGGAATCTACCAACGGACCCTTTGGTGGAGAAGTCGAAGCAGTTGCTTTTCAATCAAATGGGAATGTCTTTGCTGGAACATCGACTTCCGGTATTTTCAGATCGGATGGAACCGCTGACATCTGGCTACCGGTTACTTCCGGATTACCTATAGATTCAGATTCTGTTTTCTTTGAAGCAGTTAGGGCAATTGCAATTAATTCTATGGATTGGATTTTCGCAGGTACTCACGCTGGTGTTTATTTATCTACCGATAATGGTGACAACTGGATACCAACAGCATTGGCAGGTGAAGATATTCACATCACCTTACTGTTTATCGATTCATCAGACCGCATCTTCGCTGCTTATTCCGGAGAACTTTATATTTCAACTGATGACGGCACAACTTGGCAGCAGCCCACAACACCTTTGTTCGGAATTTCATCATTAGCAGAAAACTCACAAGGCAATCTGTTTGCAGGAAATTTTGACGGCGTTCACATATCGATTGACGGTGGAGATCATTGGACACAGACGAACCTAACTTCAGGTATAAGTTCTTTAAGCATAGATAGTCAGAATCAAATTTTTGCGGGAACTTCCGGTGTTTACCTTTCGACTGACAACGGCGATAGCTGGTCACTTTTCCATATCTTACCGGACAGCGTCTATGTGGTTCAATTCTTTACCGCTTCGCCGGGTAATCAATTATATGCAGGAGTATGGGATAACTCAGGAGACAGAGACGGTGTTTACCGTTCCACGAATAGCGGTGTTAGCTGGGAAAAAGTAAACCAGGGATTGGCAGACAGTCTCAATCTGCGTTATATCACAACCAACTCTGCAGGTGATGTTTTTGCCGGAACAGAACACGGACTGTTTCGCACAACCAATAATGGAAATGACTGGCACCTTTTCGGGGTACCAGGTTCCTTCATTGCTTCTATCAGTTTTACTCAGGGAACTTTATTCGCTGAAACGTTTTGGGAATTCACAAGGGGCATACTTTTCCGCTCGCTGGATAACGGAGGAATTTGGGAACGGGTTAATGACGGAATCGAAAATACTATTGTATTCGACATTATTGAAATACCATCTGGTGATTTGTTGTGTGGTTCGCTGAACGGTATATTCCGTTCCACTGACGAGGGAAGCTCCTGGATTACTGACGCCCTGCCCAACAATACTGTAAATGTGTTTAAATCCAATTCGGCAGAGCAGATATTTGCCGGAACGGATGAAGGAATATTTCGTTCTACAGACAACGGTGGAAACTGGAATCAAAGTGGACTTACAAATGAAGATATTGGAAAAATGGCACTGAATTCCAGTGACCACTTGTTCGCAGTTACTGCCTCTAACGGTATTTTCTTCTCAACTAACAGCGGAGATTCCTGGTCTCCTGTAGGTGCTGGCATCTCCACTAATACCATCACCGATATTGTAATTACTACAAATGATTATATTTTTGCTGCTACAGATAGCGGTGTTTTCCGCTCTACTGATGACGGTAATTCCTGGGAGGCAGTTACTAATAGACTATTAAATCCTGAATCTGTAAGGACTCTATCTGTCGATATTCTTAACAATATCTTTGTTGGTACTTTTGGTCAGGGAGTGTTTAAATCAACAAATAACGGGGATGATTGGATACAGATAAATGATGGCTTGGTCAATCATTTTGTATTTTCGATGGAAAGCTCGCCAGAAAATTATTTGTTTGCGGGTACTTTTGGTAATGGCATATATCGCAGGGACATAACGACCGGAATTTTTAATGCTAATCAAACTGGTTCAGTAACCGGTTTTTTTCTGGAACAAAACTACCCCAACCCGTTCAACCCATTAACCAGTATTCAGTATTCAGTAAGCAATAGGCAATTTGTTAGTTTGAAGGTTTATGATGTTTTAGGAAAAGAAATTGCAACTATTGTTAACGAAGAAAAACCTGCAGGCACTTATGAAGTTGAATGGAATGCAATTGATATTCCGAGTGGAGTATATTTTTATCAATTGAAAACCGGGGAATATGTTGATACTAAGAAGATGATCCTTCTTCGTTAATCACGACGGAGATCTGGCTGGAAGACAGGTTTTTAGGAAATGAACGAATCGCTGTGAAACTGATATCAGTAAAGAATTTCAAAAAATCTTACTGATTTGGAGGTCTTTGAATTTTACTTGCAACACAGCATATAAATCCTGGCAGGTAAATTTGTTTATTAACGCAGGCTGCAGCATCCAGACTCTTTACGATTTCGGACCTCAAACTCCTAATACAAGATATTATAACTTTCTGCTATTATTCCCAACTGGAATAGTTATTACGGAAGACTTCAGAGGCGAAAGCTCCGCAGGATTTATCAATTTTACTTCCGGAATTTATTTTAATATCGGTGAGAACAGCAGGGTTCTGCTAGGTGCAAGATTTTATTTCGAGACGCAATTAAAGGATCCATCAACTTCAACTTTTGTATTACCTATGTTTCGGGTAGATATTAGATTGTAGTTCCAATAAATAAATTTTTATCTAGATACGTTTAATCCTTCATCTGGATAGACTAAAATGATGAGAATGACTTTCGTTTCACAGTTAAAGGTTTTTACAATCCCTTGACATTTCCATGACAACTCCATCCTCATTACCAATTATTATGGATATGAAATTAATAACAATAAATAAAATTTGTTTTGGAGGCATAAAATGAAAATCATTAAAAAAATAATAATTTTTCTAGCCCTCTTTTTCTCTACTGTGTTTGGATTCGGAGGCGGGCCACCATCTCCTCCCCCATTTGTTTATGGGCGCGCAGAAGGAAATCTTCATATTCCTCCCCTATTTTTATCAGAATCAGATACAAACAAAGTAACAATATTAGCCGGGTTATCTTACTTTACGGCATCTTCAATTGATGGCAATATCAAAGTTGAAGGGACCAATACTATTCAAACCGGTAAAAATAATCTTCACTGGAACATACCGCAGACAAACCTTAATC
>JADFLR010000054.1 GCA_022564295.1 Bacteroidota bacterium | reverse complement strand
CTGATCCAGAAAAATCTTATTTAATACATTATAAAAAAAGTCTTAGTTATGCAATTGATAATGATGTTGATGTAATTCATGATCATCCATGAGATTTTATAATTACATCAAGAATTTATTCTGAACTAAAAGATGAATTAGATAAACCAATTGTAATAACACTTCATAATAATCCAAATAGGGTTCATAATGATAAATATAGAAAATTTTTCCTAGAGAAAAATAAAATTTACACATATTAACAATATATTTATCTCCTTAACAATATATTTATCTCCAAGCTCAGTTGCTGTTTTTCCACCATAATTAACGCAGGTCTCTCTTAAGTAAAATATGTTTCACTTGAATTATGTCCACACCTTTTTGTTTAGCATCGTCATTGTAGTAGCCAAGCATATCATTAAGCATTTGCACAGTCCTTCCCGGTCCTTTAAGCAGAGAATGTCCAAATCTTGCGGCTCTTCTTATTGCAGGTTCATCAAATGTTCCTCTATATATTGGTATTGCCGGCTTTTGAATTGGCTTTGGGGGTAACATTAACACTAACACTTACGTAATTAAATCTTTCCCCCGAAAATGAAAAGTTCTTGTCATCCCTTGATTTATTAATCAGCTCAATTCCTTCTTCCATCCTTGAAGGTCTTTGTTTTATTGGTATGCCAAAACCATCAAACTCCTCCTTTCTATATCCTAAAGCAAGCCCCAATCTAAACCTTCCATTTGAGATATTATCTAAAACTACCGAGTCTTCTGATATTCTAACCGGATTATTAAGAGGCAAAAATAAGAGCAGATGTACCTATTAAAATCGTTTTTGTTTTTGCAAACAATGCTGAAGCCATTATCAGTGGTGATGGACAGTAACCATCATCTAAAAAATGCGGATAGCCCGGCTGACTCAAAACCATTATTCTCGGCTTTAAAAACCTGTTCAAAAATATTATTACAAATATCGCTGGCTGTAATCTAAACTTGGGCGAGTCTGCACATACCAAATAACCCTATCCCAAATTTCATGGCACTCCTCCTCATAAATAATATAATAGGGCTATGCACTTGACTGAAGTTACCACAACATATAGTATAGGCAGATATGGAATCTTACCCACGAAATCTCATGGAATTTGAACAGCAATTTGCCACGGAAAAAGCATGCCGCGAATATCTGTTTGAACTGCGATGGCCAGATGGCTTTCAATGTCCTCGATGTGAGAATCGAAAGGCATGGAAGACTAGCCAGGATTTGTATTACTGTGTAAAGTGCGGATATAAAACTTCGGTAATCGCCGGTACGATTTTTCAGGATACGAGCAAACCTTTGAAGATGTGGTTTCGGGCAATGTGGTATATAACAAATCAAAAACATGGAGTGAGTGCTCTTGGATTGCAACAGACACTGGGCTTCGGCAGTTATCGAACTGCCTGGAGTTGGTTGCATAAACTGCGTTGTGCCATGGTGCGACCTGACCGTGACCGTCTTTCGGGTATAATCGAAGTCGATGAAACTTATCTTGGTGGGCCGGAGCCAGGGAAACGAGGCCGTGGAGCTGAGGGGAAGGGATTGGTAGTTGTTGCGGTACAAAAAGATGGAAAACGAATCGGACGAATACGTCTTCAACAGGTTGTTGATGCTTGCGCAGAAAGTCTCAATAAGGCTGTGAAGAAAAGTGTTGAACCGAATTCTGTGGTTCACACAGATGGGTGGCGTGGATACAACGGATTGAGCAAGTTGGGCTATACTCATACAGTCATCCGCCAGGAATCTGATATTGGCAAGAATCTTTTGCCTTCGGTTAACCGAGTTGTTGCTTTGTTGAAACGATGGTTGTTGGGAACACATCAAGGTGCTGTTGGTGCATCGCATCTGGATTATTACCTGGATGAGTTTACTTTTCGTTTTAACCGTAGAACTTCCAAATCCAGAGGCAAATTGTTTTATCGCCTTGTTAAACAATCTCTCGAAGTTCCACCAGTTTTGATAAACGACATTGCAGGTGGTCGTTCTAAAAAGTGAACCACTAGATATAGGACAACTTCAGTCAAGTGCATAGCCCTATTAAATTAGGGCATTAGACATCTGGCGGAGTAGAATTCATTAATATTTTGATAATTTTAGTAACCATATCATCTGTAACCAAGTGTCTATTATTAAATCTAAATTCCTGTTCCTTTACATAATATATCAGATTAGTTTTGCTTACTCCATGATGTTTTAATAACTGCTCTTTTAAATAACCCCAAAATCCTTCTATCCCATTTATATGTACTTTCTTTCCTTTTTTTACTTTTACATATTCCTCTTTACCGTGATCTATTGTTTGATGGTGATAACCTTTTTTATTTAAACCCTTATAAGACTTCCAGGTATCGGTGTATATATTACTCTGTAAAACAATTCTTCCCTTTATTATATCCTGAAGAGTTTTCTTTTTTGCATCACTTATAAATTCCACATACACTGTCCCATTTCTCTGATAAAACCCAAACACCGGTTGAAGCAGTGTTTTTGCGCCTCTCCCGCGTCTTACTGCATTTACTTTTCTATAATACTCCCTGTTTTTCTTCCTCCTGTTCTTAAACTTAGGACCCACATAGGTTTCATCTATTTCTACTGTCCCAAACACCGTTTTAATCGTATTTTCTTCATACTCATAAATTGCTTTTCTTACTGTTGTAAAACACCTGTGTACTAGTTTTTGTGATATTTGAGTCTCTTTTGCAGTCCTGTTAGCTGTAAAACCATATACAAACCACCATAGTAATTCATACCATATATCAAAGGAAACCCTGCTTTGTTTTAGATATGTATTTGTTCTAAGTGAAAAACGAAAATGACATTTTGAGCATTCATATCTTCGGTCACCAAGCTTATATAAAACCCTTGATCTGCAACACTTACATACCCTGTTTTTGCCATATTTTGCGTGTGAAAAAAATCGTGATATTTTTCCCTCTGTTAATTGAGCTGAATACCGCTTTATCATTGCTCTTTATCATTATATACTACTCCGGGTAACGTCTAATGCCCTGAATTAAAATTCACTATCTATGGACCTGTAATCAATCAGTGAATTACAAGGATATTTATTGCGATTTTCAATACTATATTGTAGTAGTTTAATATAAGGAGATATAATCGATGAAGCTATAAAAAAATTCTGCAACTAATTATTTCTATATGATTTAGTTCAGAATCTTTATATTCTTATCCTTCTCATTAAGAAAAGTTTAGGTATGCCTTCAAAAATTCTTCAAAGGTTATTTGAAATTAAAGAAGCAGAGCCAACAAATCAATCAAAGAAAAAATTTATAAATTCAAAAGTGGTAGCCCCAACGGGATTCGAACCCGTGTTTCAGCCTTGAGAGGGCCGTGTCCTGGGCCAGGCTAGACGATGGGGCCGGAATTTGAAAATTTAACTTATCAGATTAGTTTTTAAATTCAAATACAATTTACCACTTTTCAAGCTCTTTTTTATTTTCTTTTATCATTTTCTCAACATTTTTCTTGGCGGTTCCCCCGTATGAAGTCCTGCTGTTTGCAGAGCCTTCGATTGTTATGCAATCAAAGATATCTTTATTAAATAACTCGGAGAATTTTTTGTATTCATCCAGAGTTAGTTCTTCTAAATCAACATCTTTTTTTTCTGCATAAGAAACTATATTCCCAGTGACCTCATGTGCATTTCTAAAAGGTATCCCTTTTTTAGTAAGATAATCAGCCACATCTGTGGCAGTCATAAACCCGCCTTTTAAAGAACTCTTTATCTTCTCTTTTTTAAATTTAATCCCAATTATCATTTCTGAAATTAATTCTACCGATGACTTAACCGTATCTATGGTATCAAAAAGCGGCTCTTTGTCTTCCTGCATATCCCTATTATAAGAAAGCGGAAGACCCTTCATAACAGTCATTATTGATAGGAGATTGCCATAGACCCTACCGACT
>JADFLR010000033.1 GCA_022564295.1 Bacteroidota bacterium | reverse complement strand
TTTGTTAATATTTCTTTGCGTATAACGGCCTTGCAACTAAAGCGCCGCCAAGAAATACAATGACAGCATTTTTAGTGAAAGCCAAATTTATTTTTCAACTTTGTTAACTAATTACACATACATCAAACTTTATTAAAACCGTAACTCACAAAATCTAAAAATCGCCAAATAAAATAGGCGGTCGCTTTGAGTTGCAGGTTATGTTTTCGTATACTAAAATGACAATATGATTTCAGACCGATGAATAGCAAGTTCCTCAAAAGACATTCCTTGAAAAGATTTGTCGATTTTCATAGTTTTTAACTTCTTTAGATCATCTGGGTCAATCCGATTTTCAACTGAAATTATTTTTGCTCCGTGCTGCTCAAATATTTTTAGAAATTGTTTTTCACGTAAACGATTATGATAGCTTATTGTATTAAGAACAAAAAATGTCCACCAGAATTCACTAAATTTTAAAAAATTAACTTTCGTTATTTTCTTATCAAAGGTAGCATAATGATCGTATAATCCAATTATATGTATAGCAATACCAGATTCTTTCAAAATTCTTTTAGACTCCAATATTAAATTATAAATGATTTCTTTGCTTATATGCTCAAGAACGTTGTAGCTAAAGACGATATCTATTGTCTCATTTTCCAAATCTGTCTTTGATGCGTCTCCTGGTGCAATGTATATAATATTAGCTTTAGAAAATAGTTCTTCAAGACTAGAACAATCTTTAATAACCTTTAATCTTTTTACTAATATACTTTTGGGAACAGATGTTATTTCTGAAATTTCATCCAAAGATTTTCCAATACATTGTATAATCATAGTTGTGAGACCGAAGCGAACATGCCTGAGGTGATCATATGAATAAATGATTTGAGCTCCTAATAAATAAAGAAGAAGTGAATAAATGGGTTGCCAGCCAGTTCCTATCTCAACTACACTTGCATTTTGCACAGATTGATACTTCTCCGTTTTTTTAATAAGCGCTAACAAACCAAATATTTTCTTTTTTGTTTCCTCCGCATTATGAGAGTTGTTAAGTTTTTGAAATATATAATTTAACTTTTCGCCTAGTGGCATCTTACTTAGAATAAATTGAACTATTACTTTTAATTTCCACATATCGCCCATTGAGTTTAATTGATAGCCATTAATAGGAAACATAACTAATACTTAACAGGATTATAAGACTCTCCTCTAATCCTAATAAAAATCTGCCTCGTTTTACAATATCTTATTTTTATAAAGATTTTCCATTTTCCATTCCTGATATTATTCATTGAAGAAATTTATTGGGATTTATACCTTCCGTTCATATCAGAATTACGTCTCTTATTTTTAGTGAAATACTTAAAGATTTAATAACCCCTCCATAATTATGTTAGAAACTTAAATTTAATATTTCAAACAATCAAATATTGATCGCCAAATGGCAAGTAATAAAAATTATAATAAAATTTAGGAATACAGGAGAGCGGATAATGAATACTCTCTTGTATTGATATCCTAGTGAATTCTGCTATAAATAACCTTACGCAGTTTATTTGGATTCACTATTGGCTTTAACAAAAGCGAGTATATCATCCCAATTAGATTTGAACGATTCAAAACTAACTTGATTTCCATTAAGAATGGTACTCCAATGGCGCACTTCAGCTGATTTCATTACCGCCTCTTGAATTTCTTCGTCCGTTGCACCGAGCATTCTTGCCATTGAAGTGTGTGCATATACACAATATTCACAGGGAATCTGGGATGCCACTGCGAGCCCCATGAGTTCACCATATTTTGGTGGGATAGCTGCATCTGGGTTACTAATTGATTTAAACCACTCCCATGTACTCGCACGCACGTGCATAGGCAATTTTGCAAACATAACTGGAACCGAACCAAACATTGCTTTCATTTCCACTTGAGCTTTATTCCAGCCATCAGATTCGCTTTCCTGTGCAAGCAAGGGTACTGAGAGTGCAAATAGAATAATGGATACGGTAATTATACACTTCATTTTCTGAAAAAGTTTATTCATAACAAGTCTCCTTTGGTTGTTATTAGTTAGAAATTATATAAACCCCTGTTCTAAGATAGTTAATAAATGCTGAATGTAGAATTAAATTTTCGCATAATTTTATTTGTGTATTTGATACTATCATTTATAATAATTTAAATTAATATAAATATAGAAAAATTTTTATAGTATACATTCTGATATTATTCCAATCCTTTATCTGGCAAATATTCGAATTTTAACTGAAGAATATTTTGATAGTCTAAATCTTTCATTATTAGACAGGATATGAAAGTTACTCGAAATCCTTCGACTTTGCTGTAAGAAGTTTTTAGGGAGTGCCTTTTAGAGAAAGAAGAAATTGCTGAAATGAAATTGTATGCACTTGATGATATAAAATCGCTACTATTTATTTTTCTCTCTGTTTTCTAAACGGTATTCATCCTGCTCTTTACTTTCAAGATACATATCCTCCACATTATCCATTTGTGGGGACTCTCCAATTGCTTTCCAATCAAATTTTTCATTAAAAGGGTCGAGTGCTTTTTGAGGATCGAAGATCCTGTTATCTACTGCTAAAGCATCGTATGGTTTGTAGTCAGGAGAAGTTGTAAAAAAGTCAGACAAATCAGTAGCTCCGGCATCATATTGATTTAAGTATGGCAAACCTAAAATGTTCCAGAATGATTTAAACACGCTGCCAAAACTATAATGTACATGACTAACATAATCTTTTTTTACCCAGGGAGAAACAAGCATAAGAATACTGCGGTGAGCATCAATATGATCTACACCGTTTTGTGCGTCATCTTCTATAATAACGATCAGCATATTCTTCCAGTATGGTGTGCGTGAAAGATATTCTACAATACGACCAAGAGCCAGATCATTATCTGCCATATAGCTTTCCCGGAAAGGGTATCCAGCATCCGGGCGATCAGTGGCCCCGTGATCATTTGGAATGATTACCGTGATGAGTTCCGGCATTGTATCATTTCCTTTGATCCATTTTTCATCAAATTCTTTTATAAACTGATCAATCCTGAACTGATCCGGAATAGCCATATTGTATGTAGGATAGCTCCTGGATGTACGTTCATAAAGCGGTTGCGGCATTGGGTAATTAATGTACTGACGTATTCCCGAATATTTATATTCAGCTTTATATAATGCCGGTTCAAACATAACGCTAAACCCAAAGTTGTAAAACTTTACTTTGTGTCGCTCCAAATGATCCCACATTGATCCTGCTTCATTATAATCTTCAGGATAAATTGCTCCTGCGGAACCATTCATTGCAAATACACCCGGTGCATTTGATTTTTCCCGATAGTTGCGGTTATCACCATAACTGGCTGCTGTGGTAGTCTCACACCACTCGTTGGGGTAAGTGTTTACCAACCAGCGGTGACCATCAGCAGAAACATCGGAATCCACATAAAAGTTATCTGAAATTACAAACTGACCGGCTAATGCCAAATGATTGGGCATAACTGTTGCATCTGAAACTGTTTTTGTTTTTATTCTATTCGAAAATGTTGCACCACTACCATATCGTGCTAAGGATTTGTCGCCATTGCCTTTTTCAATTTGTCCGAAAACTTCATCATAGGTTCTGTTTTCTTTCGATATAAATACAATGTGCTTTATTGGGCTTTCTTTCTCTCCCGGGAATAATGGAATCGGATTATTCTTTCTCTTTTCAAAAACCGGATCATCGGCTTTTGTAAATTGAAAGTTGTTCGAAATAACCTGTTCTGTCATCTCCCTGAGCTGTTCATCACCCGGGATTTCCACAACCTGAATCGTTCCCTTCATCAAAGAACCGATAAAACTTCCTTCAGGTCCTCGTTCAAAGGCTTTTCCTCCGTTAGGACCGCTGCCATAACCTTTAGCGTTAGCAATAATCAGATATATTCCATCATTACTCACTTCAACTTTTGACGGAAACCAGCCTGTAGGAATATGCCCGATAACTTTTAAATCTGAAACATTGATAACAGCTACCGCATTAATACCCGATTCGGCAACATACAATCTTTTTTGGTCAGGGCTTAATGCCAAACCAAAGGGAATGACTCCACGAAACTGCCTGATTCGGTCATCAGGTTTGAGATAGATTGTATTGACCACAGAATCCAGTTCGATAGAAATAACAGAGACATTATCATTGGTTCCATTACTAACGAATACATATTTATCGGTTGCAACAATTGAATTTGGACTGGAACCTCCAACAGCAGGAATACCTTCGACTAATGCTCCAACCAAATGCCCGGTTTTAATTTTAGCAACGACTGCAGGATTTGTAGAATCCTCAAGACTAATTGAAAAAACTGAAAACGCTTCTATTGCATTTAGATCACCCAGACCGGGAATTAATATTGTATCATTTTCTATTCCCTCTATCATCTCTTTTGAACCATACGCAAAAGCAGGATAGTCAATGGGCTTCACCTTTGATTCATCTCCTGGTCCATCTTTTATTAGTGCATACTCAAACATTCCCACGTTAGCGACATAAGCCTTTTTTTCATCAGGAGAAAGACAAATTCCAAATGGATATCGTCCTACAGGAACTGAGTGCTTTAGCGCTTTGGTTTTTGTATCCACAACAACCATTCTGAATCCTATCTGATCTACTGCATAGAGTGTTTTTCCATCTTTCGTTAATTTAAGATCGCCTATATATCCGTGTGTATAATCCACGTTTTCAGAAACAAAAGAACAATCTATAGCTCCTTTCTTTTCTCCGGAATTTACGTCAAACAGATATATCTTGTTCTCCTGCCCTCCGGCAACATAAATTGTTTGATTGTCTGGGGAAATTGCTAAACCCATAAATACAGAAGCCAAAACACCCTTGTCAGTATATGGACCCGGAGGTATCTGCTGTACTTCAGGATGTTGTGCTAAAATATTGCGAACAATGGTTATTGACAAAGGATTGATTCCTGAATTGGCTGTAGCCACAGTATTACCATCCGGACTTAATGTTAATCCATATGGATGTGGTGCTGTTACTATATTTTTTCCTGCAGGTGTAATATATCTGCCATTGGGGATCACTGTTTTTCCGGCTTTATTAATTTTTGTGAATTTATTTCCGGCAGGTGCTGATATTATCCACAGAGTTTCATCCTTTGAATTATTTTGCACGCTGCAACCAGCAAGAAGCAGCATTATAAGAAAGAGAATTATAATTATCATATGTTTTATATTAATCGCCAAAAAGTAGATCCTTATCATTATTACTTTAGAAATAATATAAACATTAATTTTTATTAAAATTCTCTTGTTTAATTCCGGATATTATTCATAACAAAATTTATTGGGGTTTACCCCTTCTGTGCATATCAGGATTATGCTTCTTCCTTCTGTAAAATATTTAATGATATATTATCTGTTACCAATTATGTTAGCAAATTAAATCTAATAGTACAAACAAGCAAAGATTGATCACCAAATGGAAAGTAATAAAAACTATAAAAAATTTTTAGTAACCGGTTCTCTATCAGGAAATCAATTATTGTTAAGAATAATTTCCAATACATCTAAAAATATTTTTCTCTATTTTCACACAGTCTCTAAGAGTCGTGGCAATTCACTTAATATTTCGTAAAATAAGTTAATAACATTCATTCGATTCCACGGAGGTCTAAATATAAATTAATGCAGATACCGAAACGAATACTACCGGTAATTGTATTCTCACAGTTTGCTGTAACCTCAATTTGGTTCGCTGGAAATGCAATAGTTGGGGATTTGCAATCGGCAATGAATGTTGGTATTGAAGATACAGGAATTGTTACTTCAGCAATACAACTTGGCTTTATTTCAGGTACTTTAATATTTGCATTACTTTCTATTTCTGATCGATACTCAGCAAGAAAATTATTTTTTATTTGTTCTGTACTTGGGTCTGTTTCAAATTTGCTGATTTACTTTATTGCATATGATCTGTTTTCATTATTAGTACTAAGATTTATTACCGGATTCTTTCTAACGGGCATATACCCTGTTGGTATGAAGATAGCTGCAGGTTGGTACAAAGAAGAATTAGGAAATGCAATAGGATTACTTGTTGGGTCTCTCGTGCTGGGAACTGCTTTTCCGCATTTAATAAAAAGTTTTGGTGGTTCTTTACCCTGGGAACAGGTTATCTTCATCATTTCTGTTTTTTCACTAACTGGAGGAATATTAATGTATATATTCGTTCCTGATGGGCCACATATTTCCTCCGGTACTAAGTTTAATCCAAAGGCAATCTTAACAATTTTCAAATACAAGGAACTAAGATCATCTGCGCTTGGATACTTTGGTCATATGTGGGAACTATATACATTCTGGGCATTCATCCCGCTAATTCTTATTTATTATATAAAACTTAACCCGGTGGAACTGAATATCTCCTTCTGGGCATTCATAATTATTGGCTCAGGAAGTGTTGGCTGTATTGTTGGAGGAGTGATTTCAAAAAAAGTAGGAAGTGCTAAAGTAGCATTTATTCAGCTTGCCTTATCCGGTATTTGTTGTTTGATTTCACCTCTAATGTTTTATACATCTGCACCAATATTTTTAACTTTTCTGATCTTCTGGGGTGTTGTAGTCGTAGGTGACTCACCGCAGTATTCTGCTATAATTGCTCTTTCAGCTCCTAAAGAATTAGTCGGTTCAGCATTAACTTTGGTAAATAGTATCGGTTTTGCTATAACAATAGTGAGTATTTGGACTCTTTATCAATTTTCTGATATACTGGAACTAAAATATTTACTATTGATTCTGGCATTTGGTCCAATATTGGGGTTAATCTCGATGAAACCATTGTTATCTAGCCAGAATAACAAAGGTGGAAAAACTAAATAAATTTTGTATTCCTTCGATAATATGTAGAAACATTTATGGTTTCCTACCGAAATGGAAACCTCCAAATTAATGTTTGAATTTACCCACCGATGGCGGGACTTCAGCTGATGCATGTTGATGAAGTAGTCAGGGCATTGTAGTAGAAGATCTCTGAATCAGTCGGCTCTTTTTTGTTCTTACTTGCCATGTTTGAGCAAGAGTTAATTGTCAAATTTCATATTTCTCTACAACAAACATTACAATTAGCATATTAATTCCGATTTTGGAATGCGAAATAGTTATACTGATAAAAGTATCATTTACAACTCGGGGGAGAAGTGGTAGTGTGCTTAAAAGCAATTTCCCAGATTATCCATTCCTTAATCATTTTCTCCAAACGTAGAATAATTTTATAATTTTACGGTTCTTATTTTTTTTTGTGGAGGCATAATGAAAACTCTATACACTTTTCTGGTTTTTATTTTCATATTAGCAACTGTTCAAGCACAGGAAATTGAAGCAACACTTGGAGGTAGTACTTCAAGCCATGGATTTTCGGTAAAGGATGATGGTGCAAATACTCTTTTTAGAGTTCGAGGAGATGGCAACGTTGGGATCGGTACAGCGAGTCCATTGGAGACGCTGCATATTGTGGGGGATGGGGCGAACATATTTCTCCACTCGGAGACGACAAACCAGGTGAGCAAAATCCGGTTAGCCGAGGGATCCAATCCTTCGGACAAAGGCGGGATCGATCTCATTTATGATGGGGCCGTGAACGAGTTCAGGTTCTATGCTCCGAAAGAGAACAGCGACCTCATGACCATTGAGCGAGGCGGCAACATCGGCATCGGGACGACTGCTCCACAAAATAAATTGGATGTTGAAGGCGGTGCGGTGGTTGGAGCAAGTTACTCAGGTACAAATACAGCGCCAACAAATGGACTTTTAGTTGAAGGAGACGTCGGGATTGGGACAACAACTCCGAATGCCAACCTGCATATTTTTCAAAATAATGGCAATGCAGTGCTGCAAATCGAGGCTCAAGGTGGAGATCAGGATCCAGTGGTACAGTTTACAGGAAATGGACCCCTGGAGTACTGGACAGTTGGCTTTGATGATAGTGATGGTGACAAATTTAAGATTGGCAGGGGTGCTACCTTGGGAACAGATGATAAGCTCACAATCCAGGAAGACGGCAACGTAGGTATTGGAACGACGAGTCCAACTGCCAAACTTCATATTGGGGGAACCTCCGGTGTTGATGGCATTAAATTCCCAGATGGAACGCTGCAAACCACGGCGGCTACTGGAGGATCTGGTCTATGGAGTGCCTCGGGAAGCTATATTTACTATAATTCTGGTAACGTGGGGATCGGAACGGCGAGTCCGAGCGCCAACCTGCATATCTTTCAGAATAATGGCAATGCAGTACTGCAAATCGAGGCTCAAGGTGGAGACCAGGATCCAGTGGTGCAGTTTTCAGGAAATACCGGACCGGAATACTGGACAGTAGGTTTTGATGATAGTGACGGTGATAAATTTAAGATCGGTAGGGGTCCTATTTTGGGAACAGATGATAAGCTCACAATCCAGGAAGACGGCAACGTCGGCATAGGTACAACGGCTCCAACCGCAACACTTGATGTCAACAGTTCCACCGGTTACAATCAACTGCGTTTACGAACTAGTTACACACCCACCAGCAGCAGTGATACAAACGGAAATACTGGTGATATTGCCTGGGATGATAGTTACATCTATATAAAAACTAGTGCAGGATGGAAGAGGTCCACATTAAGTACGTTTTAACAGTAATTGAAAATGAAAAAAATAAATTTTATAATTATATCACTGGTGCTGGTGTCATCAATTTTTTCGTTTGCACAAACAATCGTTATTGGTAGCGGTGAATCAATCTATGTTCCATCGGGGGCTGATATTTGTGCAGTGTCTTTCGGGAATATAACGGGAAATTTATATGGCGAAGGATCTCAATGTGGTATTTCGCCGTTACCTGTTGAGTTAATTCTATTCGCAGCCAATGTTAAAAATAATCGGGTGTTACTAAATTGGAAAACTGAAACTGAAGTGGATAATTACGGTTTTGAAATAGAAAGGCAAGTAAGCAGTAAATCCGCCTCAGGCGGAACTGCAGGCAATTGGGAAATAATTGGATTTGTTGAAGGACACGGAAACAGCAACTCACCAAAGCAATATTCGTTTACGGATAAAAATCTAATTGGCGGCAGTTCATTCAAATACAGGTTAAAGCAAATTGATACTGATGGAAAATTTGAGTACTCCGATGTTATTGAAGTAGAACTAATTCCGACAGAATTTATATTGTATCAAAACTATCCCAATCCATTTAACCCAGGTACTAGGATAAGATACCAACTACCACAGGAAAGTAAAGTAATAATAAAGTTATATGATATACTTGGTTCAGAAGTTATAACACTGTTAAATGAGCAAAAAGAACCCGGGGTATATGAAGTTAATTTTAACGCATCACATTTACCAAGTGGAACTTATTTCTATAGGTTTCAGGCAGAAGATCCATCAACAGGATCCACGAAGGGGCAGGCAGGACATAGTTTTATTGAGACCAAGAAGATGGTCCTCCTACGCTAGATCTACCTGCCTGTGGCGGAACTACGGTGGATAAATGCTTATAATGTAAAAGATTTACTATTTAATAATTTTTTCTTATTATGGTATTGTCAATTTGATTGAATACCCCGGCTAATTCTATTATCTACTGCTTCCACTGCTGATTTTAGGTGGGGATTTTTTATTAGATTTTTTTGAACCGAGTAACCCCTATGCACACCTAAACGAAGGGTGGAGTTGATAACGTGAAAGGCGCATCTTTTCTCAAATAAAATTTAAAATCCGTTCGTTGCCAATCGTTAATTTATTTGTCAACCAAAAGATAATGTATTATATTTATCATAACTTCTGGTTATTAGTATCAATAAACGAGGTAAATTATGAAATTGCTTAACTACTTTATCTTCACATTTATCACTGTAGCAATATTATATTCTTGTGATACTTCTACAAATTACAATGTGGTCGAAGTAATTGCTCGAGATTTCAATTTCGAAGTGGTGGATGAAATTCAATCTGGATGGACTACCTTTCAATTTGAAAATTTTGGCCACACTGAACATTTCTTTTTATTAAATCTTCTTCCAGATACAATTTCCTTTGAAACTTATCATAATGAGGTGACAAGACCTTTCGATATTGTATTTGATTCACTAAAAGCTGGAAAAAGTAAAGCCGAAGCTATAGGGATGTTAATTGAAATGATTCCAGGATGGTATTTTACATCTGTGAAACAAATGGGTGGTACGGGGATAATAGGTGTTGGAAAAACCACACAAGTAACATTAAAGTTAGCCCCTGGCACATATGTGATGGAATGTTATATTAAGGAGCAAGGAGTATTTCATACAGCATTAGGAATGATTCGACCTATTACTGTACGAGAAGAAGTTTCCGACTTGGAACCTCCCAAAGCTGATATGGTTATAACGCTTACAAACTATAAAATAGAAACTAAAGGTGAAGTTAGAACAGGAAAAAATACCATTGCTGTACATTTTAAGGAACATCCCGAAGTGGGGCTGGGTAATGATGTTCATTTAATAAGAATGAATGACAAAACCGATATTGATGACGTGATATTCTGGTTAGATTGGATGAATATAAAAGGATTGGAGTCTCCCGCTCCAGTTGAATTTTTAGGTGGTACTCAGGAAATGCCTATTGGTTATACATCTTACTTTATAGTAGATCTAGATCCAGGCAATTATGCTTGGATTTCAGAATCCTCTGCTGCTAAAGGGATGGTCAAAATGTTTAATGTAAAATGATTTAGTGAGTTAAATATAATATATCTAATTGTATAAAGATTAATTAAAATTTAAGATTGAACAAGGATTTCGTTGAGACGAAGAAGATGCCGCTGATGAAATAGAATTTAAATCTATACTTATAGCGCTTTTACTATACTGAATAGATTTAATCATTCAACATCGATGACATACTTTTTCAAATTTACTCTTGCTTCATCAAGTGAAACTTCTTTTCTTTTTAAATTCCTATTTGATGATTAATTAGAAATTAACTACCTTCTAAGAGCTATTGAGAATAGTTTAATGACAACGATAATAAAAATGAGTTTTATCTTTGGATGTTCGCTTTTCTTAAGTTATGTACTAACGGCTCAAGTGACTTTTCAAAAAACGTTTGGCGGGATGAGCACAGATTATGCTTATTCTGTACAACAAACAAAAGATGAAGGATATATTATTGCTGGATATACGCTAAGTTTTGGAGAAGGAAACCGTGATGCTTATTTAATCCGCACAGACGTGAATGGGGAGACACTTTGGACAAAAACTTATGGGGGGAGTAATACTGATTATGCCTGGACTATTCAACAGACAAAAGATGATGGATTTATTATCGGTGCTCATTCAGGAAGTTTTGGTGCGGGGAGTCACGATGTTTATTTAATCAAGACTGATTTAATTGGCAATGTTATCTGGTCAAGAGTTTACGGAGGCAGCAATGCGGACGGAGCGTATTCTCTTCAACAAACCACTGACGGAGGGTTTATAATTGGAGCACACGTTAATAGCTTTGGAGCAGGACTGCATGATGTTTATCTCATTAAAATCGATAATAGTGGAGATACTTTGTGGACAAAGACATTTGGTGGTAGCGGCGAAGATCGTTTTCGGGAGCTCCATCAAACTGCAGATGGAGGATTTATTTTAGTTTCAGAAACACTGAGCTTTGGTGCAGGTAATTCAGATGTATATTTAGTTAAAACCGACAGCATTGGAAATTTGATCTGGACAAAAACCTATGGGGGTAACTCTTCAGATTATGGTTATTCTGTTCGGCAAACTACTGATGGCGGTTATATTATAGCTGGTTATACACAGAGCTTTGGTGCCGGAGGTACAGATGTGTATATAATAAAAACTGATAATAGTGGAAACCTCGTCTGGACAAAATCCTATGGCGGTAGCTCTGCTGATTATGGCTATTCCGTCAGGCAAACAACAGACGGCGGCTATATAATAGTTGGCTATACTGAGAGTTTCGGGGAAGCCGGCGATGTGTATTTGATACGTATTGATTCTAATGGTGATCTAATATGGAGTAAAGTTTTTGGAGGTTTACAAACTGATTATGGTTGGTCTGTCAGGCAAACCATAGATGGAGGATTTATTATTGCTGGGTACACAAGGAGTTTTGGGTCGGGCAATGAAGATGTTTACTTAATTAAAACCGATCAACTTGGTAACAGCGGATGCAACGAATCAATAGCAGCCACAACTTGGGATAATACCCCAACAATTGTAAATAACTCCACACCCACAATTACTGGAGGGGGAGGACAAATTAATACTACTACAACTATTGTAAATGAAGCAGCAACTATTGATAGCTTTTTATGCAGAAATTTCCCTACGGGTATTGACCAATCAGATGGCGGTTCAGATACCAACCTCCATCAGTCTAATCTATTTCAGAATTACCCAAATCCATTCAACCCCAGCACAAAAATCAAATATAAAACACCTGAAATAAGTTTTGTTATACTCAAAGTTTATGATGTCTTGGGAAATGAAATTGCAACACTTGTAAATGAAGATAAACCAGCCGGAAGTTTTGTGGTTGAATTCAATGAAGCAGACTTACCAAGCAGTATTTACTTTTACAGACTTCAAGTTTACCCCACAAACGGCGGAGCAGGAGAATTTGTTGAAACTAAAAAGATGATCCTTCTACGCTAATCCTGCTTGCCACAGGTAGGTTTACCAGCCAATAGAGGGACTAAAGATGATAAATGTTGATGAAATAAACTTGTAATATTAATATGTTAAATATTTATAATAATGCCGATATTGGCAGTAGAATTTATGTTTGCCAGTCCTCGGAGACACCGAGAGTCGCTGACCTAATTCTTTTTTGGAGAAAGCATCTTGGTATTTCAGTGGCCTGAGTCCTTCCAGCGCGTCCCGCCCGACCCTTGGGTAGAGAAGCGGATAGAGACTCTTGCGTTGAACTACGATACAGTTGAGAACCACGGCTGGTACTCGAATCTCGATTACACGGTCGAGGAGATTGGGCAGTTTGCCCGGAGTGGCGATATACTGATTGACTATTCCGGCGGCACAGGAATCCTCGCTAAGCGATTACTGGACCGGTTTGGCTCAAAGGACGTGGGGATTGTTATTGTAGACTCCTCTCCGAAGTTCCTACGTTTGGCGCTGGAGAAGTTTCAGAACGAGCCGCGAATGGCGTTCCGACACATTCGTTTTCTTCGCGACGAAGGTCGCCTGGAGAAAGTTGACGAGGTCTTAGGCGAGGAGATCCTGCAACGTGGCATTGATGGTGTAATTTCGACGAATGCTATCCACCTCTACTTCAACTTGGCGGAGACGCTGAGGGCATGGCATTCCATTCTCCGCCCGTGGGGTCGCGTCTTCATCCAGTCGGGGAATATCAAGAATCCGGAGCTTCCCGACGATGAGTGGATCATCGACGAGACCGTCGAGGTGATTCACCGTAGGGCGATGGACATTGTTCAGACTCACGAGTCTTTCCGACAATACCGTTCAGCGCTTGATGATGTGGAATACATGTCTGCCCACGATACACTTAGAAGGAAGTATTTCCTACCTGTCAGACCCCTGGAGTTCTACCTCGACTCCTTGCGAGCCGAGGGTTTCGAGATAACCGCGGTCCGGCATCGGCGTATCCCGGCACGGGTGTCGGAGTGGCATGACTTCCTGAGCGTTTACCACGAAGGAGTGCTAGGCTGGGTTGGAGGCGCCGAGAAGATAGTCGGAACTTCAGCATCGGAAGAAGTGATTGGAGATCGTCTGAAGATCATGCGTCTTGCTATGGACCAGGTCTTCAACGATGCGTTTGATTTTGGTGCTTCGTGGACTTACATCACTTGCGAGCCTCGAGGTTGACGCTGGAGCGTCACACAGGACCGATCTTATTAGAGCATGCTAACTAAGCAATCGATAGCTGCCGTTGTGGGTTAGCGTTTAGTAACGTACTTCGCACGCGGTATAAGATTGACCAAAATGTTTGGTATAAACAGTATATTAATGCGGTTTTTACAGTGCTAGATAATTTACCTTCAGGAATTGTGCAGTCTATGAGTATTTTACCGGAAAGTGAATTTACTACTCCTAGTGCATTCTTAGTATCGGCCCAGTTCTTAGCTAATAGAAAAATTTTTCCATAATTCGATGCCTTGTTGTACGTTCCACTTCTGGCTTTTATATTATTTGTTTTAATCCATTCGTTTACTCTTTCGGGGTTGCGGGAACCGAATAATACTTTATGTCCTTTAAGTGTCCATAATTGGCCTAAAGTTTTTCCCATTTCTCCGGAACCAATAATTCCAATTCCCATAACTTTATCAAAATATTTTATGAATAAAAATTATTTCAACCAAATTAATATAATTATTTTTTTACATACAAAGTAAAGCCAATTTCCAGTCAAAATTCCTACAACTCGGCTTAATTATTTACGCAGGGGTTTTTAATTTTAAAAAAGTATTTTTGTATGATAACTATTGAAATAATTTAGCACAATTTTATGTTAGGAGGATTCTATGATTGTAACAATAATTATCTTCTTTTTAATTTCGTTTGCTGCATTGTATCCACAAAAGATCGATGAAAGATTGCTATTAATTGAGTCGCAAAAATTCATCAATTATATGGATTCATTCGATCAAATGTCGAATAAATATACAGATATATATACATATTCATATATATCTAATATTGCTCAATCCGTTGTTCGGTCAATGAATCTTTTATTAAATGTATATCACCTAATACATATTCATAACATTATTCAGGGAGAAGAAGATAAACACCTAGTGGGAAATTACGTATACCGGCAAATTCCCAAGTTATCAAGATTATTAAAAATAGAACATAAAATTACCGAAAGTATTCTTTCTTCAATTAACACCAAAGAGATTAAAGATATGATTACTCTTTATATAAGTAGTCTGAGTTATGTAATAACAACTTTAGATACATCTGTTGAATAAAGCGAATTAATTCTCATACTGGATTTTCCTACCGTATATAATGTCAGTTGTGGATTGCTTTTTCATTCAATATCCATTCATTCACATCATTCCGACATTTCAAAAATAATTATTCTGTTGGTTATACAAAATTTATCTTGTTGTGATTATTCTGTGATAAATTATTATTAGTTTTATTTTATATTGTATAGGTCAAAATAATTGCATTGTAAATCATTAAAGACAAATCGTAATTTTAATAAAATAGAACATTTATTGTGAATTTATATTCCAACTTGATATATTTAGATAGGGATTTTTTTTAGTAACTAAATGAACAGGGATATCAAATGAAAAATTTAATATTTCTCTCTTTATTTGTTCTTATACTTGGTATTAATCCGAGTTTCATTCATTCACAAACTTCCCACCTAGTGGTGCTAACTGGTATTGTGTTCACAGATGCTGATATAACAATCTCTGTTGGGGATACAGTTATATGGAGAAATGATGAAGGATTTCATAACGTGGAAGCAGATGACGGCAGTTTTAGTAGTGGTGATCCCGCTTCGGCACCATGGACATTTAAACACGTATTTACAGCAAAGGGTGTTAATCCTTATTTTTGCATAGTACACGTTGGTTTCGGAATGTCTGGTGTTGTTACTGTTATGAATCCGGTTAGCGTTTCTGATCAAAATCTTGTTGTAAATAAATTTGAACTGGAACAAAATTATCCAAACCCATTCAATCCAAGTACAGTAATCAGATATCAAACAGCAGAAAGAAGCAATGTAACATTAACTGTTTACAATAGTATTGGTAGAGAGATATCTACACTATTAAATGAAGTGAAGCCTAAAGGAACATTTACAATCGAATTCGATGGGAGTAATCTGCCGAGTGGAATTTACTATTTCAGACTCCAGGCAGGGACTTTTACCGATACAAAGAAGATGGTTCTCCTACGATAAATCTACATCGGAAAAATGTTATAAAGTAAATAGCAGGTGAATCATTTATTGAAAAGCATCTAATAGTAAAAATATAATAGTTCATATTAATTGGAGAGTATTATGAAATATTTATATTAAATAATGTTAATATTTTATTTTACGACTCATGCCAGGGACACCAGTCCTAATAATAGAACATTTTTAATGATGAAAATTATGTGGTATATGTGCACAATGAAACCTATTTATATGAAAAGGAAACCGTCCTGAGTAAACAGCACATAGTTAAAAAATTATCACTTAAGATATGAGTAGCCTGCCCCATCGAGTCTGTATATATTTGGTGTGGCATTTTTATTTAATATTTCCTCAGTTAAATTTAAATATGCTATCGAACCCTTGGATTTCACATCGTATAGCATTGAGGGTTTTCCATAAAATTCTGCTTCGGAAATAGAAACACTTTTTGGTATAACAGATTTGAATAAGTATTTTCTATAGTGCCTGGTTAACGCCTTCATTGTAAGAACCCATGCTTTTGTACGAGGTTCATACATATTTAACAAAATGCCTTCAACTTTCAATTCGCTGTTTATGTTTGTTTTTAGCCACTCAATTTGATCAAACATTTTTTTTAACGCGGCAATAGAAAATTGTCCTGAACGGATAGGTATTATAACAGAGCCGGCAGCAGCCAATGCAACAGTTGTTAATCCTTTCATATACGGTGGGCAATCAATTATAATAAAATCGTATTTGGTAAGTGCCTGCTGATCCAGTACATTTGAAAATAGATAAATGTTCCTGCTAAGTCTGTTAATCCGTTCTTCAAGATCATAAGTTTTTATTTGACAAGGAATGAAATCTAAATAAGGAAGTTCGGTTTTATGTACAACCGCATCAATAAATTTGGTAAAGCTAAAAACCTCAAATATATCACCATGCATATTCTCCTCGTCGAAACCGAGAGAAAGTGCACAGGCTCCTGCGGGGTCAAAATCAATGAGCAATGTTCTTTTTTCGGCAATAGCAAATCCCGCAGCAAGATTAACGGCTGTTGTTGTTTTTCCCACACCACCCTTCGGAATACTTATGGCTATTTTTTTTGCCACATAACTCCTTAATTGTTAAAGTATTGGCTGAATATTTGTTAAACGAAACAAAACTTATTTATTTATTTGGATAAAAACAATCTTTTTATCTATTAACCAAAGCGTTCCAAAAATAAATATTTAAAAAAAACCAAAATTGGAATATATCTCAATAAGTCGCAAACAGGAGAGTACATTAATACAAATAAAATGATTTTATTAAGATAATATCTTTTAGGCATATTATGCCTAAATGCTCCGTTCCTAATAGGGAGGGGCTTTTTATAATTTATATTTTTCGTGAGAATTTCTTATTGATATTAATGATATATAAAACTGTGATTTAACATAAAATTAAGGTAGGCTAAATGTATTTTTAATTAACCTTGAGGGCTAACTAATTTTATTAGTTTGTTCTACTTTATTGCCGGCGTTAATCCATTCAAGAATTCCTCCTGTAACGTGATCAACTTTAAAGCCCTTTTTTTCAAGGTACGAAAAAGCATATTTTGATCGTGAACCGGTTCTGCACTGAACCATCACAATTTTATCCCTTGGAATTTCATTAAATCTGTAATGTAATCTTGTATGGGCAATATTATATGTGCCTTTAATAAAACCAATTTCGTCAAGTTCCGATGCTTCCCTAACATCGAGTAAAAAAACATTTTCATCATTTAACTTCGTTTTCAATTCGGATGTATTCACTTCTTTACTTTCGATTAACTCTACATCGTTCTTTTGATAAACCAACAAATCATCCGGTGTAATGAATCCAGATACATTATCTAATCCGATTCTTATTAAACCATTTACAGCTTCTTTTAATTGCTTCTCATCTATTATTAGATATATAGACATATCAGGTGTTATGTAGCTGCCTGTTACAGTGCAAAAAGAATTGTTTAGTGGTGCAAAAATAGAACCATGTATATGCCCGGTTTTATATTCTTCCCACGTTCTTGTATCAATAATTGCTACATTATTATCAGCAATAATTCCAGCTAAATTACCTGCGCTGAATCTATCCGGTTCAGGATATTTTACCAGCAGTTTAGGACCAGACCTGTTTTCTCTTTTCATTCTTGAAAAATACATTGGGGGTTCCGGTTGACCATAAAGAATATAGTCTACGAACTTCTTTTCATCAGCGGTTTCTTTAATTGCAAGATTAGATTGCAGTTCATATCCAACTGTTGAAACAGGTACGGAACTCATAGATTTTCCGCAAGCAGAGCCCGCTCTATGACCGGGCCACAATTGTAAATAATCTGGCAGTGTTTTAAATGATTGCAGAGAACTGTATAAATCCTTTGCAGAAGGTTTCATCGTACCCATTTGACTTGAAGCAGATTCAAGGAGATCTGGTCTTCCAACGTCACCTGCAAAAACAAAATCCCCACTTAAAATTCTCATTGATTTGCCATTACCACCAATTAAATCTGAAACGATGAATGAAATATGTTCAGGTGTGTGACCCGGTGTGTGAATCACTTCAAATTTAATATTGCCTATTTGGAAAATATCATTCGACTTAAGGAGCTTAAAATTATACTTTGAGTTCACAACCCAATCATATTTCCATTCTTCTGTACCCTCATCGGAAACGAGGATTAATGTCCCAAATCGTTCTGCGAATTCTCTTAAACCGGAAAGATAATCAGCATGTATATGAGTTTCGGAAACGGCAACAATTTTTAATGAATCTTTTAAAGCTATCTCCATATATTTTTCAATATCTCTCATCGGGTCTATAACAATAGCTTCGCCAGTTTCCTGGCAACCGATTATATAAGAGTTCTGTGCAAGTTTTGGCTCAAAAACTTGATTGAAATACAAATGATTATCTTTCCCATTATTTTATTGAAAGTTATTAATGCTGTTGAATCGAATTACTATATATGTTTCTAGTTATAGATTATTCTGATTACTAGTTACCCCTATTTGATTGTGGAGTCATTCGCAAGTATGGTCTTATAACTTTAAAACCCTTTGGAAATTTATGTTTTAATTCATCTTCATCTTGAATTGTAGGTGCAATAACCACATCATCTCCGTCTTTCCAATTTACAGGTGTTGCTACACTATATTTCGCTGTTAATTGAAGAGAGTCAATTACTCTTAAAATTTCATCAAAATTTCTGCCTGTGGATGCAGGATATGTGATTGTAAGTGCAACTGTTTTATCTGGTTTAATCACAAATACAGACCTTACTGTTGCTGTTTCATCTGCATCAGGATGAACCATATCATAAAGTAAGGCTACTTTCCTATCTGAATCAGCAACAATTGGAAAATTAATAGTTGTATTTTGAGTCTCATTAATATCTTTAATCCAATCTTTATGGGCATCCGTTGGATCTACTGAAAGACCAACAACTTTAACGTTTCTTTTTTCGAATTCTGATTTTAGTTTTGTCACTTCCCCTAATTCTGTTGTACAGACCGGGGTAAAATCCTTTGGATGGGAGAATAAAACTCTCCAGGAATCTCCAAGATATTTGTAGAAATTAATTTCTCCCTCTGTTGAATCTTGTGTGAAATCTGGTGCAAAGTCGCCTAATCGAATTGATATAATAGTCTCCTTTATTATTAAGTAGATTAATTAATTATGAAAATTGATATTTACTGGAAACTTCAGTTAATGAAGTGAGAAAAAGATTAGTGGCAATTTACTTAGTAGAATAGTCGGAGTTTTTAACCACCATTAATCGATTCTAATATAATTTATTACCTTTATTTTATTAAACATATATTAATAATTTTTACGACGCAAGCATAATCATTTGAATAACAATTTAATATAAATAATCTTCTTTTTGGCTTTCAAGTACGGGGTTTGCATTTTATTCAGGTGCAACAGTAGTTGGTTATATTCTCGGATTTTTAATAACTTAGGTTTCATTGTTTGTGAGTACAACAGATTGTTGTTTAACTTCACATATTTTGAGCCCCCTCTTTAATAAACCATTAAGTTCAAAAAGTGAAAATGCGTAACGGCTTTTTAATATCCGCTGTTTACTAAGCTAAATAATACAGGTGGACGCTTTGATTTGTTAGTTATGCTAAATATTTTTTAAATCTTTTTTAATATATTTTTGCAACGAATTTTCAGGATGTGAACAATTGAGTTTCTTATCAGCTCTAAGAACTCTGCTACAAACACTTGAGTATTTTAAAACATCTTTTTCAAATTCATCTATAGATTTCATTAAATCTTGATAAAATACTTCAAGATTAATTGTCAGGATTGTATGACCTATCAATTTTCCGTTTGGTGCAGAATATTTCTCTTTAGCACATGATAAATGATTACTTTTAGAATTTTTTAGTATCCCCCAAGAAATTTTTTCTTTATTGTTTAGAATTATAGCATTAGGTTTATAATGATGAACTAATGAATGTCTATACAATCCGTATAACAATCCCCCATATTTTTTATACTCTGGACGAACTTTACCTAAATACTTTCTAATATAAGGTATGGCAGCATCTGGGAAATGACTATTAGAATAATAATTTTTCCTCCTATTTTTGTTTCTCTTGTCCGGTTCAACTGGATTTTTCCATAGAATACCTAAATATTCAATAAAAGAAAAAATAATTAAGGGAACAGAAAAATATCCACCAGTAATATTGTTTGCATTCATGCAAGGAATAACATCAGCTTGTATGTCAGCTCTAATTTTTGCTAAAATGCCCTTTATTTTACTTTTTCTTTCTATCATTGATCTTTAGCCTAACGGCGTTGTTTTTAAGCCGCCGCCCAACATAGCAAAGAAGCTTAAAAAACCAATGCCAACGATTTTATAAATACTTTCTTATTGTAACCAACTGTAAAAAGCAATTAACTTTTACTACGAAACCATATAACTATACAAATGCCGAACAGTTTAAAGCGGTCGGCTTGTAAAACTGGTTAGTCCTTACCTTTAGCTTGATGGAAATTCCTCAATCGTGCCAACTTTTATGTTTCCCCATATCTGTTTAGCATCAGTGACATCTTGTTTTGAATATTTACCGGCGATAGTATCAGCACCAATCAGCAGTGCATTTGATAGACCCATTATTTCTGGGGGCAATAATGTTGAAATTTGAATACCAAATCCAAAAACGGCATACTGAAAATCTTCATCTTCAATTAGCTGAATTAATTTTTGATCAACCAGTTTTGATAATATTTTGTGTTGCTCAGCAGGTTGATGTTTGGAATAATAAAAAATCATCCAATGCCCCGTAGCCGGAACTTTGAACGAGAAAATTCTCGTATCATGACCATCCAAAAATCTATCTTGCACCGTTTCAAATATAATACCGATTGATGCACGCTCACGTCTACATAACACAGCAAAAACCCATGTAAAATGTAAACCAATAGGTATACCATGAAATAATTTTCTAGTGTCTGTGAAAATAGATTCAAATCTATCTAACCACCTTGATTGTTTATTATGTTCTTCACGTCGAGCACGTTCCTCTGACATTGAATTTAAATATTCTTGCCAATAATTTGAGATAGATAGATTAACTGCTTCATTGGGGAATTCATTTCCACCTTTTTTATATAAACCAATCGCATCTAGTTCTTTGTTTAATGGTATATCAGACCTTCTAGCAAAATCAATCCTATCTTGTAAATAATATTTGAAATCTGGAATAGTATCAATTTCTGAGGTAATTATTTTAATTTGATTCCATGAGAAAACGTGAATTGGAAGTTTAGAGTTATAAATATTGGCATAAACGTTATGAGGCTCAATTGTACATTCATCATCATGTACTAAAATAATTAAACCAAATATTTTAGATAATCCTTCACAGTCTAATTTTACGTGATAATATTTATTGTTGAGAAAAATTTCCTCTTTGGATTTAATCTTTTCATAGTTTTTTTCTAGTTGTCCAACACCTTCAATTATTCTGTCTTTTGCCCAATCGTTTGATGAATATTTACTTGATACTAATGTTTTTACCTCAATTAAAAACACATACCTATTTAACCAAACAATTATGTCAGATACTTGAGCGTTATCTTTCGTTTTGGGATTACGAAATGATAATATTTCAGAAAAATTAGTATCGAAAAAACTTGATACTATTTCTTCTCCTATGTCACCAGAATATTTCATAATGTTTTAGGCATAACTATTACTTAACAGGATTATAGGACTCTCCTCTAATCCTGATAAAAATCTGTCTAGTTTTATAATAATTTATTTTTATTAAAATTCTCTTGTTTTAGTTCCTGATATTATTCACTGATGAATTTTATTGGGATTTACCCCTTCCGCGCATATGAGGATTACTCCTCTTCCTTCAGTGAAATACTTAAAGATATAATAGCCCCTGCATAATTATGTTAGAAAATTAAAACTAATATATTGTACAATCAAATACTAAATACTTATTGGTTGGGGCATTGCACGCAATGTCCCTACGTTATTATTTAATGTTATCCTCCACAATTCGGCAATGAACCCGGTATGTTGTTTCAATCTGCTTGAATAATATAAAATTATTTTTCCCATCATGTTTTCAATATAGACTTGATAAAAGCCACTTATAAATTTAGATTTCAAACTCACAATACAATTTCCTTGTTTGAAACCGGCATATAAATTAATTTTAATTATATTTTTCGTTCTGTTTGCAGTAACAGCTATTTATGGACAGAATCAATACAACACGGTTGTTGTAACTGATTCTATATCAATTAGTTTTGAAAATAAATATAATCTTTCAGGTGTATCCATAATTCCTTTTACGGAGAAGATAGTTTTACGCGATTCATTATTGCAAAGATTTAAAGATTACCAGTTTAATTATGCCACTGCCACTTTCACAATTTCCGATTCACTTCCGTATTCCATTTTCGATACTTTGTATGTTACTTACCAAACCGTTAGACTCTCACTTAACAAAGAATATAAACGAAGAAGTTTGGTGGTGAAGTATGATGAAAGAATTGGTGACACAATTCGTGTATCTGAAATTATAAGCAGCGGGCTAACTCCCGAAGCTATATTCGGACCGGGTATACAAAAGAGCGGTACATTGATAAGAGGATTTACTGTAGGAACAACAAAAGATTTTTCACTTAACAGCGGATTGCGTTTGCAGATTTCCGGAAAACTTTCGGATGACATTGAAATTGTTGCTGCTTTAACGGATGAAAATACTCCCATCCAACCGGAAGGAAATACTGAACGATTAGAAGAACTTGATAAGGTTTTCATCCAAATAAAACATCCCAATGCAGTCGGTACTTTTGGTGACTATCAATTAACAAAAAGGATTGGTGAGTTTGGCGTTATAAGCAGAAAACTTCAGGGACTTATGGGTGAATTTTTTATGGATGAACACGCAGCATATTTAGCAATTGCAAGTTCACGCGGAAAGTTTAATATTAATAAATTCAGAGGTACGGATGGGGTGCAGGGTCCTTATGCATTAGCCGGAATTAATGGCGAAAAAAATATCATAGTTATTGCGGGAACTGAAAAAGTATTTATTGATGGTATAATAATGTATCGGGGTGAGAATAACGATTACACCATTGAATACGCAAATGCTACCATAACCTTTACTCCGCAAAGATTAATTACAGCAGCAAGCAGAATAGACGTTGATTTTGAATATACCGACAGAAAGTTTGCCCGTAACTTTTTTAGTGGTGGAGGAACTTCGAATTTTTTTAATAATAAGTTAAATATACAATTCCAGTATATACAGGAAGGTGATGATGAAAATGCACCGATAGATATCACTCTTACCGATGAAGATAAAGAAATTATTTCGAATGCGGGTGATGACCGATTAAAAGCAACTAAATCGGGTGTAACGTTAGCCCCTGAAGATTCTCTCGGTAATAGGAAAGGTGTTTATGCAGCAGTTGATACACTTATAAACAATGTACCGTTTACTTACTACTTTTATAATCCCGGCGATTCTTCAGCAATATATAATGTTTCTTTCAGCTTTATTGGCGAGAGATTAGGTGATTACATAAGAGAAGCGATTGGTAATTTTAAGTTTGTTGGAATTAGTGAGGGAAGTTATCTCCCAATCATCTTCCTGCCTATTCCCGAAGAAAATAAATTGGGCAACTTTGCGCTAAGCTACAACCCGTTTGATAACATACAAATTAATGTTGAGTATGCCGGGAGTTATTGGGACAGAAATAAATTATCTAACAAGGATGATGGAGATAATTTTGGTTATGCTACAAATGTCTTAATAAAAATTAAACCAAGTGATGTCAGTTTAGGCTCTTTAAATCTTGGCAAAATCGGATTATCGTATAAAGACCGTTTCATTCAGGGCAAGTTCTTTACACCGGAAAGAATAAACCAGGTTGAATTCCAACGTGATTATAATATTTCTCCTACAACAATCAGAGAGGATGAATCACTCAGAGAAGTAAGATTAACTCTACTACCTGTTCAGCAAGTTAGTTTGTTATCTCTTGCCGGTTTCTTAAGAAAAGGAAATAGTTTTAAATCGAACAGATTTAATAACATCCTAAATATTTCAAACAAAGATGATTACAACTTAGATTATAACTTAGATTATGTTGAAACGGAAAATCTAAATACTAAAACAAACTGGGTGCGGCAGCAGGGTAATGGTTATCTTATTTTCTGGAAACTTAAACCCGGTATCGAATTTCTTGCAGAAGATAAGGAAAATAAAGGAGCCGATAAAGATTCACTGACTGCAGGAAGTCTTAAGTATCTTGAAGTAAATCCTTATTTGCAGCTTATAAATCTTAATGGTTTGAAGATTAGTGCAAAATATTCTCTTCGTGATGATTACCTTCCTTTGAATGGAATAATGGAAAAAGAAGCACGTGCAACAACACAATATTTCGAATTAGCTTACGGCGGTATTAAAGAAATTAACTCGGTTTTTAATCTTACATTCAGAGATAGAAAATTTACTGAGAAGTTCAAACAGATGGGTTCATTAGATAATCAGACCATTCTTGTGCGTTCAACATCAAAATTTAAATTTTGGGATCCCATTCTCAACGGAAACCTGTTTTACGAAGTATCAACAAAAATGTCTGCACGATTGGAAAAAGTATTCATCCCGGTTGAAAGCGGAACAGGAAATTATATTTATCTTGGCGATTTGAACAATAACGGTATTGCTGATGAAGAGGAATTTGCTCCAACCGTTTTTGATGGGGATTTTATTTTGATAACAATACCATCTGACGAATTATTTCCGGTTATTGAGCTGAGAGCAAGTACTCGGTGGAAAATTAAATATGCAGAAATTTTCTACAGAAAAAGTGTTCTGGGTAGCATCCTTAAACCACTCTCAACTGAAACCGTTTGGAGAATTGAAGAGATCACAAGAGAGGAAGATTTTTCAAAAATTTATCTTCTCGATTTCAATCGTTTCCAGGTTGAAGGTACAACAATTCGCGGCACTAATTTCTTCCAACAGGATATATTTATTAATGAAAACAGTTCAGAACTGTCCTTTAGGTTCAGGTTTCTGCAAAACAACAAAATGAGTGAATTTAATGCAGGAATTGAAAGAGGTTATATCCGCGAACGAAGTTTGAGAATAAGGTTTAGGATGGTAAGAGAGTTTAGCAATCAAACAGATATCGCGAATAAAACAAATAACAATACATCGGCTAACAACCTAACCCGGAATCTGGCAATTACAGAAAATAATATCACTTCAGATTTTTCATACAGACCTAATAGAAATCTTGAAGTTGGTTTTGTTATAAAAGTTGGAAAAAGTGAAGATACTTTCCCGGAGATACCAACTGTTGTTGATTTAAATTCACAGCGGTTGAGATTCAACCTTTCGTTTACCGGGCTGGGAAGATTAAGAATTGAATTTGAAAGAAGTGAACTGATTGCAAACACTGCGGAAAATTTTATTCCTTTTGAATTAACAGGCAGCAACCAGTTAGGTAAAAATTATTTTGCAAGATTCAATTTCGATTACCGTGTCGCATCGTTTTTACAAATTACGGTTAATTATGAGGGCAGACTGCATGGAGCTCAGAGAGTGATTCATACTGCCCGTGCGGAAGCGAGAGCGTATTTTTAAATGTATGCATGGTTGCATGGATGCATAACTGTATGAATTTATCTGTGATTAATTTTTTACATACAACCATGCAGTCATGTATTCAATCATTCAGCCATACAACCAAAAACTTAAATAGTAAGTTATTAAATATTTTTATGAAGGTTTAGAGAATGAAAATCATTTCAAATTTAATAGAAGCACATATATTCAGAGAATCTGAAAGTGGAATTGAGTTTCTTCTTTTGAAGAGAGCCAAAGATCAAATATATCCTGCTGTGTGGCAGATGGTTTCCGGTAAAATAAAGGAGAACGAAAAAGCTTTTGAAACTTCTTTGAGAGAACTCAGGGAAGAAACAAATCTAACACCACTAAAGATGTGGATTGCACCAAAAGTAAATTCATTTTATTCTTCACAATCCGATTCAATTTGTTTAATCCCTGTGTTTGCAGTTCAGGTAAAAAAAGATTCAAAGGTAATCATCAGTGATGAGCACAGCGAATACAAATGGGTAACTTCGGATGAAGCAAAAAGATTACTTGCATGGGATGGTCAGCGAAAAGCTGTTGAACTGATTGAAGAATATTTTTTAAATGAGAAGAGTTTTCTGAAATTTGTTGTAGTAGAAATTGATTTTAGTGCATTGTACTGAAATTGTGCTTTCATTCTCATTTTAATTATTTTTAGAACTTAATTTATAAAATTTAAAAGGAAACCATATTGGGTTTATTAATTGTCGGATCACTCGCTTTAGATACGGTTATCACACCTTTCGATAAAGTTGAAGGTGCACTTGGCGGTTCTGCAACTTACATATCACTTGCAGCAAGTTACTTTTCAGGTCCTGTTGAATTGGTCGGGGTAGTCGGCAATGATTTTCCTGATGAATATGTAAGAATGCTTGAGGATCATGGTGTTGATCTGGAAGGATTGCAAAAAGAAGAAGGCAAAACATTTCGGTGGGGTGGAAAATACCATTATGATTTAAATGTTCGTGATACTTTATTTACCGACTTAAATGTATTTGAAAAATTTGATCCGGTAATTCCTGAAAAGTTTAAAAAATCAAAATATGTTTGTCTCGGTAATATCGATCCCACATTGCAGTTGAAAGTGTTGGAACAGATGATTGAACCGCAATTAGTAGTGTGCGATACGATGAACTACTGGATTGAAGGTAAGAAAGAAGAATTGCTGCAACTACTTAAACGGGTTGATGTACTGATAATAAATGATTCTGAAACACGGCTTCTAGTTCAGGAACCAAATCTTATTAAAGCATCAAAGATGATAATGGATTTAGGGCCACAGACTTTAATAATTAAAAAGGGCGAGCATGGCGCAATGTTGTTCACCGATGAAACAATCTTTTCAGCACCTGCATATCCTATGGAAATGATTTATGATCCCACTGGTGCAGGCGATTCTTTTGCCGGTGGTTTTACTGGATATCTTTTTAAAACCAGAGACCTTTCTCCCAACAATTTGAAAAGTGCAGTTATTTATGGTAGTTCAATGGCTTCTTTCTGTGTTGAAAAGTTTAGTACAAAAGGATTGGAAGAACTTTCTTATTTGCAAATACAGGATAGGTACAGAGAATTTTTGAACATTTCGAGAATTGATGAAACAGAGTAATTATTTCTCCCTTAAATTTGTCCGAAATGACTCTCCCGGAGAAAACGATAAACTAGTTTTCCTTGATCAAACTAAACTTCCCTTAGAAGAAAAATACATTGAGACGGAAAAGTACGAACGTGTTGCCGAAGCAATTGAAAAGCTTGAAATACGCGGTGCACCTTTAATAGGAATTTCCGCGGCTTATGCACTTGCGTTATCCATAAAAACTGTAAACGAAAATTTTACCGAACAATTTTATACTGCATACAAAAGACTAAGTGATACAAGACCAACAGCAGTTAATCTTTTTTTTGCTTTAAAAACAATGAAAGACATTTTTGAAGAGAATAAAGATTCAGCTAATCTGTACGAGATATTATTAGCCAAAGCAAAAAGTATACATAAAGAAGATGAAGAGTTTTGTTGTAAGATAGGCAGGAACGGTTTAGCTATATTCAAAACAAGGGCAACAGTTCTTACTCATTGCAACACAGGTAAATTGGCAACAGGTGGCGATGGAACGGCATTCAACGTTATAAAAACTGCATTTGAAAATGAACTGGTAAAGTTTGTTTATGCAGATGAAACTCGTCCACTGCTTCAAGGATCACGATTAACTGCTTTTGAACTTGAAAAATGTGGTATTCCTTTTGCTCTTCTAGCAGATTCCTCAGCGGCTTTTTTAATGAAGCAAAAAAAAGTCGATCTTGTAATAACAGGAGCAGACAGAATCGCACTTAACGGAGATTCGGCGAATAAAATTGGCACTTACAATCTTGCATTACTTAGTTATCATCACAAAATACCTTTTTATATTGCTGCTCCTTCCACTACTATTGACAGAACGATTGCTTCGGGAGATGAAATTAATATTGAGTACCGGAATAAACGGGAATTGCTTGCTATTAGTCAAAGTCAAATCTTATCTCCTTCTTACAATGCATTCACCCCTGCATTCGATATTACTCCGTCTCATTTGATCACTGGAATTATAACAGAGGAAGGTGTATTTAACTTTCCGTATAATTTTATCAGATGAGTGAAATAATTAAAACAGAAGCTGTGGTTCTCAGCAAAATTAATTACAGGGATAGTAGTATCATTGCCTCTCTATATTCAAAAGATTCCGGTAAGATGTCAGTTATTATAAAAGGTGGCAGAAGTCCAAAATCAAAAATAGGAATGATTGTCGATCCGTTAAATCATCTTGAGATTGTTTTCTATAAAAAGGAATCAAGGGATGTACAGCTATTATCGGGAGCGGAGATCATCTCACATTTCCATCATCTAAAAGAAGATTTAGAAAGATTAAAGTATGCTTACGCAGTAATTGAGTTGGTAAAAAAATTAAGCCCCGAAAATGAACCTAACGTAAAAATATTTAAAGGAATTGTAAGGATCTTATCTTTGTTTGATTCATCAAATGAAAGACCTGAAATATTATTCGGCAGATTTTTCTTATTTTTTATTGAAGAAGTTGGTTACGAATTACAATTATTTAAATGCTCTGTTTGCGGTAAAGATGATTTAAGAAATAAAATTCTCGGTTATAACTACAACCGTGGTTTGTTGTGTGAGGACTGTAAAACTGAAAATATTAACAATTATGAAATTAATCCGGAACTTTTTGATTATCTTCATGGTTTAAAAGCAAATAAATCTATCCAATCTGTAAATAATTATACTATTAAAAATGCAAATGATTTTTTCGAGAATTATCTTAAATTTCATATATCTAATTTTAAAGGAATTCAATCATTCAAAGCATTTTGAAAGTAGAATAAATAAAAAGATACTTCTAAAAAATTGATTATTTTTAACTGCTAGTCTCATTGAAATGGGAAGCTATAAAAAATTAAATGGTTGTCTGTTTTTATGGGGATTAATTATTCTATTTTTCAGATGGGTTGAAGATTTTATTATTGTATTATAAAGATTAATAAACATTAATTATTTGGAGAAACTATTATGAAAATAAAAGGCATTGTAAGTGCTGTTGTTCTATTGTTTATCGGAATATTATTTGGTGCCATTTTAGTATCGGGCTTCGGTGTGGTAAGACCCGGTATTGCGGATGTAAAATTGGGTGCAGATAATCCTCCCGTTTCACTTGATGCGGATGCTTCATCATTTGGACAGGCATTTATTGAAACGGCAGAAAAAGTTACTCCTGCAATTGTGCAGATTACAGTTGTTTCCGATAGAGGTAAAAACCCCCATGGCGATTTCTTTTTCTTTCCATTCAAAGATTTACCGAAAGAACAAAAAGGTTCAGGCAGTGGTATACTTATTTCTGCTGATGGTTATATCATAACAAATAACCACGTTGTTGAAAATGCAAACAAGGTAACCGTTGGATTGTACGATAAAAGAAGATTTGATGCCACCGTTATTGGAACCGATCCATTAACCGACCTTGCAGTTATAAAAATTGATGCAGAAAATTTACCCCTTGCTTATCTTGGAGATTCAGATGAGTTGAAAGTAGGTCAGTGGGTTATGGCAATCGGAAATCCTCTTTCATTAGCTTCAACTGTTACTGCAGGAATAATAAGTGCGATTGGAAGAGGACAACTTGGATTGATAAGAGATAGTTACGGAGTAGAGAATTTTATCCAAACAGATGCAGCAATTAACCCGGGAAACAGCGGAGGTGCTTTGGTAGATCTATCGGGTGCAGTTGTTGGTGTTAACTCTGCTATTGCAACATCAGGAACAGGAACGTACATTGGTTATGGTTTCGCAATCCCAATAAATCTTGCAAAAGCTGTAGTTAAAGACCTAATTGCTCATGGTAAAGTTAGCCGTGGCTATATCGGTGTAAACATAAGTGAAGTTGATGATGCGATGGCTAAATCACTTGGAATGGATAGACCGAGAGGAATTATTATTCAAGGTGTACTGGAAAACAGTGCTGCCGAAGAATCCGATTTGAAACCGGGAGACGTTATCCTGGAAGTTGACGGCAGAGAAGTTGATGCCCCGAACCAGTTACAAAGTTATGTTGCTGCACAAACTGCAGGCACAATAATCACGCTTAAAATATTCCGTGATGGTGAAATTTTAGACAAAAAGGTAACTCTTAAAGCAAGAGATGACGATTCTAAAGCTGAACCTATCGCAGATAAAAAAGGCGGTGTAAGTGATCAGAAAAAGAATCAGACAATTGCAAATTATGAGGATATCGGTTTAACTGTAAAGAATTTAAATGATAGGGAAATGAAAGAGTATGATGTTGATCATGGAGTTTTAATTAATGAAGTCAAATCGTTCAGTAAAGCTGAAGATCAAAGATTATTTGCAGGACTTGTTATTCTTGAAGCGGATAAAAAAGAAATAAATGATGTAAATGAACTAACAGATATTGTAGATGCAAAACGCGGCTCTGCATTATTATTGAAAGTAGTGGATAAACAAGGTAACACAAGGTTCATTGGGTTGGAAATTCCAGAATAAACAACCAGTAAATATTTAACATAAGACGCCCGAATATTTCGGGCGTTTTTTTATATTTAAGCTACATTATTCAATAAATTATTTATGATAAGATTTTTAACAGCAGGCGAATCACACGGCAAGGCGTTAACAACTATTGTTGAGGGCTTTCCGGCAAATCTTTCCATTAAGAAAAGTTATATCGATCTTCATTTGAAAAGAAGACAAATGGGATACGGAAGAGGCGGAAGGATGAAAATTGAATCCGACGCTGCAGAAATTTTAAGCGGAATAAGAGGAGGAAAAACTCTCGGTTCGCCAATCTCTCTTCTGATTAATAATAACGATTGGAAAAACTGGCTCGATATAATGGATGTCGAAAAGCCGTACAGCAGCAAATCCAAAGTTTCCATTCCTCGTCCCGGTCATGCAGATTTAGTTGGAATTTCTAAATACAGTTTTGATGATATAAGAAATTCGATTGAAAGATCGAGCGCAAGAGAAACTGCTGCACGTGTTGCCGCCGGTTCAATTGCACGTAAATTTTTAGAAGAGTTTGGAATAAAGGTTGGCAGTTTTATTGAAAGTATCGGGGGAGTTTATGCTAATCAAAATTTTGCAGAAACGCTCTTCCAAAATAAAATTAGAAAAGATTTTAATGCATGGAGTTTGGCTAAAAAAGCTGATGAAAGTAATGTGCGCGTTTTAGATAAAAATCATGAACAAAGTATAATTAATAAAATTAAAGCTGCAAAGAAAAAAGGTGATACTCTCGGAGGCACTTTTATTGTTGTAGCCACAGGAGTGCCGGTTGGTCTCGGAAGTTTTGTCCATTATGATAGAAAATTTGATGCAGCCATTGCAGCGGCTATCATGTCAATCAATGCTGTTAAAGGAGTTGAAATTGGACCAGGATTCGAAGAGGCAGAACTCTATGGCTCGAAAGTGCATGACGAAATAATTAAAATCGGAAATAATTTTACACGCAAAACAAATCGTGCCGGAGGAATTGAAGGAGGTATAAGTACGGGGCTTCCGATAATTGTTCGTGCAGCGATGAAACCTATTGCAACTTTAATGAGCCCGATTGAAAGTGTTGATCTTTCTACCATGCGTAAAGTTGATGCACGAAGAGAGAGAAGTGATTTTGTTGCTGTTCCTGCCTGTGCTGTTATTGCAGAAAGTATGCTTGCCTGGGTAATTGCAGAACACTTAATAATTAAATTCGGCGGAGATTCAATCGAGGAGACTAAGGATAATTTCAACAATTACACTAAAAAGTTATTTGGGCGCATAAATAAAAATTTTAAAAGATAGATTCTTACCTTATGAAGATAAAAAAATTTACCTTTAATCCATTTATGGAAAATACATTTGTAGTTTGGGATGAGCAGTCGCACGAGGCAGCAGTTGTTGACCCCGGGATGAATGATGAACAAGAAGAGCGTGAATTTAAATCTTTCATTGAAGAAAACTCATTGGATATAAAATATCTAATTAACACTCATTGCCATATAGATCATATTTTGGGCTGCAGATTTGTTAAAGAAAAGTATAATCCGGTTTACTACATTCCCGAAAAAGATCTTCCGTTATACGATAATGCAGATAAACAAGCTGAAATGTTTGGGGTCACACTCGGCAAACTTCCGAAAATCGATAAGTATCTTACCGAAGATGAAAGAATAATATTAGGTAACGAATCATTTAGTAATTTATTTACGCCGGGTCACTCGCCGGGAGAGTTCTGTTTGTATTTTGATGAAAGTAAATTTTGCATTACAGGGGATGTACTGTTCAGAGAAGGCATTGGGAGAACAGACCTTTACGGTGGTGATTATAACACGTTGATTGAATCAATAAAAGCCAAATTATTTTCGCTGCCCGATGATATTCTAATTTATCCTGGGCATGGTGATGAAAGCACAATCGGTTACGAAAAACTTCATAATCCGTTTTTGGTTTGAATAAGATTATCATTTTAAGTGAATTATAATTGTGTTAAATCATAAATCATTAATAACTAAATTTAAAATCCGATAATTAAATAATACCTAAGGTTCCCGCAATGAAAGATAAAATTGAAGAACTAAAAAAATTAAAAGAGAAAGCAAAACTCGGCGGTGGTAAAGTAAGGATAAAAACCCAGCACGATAAAGGAAAACTTACAGCAAGAGAACGAATAGAGTTGCTAGTTGATGAAGGCAGCTTTGATGAAATTGATGCATTTGTGAAACACCGTGCAACCGAATTTGGTTTAGATAAACAGCATTTCCCCGGCGATGGTGTGGTAACCGGTTTTGCAAAAATTGATGGCAGACCAATAGCTCTGTTCAGCCAGGATTTTACAGTCTTTGGCGGATCACTTTCCGAAACTCATGCCGAAAAAATAGTTAAGATAATGAACATGGCTATGAAAACGGGAATTCCCGTTATCGGTTTAAATGATTCCGGTGGTGCAAGAATACAGGAGGGTGTTGTTAGTCTTGGCGGTTATGCTGATATCTTTCTTTTAAATACTCTTGCTTCTGGAGTAATCCCGCAAATATCTGTTGTACTTGGACCCTGTGCCGGCGGTGCAGTTTATTCACCTGCTATTACTGATTTTATTTTTATGGTAAAAAATACGAGCTATATGTTTGTTACAGGACCAAACGTTGTAAAAACTGTTACGCACGAAGATGTTACTTTTGAAGATTTAGGGGGAGCAGAAACTCATGCAACAAAAAGCGGTGTTGCTCACTTCATTTATGATAACGAAGTTGAAACACTATTGAACGTTAGAAAACTTATGAGTTACATTCCGCTTAATTACAGGGATAAACCTTCTGAATTTGAATTGGATGAAAGCACTGTTAAACCGGAACCCAAACTTGATAAAATTGTACCAGCTAATCCGAATAAACCTTACGATATGAAAGAGATCATTAACCTGTTGGTTGATGAAAATGATTTTTTTGAAGTCCATAAATATTACGCTGAAAATATCATCTGCGGATTTGCAAGGATTGGAGGAACTTCTGTTGGAATAATTGCGAACCAACCTTCTGTTTTAGCCGGTGTTCTCGATATAAATGCTTCGGTAAAAGCAGCGAGGTTTGTAAGATTTTGTGATGCGTTTGGTATCTCTATTTTAGTGCTGGTAGATGTACCAGGATTTTTACCCGGAACCGATCAAGAATGGAATGGGATAATTCGTAACGGCGCAAAATTACTTTTTGCTTTCAGCGAAGCAACAGTACCGAAGGTAACAGTAATTACAAGAAAAGCATACGGCGGCGCTTACGATGTAATGAATTCCAAACATATACGCGGCGATTTTAACTTTGCCTGGCCATCTGCTGAAATTGCAGTAATGGGACCAAAAGGTGCTGTGGAGATCATCTTTAAAAAGGAAATTTCGGCTGCAAAAGATCCGGACAAAGAACTCGATAAAAAAATAAATGAATACAGAGAAAAATTTGCCAATCCTTACATTACTGCTGAAAGAGGTTTTGTAGATGATGTAATTTTACCGAGTGAAACAAGAATAAAATTGATAAATGCTTTCAGTTTACTTCGCACGAAAGTTGATACTAATCCGAAAAAGAAGCACAGCAATATTCCTTTGTAAATATATGAATTATAACTCCTTAAAAAACATAAGATTACAGAAATCATCTAATTTTATGCTTGATAAAACCAATTCTAAATGATAAATTTAGGTTCAAAGTTTCAATTTGGAGAACGAATGATAAAATATCTGTTACGATTTGCTATTCTGTTAATAATAGCAATGTTTTTCAATTCCTGTGGTGGAAATACTGAAATCACAAAAGAGGATAGATCTTCATCAAATCAGGATAAATACAAAAAGAACAGCATTGTTTCAGAAATGCTTGAACAAGCAAGGCAGAATTATCTGTTTGCTCTTGAAAAGAAAGAAGAAAGTGATGTTACTTCAACTGTAGAATATTTTGAAGCAGCGTTACGAAATATTAATAATCTTAGTTACTATCCGGGCATAGAGCAAAACGATGCTTATGTTGAGTTAGCAAATGCAATAATCGAAGATTACAAAGCATTCATAGATAGTTTGGATGAACCACCCGAAGGTATTTCATTTGCTGCGTATGAAGAATGGATGAAAGAATCAGTTGCCGAGTTGGAATTATCATCCTCGGAAAACGGACATATTACTGAAGTTATTGCAGCCGATATTCCACTCGAAGTAAACTCCTATGTAGATAGATATATAGATTACTTTACCGGCAAAGGTACTACGGTAATGTACAATTGGCTTTCCCGTTCGGGAAAATACTTTCCTATGATGTCCAGAACATTTTCAAGAGAGTCACTTCCCGATCAATTAAAATATTTAAGTATGATGGAAAGTGGTTTAAATCCAAGAGCACGTTCGTGGGCAAGTGCTGTAGGTTTATGGCAGTTCATAAAATCAACCGGAAAAATATACGGACTTGAAACTGATTTTTATGTTGATGAAAGAAGGGACCCGAAAAAATCTACCATTGCGGCTGCTAAACATTTAAAAGATCTATATGAAACATTTGGTGATTGGTATCTTGCTCTGGCTGCTTATAATTCCGGTGAGGGAAGAGTTAGAAGAGCAATGCGTAAATCGGGCGGTGAAAATTTTTGGGAAATAAGAAGATACTTACCAAGAGAAACAAGAAATTATGTTCCGCAATACATTGCAGTTTGTTTGATTGCAATGGATCCGGAAGCTTATGGTTTCACAAATATCCAATATGATGAACCTTATAAATATGAAACTTACCATGTTAACGGTGCAATAGATCTCGGTTTCCTTTCCTCGAGTGCAAAAACCGACCTCGAAATATTAATGGATATGAATCCCGAACTAACTCAGTTAAGCACTCCGCCTGAATATGAAGGTGGGTATCCGTTGAAAATTCCGAAAGGTTCTTTAGAAATATTTGTATCACGAATGGAAAATATTCCGGAATCAGCTAAACGCACTTTCCTTGTTCATACAGTAATAAGAGGAGAGAATTTATCGCGCATTGCTAAAAGATATGATGTTACGGTTTACGATCTTGCCGATGCTAATAATATTTCAACCAAATCAAAATTATATACCGGAGTTAAATTGAAAATTCCTGTGCTTATTGATCCGCAGGAAAATGATTACGCATTTAATACCGATACTCAGTTAGCTTTAGAAAATGGAAATAATACCGATGAAAATTATGAATCACCATATGCAAAGCTTAATGGAAACTCTAACGGTAAGGAAACCACGACTACAGGGAATACAATTGTTGCAGTTAGTAATGAAGCAACAAATGAAACAGAAACAATTGAAGAACGTGTTGTATCTGCTCCCGTAATTCCGGAAGGATATGTTTCTGTTGAGTACAGCGTAAAGAAAGATGATAGCCTTTTAGGTATTGCAGATAGATTTAATTCAAGAGTAAGTGATATAAGAAACTGGAATAACATTCCTTATACAACAACAATAAGAGTTGGACAGAAATTAAAAATTTACGTACCAAAAGAAAACGAAGATTATTTTACAAGCATTGATAAAACTACAAAGATTGAAGAGAAAGCAGTACTTGAAAGTCAGATAACTTATCATAAAATAAGAAGAGGTGAAAGTCTTGGTCTTATTGCTTCACGATACGGTGTAAAAATTAGTGAGATTAAAGAATGGAATCATCTCAGCAGCAATAGAATTATAGCAGGTAAAAAACTTAAATTATATACAGGAGGGAAAACACCAACAACAAGCATTGTAAGCACAAATAAAGTTTATAAAAATACTAAAGCAAATTTAAATAGGTACAGAGTGCGCAAAGGCGATACTATAAGTAAAATTGCCGAAATGTACGGTGTAAAGACCAGGGATATTAGAAGATGGAATGGACTGAAAAGTAATAAAATTATTGCGGGACAAACATTAAAGATTTTTACAAATTACCAATTTGCCGATGTGAACGAAACAAAATCTTCTACATCTAATTCTAATGTAAATTATTATAAAATAAAGTCCGGCGATACTATCGGAGGAATTGCTGAACTTTACAATGTGCGCGCTTCCGATATTCGTAACTGGAACGACATATATGGTAATAAAATAATTGCAGGTAAAACTCTTAAAGTATATTCTGATTCTTATACTGACAAAAGAGATAATACTACTACAAAAACTACTTCCGGAAGCTTCTTAAATTACACTATTAAAAAGGGAGATAATTTAGGAGCGATAGCTGAACTATACGGAGTTTCGGCAAGCGATATTCGCAAGTGGAATGGAATATCAGGTAATAAAATAATCACAGGTAATAAATTAAAAATTTATACAAACTCAACTGCACAAAAAAATGTAACAACAACAAGCACTGTTAAATCAGATAATTACACGTACCATAAAGTTATAAAAGGCGAAACAATAAGTCAGATTGCAGAGAGATACAAAGTCTCCATCTCTTCAATAAGGAGCTGGAACAATTTATCGAGTAATAAAATTATTGCCGGCAATACACTTAAAATTAAAAAAGGCAGCGAAATTTTAACTGGAAGTACAAACAACTATCATCTCGTCATGAGAGGTGAATCACTTTATTCTATTGCAAAAAAATATAATACAACCATTCAAAAAATTAAATCGTTAAATAATCTATCAAATAGCAAAATAAAAACAGGACAAAAACTTAAAGTGGGTTGATTTAACCAAAACCTTATACTAATTTTAAAATGTAAATAAATATTTTTAGAGGCCGTTAGGGGTGTTATCCCACGCCATGGGATGACTGAGATAATACCCTTTAACCTGATCTGGATAATGCCAGCGTAGGGAAACGGGCTAAAATAATATTGATAAGAATAATTAGGATTTTAGCCGTTTCTCCGAAGTAGTGCTTCGGACATAAAACGGCTTTTTTAGTTTTAATGGAGATAAACTATGAAAATCTTAGTTATTCTTTTTCTGTTTTTAAATGTTTTCGTCTTTGGACAGAAGCAAATCTTTAACGGAAACGTTATAGATGTTGGAACAGATAAACCATTGGCTAACGCCAATATAATTTTAATTGGGGAAACAACAACGGGAACCTTCACTAATGAAAATGGGGATTTCACTATTCTGAGGGAATTTAAAGAGGGTGATAAGCTAATAATCACTTATGTTGGTTATGAAGATAGGAATATTACTTTTGAGGATATTCCAAAACTCCAATCCAAAACCACAGAGGACGGGAAAACAATTTTTCTCTTTTATCTTAGTTCAAAAATTCTTTCTTCGCAAACAATTCTTGTAGAAGCAACTGTGGGCAAGCAAGGAATCACACCAATCACATTCGATCAGATAAAACAAAAAGAGATTGAAAAGATTTATACTATTTACGATATTCCGAAATATCTTAGTGATCTTCCTTCAACAACATTTTATTCCGAAGGCGGAAATGCAATTGGATATAATTATATCAGCATCCGCGGTTTTGATCAACGCCGAATTTCTGTATCTATAAATGGAATTCCACAGAACGATCCGGAAGATCATAATGTGTATTGGTTGGATTTCCCAGATTTGCTTGCAAGTACAGAACTAATACAGGTACAGCGCGGAGCCGGCTCAGGTGTTTTTGGGTATCCGGCAATCGGCGGTTCAATTAATATTATCACCTCGTCATTTTCCAACAAACCAAAGCTCGAACTATCTGCCTCTTACGGCTCTTATGTTACACGAAAATATTCCGTTGCTTTTTCTAGCGGATTGATTGATAATAAATATTCTGTTTATGCTAAACTCGGTCAGATACTCAGTTCGGGTTATAAAGATTTAACATGGGTTAATTTTAAATCTTACTTCCTTTCGGCGGTTCGTTATGATAAAGACTTCACAACTCAGTTTAACTTTTACGGCGGACCAGTTGCAGATGGATTAGGATATACGGGTGTGGCAAAGTTTGCTGTAAAGGATAGAAATTTAAGAAGAGCGAATTATTCATTTTGGGAAGCGGATGAAGACAGTTACACATTTACTATAGATAGGAGACCTGAGGAGATTGAAAATTTTTCACAGCCCCATTTTGAACTACTAAATGAATGGCAGATAAATAATGATTTAAAATTTAATTCAGCTTTATTCCTTATAAAAGGGGATGGCTTTTTTGATTTTGATGGCTCCTGGTCGGTTTTCATTGATGATTATTTTAGATTAAAAGAAAATGGTTTTGATTCAAGTTTTGTTCCAACGAATGCATTAATCAGAGCAATGGTAGAAAATACTCAGTATGGTTGGATACCAAGATTTAGTTTAAATCATGATAACGGCGTATTATTTTTCGGTGCAGAAATTAGAAATCATAAATCAATTCACTGGGGAAGTATTAATTTTGCAGAGAATCTTCCCCCTGAAGTTACAAAGGAATATCGTTATTACTCTTATCGTGGTGGAAAAGATATTGCAAGTGTATTTGTGAACGAATCATATACTTTAAATGAACATTGGAATCTGCTTGGCGAGTTTCAGTTGGCTTATCATAAATATAAACTGTATGATGAATTATACGTTGGGACAGATTTTGCAATAAATAATTTATTTTTTAATCCCAGGATAGGAATTAATTTCAAACCTGTAAATCCATTAAATATTTACTTTTCGTTTGCCCGTGTTTCGCGTGAACCACGATTAAAAAACTATTACGATGCTGCTGAATCAAGCGGAGGCGCAGTTCCTCAATTTAAGCTAAATCCTGATGGCACATTTAATTTTGATAAACCTCTTGTGCAGCCGGAAACAATGAATAACATAGAACTTGGTGCTGCACTTAACGGAATAGATTATTCGTTAACATTAAATCTTTTCTATATGCTTTTTAATGATGAAATTGTTAAGAACGGTCAGGTGGATAGATTTGGGCAGCCGGTTACGGGCAACGTTGATAGAACTGTTCATGCCGGAGTTGAGCTTTCATTTATCTATAGATTTATTAAGAATCGATTTGAATTATTCGGTAACGGGACTTTCAGCCGAAATACAATTGAGGATGGGAAATATTTTATGGATGAAGAAAACTTTATCGATCTAAGCGGAAACAGAATTAGCGGTTTCCCGGATTATATGGCTAATTTAGGTTTAGCTTATAATTACAACGGTTGGTATTTTAGATGGAGCGGAAAGTATGTCGGCGAATTCCTCTCAGATAATTATGATAACAATCTGAAAAATTATTTGCAGACTTTTCCCGGTTTTGTTAGTTATTCGGATAACGTAAACGAAGCATATTTTGTCTCCGATTTTTTGGCGAGCTACGAATTTTATCTTTTTAATGCATTAACTCCCTGGAAAATTTTTGTTCAGGTAAATAATATTTTTGATAATTTATACTCAGCTTATGCAATTGGTAAGGAATTCTTCCCCGCTGCAGAACGGAATTGGCTTGCTGGGTTGCAAGTTGGATTATAAATGGAAATGTTTGGGCTAAAGCCCACTTGTTCTATATTATTTTCTCCCACGACTTGAAAGTCGTGGCAATTCATAATGAATAATTGAATAGTCCCGACCTTTAGGTCGGGGTAAACATTACAAAAAAGTATTTTGGGTTTTTACCCAACAGATTATACTCTTGAAAAAAAAGGCTAACTAATTTGAAAAAATGCATAATACTTGCTAACGGTAAACCGCTCCGAAAAAGTGTAATAACATTCTTCCAAAGGAATAGTTTCGATACTTTACTATGCGCAGATGGTGGTGCAGACTCCGCTTTGAGATTGGGTTTAACTCCCGATTATATTATCGGTGATCTCGATTCAATAAGTAAAGAAGCAATTAAAAAATTCAAAAATACTTCAAAGATTTTGCAGTACAAAAGACAAAACGATACCGATGTTGAAAAGTGTTTGAAATTTGTTATAAAAAATAAATTTGATGAAGCACTATTAATTAGTGTCACTGGTAACAGGTTAGATCACACAATATGCAACCTTGGAATTGTATTAAAGTTTTTCAGCAAAATAAAACTCTCATTAGTTGCGGAGAATTCTTATCTCAAACCTTATACTGGAGATGTTCGGTTAAAAACACAAAAAGGTGAAATTATTTCACTTTATGGTTTTGATAAAAAAACTAAAATTACTTCTAAAGGATTAAAGTACGCGTTAATAAACATATCACTTCCCTTCGGTGAAAAAGAAAGTACAAGTAATGTATCCACTTCAAATTCTATTCAGCTTCAAATCAGAAAGGGGATAATTTTTATTATTAGGGATTTTAACACAATGATAAAATATGATCTCTTTCAGTTCGATTGATATTATTATTATCCTGTTCTTTTTTGCTTCCATTCTCTTTATCGGATTTTATGCAGGAAGGAAAACAGAAAGCGATGCGAATGATTATTTATTATCGGGAAGAAAGGTCGGGCTGTTTCTTTTTGTTCTTACAAACGTTTCCACCTGGTACGGCGGAATTCTCGGAGTAGGGGAGTTCACATACAGATACGGTATTGTTAGCTGGTTTACGCAAGGCTTACCGTATTATATTTTTGCTTTTCTGTTTGCAATATTTTTTGCAAAAAAAATACGCAAGGCATCACTCTTTACAATTCCGGATAAGTTAACCGAAGTTTACGGAAAGAAGGTGGGCTTGCTTTCGGCGGTTGTAGTATTTGTTTTGGTATCACCCGCACCATACCTGTTAATGACTGCAGGACTTCTCACTTTGCTTTTTGATATCAGTATTTTTCCTGCGCTTATAATTTCTGTGATACTTTCAATGGCGTATTTAATTAAGGGCGGTTTTCGTGCAAATATTTATGCAGATGCATTACAGTTCTTTGTTATGTTTGCTGGATTTATTTTAATAGTAATTTTTTCTGCAGATAGCTTTGGAACGATTGAATTTATATCATCAGCAGTTCCTGCAAATCATATTAAGCTTTCAGGAGGAATGTCTCCCATGTTTATCATCGTTTGGTTTTTAATTGCATTATGGACTTTTGCAGATCCCGGTTTTCATCAAAGGTGTTATGCAGCTAAGTCAGGCAATGTTGCAGTTAAAGGAATAATCATTTCAATATTTTTTTGGGCTTTGTTTGATTTTCTAACAACAACCACAGGACTTTTTTCCAAAGCTGTAATACCGAATCTGGATAATCCTGTTCTCGCCTTTCCGCTATTGGCAGAAAAGGTATTACCATCAGGGGTTAAGGGCATTTTTTACGCAGCACTTTTTGCTACAATACTTTCAACATTAAACAGTTTTTTATTCTTAAGCGGTACAACAATCGGAAGAGATTTTATATTCAGAATAAATCCAAAGCACGATGAAACTAAATTAAAGCATTACACCATAATCGGATTGATGATTTCGGGAATACTTGCAATAGTTCTTGCATTACTTATTCCATCCGTAATTGAAATATGGTACACGATAGGTTCACTTTTTATTCCTGCAATTATACTTCCTGTTGTTAGTGCTTATTATCCAAAAATAAGGATTGAGAATAAATTTGTTTTAATTGAGATGATTAGCGCCATTACATTAAGCAGCATATGGATTTTTATAAGAAGTAATTTTGATACAGTTCCAATAATAAACGAGTTAGAACCGATGATTGTGGGGATGGTTGTTGCTTTTCTAATCCATTTCTTTTCTCTTGCTTTTAGAGCTTATAAAATCTAATTTATGAATAGATTTATTATGAATTTATAAATTGATTACGGGGTCAAAAATGATTCGTCAAATAGCTCTCACATTTCTTTTCATTATTTTATATACTTCAACAATTTATTCTCAGGGCTGGTTCTGGCAAAATCCATTACCACAAGGTCATAGCCTTTATGGAATATCTTGTACAGATGCAAATAATGGAATAGCTGTTGGAGCGTATGGAACAATCTTAAGAACAACAGATGGAGGACAGAACTGGGCTAATCAGTCAAGTGGAACAACTAATCGTCTTAAGGGAGTATCCTTTACCGATTCAAATAACGGAACAGCTGTTGGTTATAGTGGGACAATTATAAGAACAACAGATGGAGGAGAGAACTGGTTTAGTCAGGCAAGTGGAACAAATAATGTCCTTTTTGATGTTTCATTTACCGATTCATACTGCGGAACGGCTGTTGGTGGGGAAGGAACAATCTTAAGAACAACAGATGGAGGAGAGAACTGGTTTAGTCAATTAAGTGGTACAACCAAACTTCTTGAAGGAGTGTCTTTTACTGATTCATTAAACGGAACAGTTGCTGGAACGAGAGGGACAATACTAAGAACGACAGATGGAGGACAGAACTGGGCTAATCAGTCAAGTGGAACAACTAATCGTCTTAAGGGAGTATACTTCACCGATTCAAATAATGGTATAGCTGTTGGTTGGTATGGAACAATCCTAAGGACAACAAACGGAGGGACAACCTGGGCATTTCAAACAAGCGGTACAAATTATGATTTATTTTCAGCTTATTTCGAAGACAACAATACAGGCTGGGTTGTGGGAGCAGTTGGAATAATACTTAAGACAACAGACGGAGGAGCAACTTGGACTTCACAATCAGGCGAAACATCAAACTATTTGAATGGTGTCTTCTTTAGCGATACAAATAACGGAACAGCCGTTGGTTATGGAGGAACAATTATACGAACAACAGATGGGGGTCAGAACTGGATTAGCCAATCAAGTGGGCCTCTTTATACCCTTCAAGGAGTTTCCTTTACAGATGAAAATAATGGCACAGCAGTAGGTTCTGGGGCAATTCTTCGAACAACGGATGGGGGAGTGAATTGGATTGATCAATCTAATGGAATATCTTCTCTCTTAGAAGGAGTGTCATTTACCGATTCGGACAATGGTACAGCTGTTGGCCGTTTTGGAAGTATCTATAGAACAACAAATGGTGGAGGGAATTGGATTAGTCAAACAAGCGGTATTACTTATGATCTTCGTGGTGTTTCCTTTACCAATGCAAACAATGGAACAGCTTGTGGTGAAAGAGGAACAATTCTAAGGACTACAGATGGTGGCGATAACTGGATTAGTCAGGCAAGCGGAACACTAAATTACCTTTGGGGAGTGTCCTTTACAGATTCAGATAACGGGACAGTCGTTGGTGAAGAAGGAACAATCTTCAGAACAACAAATGGAGGACAGAGCTGGATTAGTCAGTCAAGCGGGACTATTTATGATCTTCGGGGGGTTTCCTTTACCGATGCAATTAAAGGAACAGCTTGTGGTGAAGAAGGAACAATTCTAAGAACTACTGATGGTGGCGATAACTGGATTAGTCAGACAAGTGGTACTACTTATTCTCTTTTGGAAGTTTTCTTCACAGATTCAAAAAACGGTACTGTTGTTGGTCCTGGTGGGACAATTCTAAGAACGACAAATGGGGGAGATAACTGGTATATTCAGTCAAGTGGAACAGGAAGTGCGCTTATGGGAGTTTCCTTTACAGATTCAAAAAACGGAACTGTGGTTGGTCGTGGTGGAACAATTCTAAGAACCACAAACGGTGGAGTTACTTTTGTTGAGGATGATAATACCATTCCATCTCAACCAACTGACTTTCTCTTATCTCAAAACTACCCAAACCCTTTTAACCCAACTACTAAAATCC
>JADFLR010000032.1 GCA_022564295.1 Bacteroidota bacterium | reverse complement strand
GTACATGCAATGAATGAATTTTCAGAGCCTACAGATTTTACATTTTCTAATCTTTGTTTTTTTGAATACAAATTCTCTTTATAATAGAAGAACCCCAAGAGTGCAACGCTGATAAGAATTATGAGTAAAATAGCTAAATACTTCATTTGAAATCTCCTTTTATTATGTTAATTTCCTTTTTATCGAATATAAGCATTGGAGTATACTCCCGAGTCAAGAACTTTTTTAGAGTAAGGAGGAAAAAATGTTGATCGGCCAGCTTGCTAAGAAAAGTGGTTTCACCCGGGAAACGATTCGCTATTATGAAAAATTTGGTTTAATTAGCCCTGATTATCGTAGAGAAAGTAATTACCGAGAATATGGACCTGAAACTCTTTCGGTTTTGAGATTCATAGAAAAAACAAAAGAATTGGGATTTACTCTTGCGGAAATAAAGGCACTGATAAAGTCGTTTCAGAATCAATCTTATTCGTGTGATAGAGCCCTTACTATTGTTAATGCGAAACTTGAGAAAATAGACAATGAGATCGCGAGGTTGGATCGTTATAAAAACAACCTCAATGAATTGGTTGAATTTTGTCAGCAAAAGACGAAATCAAGAATATGTTTAGCTTTTGAAGAATTGTGGAATAATGAACATAGAGAATAGCTTCACATGCAATAACGGAGTTAAAGTCAGCTAACAACCGCTTCCACAGCGACGCCGGGACTCAGTCAATCTGGGTTGGTTTTTTGCATTTTCAAAATATTTTCTTTTCAGAATGTTCTTTGCGTGAAAATCCCGCCGCGCGTGAAGCGGAGCGTTATATGTATTTAATAAAAGATGGAAGAAGAAATCTTAATAACAAACTATGATGTACATTTTTTTGAGATAGCTAAAAAACATATCAAATTGTTTTTTGAATATGGCAACATTCTCAAAAATAAGTGGATCGGAATTGAAGATAACACAAAAAAATTCGATGAGGATTTTGACAAAAAGTATTTTAAGAAAAACGAAAAATTGCTGAATGAAGCTGCTGAAGCAAGAAATCGGCGTGACGAATCTGGTGATATTGTGATAGTATTTTCAGCGATGTGTTTGGAAGCAATTATCAATCATTATGCAATTATAAAATTGTCTAAATCATATTTTAAAAATCATCTCGATCATATTAATATGAAGAATAAATGGATTCTAATTCCAAAATTGATATTGAACAAAGATTTTAATAAAGATTCTCAAGCATATGAATTTCTGGATAAACTTATAAAAAATCGTAATGACTTAGTTCATTACAAATCTCGAATATTAAAAATTACACCTGAATTGAAAAAACAAAGGGAAGAGGAAGAAAAAGAATTTATACAAAATGTTAAAGACGCCATAAATTCTATTTTTCTTGTTACAGAGACACTTTATAAAATAGATTCTGATTGGTCTGAGTACCAATTTTTTGATAGGAAAAGATGGGGGAATTCTGAAATCCAGAAATACATATAACGTTATAAAGGATTCATCTCGAAGCTTACCTTGTGATAATCCAGTGTTGGACTAAGGGGTAAAGCGGTACGCCTTTGAGTAAAACAGCCGGCGATATTTACTTTAATCGTTTTTCCAATTCCGATTCAATCATACTGCAAGGAAGCATCATAGGTTTTTTTGTAATATCAATTTTCAGTTCATTATCAATAACCGAGTAATTTCCCTCAATTGAACCAACTGGTGTGGGTAAGTTAAAATTCCCCTCATTCTCATCACCTGTAAAACTTCCACCCTCTTTTTCAATTTTTGATTTTACATTATTTATTATCGCGGCTGGACTAGAATCGATATTAAATTTGAAAGAACATTCAACCATTATTGTATCCTTTATTTTTTTTATTCCATTTTCAATTTAATATATCAATGGAACAATTACTTTTTTTCTGTTTATACTTGTCCGCCTCCGGTGGAATTTTAAATTTTTTTCAGGTGAAATTCGTTTTTTCAGATTGAATTGATTATAAAGATAACTCCAATTGTCATTCAGTAATAATCTTGTCAATTTTTTTCGAATCAATATTATTTATGTTTCTCATTACAATAAAAAGTTTTCTTCCCGCATGTTCGGTAGGTAGGGAAGGTAGTTCTGCATATTCGACAGTAAACTGAAGGACAGATATGATCTAAAACAGTTGATGCGATGATAGATTAGAAGTGTAATAAATGCCGAAGGGAGTGGTTATACTGAATTACCCGTATATTGGGGGGACCACAGGTTAAGAGGAAACTGCATTTTATAGGAGGCTAACATTTTCCAATTCCTCAGCATACCTTCCCTTCGAACATTCAAAATATATTTTATCAATACATTAAGATAAAATATCAACGAAGGGAAATTAAATTAAATAACAATAAAAATTTGTAGTATTCTTTCTGATTTTCTTGTAGTCCTTTGTCCTACAAACAATCATTACACGAAAATCTGAATATTAGGAATTTCCCCTGATCTTTTGAGTTGCAAAATCTTTTTTTATTCGTAACGTAAAGCTTCAATGGGATCAAGATTGGCTGCTTTGTATGCAGGATAAGTGCCGAAGATTATTCCCACCATAAAACAAAGTGTAATACCAATGATAACCCAATCAACCGGAATGGCGGAAGGAGCATTAAGAAAACTACCTGCTAAATTGCCAATTCCTACTCCAAGAATAATTCCAACTAATCCACCAACCAGGCATAAAATGATTGCTTCGAATAGGAACTGTATCAGGATACTTGATTTTTTTGCTCCGATTGCTTTCCTAATCCCTATCTCACGGGTTCTCTCTGTAACTGAAACCAGCATAATATTCATTATTCCAACGCCCGCAGCAAGAAGTGCAATTACCGAAACCACCAGAGCACCTATTTTAATAGGCTCGGTAATATTGTCTACCATAGTTATTAAAGATGCATTACTGAAAATTGAAAAATCATTATCTTCTCCCGGTTTTACTTTTCTTATTTTTCTAAAATGACCGATAGCGGCTTCAATGACTTCTTCATATTCTTCAGTATTATAGGCAGTAATCATTATATTTACGCTTTCACTGTATTTACCATAAAAGGACTGCCACGTTGTTATTGGAATAACTGCAAAATTATCATTGCTTTGTCCAAACATAGATGGTTGTTCTTCAAAAACACCTATTACCTTTAAAGGTTTTCCATTAACTCTTATTGTTTTGCCAATAGGATCCACATTCACAAATATTTTTTCAACAATGTCTTTTCCAAGAATGCATACATAGGTTGAATTATCTATATCACTTTGTCTCAGGTCTCTGCCGTATTCTACCTTCCAGTTATTAGTAAGAACTCCATCAATGGTCTGACCGGACAAACTAATATTGGGATTCGTATCTTGATTACCAAACTGAATTACAGTACCCATCCGCCATTGCTCGGCTCCAACATACTTTGCATTTGTAAGCTGTTCCTTTAATCTTTTTGCTTCGTTTATAGTGATGTCTTTTCGGTTCCTCCAGCTCCTATCACCCCCGGGTCCTCTTGCCTGCGACCGATCAAATTTTTCTATCTGGAATGTATTCTTATTCAGCATAGAAAGCCCATCCTCTATACTGTTCTGAAGCATTGTAATAATGGTCATAATCACAATTATAGAAAAAATACCAACGACTACACCAAGCAATGTTAATGTTGTACGAAGTTTATTATTAAGAACAGATTGAAACGAAATTGAAAATAACTGATTAATTTTCATTTACTCATACCTCAACGCTTCGATGGGATCAAGATTGGCTGCCTTGTAAGCAGGATACGTCCCAAAGATTAAACCAACTGTTATACACAAAGATATTCCAATTACAACCCAGTCTACAGGAATAGCTGATTGTGCACTAAGCAGGCTGCCTGCAAGGTTACCAATTCCAACTCCTGCAACAATTCCGATAAACCCGCCGACAAGACAAAGTATAATAGCTTCAATTAAGAATTGCATTAGAATACTTGATTTTTTTGCCCCAATTGCTTTTCTGATTCCAATCTCACGAGTTCTCTCTGTAACTGAAACCAGCATAATATTCATAATTCCAACACCGGCAGCAAGAAGTGCAATTACCGATACAACAAGTGCTCCGATTTTTATCGGACCTGTAATATCGTTTACCGTGGTTATCATAGATTCGTTACTAAAAATTGAAAAATCATTTGGCTCTCCCGGTGAAACTTTTCTTATTTTTCTAAAATGTCCAATTGCAGATTCAATAACATCATCGTACTCTTCTGTACTATACGCGGTTACCATAATATTCACACTTCTTGAGTACTTACCATACATATTTTGCCAGGTTGTTATAGGGATTAAAACGTAATTATCGTTGCTCTGCCCAAACATTTCAGGTTGTTTTTCCATCACACCGATTACTCTTAAAGGTCTGCCATCAACTCTAACCGTTTGACCAACAGGATTGAAATGCGGAAAGATCTTTTCAACTATGTCTTTCCCTATGATACACACATCAGTTGAATTTTGAATATCGCTTTCTCTCAAATCCCTTCCATATTCTACTTTAAAATCGTTAGTGCGCATTGCATCTACTGTTTGTCCGCCAATATTAATATTCGGATTGGTTTTTTTATTGCCGAATTTTACGCTACTCAATTGCCATTGTTCAGCACCAACATATTTTGCCTGCGTAAGCAATTTCTTTAACCTATAAGCTTCTTCAACTTTAATATTCTTTCTGTTTCTCTGACTTTTATCTGTAGAGTGATTTTGTATTATGTCGAATTTCTGAATCTGGAACGTATTTTTATTAAGCATCGCAAGTCCGTCTTCAATACTGTTCTGAAGCATTGTGATGATCGTCATAATCACAATTATAGAGAATATACCGACCACAACTCCCAGGATGGTGAGCAATGTACGAAGCTTATTATTAAGTATAGATTGAAATGATATTGATAATAATTGATCAGCTCTCATTTATTCATACCTCAATGCCTCAACCGGATCTAATTTAGCTGCCATATATGCAGGAGCAATTCCTGCTAAAACTCCAGTCATGAGAGATACAACTAAGGCAATGATTACTACATCTACCTGAACAGATGTAGGAATAAATTGATTTACCACCATGCTCAAAATCACAGCGGCTAATAGTCCTATTGTTCCTCCAATAAGACAAATTGTAGAGGACTCAAGTAAAAATTGTATAAGAATAGTTCTTCTTTTGGCTCCAATTGCTTTTCTTATACCTATCTCTCTTGTTCTCTCTCTAACAGAAACAAACATGATATTCATTATTCCGATTGCACCAACAAAAAGAGATAGCCCGGTAATAAACAAACCTGCGATTTGTATAACACCAACAACGGAATTATACTGATCCATTAATGCTTCCTGCTGATTAATCGAAAAGTCATTCACTTCGTTGTGCCTTAGCCCCCGTACTTTTCTCATAATACCTTCCGCTTCATCTTTAGTTTCGGCAACCATACCCGGATTGATTGCCCTTACATTTATGGTTATGGTTCTCCCATGCCGTGATTCAAAATTTTTGAATATTGTACCAATTGGTATAAAAACCTGGTTATCGGGATTAAAAGGACCTAATATAACACTTCCCTGCTCCGAAAGTACACCAATAATCTTAAAGTTAACACCTCCGATTTTTATAGTTTTATCCATCGCATCTCCACGCGGGAAAAGGCTTTTAGCAATTTCACTGCCAATAATAGCTACGTGGCGGGAAGAATTACTTTCTATATCACTATAAAACCTTCCGTGTTCGAATGTGAAATTTGTCGTCTTCACATATTCTGAAGTTGAGCCATTAAGAAAAACACTTTCAACTCTTCTATCTTTGTACTTTACTGTTCGTCTGGAATTGGTTGTTGGTGCAATGGCTAACGGTAGCTTAGCTAAGTTCTTAAATTTTTCGAATTCAGCCATATCAATATTTTTTCGATTTCTCATCGTCCACCAGTCGTCGTTGGAAAACCATTGCCATTTACTAATATATAGCACGTCAGAACCAAGTGCACTTATTCCCTTTTGGAATGAGTTATCGATACCTTTTATAGCAGTGGACATTAATACAACAACAGTAATACCAATAAAAATTCCCAGCATAGTTAATGCTGACCTTATTTTGTTTGCTCTTAATGCACGAAACGCAATAAGCAAACCTTCTTTAAATTCGAATACTATATTTCTCATTTCACACTCTTAAATTGTTTTACTTTAAAAATATCTTTTATTGATTGCGGTTCAACACATAAATTTATTCCGTTGCTACTTTTGGTTTTTGAATATTTCCTCTTGATCCAATCTCATCCTTTTCTACCAGTCCGTCTTTCAATCTTATAATTCTTGCTGCATGTTCGGCGATATATTCCTCGTGAGTAACCAGTATGATAGTATTTCCTTTTGAATGGATTTCTTCAAATAGCTGCATAATTTCTTCACCGATTTTAGAATCAAGGTTTCCCGTTGGTTCATCAGCCAAGATGATTGAAGGATTTGAAACAAGTGCACGTGCAATTGCTACCCTTTGTCTTTGTCCGCCGGAAAGTTCATTAGGTTTGTGATGAATCCTGTCTCCGAGTCCAACATCAATAAGAGTTTGTTTTGCTCTTTCTCTTCGTTCCGCATATGGAAGTCCTGCATAGACCAATGGTAATTCTACATTATGCAGTGCATCTGAGCGAGGCAGCAGATTAAATGTCTGGAACACGAAACCAATTTCTTTATTCCTGATCTTTGCCAGTTCATTATCACTCATTGTACTTACGCTTTGACCATTAAAATCATATATTCCCGAAGTTGGTGTATCCAGGCAACCCAGCATATTCATAAGAGTAGATTTACCGGAACCAGAAGGACCCATAATCGCTAAATATTCATTTTTATCAATTCTAAGAGAAATATCTCTTAAAGCATGTACTTCCTCAATACCCAAATGATATACTTTAGATATATGTTCAATATTAATGATGTTCATATTAAATCCCTGAATTCTTAATTATTTTATTCATGTCGATTTCTACCGCCTTTTCGTTTTTCCTCAACTTTAACTTTTGAACCGTCTTCTAATTCTCGTGATATTGCTTTGTAACTACCTGATACCACTTCAACACTGTCTTCCAGTCCTTCCTTGATTTCAATATAATTGTCGTCACTAATTCCCGTTTTTACTTCCACCATTTTTACTGTACCGCTTTCAACCAGGAATACAACTTCAGTCGGTCCTTTACGGTTTTTCTTAACATCATTTTTCTTTTCGGATTTGCCTTTTTTCTTTTCATTAGTATTTTCTTCATCGTTGTTTTGATTTTTATCTGAATCTCCAACATTTTCTCTGGCAGTAACACTTTGAATGGGTACACTGATTACCTCAAAAACAGTTTCTGTTTCAATATCGGCATTGCAAGACATTCCGGGCCTTAAATTTTCGTCCATATCTAAGAGTTTTATTTTCACCTCAAAGTTCACAACCTGTTCCTGTGTACCAAAGCCTACCTGCTGGGCACTATTTCCTATCTCAGTAATCACACCCATGAATTCTCTGTCACCAAATGCATCAACTTTGATGGTGGCAGTATCACCAAGAGACACTTGAACAACATCATTTTCATCAACTTCAACAACTGCTTCCATATTACTTAGGTTTGCTACAGTCATAATGTTAGTGCCCTGGCTAAATCCACTACCGAGAACCCTCTCGCTTAATTCAACATTTAATTGAGTTATAGTACCGTTCATCGGTGCATAGATTGTAGTTTTGTATAGTATTTCAAGAACTTCACGAAGCTGTGCCTGGCTTTGAAGAACATTTGCTTCTGCCTGTTCATAAGAAGCCCTTGACGTTAAAAAATTACTTTCGGCAGTTTCTAATTCGGAATCACTCACTAATGTTTTTTTATGTAATTCCTTAACTCTCTCAAATTCAAGAGTAAGTCTGTTCCGCTCGGCTTCTCTTATCTTCAATGTTGCTTCAGAAGATTTTAAGCTTGCCTCCAATCTTTCCTTTTGTGCCTTATACTGATCACCTTTTATCCTGATCAACAGGTCTCCCTTCTTAACCTTATCTCCCTCTTTAACAGGAAGTTCAATTATTTCACCTGTTACTTCCGGAGTGATCAATACTTTAAACTCAGGATCGATTTGACCGGTAGCAGTTACAGTTTGAGTAATATCTCTCTTCTCAACTTTCTCGGTTTGAACCATAATAATTTCTTCCTTACCTCCACTAACAAGTGCAATCACAATAAATATGACTACCAATAGTCCCAGGCTTCCGAAGATTATTAATTTCTTTTTTGATTTTTTGTTCGACTTTGCCATCGATCTATTCTCCTATTGATTAAAAATTATTCATACTTTTTGATTAAAAACTATTCATACTTTGAGTAATCTAACACACCCACATAATATTTTAATTGTTCGCTCAGAACGAGATAAACAAACTGAGCATTTATCAAATCTGTAAGTGCAGTTGTATAATTTGAGTTTGCTATAAGAACGTCCAAAAGCTTACCTGACCCGAGAGAGTATTTCTCCTGTTCTATTTTTAAATTTTCTCCCGCAAATGAAATATTATTTTCACTTACATTAAGAAATTTAAATGCTGCCTGAAGATCGAGAAAAGTTTGTTGTAGTTGCCTCTTAATATTTCTTTCAAGATCGGTAAGTTCAACTTCCTTATTTTTTACATCTACCTGAGCAAATTGTACACGATTATCAACCGACCAGCCAAGGAAAAGCGGGAAATTCAGAGAAAGTCCAACCTGGCTTCGTCTAAAATTATTGAGATCGGAAATACTACTACCAGTCCAGGAATATCCTCCTGATGCAACCAAGGATGGCCAGTGACCCGACTGGGCAATAGTTACGCCATCCTTTGCACCTTCCAGATTCAATTGAGCGCTGCGGTAATCAAAACGGTTTTTCAATGCATCATTTACGAATTCAGAAATCTTTTCATAATCTTCAGCAAGATCTGTTTTTAATACATCTGCTTCTTCATCAGTTATTTCATCAGAAAAGTAATATTCCTCTAATACATCCAGCCCTAAATAAAACAGTAATTCATTTTTTGCTACTTCCAACTGGTTGCTTGTTCTTATGATATCCAATTCGGCATTACCGGTTGCTACTTCCTGCTGGTAAACATCTGCAAGAGTAGCTGCTCCAAGTTTGTTTCTTTCACTTATAGTTTCAAGATTTTTTTCATTCCATTTCAAATTATCTTCTTTTACTTCTAATAGTTTTTGTGTGTTCATTATATCGTAAAATAAACTTGTGGTTGTAAATACAATATCCTGTTTTAATCTATCTAAAGAATACTCTGCAGATTCAAGATCATTTTTACTTTGCGAGAGTGTAGCAAAATTTGATAAGCCATCAAATAATGTCCAGTTTCCATTGATGCTGGTTCTATAACTGCGTTGTTGTGTTGAAGCAGCAGTTACAACAGGTGTTCCACCAATGAATTCTACTCCGACACCCTGCACTTCAGAACGTGACCAGTCCCAGGTCGCACCCAAACCTAATGATGGAAGGAAATTTCCGTAAGATGCTTTTACGTTCGATTCAAATCCTTCAAGTCCGTTAATACTTATCTGAAGTGAGGAGTTTTTGTGAAGTGCAATTTGAATCGCATCATCTAAAGTTAGTTCTTCCTGACCATATCCCGAGAGTGAGACTATTGTAAATAAAATAAAAACAAAAATTGTGCGCATTATTATCTCCTGATTATTTTCTTTTATTTGAAAATATTTTGAATAACGTATGAATAAAAAATATTACATTGATGTTGTATGACAAAATCACAACTAATATTGGTTTAAATTTAATTATAAAATTATAACATGACTAAATACTACCATAAACAACTGTACAAACGGTTTAATATTTATATTAACGGTAATTCTGCTAAATGATATTTGGAAGTATTTTTCAATATTTTAGTATTATTAGTTTGAATTTAAAAAACAGTAAGTAATTTTTCTGCATAAAATAGGTACTTGCATTACTATTAAGAATTAGTTTAAATTACAAATAGAATGAAAATAAAATTGAGGTAACTTTGAAACACACAAAATTAAAACTAAAGATACTGATAATTACAATAATTTCTCTTTCATTTGGAATTTTGCTGCCAAGTGCAACTATATATTCGCAAAATTACTTAGGAGTATATGATGAAATTGGTGGTGGGAGTGGCGGAAATGGTCAGCAATCAGATGATTCAGACAACACAGCAATATATGTAGTCGGCGGTTTAATTGTAGCTGGTGTTATTGCGTACATGGTTATAACCAAAAACAAAAAGAAAGATAAAGAAGAAGCGGATACTTCATCAACCCTAAATAATTTTAACACACCTGATTTTGCTTCTGAGTTTAATGAATTTGAATATGAAGTTGCAAAAGACAATTTCCCAGTTGATTTTATGATAGGAATCCGGAATAATAAAGCATTCATATCCGATAAAACATATATGATGGGTGTATCGGTAAGGTTTTAATTTAAAGATGCTGTAATTATGGTATTATCTACTAAATAAAATCATCTTTAATTTTTATCAAGTACTCATAAGCTTCTTCATAGTTATTGCCTATTTTACAGTCCAGGATTGCATCTTCGATAGCCTTTTTAATCTCACCAACTTTTTTTGATGGTTTGAGATTACATACTTCCATTATGGTTTCACCTTTTACAGGAGACTGGAATGCGCTCAATTCATCTTTCTCTTTTACATCAATCACCTTCTTCATTACGTTGTTATAGTTTTGAAGATACATACTCACCTTAGTTGGATTTTTACTTGTAATATCGGCGCGGCAAAAAGTTATTAAATCTTCCAGGTCATCATCTGCTGAAACAATTAATCTTCTAACAGCCGAATCGGTAACTTCATCTTTTGCCAAAGCAATAGGTCTTAAATGTAACCTGATTAGTTTTTCAACATAATGCAGCTTATTAAACGGAAGTTTCATTCTTCTAAAAAGAGATTTCATCATCTTTGCACCTAGCTCTTCGTGTCCGTGAAATGTCCAGCCGGTATCTTCTACAAATCTTTTCGTTTGTGGTTTGGCGATATCGTGCACTAAAGCAGCAAACCTTAACCATACGTTTTCTGTTTTCGATGATATATTATCTACAACTTCGCAGGTATGAAGGAAAACATCTTTATGATGATAGTCATTTCGCTGATCAACTCCGGCTAAGTTTGCAATTTCCGGAAAGATAATCTCCATAACACCTGAATCGTAAAGTAATTTCAAACCTATAGAGGGCTTTGGTGATGCAAGAATCTTCAAAAACTCATCTGTTATTCGTTCCTGCGATATTATATCCAACCTATCTTTTAATTTATTTGCAGCAATGTTTATTGATTCATCAACAGAAAAGTTTAACTGCGAGGCAAATCTATATGCACGTAATATTCTTAATGGATCATCATTAAACGTTATCATCGGGTCTAAGGGTGTTTTTATTATTTTATTATTTATGTCTTTCAATCCATCATAGGTATCAATCAGTTCGCCAAAATCTTTTTTATTTACAGATACTGCTAAAGTATTAATAGTAAAATCTCTCCGATTAATATCGTCTTTAAAAGTGCCTTCTGTTATTTTGGGTTTCCTGCTGTCTCTTTGATAAGATTCTTTTCTTGCTGCGACAAATTCAAAATTTAAATTTTCATATTCAAAATGTGCAGTTCCAAAAGTTTTATATGTAACAACATTTTTAGCTCCCAGTTCTCCGGCAAATTCTCTGGCAAAAAGATCTCCGTCACCAACTATCAAAAAATCTATGTCCACTCTTTTACGATTTAAAATTATATCTCTTACGAATCCGCCAATTAGGTAAACCGGAAGATTAAGATTTTCTGCGACCCTTTTTGCTGATTCAAGAAATGAATATTTTTTTAGTTCGTTTGATAAATTCATATTTGCAATACTTAAAAACTTTTATCTAATTATTCTGTATTGGTTCGGCTTTTGTGCCAATAATAATTGCAATGGGTTTAAGAGAATCGATATTACTACAAAATATTTTAAGAACCGCAGCAATTGGAACAGCTAAAAACATACCTACAATTCCCCAAACCCATCCCCAAAAAATAAGAGACATTAAAATGAAAACCGGACTGAGATCCATCGTCTTTCCTAAAAACTTCGGTTCAATAATATTACCATAAATATTTTGTGCTATTAATAGTAAAACTGCAATAGAAATGGAGGTGAAACCAAATCCGTAATCTAGTAATGCAATTATTATTGGGAACAAGGTTGCTAGCAATGAACCGACGTTGGGGATATAATTAAGAACAAATGCAAGCAATCCCCAGAACAATGCAAAATCAATTCCGTAAATTGTTAAAATAACTGTGAAGGTTACTCCTGTTGCTATACTAATTAATGTTTTAATAATCAAGTAAGATTGTAATTGTTCGTTTATTGCTTGCACCTGTTTCTCAATATCAACAGAACTTGATGAAAAAGCTACCTTCAATCGTTCCTCAAATTTATTTTTGCCCATGATCATGAATACCCAAAAGAGCATAACTATAAAGAAATTACCTAGTAGGTTGGAAAATGAAGAAACAAATCCCTGAATAATTCCAGCATCAAATAATTTTTTTAAGAGGCTGCCGGCATCAAATTTCTGAATTTCAAGACCTAATATTCCTTCCAACTCGAGTAATGTTAAATTGAACGGGCTTAAAATATCTCTGGTAATTTGAGATAATCTCTCACCATAAAATTCTATCTTGGCAGAAAAACCACCAAAACTCGAAAAGAAAATTAATCCTAACACATAAATAACTACGAAGTTTAGTATGAAGATCAATACAAGACCAATCGGTCTAGGAATTTTTAATTTCTCCTTCATTAATTCTAACAATGGATGAAACAAATAGGTTAACAGAACAGCAATTGTAATCGGGATTAATATATCCTTAAAAGTGATTAATATAACAACAACTATTACCGATACAATAAAGCCGAGGAAATAGGTAATCCATCTTTGATTTTTTTCAGTTATTTCCGACATAATTTTATTCTTCTATTATCGCTTAATTATTTCAATTTTATTTAATAGTGAATCTCCGTTACTTAAAAACCACCTGGTTTTGTTAAACTGCTGTTGTAGAATAATGTTAAAATTAATATCTGAATCGTATCTTAAAGAAAGACCAGCCATTTTTCTTGCATTAACAAAATCATTATTTGCCAACATATATTTTGAAATTAAAAAACCGGCATAACTGCTGGAATAATTATTAACATTAAATTTCTTATCTAATTTTTCGAGAAATACATCATAATCTTCATCAAGAAGTTTTGATAAATAAATCATAACAGGAATTGACCAATAATTATACGATTTTCCGTTCAACTTCTGCAGTATATAATATTTATCGTAATTACTTCCTACAAGATACTTTTTAATCAATTCTTTTTTAATTAATTCTCTTCTGATATTCGCGATATAGGTCAGTTTTCTATTTGGCTGCTGCTCAATTAATACTTTATATAATGAATCCGCCGATTCAAAATTATTTAATTTGACAAATAAATCTGCTAATGTTAATTCAAGATTGAATTGGTACGAGGTAGATTCATAAAATTCAATCTTATTCTTCAGAAGTTTAACTGCTTCGAACAGACTATCTTGTTTTTCATACGTCCGAATCAAACCCATTAACGCGGTGTAATTATCTGTTTTGTTCAGAACGGAAGTAAATGAAAACTGTGCCCCGATAAAGTCATAATCACTTAGCTGCTCCCAGCCATCATTTAATTGCTCCGAAATTGCTCTTGGGCAAATCTTTTGAAATAATGATTTTCTTCCAAAATAATAATGCGCTATATGTTCATTATAAAAATAATCTGAATTAGTAAGAAATGAATAATAATTTTTCAAAGTATTATTTAAATTAAGTCTATAACTCTTTGGAAATTCACCAGTTAGATAATATTCTTTAAACTTACTAATTCCATAATTATCAATTAAATATTGTATGAAAGAACCAGCAAAAATATAAGAAATACTCGATGTTTTGCTGTAGAAGCCAAATTTTGATAATAAATACTTAATATCAACTTCATATCCTGAATTATAAGCCAAAGCAGCCATAAAATGGAGAGAATTGTCATCATAATTTCCATCGGCAGCTTCTGCAATGCCTTCAATCAACATTGGATTTAAACCTGAAGCAAGTTTTAAGATCCCCGATCCGAATTTTGCACTGAAGCAATGAGCAAGTTCATGTTTTAGGGTATGCTCCCAATTTCTTATAGATATATATATCTGATTTAACCATGGCTTTGCCACATCTGCATTACGTGAACCAAATAATTCCTTTTTCTGATCATTATTATAAAATATAAATGAGTGTATCTTTTCATCTAACCTAACTTCAAAATATTTTTCTAATTCCTGGTAATAATATTCATGGTTTAAGGCAAGCATTTTTACTTTTTCGGTGTCAATTCTTTTATCTAAATGAATAACAAAGTGTCTTGTAATAACTGAATTTGATAGCGTGTTTGTTAAACTACCGAATGTAGTGGAAAAACCTAAAATGGGTGAAAGCAGGTAAAATGCTGCAGCTATTAAAAGTACTTTTACCATAAAAAATGTTGATCTTTTCTTTTTGTTTCTTTTCAATCTTACAATTGCTGAAATAATCCAACTAAAAAAGAGTAGATTAAAAAACCTGTATAAAATTAATTTACTCGAAACAGAAATTCCTTCATCATAAATAGTTCCTGGGAAAAAACCAATGATAGGATTGAAAACATAAACCTGAGGGTTAAAGTAAATTTCAAAAGCAATAATCATTAATATTCCGAAGCAAAGCACAGAAAGCAGAACAACACGGAATCTATCAGCAATCAGTACTGAAATTAATCCTAAAGAAATACCTATGATGATTGATGGACAAGTGATAACGATATAAAACAACAATCCATCTGTGAAGGAACAGAAGCCGGAAAAAACAGAGTTAATTACAGAAACAGAAAATGGTATTATAAGAAGAAGTGTAAGAGATTTAAATAATTCAGGAATGAAATTTCTATTTTCTTTATTAAAATTGATTTCGAAAAAATAGATGGTGTAAATTCCCGATAAAAGAACAATTAACAAGGAATTAATTACTGAAAATTCATAACCGAATACGTTTGTTAACGGTAATTTAAGAAGGGCAAGATTAAAGAGAAGTACAATGAGAAGATAAAAACCGAGATAATTTCTCCATTTAAAGATGTTTTTCATAATAATCGATAATTAATATTCTTTTCCGGAAACTCTAACTATATCTGCACCAAGACTGCTAAGTTTTTCTTCTATCTTTTGGTAACCTCTATCTAAATGATAAACTCTGAGAACTTCTGTTGTGCCTTTAGCAGCTAATCCTGCAAGTACTAATGATGCGCTAGCTCTCAAATCGGTCGACATGACTTTTGCACCGTTTAATTCTTTCACACCTTTAATCATTGCAATGTTTTCATTCACTAATATATTTGCTCCTAATCTAACAAGTTCAGGAACATGTTTAAACCTGTCAAAATATATTGTGTCGCACACAGTGGATGTTCCATCAGCAAGAGACATAAATGCAGTCCATTGCGCTTGCATATCTGTTGGAAATCCCGGGAAAATAGAAGTGGAAATATTAGTAGGATTTATTTCTAAATCAGATGCATCGAGCTCAATTTTTTCTTCCGTAATTTCAACTTTACATCCTGCCGATTCTAATTTTAATAGGACTGCCCGAAGCAAACCCGCATCAACATTTGTTAAAGTTATTTTTCCCCTGGTCATCGCCGCTGCAATAAGCATTGTCCCTGCTTCAATCCTGTCGGGAATTGTCTTTATCTCAACGGAATTCAGTTCATCCACTCCTTCTATCGTGAGGGTTTTGGTTCCTTCGCCTTCAATCTTTGCACCCATTTTTATTAGAAATTCTACCAGGTTTGTTATCTCTGGTTCGGTTGCCGCATTATTGATTAAGGTAGTACCTTTTGCAAGAACGGCAGCCATAATGGTATTGCCTGTTGCACCTACGGAAGAAATATCGAAAGATATGTTTGCGCCATTTAGCTTTTTTGCTTTTGTTTCGATATACCCATCCACTAAATCAATTTCAGCACCCATCTTTTTTAACGCTTCAAGATGAAGATTAATCGGGCGGGGTCCCCATGCACATCCACCGGGCAACGATACTTTCGCCTCCCCGTATCTTCCTAAAAGCGGACCCAAAACATACACCGAAGCCCTCATCTTTTTTACATGTTCGTAAGGGGCTATGAATTCTACAATTTTACTGGTATCGATTGTTAGAATATGATTGCTGAAATTAATAACCGCACCTAAATGTTTAAGCAATTTGATCATAGTAAATACATCATTCAACTCGGGAGTATTCATCAATAGTGATTTACCGGAAGCTAAAATTGCAGCCGGCATTAATGCAAGTGTTGCATTCTTGGCACCACTTACTTCCAATTTACCTTGAAGGGTTTTACCCCCGTTTATAATAAATTTATCCAACTATCTATTACGATATTGTGATTAAAAATTTTGTTTTATCTTGATTCAAATTATGGATACGGAGGTGTAAAATCAATTTGGATCTATAAATTTGAAAGAATCTTTTGAGGAAATATTCTAAATTGTGGTTAAACTTACCTTATTTAGTTCGTTCAATCACAATGATAGAATAATCATCGGGAGCACCAGCGGATTGTATCGTCTTATCAAGCATATCTATACATTTATCTAAATCATTTTCATTTAATATTATTTCTAATTCTTCTTTACTAATCACAGCATTTACGCCATCGGAACAAATCATAAATCGATGGCGAGCTTTTGTATCTAAAATGAGTTTACTCGAATCGATGTCAATATCGAGACTCTCACCAAGAGCATTCATTATGACATTTTTGTTAGGATGTTTTGAAGCAGCTCTCATTGAAATGTAACCTTCGTCCACCATTTGCTGAACAAGCGAATGGTCTTTAGTAAGTTGATGTAATTTGCTGTTTTTGAGATGGTAAATTCTTGAATCGCCGATATGTCCCCAAAAAATCGTATGATTGTTGAAAAAAAACACATCGGATGTAGTAGCCATCCCCTTAAACTTTTTGCTGGAAATCGATATTCCGAATAATTCTGCATTAGCTGCAATAATAGATTCTCTTATTTTACTAAGATGGTTTTTTTCATTCGATTCTAAGAAATAAGTTTGAATAGATTTCACGCAAAGCTCAGAAGCTTTCCTTGCACCAAGTCCACCACCCAAACCATCACAAACGATACATAAAATTCCGTCTTCCAATTCCAGAATACCAATGGAATCTTCATTACGGTCCTTATCGCTGCCCTTTTTTGTAAGTGATTTGTATTTGTAACACATTTGGACTGGAAAACTAAAATCGTAATATTAAAAATTCATAGATTATTTTATTATTTAAATATAATCCAATTTTTTGTTAATTCCATGTATCACACATTCTCATTTTATAATATGATATATCATTGTTTGCCTCGTTACTAAATTAAATTTTCTGTGAAAAAATGAATTGATATACACAGTTACAGGCAGTATATTTATCATTCTTTTTTATAGAATTATAAATTATTACCTTTTTTGAGTTCGGAGAAGACATTTTAACTATTTAGATTCAGGTAAAATAACTGCGAGAATGGCGGAATTTGGTAGACGCGCTAGATTTAGGATCTAGTACCGAGAGGTGTCGGGGTTCGAGTCCCCGTTCTCGCACGCTATTCTTTTCCAAAAGATTATATTTTAACAATCAGTTAAGTTGAGGTTGTAGTGGAATTAAATGTGAAAGAACTTTCTGCATCGGAGAAAGAAATTGAGATATCACTGAAATTTGATGATGTTAAAACCGATATTGAAACAGAAGTAAAAAAGCAGACAAAAAATATTCAAATACCAGGCTTTCGTAAAGGCAAAGTGCCTAAAAACATTTTAAAGAAAAGATTCGGTAATTCGCTAGAATATGAAGCTTCTGAAAAAATAGCCAATAAACAATTCTGGGAAATTGCAAAAGAAAAAAATCTAAACCCTATTGGACAGCCAACTATGACCGATTTTGATTTCAAACCGGGTGAGGATCTGCATTTCAAAGTTAAATACGAAGTTCTACCTCAAATTGAATTGGAAGATTATACAGATCAGAAAATTGAGGTGCCGGATTTTAAGGTTAAAGATTCGGATGTTGAAAAAGAGATCGATCATCTGGTTCGTTCCAATAAAACTTTAGAAGATACTGAAGTTGTTGGCGATGACAATAATTATCTTTTAGATGCTCTAGCTTATAGGTTAAATAGTAACGGTGAACCAGAAAATGAAATGGGTGAAAAGTTAGAAATCGACCTAACAAATGAGAGTGTGAATAAAGATATAATTGAAAATTCAAAAGGGAAAAAAGTCGGTGATTCTTTTACGTTCAGTTTTGATGAAGAAAGAACTGTAACAAATGATAAGGGTGAAGAGAAAAGAGTAAAAGAAAACTTCAGTTATAAAGTTGATATAAAAGGAATTAAGAAGATCATTTACCCGGAATTAAATGAAGAATTTATAAAAAAAATATCCAAGAATAAAGTCTCGAACAAAGCAGATCTGAAGAAAGAAATAAAAAAAGATATCGAAAATTATTACGAGGGAAAGATTGAAGAAATTCTAAGAGGTGCATTGATAACTACTCTTATTAAAAATAATGAATTCACTCCTCCATCTACATTAGTAAATAATATTCTTGGGGAACTCGTAAAAAATGAGGAGGAATATCTTAAGAAACAGGGATATCCGAAGGTGGATTCAAGTGAGCTGAAAGAACGTTATAAAACAACCGCAGAAAATGATGTAAAATGGTTTCTCATAAAATCGGAGCTGTTTAAAAAAGAAAATATCTTTGTAACCGATGATGAACTAAAAGAACTTGCAGAGAAAGATACAAAAAAAACAGGAATCCCTGCAGAAAAATTACTCAACTATTATAAGAAATCTGGTCTCAATGATAAATTATTGGATCAAAAATTATTCGAGTTTCTTAAAGAAAAAAACAATATTGTAATGGTTGATCCTGAAAAATTTAATAAAAGTAAAACAAAGGAAGAATAATGAAAAATCATCCCGAAATATTTAATCAGTTAGTACCATACGTAATTGAACAAACAGGTCGTGGCGAACGCGGTATGGATATTTATTCAAGATTACTGCGCGAAAGAATAATCTTTATCGGTATGCCGATTGACGACCACATTGCAAGTCTAACAATTGCACAATTAATATTTTTAGAAGCAGAAGATTCTGAAAAGGATATAAACCTTTATATAAATTCTCCCGGCGGAAGCGTAACTGCCGGCTTAGCAATTTATGATACAATGCGCTACATAAAACCGGCTGTTTCTACAATCTGTGTTGGAATGGCTGCAAGTATGGGCGCTATTCTTCTTACGGGCGGTACTGAAGGTAAAAGGTCTGCCTTGCCAAATGCGAAAATTATGATTCATCAACCATGGGTTGGCGGGCTGCAAGGGCAAACTGCTGATATTGCAATACATGCTAAAGAAATGCTGAAGACCAGGGATTCGTTGTATAATATTTTTGTAAAACATACAGGTAAAACATTAGAGCAGATTGCTAAAGACTGCGACCGTGATTATTTTCTAACATCCGAAGAAGCAAAAGAATATCATCTTATAGATAACATATTACAAACCCGCGGTACACCGGATAAAAAATAATTTTCTTTTGTGGCTGTTCCAATAATTATTGTGTATAATTTATGTCTTAGTAACAGAAAAGAACTAATGCCGCAAGGTCTCTAAGGCATAGAGAATAAATAAAAATGATGTTTTTGAGTTAGCTACATTAATTATTCGTATTTTTCTAACTCATCAAAAACACACAAGAAAACATTTCAAATTAATGTTCCCTAAATATTAGCTTGTGTTATGAAGAAATAAAATATATCTTCATAATCAACTTTATTAATAACCATAAAGTTAATTCTTATAAAAAAAAGAGCAGCATAAAGAACAATGACCGGACACAGATTTACACAATATATTCCCGATGATTCAAATAACGGAGGATTTGAGAATCTTCTCAAAATCTTTTTGCAGCTTATTGTTGTTACTTCGGGTGATGTATCCGAAACACTTAATTGGATGAATGAATTGGATAGAAAATATAATCTTACTGATGAAAATTATGGTATGGGCGATTTTATTGATGATTTGAAAAATAGGGATTTCATTAAGGAAGATGATTCCAACAGAGTGCTAAATCTAACTGTTAAAAGTGAACGAACTATCAGGCGTCGATCATTGGAAGAAATTTTCAACAAATTAAAAAAATCTACTCGCGGAAATCACACAACACCTTATTCCGGACACGGAGATGAATTAACATCAGAACGACGTGAATATAATTTTGGCGATCGACTCGATCAAATTGATATTACTAACTCGATTAAAAATGCACAAATAAATCATGGAATTGACGATTTTAAATTAACTGAAAGAGATCTTGAAATTGAAGAGCTGGATTACAAAGCGCTGAACTCAACAGTTTTGATGATAGATATTTCTCACTCGATGGTTTTATACGGAGAAGACAGAATAACACCTGCAAAAAAAGTTGCAATGGCGCTGTCGGAACTTATCACAACGAAATATCCAAAGGATACTCTCGATATAATTGTCTTTGGTAATGATGCGTGGGAAATTAAAATGAAAGATATTCCTTATCTTCAGGTTGGTCCTTTTCATACAAATACCGTTGCAGGATTAGAACTTGCTAATAATATTTTAAGAAAAAGGAAGACAAATAATAAACAAATTTTTATGATAACAGACGGTAAACCAACTTGTTTAAAAGTGGGAATAAAATACTACAAAAACAGTTTTGGTTTGGATAGAAGAATTATAAACAAAACTTTAGACCAGGCAGCAAGATGTAGAAAGATGGGCATTATCGTTACAACATTTATGATTGCGCGTGATCCTTTTTTGCAGGAATTTGTACGTGAATTTACAAAGACAAACAACGGTAGAGCTTATTACAGCAGTTTAAACGGATTGGGTGATTTTATTTTTGAAGATTACATCAGAAATAGAAGAAAGCGTGTACACTAAAACAAATTAGGAATTTAATGAACTTAAAATCAATAAAAACTTTAGGTGAACTTAAATCGAGCGGTTATAAAACCAAATCGATTAAAGATGAAATGCGCGAAAACCTCATATATTTTCTTAAGAAAGGTGAGAACCCTTTTGATGGGATAATTGGTTATGATAATACGGTTATTCCAGAACTGCAGACAGCAATTTTATCACGTCATAATATAATTTTACTTGGTTTACGCGGGCAGGCAAAAACAAAGATTGCAAGATTAATGATAAACTTATTGGATGAATATATTCCGGTAATTGATGGCTCAGAACTAAATGATGATCCATTCAATCCGCTTTCAGTTATTGCAAAACAAAAAATAATTGAAGATGGTGATAATACAAAAATAAACTGGCTCCCCCGGGAAGATAGATATACAGAAAAATTAGCCACACCAGATGTATCAGTCGCAGATCTGATTGGCGATGTTGACCCGATAAAAGCTGCTTCACTCAAACTGCCTTATTCTGATGAAAGGGTAATACACTTTGGATTAATTCCGAGATCGCATCGATCAATTTTTGTTATTAATGAATTACCCGATCTTCAGGCGAGAATCCAGGTTGCGCTGTTCAACATTCTTGAAGAAAGAGATATACAAATACGCGGCTTTAAAGTAAGAATGCCCCTTGACATTCAATTTGTATTTACTGCTAATCCGGAAGATTACACCAACCGCGGATCAATCGTTACACCATTGAAAGATAGAATTGACAGCCAAATCTTAACACACTATCCAAAAAATGTTGAACACTCACGGTTAATTACAGCACATGAAGCAAACTTGGCTAACGATCAGAAGAACCAGATTAAAGCTGGTGATTTGATGAAGGAGTTGATAGAACTAATTGCATTTGAAGCAAGGGAAAGTGAATACATAGACGAGAAGAGTGGTGTTTCTGCAAGGTTAACTATCTCTGCATACGAAAATCTAATAAGTACGGCAGAGAGAAGAAATCTTCTTAACAATGAAAAAGAAACTCAATTACGAGTCAGCGATTTGTTTGGTGTCTTTCCTTCCATAACAGGAAAAATAGAATTAGTTTACGAAGGTGAACAGGAAGGACCATATAAAGTAGCACAAATTTTAATAGGCAAAGCAATACGAAAATATTTTGGAAAACTTTTTCCATCACCCGATAATCTCAAAAAAACTGAAACAGTAAGCCCTTATCAGCCAATTATTCAATGGTTTCAGAAAGGGAATAAATTTGATTTACTTTCTGAACTTTCAAACGATGATTACAAAAGGAAATTAAAATCTGTCCCGGGTGTTAAAAAAGTTGTCGATAAATATCATCCTAAAGAAGATGCTGATACGAAATATTTATTGATGGAATTTATTCTTTTTGGTTTATCCGAACATTCACTGCTAAGCAGATCAAGAATGGAGAATGGAATCCAATTTAAAGATATGATCAGCTCAATGTTTTCAATGTCTTCCGATGATAAACCGGGTATTGATGATTCATCATTATTTAGAGAATGATTGATATAAATCAGAAATCCTATTTTATACTCTCATACCATTTGGTATTTTAGTTGTTGTTGAATAACAAAATTAACACTACTAGAATATTTTTAACTTGAAACCGGAAACAAAAAAAAAGATAATCATCATCGGTCCGGCATATCCGTACAGAGGCGGAAATGCTCTGTTCGTAACACAAACTTTTAATGTGTTAAAGGATCATTTCGATGTAAAAATATTTAATTACACTCTGCTCTACCCTTCCCTTTTATTCCCGGGTACAACACAGTTTGATAAAAGTGAAAAGCAATTGTTTAAAGTTCCAAATGAAAGGTTAGTAAATTCTATCTCACCTTTAAACTGGTACAAAGTTTCAAAAAGAATTATACTGGAAAAAGCCGATTTAATTATATTTGATTGGTGGCATCCATTTTTTGGGTTTTGCCATGGAGCAATCTCCTCTTTTATAAAAAAAGAATATTCAAACAAAATTTTATTCATTACCGAAAATGTCGTTTCGCATGAGGCAAACAGGATTGATAAAATTCTTACTAAAATTGGACTAAGAAATGCTTCGATGTTCTTAGCATTATCAAAAAATGTTGAAGAAGAACTTGAAAGGTTTGCTAAAGGAGGTGAAATCTTTCGCTCCGAATTACCAATTTATGATTGTTATAAAAGTGATGATCTACTGGACATATCAAAATTTAAAAGTCAATTAGGAATAAAAAAAGATGACCAGGTTATTTTATTTTTTGGATACATAAGAAAATATAAAGGGCTGGATATTCTGTTAAAAGCATTTCCGAAGATTCTGCAAAAATTTCCAAACACGTTTCTACTTGTGGTTGGTGAATTTTATGATAAACCCAATAGTTATTTTAATTTGATTGAAGAATTAAATATCTCGGAAAGAGTTAAAGTTATTAACCAATTTGTGCCTAACGAAGAAGTTGCAAATTATTATCTTTCTTCAGACGTTATCGTTCTTCCTTACAGAAGCGCGACACAAAGCGGAATACTAAATGTTGCATACGGTTTTAATAAACCGGTGATTGTAACAAACGTGGGCGGTTTGGCTGAGTTTGTAATCGAAGGAAAAACAGGATTTGTCATTAAACCGGATTCAGAAGATGAAATTGTAAAAGGATATGAAGATTATTTAAGAAAAAAAGATGAGGAAATTTTTAAGGAAAACATTATTGAGTACAACCATAAAAACAGTTTTTATAATCTGCCAAAACTTATTAGTCAAATCATATCTGGGAAATAAAACTGCTTATTTAAGTTTGCCGTTTTTATCAGCTTTTAAAATGATATTACTATTTTGATCACCATCCTTATTTGAATTTGCAGTCTGCACTGATTTAAACATCTGGATGATATCCGATTCTTTATATCTTTTTTTCTTCTTTATTATTTTCGATATACTTTCGCTTTGCAAGTTATTTAGAAAATTAGAGAATAAATCATCCTTGTGATTTTTGGTTGCTTCCATTTCCACCTCTGTTTGCGAACCGTCTTCATTTATTTTTACTCTGCGAATAATTACAGAAGCAGAGCTCTGCACTTTTTGAAATTCTTCTTCTTTATTTATCCCACCATCCGAAAATTCTAATCTCAAATCATTCGGAGTATTAGCACTAAGTAATTCTTTTTCTTTTCTTGGGTCTCTAAGTTTTTGCTGAAAAGCCCTGGATAATTCTATAATTTGATAATCTTCATTGCTCAATCGTCTTTCATTTAAAAAAGAAAGTTCAATCTGTTTTTTTTCAGGTTGCACCCTCTCTATTTTACCCAAATTTAATCTTTTCCCTACGTAAATCATATCACCTTCTGCCACACGCTCATACCTTTTCGCAAGTTCTTGAGTAACTATTTCTTTTTTTGTTTTAGCTGGTACCTCATCTTCATCTATAAATCCGAGTGCATTTTGATTTTCAGGTTTAAAAATTATATTCCTTTTAATTTCTCTTCCGGTATTATTTCGCTTTCTTGAAGAAATTCGTTTTTCAATTATTGCCTTTACAAATATTTCATCATTTTGATTTATTGCTTCATCAATATTAAGATCAAAAACGAACTCCTCTTTATAGTTAGCTTTTCCTTCAACTTTGTTTAATGTTGTGTATCCAACCTTTTGTATCCTGAACCTGAATTCAATACTATGGTTGTACTGAATATATTCTTCAATTGTTTGTACAGCAAAAACAGGATCCGTAAAAATAAGTTCCGGTTCGTTATCCGCCATTATTACACAACCGTAATTTACATTACCAATTGTAATATCTGGTAAGTTGCACAAAATTCTATAAGCAATTAAATTTTTCGGGAAGTATTCCGTTATAAGTTTTTTTACATAATTAAAACTAATTATTCTGTGATGAGTATGCGGGTCATTTTTAAAGACAATTCTAAAATTGTAGTTTTCATCCGTAGAATTTCTTGAATAAATTATTATATCATTCTCTCTAATATTTTTTGTTTCTAAAAGCATATCTATTATAAAAAAATAATTAATTGGTTAAATGTTAATAAAATTAAATATACAATCTTAATGTAAATAAAATCAATAAAAAAAACCTGCAAATTGGGGGCAAATTAATTGTTTCTCAAAAGGGCGGGTTTTCTCTTTACTATTCTTTTCAATATCTGATTAGCTCTTTTACTTATTTCAGTAAAACCTGTCCTCCATAGTACCACCAAATGCGGTCAAGATTGGCTGCGGTAAGCAGGTTTAACGAAGGAGGATCATTTTCTTAGTCTCAATGAAGTCTCCTGCTAGTAATCGATAGAAATATATTCCACTTGGAAGCAAATAATTTTCGAATGAAAGAAACAGTTTATAGTTACCCGCGTCTTTAACTCCTTCTTCTAAAACTTTAATTGATTGACCTAGACTATTAAAGAGCTCTATTTTTATATATTGCTCTTTTAATAGACTGAACTGGATCGTTGTTGTAGGATTGAAAGGATTGGGGTAGTTCTGGTAAAGAATATAATTAGCAGTATTCGATATTACGGATTCTTTTTCGGAGAGTTGAATATGTTCTTTAAATAGTTCGACAAGATCGGGATTTTGAACCTCATTAAAAGCATACTTATCAGCAATATGCATCAAATCAGGATGCAAATAATTCCAAATTATTGTTGACTTAGATGGGGTATTCCTTATTGTATCAAAATAAATTTTATAATTTTCAACTTTATCGTTTATAACTCCAAACTCACCCAAAAGAGCCGGTTTATCAAAATTGTTTGTAATATCTACATGATCATTTATCCATGTATTACCTGCTAATGGTTCAAATCCCCAAGCGTCTGGATATAGATGAAATGAGGAATAATCAATTTTCTCCAAAGAAGTGTTTTCAACAAAACTTGTTCCCTTATATCCATTAAATAAGAACTGCGAACTGTTGTAAAAAAAATCCCAATCTGAATAATAATCCCTATGAATATCATAACCAATCTCTCCAGTAGTAAGCAAGTGGTTACTATCGATAGATTTAAAGTAATCAGCCATTTCCCGATACCATTCTTTTACAATATTAACATCAAAGACCGTATTAGACGCCTCGTTAATTAATTCAAAACTGAAAATAATAGGCTCATCTATATATCTGTTTGAAGTATAAACATTTTCTCGATTCAGTATCGTATTAACGTAATATTTATACCAACTCTTTATAGAGTCATCAATAAAAAAATCATTATGTTTATAATCTTTGCCTGTTATTGGTGTAAGTGTCTGATTTGCCCAATCAATGTATTGCTTTATCCCTCCAAAATCACTGAAATTATTTTCCAATGCTAAAACCAATTTCATATCATACTGTTTAGCTTTATAAACAACATAGTCTAGAGCCTTTAGTCCACTTTCCATTATCTTATAAGGTTTATTCCTTATTACTGATTGATTAGTGGAATCTGAATTAGAATGAAAAGCCCAGGTCCTTATTACTTTAACTCCAATATCATGAGCTACTCTAAATACATCATCAACTATATACTTAGTGGATGCATCAGCTGCCATCCATTGCAAGTAATAAACACCAAAACCTAAAAAATAAAATTCAGAGTTACCTTGATAGAATTTATTATTTCTACTTGATATAAAATATTCTTGAGGATATATAAAAGACGTAATAGATGATATTATAGTTATATAGATTAAAGTGACTATCACGGCAATTCGATTTAATTTAACTAACACTACTATTATTATTTCTCATAAGTGCGGGTTATCTCTTTACTATTCTTTAAGGCGTATCCATTAACAATTTAACGAAGAAGAATCATCTTCCTCGTCTCAACAAAACCTTGTCCTGAGCCCGTCGAAGGATTACCAGCAATTAACTGAAAGTAGTAAACTCCGCATTTAAGTATAGATGCATCAAATACTATCTCATAATTTCTGGTATCCTGATCTTTATTGACAAGAGTTGAAACTTCATTTCCCAAAACGTCGTAAACTATTAATGTTACAAACCTCTCCCTCTGTCCCTCTCCTTGGTAAGGAGGGGGACTTAAGGGTGAGGCCGGAATTGTATATTTAATTTTTAGATAAATATTGCATATAAAAAGCTCATTAATCATATAAAAAAAGGGAGCCAAAGCTCCCTTCTGATTTAGGATAACACAATCACTTCATCAAAATTAATTTTTTAATTGATGTAAATTCACCCGATACAAGCTGATAGTAATAAACTCCGCTTGATAGCTCACTTGCATCAAATGTTATGTTCTTTGTGCCCGCTGATTGTACTTCATTTATTAGCGTTAATACTTCTTTCCCAAGTATATCGTAAACCTTTAGTGTTACCAATCCATCTTTAGAAATTGAGTATGAAATTGTTGTACTTGGATTAAACGGATTCGGATAATTTTGACTTAAACTATATTCAATCGGTTGTGTAACATCTATTTCTACAATGTTTGAATATTCTGTTGTACCGTCATAATCCATTTGCTTTAAGCGGTAAGAATATTCTCCCGGTAAAACATTCTCATCAATAAAAATATAAGATTGAGTTTCGGTTGTTGTACCGTGACCGGGAACAAATCCTATTTTTTCAAACTCACCATCACTGCTTCTTTGAATTTCGAATCCCTGATTATTTATTTCCGTTGCGGTTTGCCAATTTAGTATTACATCATTAGCATTAGTTAGAGCTGAAAAGGAAGTTAATTCGACAGGAATAATAACATCCATAGTTACAGTTCTTCTATGAACAGGTGTTCCATTAGGTCCTTCTCCCTGGATGTTGATAGTATAAGTACCTAAAGTTACATTATTTACTGTTCTAATTCTTAAATCAACGCTGCCGGGAAATGTATTTAAAGTATTACCCGACGGAAAGTCAAGGATTATTGTACCGTTTGAAGGTGTGGGAGTTACGGTTGCAGAAAATATTGCATCCTGAGAATAGAGTTTTACATCAGGAACATCTATTGTTACAAAAGCAGTACCACCAGTCGTAATTATTGGAATAAAGGATGGTGACACAAGCATTGCAAAATCCGGAAAATAACCAACATAACTGCCGAAGGTTCCACTCCGGAAATCTGTCCATACAGCAAGTGCCTGTCCATCCATGGAAACGATTGCATCATAATCACCTTGGTAACGAGGGGTTCCGCCGCCGCCGCAACTAGAACAATTAATTCTCATCTTTGAGTTTGAAATTCTCTGGTTGGTTAAGAATGTTTGCCCACCGTCTTCGGAGTATGATGCATAAATATAAGCGCTATCGCTTGTCGGTGTATCTCGTGTATCCATCCATTTAACAAACAATTTGCCTGTTTGTTTATCGTTCCAGATTGATGGATGCCATTGATTATGATTCTGAGAATTAACATCATCATTTACTGTTACTGCAGAAGACCACGTTGCTCCCTGGTCATCAGAATACCTGCAAAATATATCTGGTTTGTTTCCGTTACCTGCAGGACTGTTAGAAGCATAAACAAGATACAGTCTGCCTCTGTATGTACCGTAACTATTATCTACTGAGATAAAAGGATAAGGGCGGGTTCTCATATTTTGAACTGAATGTCTATTGTTAACATTTGTACCAACATAACCTGAAAATCCTTGATTAGATTTAATAGTCCAGGTAGCACCTCCATCAGTAGATACACGGAATGTATATATTGATGCAAAAATACTTGTATGAGGTGTTACAACATAAACAGCACCACCCGGAACATCTCCGCCACTTACATTCGGTCCTACGGCAACCATAGCCCCAGGTAGTCGCAAACTACTACCGAAAGTGCCGGTAGCAGTCCATGTAGCTCCAAGGTTGGTACTTCGAGCAACCCTATGACCACCTGATATGCTCATAGTAGTATAAACATAATTCGAGTATGGTCCAGCAGATTGATCAGCAGCAATCCAGTTCTTATCGACACCTGCAATTGATGTTACTGCTGTTGACCAGGTCTGTCCATTATTAGTTGATACAATTACTTTGCAGCCAAGAATAGGACTGTTGTACATATTTTCGTAATAAAGATTGCCTAAACTATCGTAAGCTGTTACGGGATCACCACGCATATTAAACCCAAATGATGGAAATGAATGTGTCCAGTCGTGACCATCCGAAGTACGCCATGTACCGTTAGTATTAAACGCATTAAAATACTGCAGCGGATCATTCGGATTTTGTGCCATATGCGGTTCTGCGAAATCAGTACCAAGGTTAAAATTATCAAAACCATCCGCCGTAGTAATAACAGCAAAAGGATTATCACTGTAATTTATCTGCTGAATTTGTTCCCACGGTAAAGCATCTACATTGGGATTGTCCCCCTGAGCAAAGAGAGTACTATTTGCACATAAAAAAGCAGTTAGTAAAAAAAGTGAATTAATTGCAACAGGTGATTTGGGTTTCATTCTTGCTCCTAAATGTTAATAAATAATTGATTATTTAGTTGTTTTAGAATCTTTGATGCCAGTCATTAATCGTTCGGAATTTTTAAATTCTTTATGGAACGTAAAACATAAAAAAAGGATCAAGTGGAAAAATATTTTTTTACCTTATCTTTGTTTAGTTTTTTTCAAATATATGATTTAATAACAAATTAGTAAAGAGTTTTCAAGATTTTTCAACAATTATTTTTTTACAATAATAAATTAAAATGAATCAAATCAGACTTTTAATTACAAGAATTGACAGAATTGGAGATGTAGTTCTATCAACTCCTATTCCGCGGGAAGTTAAACGAAAGTATCCAAAAAGTTTTGTAGCAGTGCTTGTGCGGGATTATACAAAAGACATTTACGAAAACAATCCTTACGTTGATGAAATAATAGTTTATAATAAAGATGAAAATGATTTCAGCTTTTGGCAAATGATGAAAAGACTCCGTAAATACAAATTTAACCATGCTTTTATGCTTCTTCCGGATGAAAGACTAAACTGGCTATTATTCTTCAGCAGTATTAAAAACAGAATAGGTGTGGGACACAAGTTTTATCAATTTATATCATTCACTAAATATATTAATAGAAGAAAATATATTCCGCTAAGGCACGAAGCAGATTACTGCCTTGATATGATTAGAAAAATTGGTATTGAACCACAATCCATCATCCCCGAAATATATTTAAGCAATGATGAAAAACATAAAGTAAGTGAAATAAAAAAAATGCTGAGCAACAATAAAAAAACTATAATAGGAATTAATTCCACAAGTGGAAATTCAGCACCAAATTTACAGCCGGAAGAATATAAAAAGATCATCAATAAACTTTTGGAATTTGATAACATAAAAGTTGTTGTTACCGATTACAATCCACCTGCTGAATTACAGAATATAAACGGCGTTGATTATTTAAACAAAGGAAAACCATTAAGAGAATCAATTTTAAATTTTGCTGCGATTGATATTTTAATTTCATCAAGCACAGGACCAATGCACATTGCTGCTGCGTTGAATACAAAAACAATATCCCTTTTCTGTCCGCTCACTGCATGCTCACCTAAACTATGGGGTCCTTTAGGAAATATTTCAGAAATAGTTTTACCGCAAGAAAACTACTGCTCTACTGTTTGTCCCGGCGATCCTAAAAAATGCGACTTTACCGGAGATGGTGGAATAAATGCAGAGCTTGTGGTAAATAAAACAATTAATTTAATACAATAATTTTTCACTGTTTTGTTGCATTAAACTAAAAAGTTTATCATTTTAAGTATCATTAACTTAAAGAGGACGCTATGAAACTTAATATAAAAGCATTCGGTCTCACCTGCGGAATAATTTGGGGATTAACAGTTTTACTATTAACTTTTTGGATAGTCATAACTGGTTCAGCCGGAAGTACACTCGGTCTCCTTCATAAGTTCTATTTTGGTTATTCAGTAAGCTGGCTGGGGGGAATAATAGGATTAATTTGGGGCTTTGTTGATGGTTTCATCTGTGGAGCTATTTTCGCGTGGCTGTATAATAAACTCACTGCTGAAAAGGAATAAATAAATTTGTTTCTATGCCGGATTCAAATTTGAGTTCGGCTTTTTTATAATTGTTGTTCTTCATCCCGATTAAATAATTCTCTCCACTCTTCTACATCATTTTTCATCTTTTCAATTATATCTTTTTCATCATCTTGTTTTTTACTTAGAATTGTCCTGGCAAATTCTTCACTTTTAATTATTAAGCATGAACATACACGCGCAAATTCTTGTATGTTGTTATCAGAAGTTATTACTACCAGGTTTTTCCTGTTATTGGCTAATTCAATCTGATTTTTAATCATATCATCCGCACTTTTACTATCTGAATAAATGATTTTTGCCTGGTTAAGTTTTATCGGAAGATTTTTAAATCCATCAAAGTGAATTGTAACTTTTGCTTTCTTTTCATGAAAATAATTATCAATCATAAACGCTAATTTTTCTCTACTATGTTGCTTATCTTTCTGCTGAATTTTATGAAGGAAATTTATTTTCCCAATTAAATTATTCCCGTCTATTATATAGTGATTCATATAAAAATAGAATACTAAATTAACAAAATTATCTCACTGTATTAAAGAACTGATCCTGCTTGGTTATCTTAAGGTCCTGTAATTGAGGTGCCTTAACTCTTATCTCAAATCTGAACCCCTGGTAAGTACCAATTGGGTTCCACGTAAAATTCATTAGCCAGCAATGAAGGTCTCTGGTTACTTTTATCTGTGGAGCAATAAATTCATTATCTTCTAAATCATAACTTCCTGTAAAGGAAAACTTCCAGTTACGTGTTAAATTAAAATTTACGCTACCATTAATACTTGAAAATTTAGTTTCCGTTTCAGGTGTTTGTCTGCTTAAATTAAAAGTATAAGTTAATGCAACATCCCAGGGAATCGAAAAATCAGGGTCTCTGTCATTATAAATTCCCTGGTAAACATTTCTTTGTTCTGTTGCTCCCAAACCAAATTCATCGCTTTGATTCGTTGGAGGAAGCGGTTCGCCTGTATCATCTGATTTCAATCTATCACCCGAAATTCTTGTAGCAATTGTAAAATTAAAACTCGTCATTCTTAACAAACCTTTGCCCTGGCTGATAAGAAATTTATTAATGCGCGAAGTTGTGCCGGAATAATCGTATAATGTAAATGTGTTGGATCCCGATAAATCAAAAATATTGCTTATCTGTGTTCTGTAAGTTAGTCTTATATCGGAAAACTTTAACGAATCGGCAGCGAAGTTATAACCTGTACCCAGATTAAAATTCAATAGCTGATATTTTTCTTCTTTAGAAGTAGTATCAGTAGGGTCTACTTCAGATTTCATCTCGAATATATTTCCAACATTAAATGAAAGACTGGATTGTTTTTGTGAGGATGGACCACCAAATATTTCTCTTTCAAATTTATTGTACTTTATTTCCGCACCATCCAAAGTTGTATAAGTATCATAGTAACCCCATCCGGGTTCTGAAAAATCCGGACGAAATGAATAGGTAATACTTGGTGTAACGGTATGCCTGAATGCGGATATACCGGGAATTGGAGAACCGAAAATTCCGAAAAACTTTGTTGATGCACTTATTCCGGTGTCAAAAGTTCTCACGAAATTTATTTCATTAACATCGTTTGTTACTACCGAATCTCCACCCGTTGAACTTTCTACAACGAATTTCTCGATCTTTTTGTTATACCATCTCTCCTGATATCTTAATTTAGGAGTGATACTAAAGAATCCAATTTTAGGTGAAAAGTCCATATTAATGTTATGCCTGAAACCACCGCGGATATTCAATTGTCCGTCAACTTTGTTTCTGTTGTTTTGAAAGATTCCATTATAAGTATAACCGAAAAATTCATACCAAGTACGATCACTTGTGTTAAATTCATCCCTGAAAGGATAGCTCTGAGCTTTGCTGAATGTTAAATTAGGAAGTACCTCATAAACATCATTCGTTTCGATTACCTGCCTCCTATTGTAGTTAATGTTCATACTGTTTCCCGATTCTTCCCAGGTTTTTGAAAGAGTGGCATTCGAAATAATTTGATTTCTCAAAAGGTCATTAAAATTTGCAACGTTACGGGTTAAATAATTTGTAGATACAAATTCAAGATTTACATCGAGACGCAGCGTTGGTGTGATGGATTGATTATGATACCACTTAACACGCCAATCTATTTGTTCGCTGAATTCCGGATCAGTTGTTTCTCCCTGACTAAAATCAGAATACGAACCTTCGATTGAACCGGTATATGAATATCGTTTTGCATATCTGTACCGGCTGTTTAAGTTGAAGCTGCCTCGCGTATAATAGTCGGCAGTAAAATTTAAATCCATAAAATCATTTATTGCCCAAAAGTATCCGAATCTTCCAATATAAGGTCCGTATGTAGCATCAGTTCCAAAAAAGGGAGCAATTATTCCTGACCGCCTTCCCGATTGAATGGGAAATACTCCAAATGGCACAGGAATCGGAAACGGCACACCACCAAAATATAACCAAATCCACTCTGCAACTAACTCTTCATCCTGCACCATCTTCATTTTAGATGAAGCAATATAATAGTGCGGGCAGGTTTCATCACAGGTTGTATAAATTCCGTTTTTAATAAAATAAGTTTGTCTATCTACCATTTTAATTTTTTCACCGGTAAAGTAAGCGCCCTCAATTTCAGTATTTGCTGCAGACATTGTTCCCCTGCCGGTTTTAAAATTGTAAGTCATACTATTACCATCGTAACTCTCTCCCGCTTCAGTAAGAACGGGTGTATTAATCAATTTATCTTTTGCAGAATCGGGATACTCACCTGTTGCTTTAATTTCATTCCGTTCAAAATCGATAAAAATATTGGCGCTTGTAATTTGCATTCGCTGGTATTCAATTTTTCCGTCACCGTAAATGCGCATCTTTTTATCTTTAACGAAAAAGATCAAGGAATCGGAAGCGGTGGAGTAAATTACAGTATCTATATCCGATTTTGATTTGGGTGTGTTTTTTAATAATGAATCTGCCTGAGAAATTAAAAGAGAATCTGACGGAATAATTAAAAGCGAATCTTTCTTCTGTGCAAAAGCAAGCGAACAAAACACTAAAAAAAATATTACTGAGTATCGGAAATTCATAATTTAAAGATAAGAATATAGATGCATTATGAGTAATGCATTATTTGAAGACGTAATGAAAAATATATTTGTTACAAAGTATGGAGTGTAAAAATATTTTCAATATCCGTGGAACACAAGCGCCGAAGCACCTTTAACACCTGCATCATTTTTTAACTTTGCAGAGAGTATTTTAACTCGTGGTTTTAACGGAGCCATAACTCTTGAGGTAAGTGATTTCTTTATTGAATCAAAAAGAGGCTTTCCAAATCCCGCAACTCCTCCACCAATAATATAAGTGCTTACATCTAATACGTTGCTTAAAGAAGCAAAAGCAGCACCGAGTTTTGTACCCAAATCAACTATCACAAAGTTAGCAAATTCGTCCCCTTTATCCGCTGCTTCTTGAATCTTCCTCGGGGAAATTAAACTAAAATCATAGCCAATCAATTTCAATAAGAGAGAGTTAGGATGATTCTTTAATTCGTTGCGAACTCTTTCTTTTAAATACTGATTTCCTGCATAAGCTTCTATGCATCCGTACGAGCCACACTTACATTGAGGTCCGTTATAGTTTATTGTTATATGTCCAACTTCGCCGGCTGCACCAAATTCACCGCGGTAAAGTTTTCTGTTTATAACAATTCCGCCTCCTACTCCTGTGCCTAATGTTACCAAAATAAATGAATTAATCTTTTTCCCGTTGCCAAAAATCAACTCCCCAACAGCAGCAGCGTTTGCATCATTCTCTAAGAAAACATCCTTTTCAAATTCCATACTAATGGTTCTGCTAAGATTTACTTTTCTCCATCCATGTAAATTAGGTGGGTTCTCAACCGTGCCTTTTTCAGGATCAACAGTGCCGGGACAACCAATTCCAATACCATCTATATGCACCTTAGTATTATTAAGAACAGCATGAATGCCTGTGTTAATATTTTCTATTACTTTCTGAGGACCTTCACCCGGTTCTGTTTTGATAGAATGTTTATAAATAATTTTACCACCTTGAGAAACCATACCGATTTTAATATTAGATCCTCCGATATCAACACCTACAGCATATTTGGTTCTTGCACTCATTTTATTTGTTTGAATATTTAGATTGATAAAAAATATTTTTCAATTTAGATCAACCCTTGAATTTTCAATTTTATCGATAATTATTTTTGCGACTCTTAATGCTCTTAATCCGTCGCTCCCTGTTACAACAGGTTTTTCTTTGTGAAGAACTGAATTAACATATAATTGCAACTCATATTTTAAAGCATTTATTTCTTTTTGTTCCGGCTGTTCGTAAACCAATCTTTTCTTTTTATCACCGACACCAATTTCACCAAATGAGATAGAACCCTCTTTAACTTTTTGATCAACAGGCAATAGTGTATAAACTTCAGATACACCCGTTACAAAATCTAATGCAACATAGCCATCCCGCTGGAAAATCCTCATCTTTCTCATTTTCTTTTGCGAGATACGACTTGCCGTAACATTTGCAACTGCTCCATTTTCAAACTGTATGCGTGCATTTGCAATATCAAGATTATCGGAAACAACCGCTACGCCGCTGGCTTCAATGCTTTTTACTTTACTTTTTATTAAACTTAGGATAATATCAATATCGTGTATCATTAAATCGAGAACAACCGCTACATCTGTTCCTCTCGGATTGAATTGCGCAAGTCTATCGGTCTGAATGAATTTTGGATCATTAATATACTTCTCCATGGAAACGAGTGCAGGATTAAATCTTTCTATGTGCCCTACCTGCATGTTAAGTTTTAATGATTCAGCCATTTCAACAATCTCTTCTGCCTGCGGAATGGTAGCTGTTATTGGTTTTTCGATAAAGATATGTTTACCCTTATCGAGACATATTTTTGCAAGATCGTAATGAGCGCTAGTTGTTGCAGCTATTGAAACAGCTTCAACTTTAATTAATAAATCGTTTATAGATTCAAAAACATTTACATCAAATTCCTTCCCAACTACTTTCGCCTGCTCGATGTTTGAATCGTTAATACCAACGAGATTACAGTTCTCAATTTCTTTGAACATTTTTGTGTGCAGTTTGCCAAGATGCCCTGTACCTACAACACCGATATTCAATTCTTTCACTTGTTTCTCTTTCTAATCTTCACAGTTGCTAAGTATGAATGTTTGATTGCATTAATGTATGTAATGAATCCGAATCTTGTCGTATAGACACATTTTGAAAACCTTTTTGAATCATACTTCATGGAACCATCCAACCATGCACCAACGCATATTTTAATCTCACAAATATAATCATTCCTTTGTGTGTAAATGTTTTTTCATGCTCGTTTCATCTGGTTATATTGTAAGACTCTATTCATCATTGTTTTCCCGGTAATCTTAAATAACCTATTATTCTTTCATAACCGCCTAAAGAAGGTTCGTTATAGTAAAGAAAAATATTATAAACTTTTTTATTATTCCACGTGTTGCCTTCAAGCACTAACCAATCGGCATTAGCTATTTCACCGTCAATCTCATCACCAACTATATATTGATAATCGTAAATCCCTCTTTTTAAAGGAATAGTTATAGAATAAATTCCTGCTTCGGGTTGTAATTTATATTCAAGGGATAGACGCCAGTTATTAAATGCACCAACAAGAAAAATATCACCATAAACATCATCCGGCGGGCGGATTGAAAATGTAATATTAAGATAGGTAGCATAAGGATCTTTATGATCCTTGAAAATTTTATTTCCGTTGAGATCGGGAGGAACATTTAAGAAGAATCTTGAAAATTCCAACCCGTCTCGTTGTGCTTTAACATTCTTTTCACTGAAGAAATTAAAATTACGAATATCTACCTGCCGGTACTCATTTCCTGCAGGTATATCCCGCGAAATATAAGTAAACATCCTGTTTGCATCCCACTTGAACTGTCTTTCCAAAGTGTTCGCATTTCTTTCAATTACAATCGGTTCATAAATATTTCTATTTTGTATAATTTCCAGGCGGTCAACATAACTCGGGAAAAAGTCATCGGGTAAATCAAAATTAGTTGTGATGTTAAAAACTTTTGCAAGTTCTACCGGCCAATAGTTTTTATCTTCAAGCTCATCTCTATTAAGTGTTGAACGCAGATTTACCTGGTTATTAACAACAAAAAACCTGCCTTCAGCATACACCAAAGATGTATCCTGCCGATCGGTTATATAAAATCTCCATTTACCAGAAAACGGAAGTTCTATAAAACCATCCCTGTCGGGAAAGCTCCCTTTAAAATGATAATCAGCATCTTCAACTGTTACCGGGAGACGCTCAAATTGAAAAAGTTGTGTGGAATTTCTGTTTTGATTGAGAAGAAAAATATTTTTTGTTGGCATCCATCCTTCATTACAAAACCTGAAGAGTATGCTCAGAGTCGGTTCAAAGTCCGATTTAATATCAAACTCAATAACAAATTTATTCTCACTGGTTAATACCGGAAAAGCTAACCGGTCATCGGTGGTGTAAGTAACAAGACTTTTAATTTGGATATCTTGCGTATAAACAGAGTTATAACCCGGAAGAAGCATTATGAGAACAAAATATTTTAACAAGTTAGTCCCTCTTTTAGATATCAAATATTTCTACACATTTTATTGATGTGTATGGAATAAAAATTTTAACCAGCTGCCCTTCCCTGTCCGCTTCCAAAAGTAAACCGTCATCAAAAGCATTTACCAGCCTGCCTGTCTTAAAAACAATTTCATAAACAGGTGTGTCTGCTTTTGGATCGATGGTCATTCCGTAGTTTTCGCTCATCGTTACATTAATAGTTTGGTTCAGGTATTCCGTCCAATCTATACGCATAATGTTTTATCTCCTGTTAATAAGAATAATCTAACTGCAATATAAAAGATTCGGATTAATTAAACATCATATAAAGGTTATGCAAAAATTAAAAACCCTCACTCAAAAAGAATGAGGGTATTTAAATAATAATTGAGCTATAAACTAAAGTTCTTTCAACTCACTATTTAATTTACTCATCGCGTCTTTTGCATCGCCAAAATACATAAGTGTATTCGGATAGAAGAATAATTCGTTATCAATTCCGGCATAACCAACGTTCAACGATCTCTTATTTATAACAACTGTTTTGGCATAATCTGCATTAAGGATTGGCATTCCATAAATCGGACTGCTTTTATCATTCCTTGCAGCAGGGTTAACAACATCATTTGCACCGATGACAATTACTACATCCGTATTTGGGAAGTCATCGTTGATATCTTCAAGTGCAATTAGTTCATCGTACGGAACTTGTGCTTCTGCAAGCAGTACATTCATATGCCCGGGCATTCTTCCGGCAACAGGATGAATTGCATAACGAACTTTTACGCCTTTCTTTTCGAGAGTGTTTGCAAGTTCTCTTACCGCATGTTGTGCTTGCGCAACTGCCATACCGTAACCCGGTACAATAATAACACTGCTAACGGAATCAAGTATCATTGCCAACTCTTCGGCATCAACCGATTTTACATCACCTTTTGGTCCTGCGCTTTCTGCTGCAGGTCCTTCTGCTCCGGCTGAAGCCCATCCGCCGAGAACAACATTCATTAACGAACGATTCATTGCACGGCACATTATGAGTGTAAGTATAATTCCCGCAGCACCAACGAGAGCGCCGGCAATTATCAGCATATTATTCTGCAGAACAAAACCTGTTGATGCAGCAGCTAAACCTGAGTATGAGTTAAGCAAGGAAATCGCAACAGGCATATCGGCGCCACCTATTGGCAGTACAAGTAATACACCAAGCACTAATGCAACACCCACAACACTTAAAAGAATATCTGCATTTCCGGGATTGATGACAATATAAACACCAATAGCTATTACAACCAAAAGTAGTAGAGCATTTATAGGATGCTGTAATGGATATTTAACAACTTTACCTGTAACTATACCTTGAAGTTTTCCGAATGCAATTAATGACCCTGTGAAAGTTACACTGCCGATTAAAATACTTATAATAATTGTAGTGCCTGTGGTTACAGGTATTTCGGGAACGATTTTGTAATACTCTGAAAGTGCAACTAAAACAGATGCACCGCCGCCCAATCCGTTCAGCAAACCAACCATCTGCGGCATGCCTGTCATTTTAACTCTTAATGCAAATGTAGATCCGATGGCAGAACCAGCAATCAGACCAATAATAATCCATTCGTAGTTAATGATATGTTTATCAAATAAAGTTACAATTATTGCCATCAGCATTCCCAAAGCGGAATACATGTTTCCTTTGCGTGCAGTTTTTGGTGAACCCAACATTTTCAATCCGTAGATGAAAAATACTGAGGCAACCAAATATGTTAATTGAATTACTAACTCCATTTTTCATCTCACTTTTTTTTGAACATTTTGAGCATTCGGTCTGTAACAAGATAACCGCCGACAACGTTTATCATTGCAAAAATAACAGCCACAAGACCAAGAATAGTGCTGATAGTAAACTCCTCCAATCCTGCACTTAATAATGCACCAACTATTGTAATGCCTGAGATGGCATTTGAGCCGGACATTAAAGGTGTGTGGAGTGTAGGAGGAACTTTTGTTATTAGTTCAAAGCCAACGAATATCGCAAGCACGAAAATATAGACTAGCATTAAAAAGCTTTGTCCATCCATAATTTCTACCTTATTTTTGTTTTAAATGTTTAAATGAAGGGAAATACAATTACTGCAGTAAATCTTTTATTCTCTGGTTTATTACTTCACTGTTATTAGTAATTAATGCTCCCTGAATTATTTCGTCTTCCATATCAAGTTCAAACTTACCTTCTTTAGTAAAGTGATTAACGAAATTCAAAATATTTTTTGAATACATTTCACTTGCGTGTGTTGGAACTAAACTGGGAAGATTTGGTTCTCCGATAATTACTACATTATGCTTTTTAACGGTTTTACCATTTTCGCTTAATTCGCAATTACCACCGAACTCTACAGCCATATCTAAAATTACACTGCCGGGTTTCATATTTTTAACCATTTCCTCGCTAACGAGTACAGGTGCTTTTTTACCCGGAACAAGCGCTGTTGTAATAACAATATCAGCTTCAGTTATATGTTTGAAGATAAGTTCTTTCTGTTTCTTTAAGAATTCTTCCGAAGCTTCTTTTGCATAACCGCCTTCGTCCTGCATATCTTCATCGGTTTCAACTTCAATATATCTCCCGCCGAGACTCTGCACTTCCTCTTTAACTGCTGGACGAATATCCGATACTTCTACAACAGCTCCTAATCTTTTTGCAGTACCCAATGCCTGCAATCCTGCAACACCGGCTCCCATAATAACAACTCTTGCAGGTGAAATTGTCCCTGCCGCAGTCATCATTAATGGAAAGATTTTACCAAGTTCATTTGCAGTCATAATAACACTTTTGTAACCGGCAATGTTTGCCTGCGAACTTAAAGCATCCATCTTCTGAGCTATGCTTGTTCTCGGAATCATATCCATTGAAACAACATTGATTCCTTTTGCAGCGCAATGTTTGGCAAGATCAGAATAATGAAGTGGATAAAGAAATGTAATTAATATTGTTCCGCTTTTCATCAAATCAAGTTCGTGTTTTCCTGCATCGGGATGATCTGACGGGCGTTGAACTTTAAGAACCATATCCGCCGATGAGTAAAGGTCATTCAAATTATCTAGGACCTTTGCCCCTGCTTTTCCATAATCTTCATTAGTGAATCCGGCGTTCAAACCGGCATTACTTTCTACTTGAACTTCGAATCCGGCTTTGATATACTTTGAAGCAACATCGGGAACACAAGCGACTCTGTTCTCTCCGGGGAGGATCTCTTTTGGAATAGCTATAACCACTTTCGTAACTCCTCTTTTTTGTACTAATTACAAATAATTGAGAATCAAAAATTAAGAGGAATAGTAACTAATTCCAAAGAAAACAAACTTAATTTTGTAATCAAGAATATTTTTGACCATTAATAGCTCATTGCTTTTGGGTGCAGATTAATTTACATTCAACCAGCATGTTTAGTTTTACATTTGCGGGAGGTAAGAATGAAGCTTATTATTATATCGGTTTTATTGTTTGTATCAACTCTTCAAGCCCAATCTGAATTCAGGTTTTTCATAAACAACATCAACTTGCCAATAAATAACTACGGTGTTTTAGCTGCCGTTAATATTCCACCAGATGGTAGCGGAGGGAGATATCTTGGTATTGAATTTTTATTTTCAGGCGGATTCTTTTTATCCGGTTACAATGGTGATACTCTCTGGGCAAATGCACAGGCATCAGCATCCTTGATTGAGAATTACCTGCCGGGGAATGTTGATTCAAACCAAAATGATCCACGTTTTAGAATATATGTTGTAAAAGAGAGCGACCAGCCCTTTGGTGGTTCCTGGCAAAAATGGAGTCTCGCAGTAGATATCGGAGCTGAATTTTATGATGGAGATAATGATGGCGTTTATAATTCTGTTGATCTAAATGGCAATGGAGAGTGGGATATTAATGAAGACAGACCTGATATTATCGGAGATCAGATTGCATGGTGCGTTTTTAATGATGGGGTGACGCCAAGGCTCAGATTTGAAAATGTCCCTCCGTTAGGTATTGAAATACACCAAACAGTTTTTGGATACAAATCAAGTTCGGCACCTCAACTAAAAAATGTTTTGTTTATTCGTTATAAAATTCTTAATAAAGGAACGGTTAATTCCCTTTTAGACTCTGTTTATTTCACTGCCTGGGCTGATGCTGATCTTGGAGTTGTATTTGATGATGATTTAGTTGGTTCTGATACTCTTACGAATTCGGGATTTATATATGGTTTGGATCCTGATCCTGGATTCGGTGATGAAGTTCCTTCTTTCTTCATAAATCTCTTACAGGGACCTTACTCATATATTCCGGGAGAAACATTTATTGATAATAATTTTAATGGAACGTATGAAGACAGTATAGACACGCCGCTTGATACTGCATACAACCATCAGGGTCCATTAAAGGGAATACAATTATTTCCTGGAGCTAAGAACCAAATAATGACAGCATTTACGCATTATATAGCATCTGATCCGATTCGGGGTGATCCGAATGATGAATTTGAAGCAAGAAATTATATGCTTGGACTGTTGAAATTAGGTGAACCGATGGATCCTTGTGATGACTACTGGAGTAGTGTTTTTGGAGGTATTCCTTGTGAAGCGATAGATCCACTATTCTGGTTTTCTGGAGATCCGGAAACTAATTATGGATGGCTGAATACTGGGCCCACAGATCAAAGAATGCTAGTAGATACAGGTCCATTTTCTTTAGAAGTGGATAAACCCATTACAATTATTGTTGGTTACACAATTGGACAGGGAGATTCTCCACTAAACTCAGTAACTGTTGGTAAAGAAGTTTCTGCTTTCGTTCAACAATTTTACCAATCAAATTTTGATGATAATATTTTACCAGTTGAAGAAGAGAATAACTTAATTGTTGATGAGTTTAAGTTATTTCAAAACTACCCAAATCCGTTCAATCCGGTAACAAGAATCAAGTTTCAAATACCACAGGCTGGAAAAGTGACAATTAAGATATATGATATTCTTGGAGCGGAAGTAACGACTTTATTAAACGAAGAGCGACCTACAGGAATTTACGAGATAGATTTCAATGCAAGCAGATTAGCAAGCGGAGTTTATTTTTACCAGTTGAAAGCAGGTTCATACATTGAAACCAAGAAAATGATCCTTTTAAAATAATGTAGGAAAAATGAAAACTTTTATTCTATCTTTACTTTTATTTATAGCTACAGCACAAGCCCAATCTGAATTCAGGTATTTCATAAATAACATTAACCTGCCAATAAATAACGCTGGAACTTTAGCCTATGTTAACATCCCACCAGACGGACCCGGGGGTTTATATCTTGGCACTAATTTTTTATTTTCAGGTGGATTCTGGTTATCAGGTTACAACTCAGATACTCTCTGGGCAAATGCAATGGCATCGTCTATTTTAATTGAGAATTATCAGCCAGGTAATGTTGATTCGAATCAATATGATCCACGTTATAGAATTTATGTTGTAAATGAGAGCGACCAACCCTTTGGCGGTTCCTGGCAGGAATGGACTTTCGCTGTAGATATTGGGGCTGAATTTTACGATGGAGATAATGATGGGATTTATAATCCTGTTGATCTAAATGGCAATGGGGAATGGGATATCAATGAAGACAGACCTGACATTATCGGAGATCAGATTGCCTGGTGTGTTTTTAATGATGGTGTCTATCCCCGCAATAGATTTGAGAATGTCCCTCCATTAGGTATTGAAATACACCAAACTGTTTTTGGATACAAATCAAGTTCGGCACCTCAATTAAAAAATGTTTTGTTTATCCGCTATAAAATAATAAACAAAGGAATGGTTAATTCCACTTTAGATTCTGTTTATTTCTCAAGCTGGGCGGATGCAGATATTGGAGCAGCTCACGAAGATGATCTCTCCGGTTGTGATACATTATCATCTTCAGCATTTACGTACAATTCGGGTCCTGATGGTCTATTTGGTGAGAACCCACCCGCATTTATGATGAATTTCTTGCAGAAGCCCCACTCATTCATTCCCGGGGAAACATTTATTGATAATAATTCAAATGGCACATATGAAGATAGCATAGATACACCATTGGACACTGCATACAACTTTCAAGGTCCTCTCAAAGGGATTCAACTGTTCCCGGGAGCAAAAAATTTATCTATGACAGCTTCTAATAGTTATCTTTCGAGCGATCCTATTAACGGTGATCCGAATGATGAATTTGAAGCAAGAAATTATATGCTGGGAAGAGGAAAGTTAGGTCAGCTAATAGACCCCTGCACCTGGCAATTTGGACAAGTGAGAGGAGGTATTGATTGCAGCCAGGTAAATCCTTTGTACTGGTATTCCGGTGACCCTGAAACTGATTTTGGATGGATCTCTGTGATAGATGCTGATTATAGGATTTTGGTTCATACCGGACCATTTGTCCTTGAAGAAAATAAACCAATTACAATTATTATTGGCTACACAATTGGACAGGGAGATTCTCCTCTAAACTCAGTAACTGTTGGTAAAGAGGTATCAGCTTTCGTGCAGCAATTTTACCAATCAAATTTTGATGATAATATTTTACCAGTTGAAGAAGAAAACAACTTAATTGTTGATGAGTTTAAGTTATTTCAGAATTATCCAAATCCATTTAATCCTTCAACCATAATATCTTATCAAATTCCAGAACAACAATTGGTAACGCTAAAGGTTTATGATATTTTGGGCAACGAAATTGCTGTATTAGTAAATGAAGAAAAGCCAAGCGGAAATTTTAAAGTTGAGTTTAATGCTTCTTCACTTCCAAGTGGAGTTTATTTTTATCAGTTGAAGTTTGGCTCTTTTGTTGAGACTAAGAAAATGATTGTTTTAAAATAAGGGAGGAAAAAATGAAAACTTTTATTCTATCTTTACTTTTATTTATAGCTACAGCACAAGCCCAATCTGAATTCAGGTATTTCATAAATAACATTAACCTGCCAATAAATAACGCTGGAACTTTAGCCTATGTT
>JADFLR010000050.1 GCA_022564295.1 Bacteroidota bacterium | reverse complement strand
CTCTAAGCGTACTTTGAAGATTTCCAGGGTCTTTTTCTCGTTCTTTGGTTTTATTTTTTGCAAGCTTTTGTTATTGTTTTTTTTTGCTTGCAATTTATTAATTATTTTTCTCTTTATAAATTCTTTTATTACTTTATGTTAACTGTTTTTTCAGCGACGAGTATTTATATGAAAAAGCTAGTTGTTTTTTGTTTATTTTTTCTTATGTACTTATGTTCATCTTATTATCATAAAGCTACAACTTATTATATTGATGCATCTAATGGTGATGATACAAATGGTGGTAAATCTTCGAAGACTTCTTGGAAAATAATTCAAAGAGTGAATTTGTTTTAAGCCAAAGGGGAGATAGTTTTCGATTGTGGGAGAAATCTGTCCAATTTGAATTGTTTTCTTATCCTCCCAATTTATCTTGGACAGAAGTGCGTAAAAGATAAATAAATAAGAAAGAGGAACAGAGGAATATTAAATTAGATGTTTTGGTACAGTTATTGTACATTTGAAGTCAAATAAATTTTTTCCTGTTAAAGACCAATAATTCATCAATACATTAGTCTTAATAATCAATTGTCAGTAAAATATATTTGTATAAAGAAACCAAAACACGTACAATAGTAAAGACTATAAGCTGGAGGTTCTGGGCTACAATAACTACAACAGCTCTCGTCTTTTTATTCATTGGTGAACCGGAAGTGGCTCTCTCCATCGGTGCTATTGAAGTTTTCCTGAAGCTGATAATATACTTCTTTCACGAAAGAGCTTGGGCAAAAATTAAGTTTGGTAAATCTGAAATTGAGCCCTTCGTAGTTTGGCTTACAGGTCTGTCACGAGCAGGTAAATCCGAAATTGGAAAGATACTAACTCAAAAATTGAAAGAAATTGATTTAAAGGTACAGTATCTAGATGGACACAATGTAAGGAAGATTTTTTCTGAAACAGGTTTTACCAAAGGTGCCGTTAATGAACACATAAAAAGAGTAGGACACCTGGCAAGCATTTTAGAAAAGCAGGGTATTTTTGTTATTGCTTCCTTCTTATCTCCATATGAGGAAACACGTAAATTTGTTCGTGAGTTGTCAAACAATTTTGTTGAGGTGTTTGTTTCAACACCTTTGGAGGTATGTAAGGAGCGCGACAAATCCGGATTGTACGAAAAGGCTATTGAAGGAAAAATTCAAAACTTCCCCGGTATAAACTCACCGTATGAACAGCCGAAGAATCCGGAGATAATTATTGATACCAGTAATGCTTCTTATGAAAAGGCAGCACAGGAAATATTTAGCTATTTGCATAAGTTTATTAAATAAGTTTAGAAGAAATTTTTAATCATTAGAATGGAGGCAGAATTTGAATAGTCCAAAAAGTAAAGATATTTACTGGCATGAGGGAGATATATCTAAGGAAGATCGTCAAAGACAACACGGACATAAGAGTGTTTGTATATGGTTCACAGGTTTATCGGGCAGTGGTAAATCTACCATTGCAAGAAAACTAGAGGAAAAGTTATTTGAGCGTGGAGTAAAAATATACGTATTGGATGGAGATAACGTAAGACACGGGTTGAACAATAATTTAGGATTTTCTCCCGAAGACCGGACTGAAAATATCAGAAGAATTGGCGAAGTATCAAAATTATTTGTAGATGCCGGTTTGGTTGTTATGACTGCTTTTATATCCCCTTATAAAGAGGACAGGAACAATGTTAGAAATCTTCTGGATGATGGAGAATTTATTGAAGTGTTTGTTGATGCAACAATTGAGACCTGCGAAGAAAGAGATCCGAAAGGCTTGTATAAAAAAGCAAAAGCTGGAGAAATAAAAGAGTTCACCGGTATTTCCTCGCCTTATGAAATCCCCGAAAAGCCTGAATTAGTATTAAACACCACCGAGGAGACTGATGTAAGTCATAATGCAGAAAAAGTGTTGAAGTTTTTAGAAGAAAATAAATTTTTAGCTTAACTGAAACAATTAATATAAATTATAATTAGGTATAAAAGGAAGGAAAATATCGGTATGATAAAGCCACATGGATCAGATTCTTTAATTCCTCTTTTTGTTATGGATGCAGTTGAAAGAGCTAACCTGATTAAAGAATCCGAAAGCATTCCTTCAGTTGTAATTAGTTCGGCTGCTGCTGCGAACGCTGTTATGATGGGCGGGGGTTATTTTAATCCTTTAAAGGGTTATATGAATATTGCGGATGCCATGTGTGTAGCTGAAGATATGAAAACAACTAATGGAATATTCTGGCCAGTCCCGATTCTCAATCTTTTAAGAGACGCATCTGCTATTAAGGATGCAAAGCGAATTGCTCTCCGCGATCCTAATGTAGATGGTAATCCTGTAATAGCTATTCAGGATGTTGAAGCGATTGAAGAAATTTCTGACGATCAGATGAAAATTATGACCGAAAAAGTTTTCCGTACTACCGATAATGCACACCCCGGTTCCAAAGCTTTTAATTCCGTTGGAAAATTTGCTGTCTCCGGACCTATACAAGTACTTAATTTTTCTTACTTCGAAACTGATTTCCCGGATACATTTAGAACAGCATACCAAATACGTCGAGATATGGAAAAGCTTGGCTGGGAAAAAGTGGTTGCCTTCCAAACTCGCAATCCTATGCACCGCGCACATGAAGAATTATGTCGCATGGCTTATGAAAGATTAGAAGCAGATGGTATTTTAATTCATATGCTTTTAGGGAAATTGAAAGTAGGAGACATTCCAGCGGATGTTCGCGACGCGTGCATACGGAAAATGGTTGAAGTGTATTTCCCTCCGAACAAAGTATTGGTAACCGGTTACGGATTTGATATGCTTTATGCCGGACCACGTGAGGCAGTTCTTCATGCAATATTTCGCCAAAACTGCGGTTGCACCCATTTAATAGTCGGCCGAGATCATGCAGGTGTTGGTTCATATTATGGTGCTTTCGATGCTCAGGCAATCTTTAAAGAAGAAGTACACGCAGAAGCATTGCAAATTGAAATATTTGAAGCAGATCATACAGCATATTCGAAGAAATTAAATAAAGTGGTTATGATGCGGGATTATCCCGACCACACAAAGGATGACTATGTGAATTTATCCGGGACAAAAGTACGTGATATGTTATCTAAAGGAGAGGATCTACCGGTAGAATTTTCACGACCGGAAGTAGCCAAAATTTTAATGGAATATTATATTTCTCTTAATGATTAACATAACATTTACTCCCTTGCAAAGAATTAATAAGAAGCGCAAATACAAAAACCGGCTCACAAAATTCAGAAAAACATGTGTCCTTCAGTAGGACAAAGATGCGAGAAAAGCTTAAAGCAGGTGAAAAACCACCTATAGAGTTTTCAAGACCGGAGGTGGCGGAAGTGCTAATAGAAGGAATGAAAGAATAAGTTAATACACGAATTGAGTTTAGCTACAAGATCAGGATTTCGGATATCATTAACTCAGCAATATTTGCTGGCAAATCTATCCTCGAAATATAGGAAGCGTTACAATTTTCGGTTGTTAAACCTAGCAATAATTTAACGAAAATTTGACCCAGTCGATTGTCTTTATTTCGGGTGACATAATTCTAGCGGTGTTTACATCTACTGCTTAGTGGCAGGAGAATATGTATCGGTGAATGGAATGTCGCTGAATAATTAATTGGTGATAGGAATATCAATTATAGAGAGATCTGATTTGTGTTCAAATCTCTTTTTGATAGTCATTAAAAAGAAATAATTTTTTATAAATTTATTATGTGAAGCCAAGCGTATAGTTTGATGAGGGTTACAAATTACTATAACTCCGGTAAGTATAAAAAATTTATAGTTTCACTTATTCTATTTGTTAGTCTGTCTTCAATTATTATTTATCCTCAGAGCTTCACAACTATTACTCCCATTAATAACTCCACCGGAGTGGCTACGCTTAAGCCTCAATCAAAGGTATGGACTTATGGCGGATACTGGTGGGCTGTAATTCCTGTGGAAGCTGAAGGGAGTGATCCTGCTGGCACGTATTTATGGCGTTTGGATGGTACAACGTTAACAAAATTAATGAAGCTATCGGATCAAAGTTGGACTTTCGTAGATGCTAAAGCGCTCGGTAATGTAACTCATATCTTAGTAGTACAGGGAACAGGTGATGATCGTGCCATTAATTCTGCCGAGTTAGTTTCAATACAATTTAAAGACAATAGTCCTTCACCCCCCACTTATGAGCCCTGGACGGTGCGCACGAGCAATGTTTCAATAACTTTGGATTCAGAATTTGATGAAGCAGCTACAATTGATATTGACAGCCAGGGAAGAATGTGGTTAGCCTCGGATGCTAAGACTGTAATTAATGTGCGTTGGAGTAATTCTGATTACAGTTCCTGGAGTTCAGATATACGATTAAATACAGGACATAATATAACCGATGATGATATATGCGCTGTGACAGCTTTTGATGATAATAAAATTGGTGTCCTTTGGTCAAATCAAGCAGAAGATGAATTTCAGTTTAGCTATCACCTGGATAGCAATAATGATGCAAGTGATTGGACAGCAATTGAAACTGCTGCAGACGGAAACAATATAGCGGATGATCATATCAATCTGGCAGTTCATAGTAGTACTGGTACTATTTATGCGGCAGTAAAAACCTCTGCCAGTGGTGGGCCCCAACTCGCATTATTGGTAAGAAACCCAACCACAGGTAGTTGGAGCTTCCATACTGGCAAAATCAGGGTGGTACAAGACCAATTGCATTACTGAATGAATCAGAGAATAAAATTTTTGTCATCTACCATCCTGTAGGAGAGGGTGATATTTTATATAAATATTCTTCTCTCAGCCCTATTTCGTTTCCATCAACTGCAAGTATTTTAGATGACAGAGATGATTTTCAGGATATTACAAGTACAAAACAAAGTTTTACTGACGAAGTATTAATATTGTATAACCTGGATCATTCTAGCATCGGAGGTCCTGCCTGGTGGTACGGAACGAAAGCAGATGCTTCTCCATTCCCTGTCGAGTTGTCTCTCTTCAACGCATTTTTAATTGAAGATAAAGTAGCACTAAACTGGCGAACGGAAACAGAAATTAATAATTATGGATTCGAAATTGAACGAGCGATTGATATTAATGATAACTGGATTACTATTGCCTTTGTTGATGGAAACGGAAATTCAAACTCAACAAAATATTATGATTATTTAGATTACGATATTAATAAAGCCGGGAAATACTATTATAGACTAAAGCAAATAGATAATGACGGAACATTCGAGTATTCTGATGTAATAACTGTGCAGGTTACCACACCCAATATGTTCTATCTAGGTCAAAACTATCCTAATCCATTTAATCCTACTACGAGAATTGATTTCTCACTTCCTGAAAGACAAATGGTTTCGTTAAGGGTCTATAATACATTAGGAAAATTAGTCAGCGAATTGGTGGACGAAATAAGAGAACCAGGAAGCTATTCAGTAACAGCTATTCAGTAACATTTGATGCTTCTAAACTGCCGAGTGGAACTTATTTTTATACTATTTTAGCAGAGAAATATTTAGCGGTAAATAAGATGTCATTTATAAAATAGTATTAAATAACTTCAACTAATGATGAAGGAATGATAAAATTAAATAATTACAGTTCGTATTCAATTTAATTTATTGTGATGGGCTTTATTCGGACAGTAATTATGATTTCGTGTTTAATAAATATTCTCGCTTGATATTATTTTTTTCACCTTCTTTTTTAACGCTCCACTAAAATAACCTAATAACCTTTTGATTGAGAATAATTCATCTCCGACAACCATCCCATCAGCCGAGACTCTATAAATTAGGCCATTCTCTATCTTATAATTTATAATTCCTCCCAAAGCAAAACAGTATTTATATAATCTCACTGTTTTTGCAAATATCTCTTTATTGAAGGAATAATATGGATATACAAAAATATCACAACTAACATTGATTTTCGACTCAATAATTTTTTTAGATAAATTTAACTCATTATCGATCTCATCATCCGAAGAAACAGCAAGTCTTAGATGCTTATGACCATGACTGGCAATTTTCACCAATTTGCTTTCAGACATTTCTTTAATTTCACTCCATGTGCAGAATGGAACTACCATTTCAAAGTTATCAGATTTCATCGAATCAGAATGTTTCAAATTAAGTCTGGTTTCACTATTAATGTTAGTATCATTTAATATATAATTTGTAGGGACTGCTAAAACAGCTTTAATTTTATATTTCACAAGCAGATTATATATGTAATAATAAAAGTCATAATACGCATCATCAAATACTAAACATAATTGAAGATTAGAAATTGATGGTTGATATTCGGATGGAAAAATTGTTTTATAATGATTTGATATAAATTTAAAATGCTCTTCTATTACTTCTAATGTATTAGAAAATTGATCTGAATTCACATGATGATATGTAAACGATAAAAGTATTTATTATCCTTCTGAAGTCTTTATCATTAAATTATTTATTAGTGTTTGTAATAAAATATTCGGAGGACGCTATATGTTATTCAATATTTATTTTACTATAACTATTGATTTAAAGTAGCTCAAATCAAGCATTAAAATTGCATATTTATAGAACAACATCCATCAGAATAGATAATTGACAATACGATTGATATAGCTAATAAATTTTTTAATTAAAACTTACAAGCTGCCACAATAATACATTTAAGATTATTGAATTTATATCAATCAAATACTTAAATGCTAGCCTATTCCATATCTTTCCCATTATCAAGTAATTATATCAGAAACTAATAAATTGAAAATCTTCATCTGCTTTTCCTATTCTTAAAAAGCATTATGATTTGTTTTATATCTTGATTTGAAACTCGGAAATGTACTAAAAGATATATTCCAAATAATGCAGTGAGAATTAAATAATCATTTATAAAAAAAGATGCGATTATAGTAGTTATGGTGATTGCAAACAAACTTCCTGCGTTATCTAATATTTCTAAAAAATTAATACGCGCTACTTTTTTTAGAGTAATATTGTTTATAAAAAATATAACGATTTTAGCAGCCAATAACCCGGCTGCTGCACCATTTATTCCATAATATATTACTCCCAGTATGATAAAAGGGACGGTAACACCTATTGTTTTTATAATCGACATTATCATCTCAAGCCTGGGTTTGCCAATTCCTCTAAGTAAAATAGTGTTAGAGCTTGTTAATAAGTGAACAAGTCCGGCTCCAGCCATAAGCTGGATAGGTATTACTGCTTCACCCCACCTCTCGCCTAAGCCTATTAAAACTAATGGCTCAGCAAGTAAAATTAGTCCAACCATCATAGGATAAATTACTATGCAATTGTATTTTATCACTTTAAAGTAATAGCGTTTAATAGTATTTGCATCATCCTGAATTTTACTGTAAACCGGATACAAAACTCTATTAATAACACCCATAATTTGACCCCGAACAACGTAGGTAAGATTATAGGCTAACGAATAAACACCTAATTGCTGAGCTCCTAACATTTTTCCGATTAATAGATAATCAATATTGCCTGTTAAATAATTAAATACTCCTGTTCCAGTAGTGTAAACCCCGAAGCTGAAAATTTTTCTGAAGGAAATTAGGCTAAAACGTATTTTAGGTCTCCAATCACAAACAAACGGGTAAATAACAGCTAAAAACAAATTTGTTAAAACCCTTTGAAAAACCAAACTCCATACGCCGTATCCCATAAGTGCCATAATAATTGCAATAATTGCGGCTATGATTCTACTGATATTTCGGGGTAGAACAATTCTTTTAAAATCCATTTCTCTTGTAATATTAACAATATGGACTGTTGCTAAGGGCTTTAACAGAAAACTAATAGAGAGAACAGGAATAATGGTTTTTAAAAGAGGTTCATTAAAAAAGCTTGCTGCTATAGGTGTAACTACAAAGGTAATAATAGTGGCCAAAAATAATCCCCAAACTATACCAGCCCAGAAAGCTGTATCGTAGTCTATTGGCTTCAGCTCTTCATCTTTTCGCTGGATTAATGCAGCTGACATACCCATATCACTTAATACTCTTATCATTCCCGTAAATACAACAGCGAAACCAATAATACCGAATTCTTCAGGTAATAATAAGCGGGCAAGAATCAACTTAACGATTATACTTAGACCATTATCGATTATAAGCCCAAAAGAATTCCAGACAACTCCACCAAATATCTTATGCTTTAATTTCAAGTTAAACCTCAAGCAATATCATTTAAGGCAGGGCTCTAAAAATTAATCTGATCCTCTGCTCACTTTCCCTTCGGACCAACATTATTAATTTTCTAGCTTTTAATTTATAAAAGCGGTACAAACTCTTAATGGAAATAGTTGGATCGTTTAATTTTGAAAGCTCTTTATAACGAATTCCTGTAAAACTTCCCCATTTTACATCAAACTGTTTCATGCCCTTGGGGATTTTACTAATCGGTCTGTATAATAGATCAAAATTCTCCGGAACACCAACAAGGTCATAACATTCCAAGAATGAAGGTTTATCGATATACTTATGCAAAAACTCAAAATCTATTATGTAAATTTCTTTATTTTTATCTATTAAAAAATTTGATGGTTTAAAATCAAATAACGAGTACCCCCGATCGTATATTTTTTGAAGCAAGGTTAAACATTTTTTTAATGTTCTGATGGAAATCCTATTGCTAAGTGGTTTACTACCTTTAATGTATGATATAACAAAATAATTATCCCCGGTCTCTAATAGCCGGGGAACTTCTTTTAAATCCTTAAAAACCGTATATGCTTCTATTTCATTTTCTAAAAACCATTCACAACTTGGTTTAAAAGTTTTCTTTATTGCTTTTTCCCCATGAAAAGAAATGAGTTCAACCTTTGCTCTTCTGGAATAACAGGACAAAACTTCCAGCACAGGATATTGAGTTTCAAAGGATTTCTTATGCATAATGATTTCTTTAATAATTTCATCTTTACTTAATCCTGCCAGAGATAAATACTCGACTGCCTGTATTTCATTGTCACTACTGTGAATACCATTACACCACTCTTTTTTATCGGGGAATCTCTTATTCAGAAAATTTCTAATTTCATTTTTGCTCAGAATTCTTTTGTTAGTCAACCCCGGATGTTGTTTGTGATCACGAATATCCGGTTTAATGGGATAAACATCAAAAGCGACAACCAGTGCTGAGGGTTTCCCCGCATTCGAAGGCCAGGGTCCTTGATTCCAATTTCCACCTCTCACTTGTTTAGAGAATACTTCTTTTAAGGATTCATCAATTTTTATTGTTCGGATTATTGTAAAGCCTTCCTTCTGAATAAACATCTCTACTTCATCCAGTAACCTTGCTTCAATTATCTTTTCTCTTATCACAAAACATACTAATCCCTCATATGTTTTAAGTAATTCCGATTGATGATGTACATCTTCAAGATAGACTTTCAGATATTGATTATGTAATGAAAGTTTGTACTGTGTATCCAATGGTGGGGCATATCCTTTAATATCTAAATAATTATGTAGCCCTTCTAACGTAAAATCATCCATATCTATATTTGCTTTGATTGAAATTGCCTTCAAATTGTATAAGTAATTGTGATCTAGTTTATTAGATGGAGTTACTTTATACTGTTTGCTTGGTAATCCCGAATCTTCACCTTTATGAAAAACTACATGATATGCTAATAGGTAAAAATAATTCTCCTGCGTGGGAACTTTATAAATATTTTTATATAATATTGTATTCTTTAAAACTCTTTCCGCAAGTGAATAAACATAATAGGGTAGGTTTTTAAAATCAGATCCCGGTATTCCGGTTTTTGAATAAATATCGAATGGTATGATTCCCGGTTTTCTATCTACTATTGAATGTACTTTAGTAAGATCATTATCTTCTACCAGTATATCCACATCCTCATTATCATCTAATTTAGGCAGATCAGCAAACCAGCGTAAAATACAATAGGAGATCTTTTTTTCATTTAATTCTCGAAAGAATTCATCTAGACCAACCAATGGAGAAAGATAATGTCTTGTTACCCTTTTAGTTTTCCTCCGCTTTTTGAGTCCAAAGTATAATGAGATTTTCATTCCTCTGTTGAAATAATACAGACCATAAAATTTAGTACGTCCGGATATCAAACCTTTAGCTAAAAAATATAATATTGGAATTATATTTATTAGTGTGATTCTTTCAAAAAGGAATTTAGCTTCGGCTGTCTTTTGTAAAGATTTTAATTCTTTCCGACCCGCACAATTCATTACAATTACATCAGTGGAGTTTTTTTCAATAGCTCTGATGAAATTTCCCCCGCTTAAATATACAGTTGTGCTTTCATCAGAATCTCCATTTTTAATAATAGATAAAAAATTATCTGTTTCAATAGTTTGATTTGAAAAAAAACTTCTCTTGATGCTAAACTCAATAATTCGATATTTTTTATTAAAAAAATCAGATAGTTTTTTCATAAGAAAATTTAATTTGGTCTTATTATAATTGTTTTAATAATATGAAATTACTCAATTGTATTTTACTAACTCTGCCAGAATATTAAATACATACTAAAATAAAGACTCTTGATTTCATTATATTTAAGGATTATTTAGGTTTGAAGTTATTCATTCAGCTCTTCCTTCACAAAAATAATGCCCACAAATTTAAGAGGGTAATTAAACCATTTTATCTTCTATACATCTAGATACGATCGCTCTCCATATAAAGTATGAGTTAGAGATTTTGAATTATCTTACACTATTAGAATAAATTTCTTCAAGCTGAGCGAATTGTAACGGAAACTGAGGAAAAAAATTAAACGATTCAACAACTTAGTTATTAGTATTTTATTTAGAAATGATAAGGAAATATTTTTGCATTAACTAAAATTCAATAAAATAAATTGAAGATTAGATTATTATTGGGATTTAATCCCAATGTGAGACATAACATTAATTAACCTTAGTGAAATGCCGTTCCATTTACTAAGGCACTATATTTGTAAAGCAAGTCTATTATTTAAATTAAACAAAATGTTCGGAACTTCGAAAACTAGTTTTTCTCCTTACATATGATATTTAATAATTAATTAATACTATTATCAAATCCACAGAATTTAAAGTAGTTCAGAATTTGTTGGTCATTAATCATAGGGTGTACAGTTATTTAAAACTATAAACATTTTGATTAATCTACTCCGATACACAAAGTCATTAACAAATTATTACTAATATAAATTTTTAGAATTTGATAGCTAGAATAAATTTCTTGCTTTAATTGAAGAATGTGGGAAGATGTTTATTTTGAATTTATGAAGTAAATCAACTCATATTTTAACTCATTAAAAAATATAATATGTATGCAGAAAAGAAAACTGATATATTTAATAGGTTTTTGGAGAAGCGAGGGAGGAATTTTAGGATGTTCTGAGCAGGTAATTTTTGTTGGTAATATTAATGATTTTTGGAGAAAGGAAAATAGCGAAATAATAAATGTGGTTGTGGCGAAAGATTTGATAATAGTAGTTTTTGGAAGAATGTAACTAATGAAAATATTAAATCATTTCCATCAGACAATTTCGAAGAAGTAAAAAAAGAATTTAAGCAAGTTGAGTGATGTTCATTTTTTTAATTTAAAAAAATTGTAACTAATAAAAAAGGAAAATCTTTTAAAATTATATATTTCATTCTAAATAATTAAATAGTAGTTAATCTGAGGATAGGAAATTAAATATGGAAAAAATTAAAGTAGTGTATATAACTGGATTTTGGAGAAGTGGCGGCACAATATTAAGCAGAAGTTTGGGAAGTTCAAATGAAGCAGTTTATACCGGTGAATTGAGTGATTATTGGAGAATTAGATTTATGAAACATAACGAATGCAGTTGTGGAGAAAGATTTCCTGCTTGTAGCTTCTGGCAGGAGGTATCAAATGAGCATATTAAGGCCTTCCCATCAATTAATTTTGAGGAGCTAAAGAATGAATTTCGTGAACTCGAAAAATGGTCAAACTACTTTAAATTAAGAAGACTTATTAAAAACAAAAAAGAGAATTCCCTTAAACCAATATTGGTTAAATATTTAAAACACAATGAAAAATTATACGAAATTATTTCACGAATAACCGGGAAAAAAATTATTATTGATTCTTCTAGAAATCCCGGAAGGTTATTAGCTCTTCTCTCATCAAACAAAATTGAAATGTACACGATCGATATTATAAGGGATCCTAGAGCAGCAGTGAATTCTTTAATTCAAAAAAGTATTAGAGTCTTTCGTAAAAACAAACAAAATACTCTTTTAGATATGATTAATTGGAATACTAAAAATCTTTTATTCTTAGATATTATGAAAAATATAGATGCTGACAAAGGCACATATATCTCCTATAAAAATTTTGCGAGACATCCAGCTCAAGTATTGGAGAAGTTAAAGAAAAGATTAAATCTCTCGCTAAATTATGAGGAAGCTAATGGTAAATTTACAATAAGCTTAGAACCAGTCCATTTATTTTCAGGTAATCAAAACAGGTTTAACACAGGTAAGATTACGATCATTGAAGATACTAAATGGGAACAACAGTTGAGTCGATTCCATAATATTTTAATTTCATTAGGTTCCCTTCCATTGTATAAATATCTGCTTAAAAAATGTTATTAAGAATAATTGTATAATAAGATAAATAAAATGGAAAAAATAAAAATAGTATGTCCTACTGAGTATGGTAAAAGCGATCCAACTCTGATTGGAAGGCATTTAGGAAATTCAAAGCAAGCTTTTTTTGTTGCCGAGCTAAAGTACTTATGGAATCGTGGATAAATTAAAAAGTATGAGTGCACCTGTGCTGAAAAGTAGATAGTTGTAACTTTTGGAAGAATGTAACAGATGAATACCTTAAATTCTTTCCATCAATTGATAATGAATCTATAAGTAATGAGTTTAAAGAATTTGAGAAATTGAAAACTACTTTAAATTACAAAAGGTTAAAGATAACAAAGGCGATAATACTCTTAAACTATTCTTAGATAAGTACTTAGAACATAAGGACAAATTATATGAAAAAATTTGCAATTGTAACACCTGTAAAGGATGAAATCAATTATTTTCCCAAAACAGTTAAGTCAATTTTAAGTCAGGAAGTAAAACCTCAAAAATGGATAATTATTGATGACGGTTCTACAGATGGTACTACAGAAGTTATTAAGAAAGCAGAAAAAGAGAACGATTGGATTGAAGGCATTTACAGAGAGCCGAATAAAAACAGAAAACCCGGCGGTGAATTTGTACTTGGGATTGGATTAAAAAAACTTAATATCGATGATTATGACTTTATTGTAAGAATGGATGGAGATCTGGATTTTGAGAGGAACTACTTTAAAGTTTTGTTTGAAAAATTTGATGATAATCCGAAGTTAGGAATTGCAAGTGGTGTTTGTTTTATTACAAGGAATGGCAAACAAATAGAAGAAAAACATCCTAGATTTCATACAAGAGGCCCTCTGAAAACATATCGGACACAATGCTATAAAGATATAAACGGCCTGTTAAATTGTCTTGGCTGGGATTCAATAGATGAGCTAAAAGCGAATATGCTTAACTGGAATTCTCAAAGCTTTCCCGAACTAAGGATTCATCATCTAAAAAGGACACAAAGTTCAGGAGGAATTTTTAGAGGCGGCTTTAATGCAGGTGTGGCTGGTTATAATTCGGGTTCTCATCCTTTGTATGTATTATCTAGGGCATTATATATTTTACTCTTCAGACGTTATAAATTTAACAGTATCGGATTGTTGTTGGGTTACTTTTCATCTATGATTAAACTCAAACCGAAGCCTATTGATAAAGAACTAATAAAATATATTCGGAAACAACAGATGAATAGGCTTTTAGGCAAAAAAACAATATGGAAATAACTATCATAAAAGTTTTTAATACAGTTTTTCCAATAGTTTTTTATCAAAATTCAGTTGGTGACAGCAAACCAAATAACCAAATTTTTTCAGTTTGTATTGCGACATTTAAACGCGTGAAAGACTTAGAAAATTACTAACCAGTATTAAAAAACAGACCTTGCATGATGATATTAGCGTTGAAATAGAGGTAGTTAATAATCATCTTAATGGTAGCTCTGAAGTTGCCATTAAAGAGTTTCAGCAGAAGACCAAAATTTACGTCTCATATTCCATTCAACCAGTCAAAAATATTAGCAGAACCCGAAACTTGGCCGCAGCGAATTCAACAGGTAATTATTTATTTTTCACAGGCGATGACTAATATGCAGAGGATAACCGGATAAAAAATCTTTATAAGACTCTTATGAAATTCAATGCTGATGGTGTCTTTGGATTATTTCGACCTGATTTTGAGGAAGATGCACCAGGTTGGATAGGAATATGGAATGTTTCTACTCCCCCGTTAACAAGAACGGCAGTCTTAGCCGATTTGCATATACCAGTAACTACTTTGTAAAAGCAGTATTAATTAAGCAGTTTGAAAAACCCTTTAATGGCCGGTTTGGTGCAACGGGAAGAGAGGACACTGAATTATTCGAAAGACTGCAAAAACAA
>JADFLR010000049.1 GCA_022564295.1 Bacteroidota bacterium | reverse complement strand
TAATAGGGCTGATAAATCACTTAATTGAAAAAGATTTTCTTCTTCTTGATGTTCAGTATATGACCGAACACTTACAAATGTTTGGTGCGATTGAGATTACTTTTGATGAATATACAAAACTGCTGCACAGTGCCTACACACGGGGATGTGAGTTTTAATCTTGTAGAGGTTATCTAAAAAAGTAATAATTACGGAATTGTCATTCCCACTGCCTGTCCCGATCCATCGGGAAAAGTGGGAATCTCTTATTTTGTCAAACATTTGGATTTCCGCCTGCGCCTGTCCGGTAGGCAGGTTTTCACGGAAATGACAAACAATTCAGACCTATTGTGACAACCTCTAATTTTTACTTGAGGAGGATCATTTTTTTCGTATCAGTAAAACCTTGTCCGGAGCTTGCCGAAGGATTCCCTGCCCGCAATTGATAGAAATATACTCCGCTTGGTAACCTTTTTCCTCCGCCTGCGGCGGAAAATTCAACTTCGTAACTTCCTGACTGCATTTCTTTATTGATTAGTATGGCAACTTCATTTCCTATTACATCATAAATCTTTAAAGTTACATTTGACTTCTCACGTTTCACATTTGACGGAATTGTGAATGTAATTTTTGTACTTGGATTAAACGGATTTGGATAATTCTGCGAAAGTGAAAACTCTGTTGGCAATTCTTCTTCATCTTCAACAAAAGTAAGGTGATGTAGTTGTTCAAAAGCAATGCTGCGAGGCACTTGTAAATTTCCTGCGGTTATGGTCTGCACATAATTATCATTTACATCAAACTCAACAATTTTATTCTGCGAAAAAGAAGATGAGAAGAAATGTCCCCTGTCATCAAAAGCGATACCCTGTGGTACAGGTAAGTCGGGATGAGTAATTACACCAAGCATATTACCAAAAGTATCAAACTTTACTATATTATTGGAACTACCGCCCGAAATATAAAGTACATCGTTTGTGTTTCTTGCAATGCTCATCGGACTTAATAATCCCCCACCGGTAAATTCAAACAGAAAATTTTCATTCGCATCAAATTTTAAAATAAGAGCATTAAGTGCACTCGATACGTAAATTGCCCCGTGGGAATCTAAAGCGACGCAATTCGTTCCATTTAAAGATCCACCAGTAAATGTACGCAAAAAATTACCGTCTAAATCAAAAACGACTACCTGATCGTTGTTAAAACTTGCAACATACAATTCATTCTGACTGCTTATTGCCATTCCGGTGGGTCCATCAAGTTGGGCATCTGTAAACTTTGAAATGAACTGCTCATCTGAATCAAACACAAAAACTTCATCTGTATTCTGGCTGGCAATGTAAATTTTATCGTTAGGGGCAAATACTATTCCGCGAGGTCCGTTTATTCCCGGAGCAGTAAAAGTTCTTTGGTAATTACCAAGTGAATCATAAACAGCGATATTGTCGCTTCCAAAACTTGTTACAAGAAAATTACCTGTTCGTTCAGGAGGTATAATTGCATGAGCAATAAAAATAAAAACTAAAATAACTGAGCTTATGATTAGTCGTTTCATTATTAAATCTATGTTTTTATTAATATCAATTCACTTTGCGGTTCTGAAATAAACTCGCAGCCATCTTTTGTAATATAAACTTCTTCTTCAAGGGTTGAAACCCCAAAACCTTCCACAGGTAATCTCGGTTCGATTGTAAACACCTGACTTTCTTCCAATTCTATAAACGGTAAGTTGCCATATTTATCCCAATCGGGGAAAAGCCCCGCACCGCCGTCGTGCACCACTCGTCCTACCTGATGACCTAATCCATGAGGATATTCCGGATAACCATTTGCAGTAATATAATTTCTAGCTATAGAATCCATATCAACTCCCTTAACACCGGGTTTAATTGAATCAGCAACTTTTTGAATAGCATCGTGTATAATATCAAAACCTTTTTGAGCAGGTTCAGGTGCTTTATCTTCACCATCATTTAAAACATACCATGTTCTTTGAAGATCGGAGCAATAACCTTTATATTTTATTCCAAAATCCATATTAACAAGGGTTCCTTTTTGAATTACTTTTTCCGTTGGCCCTGAATGAGGACCTGCAGGATTTGGACCGGCAAAAACAGCGGGACAATGAGTGTCTTCCCATGCAAGTTCAAATCCTTTTTCTTCCGCAATCTTTTTCACAAGATCAGCAACTTCAATCTCACTAACGCCCGGCTTAATATATAGTGTTGCCTCATCGAAAATCTTCAAAGTTTCTTCAACAGCTTCCTTCATTATTTTTAGCTCGGCGGCAGATTTTCTTCCCCTTAAGGCAGAGATGATATCTTCAGAACTGATAAGTCTTTCTGCATAACCTGTCCCATCGAAATGCTCAATTAAAATTTGATACAAACCATAAGATAATCCATCTGCCAGAACAGAATTCTTTGAATAGTTAATGGCAATGCTTTTGGGGTCTTTATCTTGCAGATATTGAATAAAGGGTTCTTTAATGGATTTTAAATATCCGATTACATTTTTATATAATCCCGCACTTACAAAATTTTCCTCTTCCATATCGCCGACGATAGCCGTTGTATCACCATCTTTATTTATAATAAAAGCTGCCTGCCAGGTTGAATTTGTGCCTACGACCATATCCATCGCAGGATCGTGAATGATTGAACTTTCCCGCACAAATGTAATCCACATATCAATGTTTTTTTCTTTAAGGATTTCAATTGCCTGATTGATTTTTTCTTTAAAAATTTTGTTGTCCATTAGAGACCTCTTTGAAATAAAATTTATTGCTACTGATAATTTATCAAATAACTGATGAAGTTACCATTACAATTAATTTTGCAAAAAGATTTTCCTTATTGATGAGCCGTTTTCAATAAAAACAAACGGACACAAAAATAAAGGATAATTACAAAACCGGGCATTTTATTCTCTCCGTTTAATAATTACTTGTTAGCTGTTGTAATAATTTCTATTACAGGAAATTCATAAAAATCGTTATACCTATTTTATAGTTCAAGTGTTAGTTTTCCTTACCATATAATTCATAATCTTAAAAGATGAATAAACTATTCTATAATAAAAACATTTATGGAGGTAATTAATGTCTGAATACGTAAAAAGCCTTATGGCAGAAGTAAAAGCTAAGCATCCTTCACAGCCGGAATTTCATCAGGCAGTTGAAGAAGTTGCAGATTCACTAAGTCTCGTGTTAGAAAAGCATCCCGAATACCGCACTTCAAAAATTTTAGAAAGAATTATTGAACCGGAAAGAGTTATTATCTTTCGCGTTCCCTGGGTTGATGATCAGGGCGAAGTGAATGTTAATATTGGTTACAGGATTGAAATGAACTCTGCTATCGGACCTTATAAAGGCGGATTAAGATTCCATCCTTCTGTAAACCTTGGCATTCTTAAATTTTTAGCATTCGAACAGGTATTTAAGAACAGCTTAACTACTTTACCAATGGGAGGCGGTAAGGGCGGCTCCGATTTCGATCCAAAAGGTAAAAGCGATCTTAAAATTATGAGATTTTGCCAGGCATTTATGAGCGAGTTGTTCCGCCATATAGGACCAAACACAGACATTCCTGCAGGCGATATTGGCGTTGGCGGAAGAGAGATTGGTTATTTGTTCGGACAGTATAAAAAATTGAAAAATGAATTTGTGGGAGTGCTTACCGGTAAAGGTTTAAACTGGGGGGGATCACTTATCAGACCAGAAGCAACGGGTTACGGTGCAGTTTACTTTGCTGCTGAAATGCTTGGGACAAGAAATGAAACAATGGAAGGAAAAATCTGTCTTGTTTCCGGAAGCGGTAACGTTGCACAATACACAACCGAAAAAATACTTCAGCTTGGCGGCAAGGTACTTACACTTTCCGATTCCAACGGATACATTTATGATGAAGAAGGAATTAACGAAGAAAAATTGAAATTCGTTATGGAGTTAAAGAATGTAAGAAGAGGAAGAATTAAAGAATATACTGAGAAGTATAAGAATGCTGTTTACACTCAACTAGATCTGAACACGGATCACAATCCAATATGGGATCACAAAGCTGATTGCGCTTTCCCGAGTGCAACACAAAATGAAATAAACGCAAAAGATGCCCAGAACCTTATTAACAACAGTGTTTATGTTGTTAGCGAAGGTGCAAATATGCCAACCACGATAGACGGTATTAAAATATTCTTAGATAACAACATACTTTATGGTCCGGGCAAAGCAGCTAACGCAGGTGGTGTTGCCGTATCAGGTCTCGAAATGTCGCAAAACAGCATGCGATATTCCTGGACAAGAGAAGAAGTTGATGAAAAGTTACGAATTATTATGAAGGATATTCATAAAACCTGCGTGGACACCGCTGAAAGATTTGGAACACCCGGCAATTATGTGAACGGGGCAAATATCGGCGGCTTTCTTAAAATAGCAGATTCAATGATGGATCAGGGTGTTGTGTAATCTATAAGAAAATGTAATGGGGCAACGTTAGTTTTAACGGATTCTCATCATTAATACTGGCGAAGCAACAATATCTTCTATTCTTAACAGTTGCTTCGCCTTTTTATATTAATTCGTTCCTCTCCTTAAAGAATTTTAAAATGAGGAAATTCTAATTATATTTAGCACGTTATTATTCTAAACAAACTGAATGAAAAAAAGACACGACATAAAACAAGACCTAAAAACCGAGTGGAACATAGATGGCTCCTGGAACAGATTTCATGGCTTTCAGCAGTTGATGCGTTATCGTATTCGTGATATACTATTAGTATCAAGTCTATATGATCTTTACCTGTTTGAAGAAGATGGAAGACTTTATGAATTGATTAGAAGTGAATATTTGGGTTTAAATCTTAGTCACTCCCCCGAACTCACAAGAGTATCAGGCGGACAGCAGGCAATACGACTTGCAAAGGAAGAGAGAAGATTTGACCTGATAATTACAACTATGCACATTGAAGATATGCACGCATTAAACTTTGCCAAGCTGGCTCGTAAAGCCGGTTTGAAAATACCCATTGTACTGCTTGCACACGATAACCGGGAATTGAAATCATTAATGCACAATCCTGATAAGAAGGTATTTGATAATATATTTATCTGGACGGGTGACTTCAGAATTATTTTAGGTATTATTAAATATCTTGAAGATAAATTAAACGTTGAGCACGATAGCAAAGTGATTGGTGTTCAGGTAATATTATTTATTGAAGATAATGTTCGCTACTATTCTTCTTTCCTCCCCATAATTTATACTGAAGTATTGAAGCAATCGCAAAGATTAATAACAGAAGGTGTTAGTCTTTCACACAAATTTTTAAGAATGCGTACCAGACCAAAAATTCTATTATGCTCATCTTACGAAGAAGCATGGAAGTATTATAAAAAATATAAAAATCTTGTGCTTGGAGTAATTTCCGATATTGCATTTCCTCGTAGAAGCAGGTTAGATAACAAAGCGGGAATTAAATTTGCAAAAGCGGTTAAGAAGGACTTACCTGATATTCCTATTCTTCTTACTTCCGATAATCCTGAGAACGAAGAGATAGCATATAAAGTTGAAGCATCTTTTTTGCTGAAAAACTCTCCCACTTTATTAAATGATCTGAGAGAATTTCTCAATAGTCATTTTAGTTTTGGAGATTTTGTATTCAAGACCCCTGATGGTAAGGAGGTTGGACGTGCCAGCGATTTGAAAACTCTTGAAGAGAGTTTAAAAACAGTTCCTTTAGAAAGTATAAGATTTCATGGGGAGCGAAATCATTTTTCAAACTGGCTTAAGGCGAGAACCGAATTCTGGCTGGCTCATCAGCTTCGCCCAAGAAAAATATCCGACTATCCAAACGATGAAGCACTGAGGCAGGATCTCATCGAGTCTTTACATAATTACAGAACACTACGGCAAAGAGGATTGATTGCAGACTTTAAAAAAGAAACATTCGATCCGGAAAATAGTTTGGCAAGAATTGGCGGAGGATCGCTTGGCGGTAAAGCAAGAGGTTTAGGATTTGTAAATACATTAATTACCAATTATAATATCAGAGATCAGTTTGAGAATGTACAGATTTACATTCCTCCTGCTGTTATTTTGGGCACGGATGTTTTTGATGAATTTATGGAAATAAACAAGCTGACGGAGTTTGCATTAAATTGTAAGATTGATGAGGAGATCACCGGGAAATTTTTAAAGGCTTCAAAATTCCCTGAAGAAGCATTTAACTATCTTAAAGAATTTTTAGAGCTTATTAACACACCGTTAGCTGTAAGATCGTCAAGTTTGCTTGAAGACTCACAGTATCACCCTTTCGCAGGTGTTTATCAAACTTACATGATCCCGAACAATCCACCCCAACTTTCTGCAAGATTGAATGATCTGATCTCTGCAATTAAAAGAGTGTATGCTTCAACCTTCTACCAGGGTGCAAAAAATTATATAAGAGTTACCTCCTACAGAACCGAAGAAGAAAAGATGGCAGTTATTATTCAAAAGATGGTTGGGTTAACTCATCAAAACAGATTTTATCCTGATTTTAGCGGAGTGGCAAGATCATACAATTTTTATCCATCTCCCGGTCAGGATTCATCCGACGGTATTATTTCAGTAGCGCTTGGTTTGGGGAAAACAGTTGTTGAAGGTGGGAACACAGTGAGATTCAATCCTAAATACCCCGATGATCTTATTCAATTTTATTCAGTGGAAGAATCATTAAATAACTCCCAAAAGGGATTTTACGCACTAAAACTTGATGAAAAAACTGATTTTGGAAATGTAACTCACGATCTACTTGTGAAACACTGCGGACTGGATGTTGCAGAAAGTGATGGTTCTCTAAATCATGTAGGCTCAACTTATGTTGCAGATAATGATGCTATTTATGATGGTCTATCACGAATAGGACCGCGTGTAGTAACGTTTGGACCAATATTAAAAAACAAGTTGTTCCCTCTTCCCGACATTCTAAATTTATTACTTGATATAGGTACATGGGGAATGGGAACACCTATTGAGATAGAATTTGCCGTTAATATGAATTCCGGTTTAAAGAAGAAAAGAGAGTTTGAATTATTACAGATGAGACCACTGGTAGTTAGTTACGAAGAAGAACAATTGAAAATTGAAGACCATTCAAAAGACGAACTGATCTGCAGCAGCACGCAGGTTCTTGGCAACGGTATTATAGATGACGTAAAAGACATAGTTTTTGTTGATTATCATTTGTTCGAACGTGCTAAGAGTTTTAAAGTGGCTGAAGAAGTTGCTTCGTTTAACAGCCAGCTTATGAAAGATAACCGACCTTATTTATTAATCGGAGTTGGAAGATGGGGTTCGTTGGATCCCTGGCTTGGAATTCCTGTAACATGGGAACAAATAGCCGGTGCTAAAGCAATAGTAGAAACAAGTTTTAAAGAAATGGCTGTTGAACCATCGCAGGGTTCACACTTCTTTCAGAATATTACTTCATTTATGGTTGGTTATTTCACAGTGAATACAATCCATAAAACCGGATTTATTAATTGGGCCTGGCTTCTTTCCAGAAAACCATATGAAAAAAAAGAATTTACGAAGCACCTGAGATTTAAAACACCTCTGCTTTTAAAAATGAACGGGCATAAAAACAAAGGCATTATTCTAAAACCCGAGGAGTAGAATTACGCTCTTTGTACTTTTTAAATCACATTATAATTTATAAATATTTATAGGAGCAATAATTATGACACGAAAATTTTTAATTACTTTTGTTTGTCTATTTGCTGTCGGCATTTCCTTAGCACAAAAAGATCTTTCGTATCTGGATAATGATAAAGGCACATCTATGGAGCCAATATTGGCAGCAGCTAGACCATTGGTCGAAGAAATTGAAGATGGAGATTTTGAAATTGTTAGAATGGAATATGATTTAGTCTTTAGTGAGAAAAGTACGTACAGAACCTTATTTGACGGCTGGACATACGGAATAGCTGCATTTGGTGATTACAGAATAAAAGATATTGATCTTTCCGTTTATAAAAAAAGTAACGGGAGATGGAAACTAGTTGAAGAGGATGCGGAAAATGATGATGTGGCAACTGTTACAATTAAACCGCGTACTAAAGAAGAATATAAAATTGTAGTCTCGGTTTATAGGTTTAATAAAGGATATAACGTTGGACACTATGGTTTAATGATATTTCACGAATAATCAGCTTTATTCAGGAAATCCAATTGGAGCATAAGTTGATGATGGTGGCGAGAATTAATGCAACAGTTAATTTAGTTCATTCAAATCCCAATTGTAGCTAAGATGATCGATTTCCCATTCTGATAAATTTTTTCTGATATGATTAGCGACCTCGCTATTAAGAAATTTTGATACATATAAAAGTATACTCTGATCATTGTTTCCAAAATCAGAACTATACCAATCAAGAATTTTAGATAAGTATGCGATTCGTTTTTTCAAATCAAATTTATTTTTTGTTTCATCATTAAAAAATAATCTTGCCTGCTCGTTAAGTTGCTCGTTAAGTGCAAAACCTTCATAAGCTTCATCCCGAAGCGAAGGACAACTATAAGAAGCACAAACCATAGCAAAGTGGACTCTTTTCTCATTAAATTTTTTGCGTGCAATATCGTGTTCGATATTGTTAAGAGATAACTTTGTTCCGTTTATTATTATTTTCTCATCATCCCAAACAGTAGTGCCAAGCAGAGACCCAAGATACAGACCGCCCCAATGTAAATCGTTAATGCTCTCTATAGGATACTCCTCTATTATAAATTTTAATGTGAAAGCATTATAAACGTTTATCCAAAAGGCAAGTTTATCTTCATCTGTTAGAAGATCATTAGGGTTTGTATTTTCAAGCTGCTCTAAATATTTATCGAGCCGTTTATCATCCTTTAATTTTATATAATTTACCAATCCGTTATGAACATAATCATTCAATATTTGTGTGAATAATAAATGCTGATCATTTTTATTTTGTGCAAATGTGACTAATACAATCAAAAATATTGCAAATAACTTAAATCCTATTTTCATCATAATTTATCTCTAAAGTATTTTTTATAAATATTATCGGGGTCTATTCCAATTAAATATTGAAAAATATACAAACCATTTAACAGTTGAGTTTTAAGTGTTCCTCCCGTTTCAAATCGTCTTGCTGAAGTAGTTACAAATGCAGGCAGTTTATAAATTTTTGTTTTGCTTCTTGCTTTCCTGCATAACTCAACATCTTCAAAAAGAGCTAAGTTTGGAAATCCATTAAGTTTATTAAAGAAATCTCTTCGTATAACTATAACCTGATCGCCGAACGATGTAAAAATCGAATCGAATTTTGTGAACCAAGAGTAAATATCCATTAAAAAACTTTCTTTGTCAAATTTCATTTTGAATGTGGCAATATCAACCTTACGAACTAACAAATATTCGTTTATCAAACTAAATGCATTTACAGGTAAAAAAGTATCTGCATGAAGAAAGATCAACACATCGCCTGTTGCACAACCCGCTCCATTATTAAGCTGAATTCCTTTTCCTTTTTCGCTCTTACATACTTCAACATTAAACTTTTCCGCTATTTTAACAGTATTATCTTTGCTTCCTCCATCAGCAATGATAATTTCCAAATCTTCATCAACATTTTTTAATTGCTCTAATACATGAGGAAGATATTTTTCTTCGTTTAATGTTGGTATAATTACAGAATACTTGCTCATAAATAAATTATAAAAATATTATTTTTTGTCGTGCGTTAAATCATCAATTATTAGTTACAATAATTTTATTATGCATGAAAGATCAGAAATATTTTATAAATCTTTTGTATTCTATTTTACAAACATGTTATTCTTTATTTAAATTATTTTTGTTACAACACTCAAATCCTTAAGAGTAAGAAATGAATCTAAAAGCTAACGGTATTGATCATCTTAACATGGAAGTTATTAATCTTAATGAAACCGTGGAATTCTATAACCAGCTATTTGGATTTACTGTGATAAAAGAGCAGCCGGAAGAGAATTCAAAAATTATCGGTAACGAAAAAGTGAAACTCTGTTTATATGAAACAGAAGATTTTCATGGCTACACAAAAAAAGGATTTCACAATTTTGGATTACATATTGAAAATTTTGAAGATGTAATACATAAATGTACAGAAATGGGAATTGAAATATTTTATGGCGGTCCGCTTAAATGGGAGAAATCAACTTCAATCTACATCAAAGACCCAAACGGATATGAAATTGAATTAGCTGAAGTGTTTGGCGGAGGATTATAAATGCTCCTGTCTGTTTACAAAGTAATAATTTAAACTCATCAGGAACAATATTTATGGGGCATAGTTAAACCGGTATCAATTACTAAAAAATTAGGGGGTAATTATGCCATCCATCAAAAACTATAGAGCTGATTTGAGGGGAAAGCATAGAAGATATTTTGAGATTAGTCTTATACTTTCACTTTCACTAATTATTGCAGCATTTAAATTATCACCTAAAGATGGAAATATTGATGAAAACTTTAATCCGCCACAAGAGCTTATTACTATTGAGAATATTATAAATACTGTTCAAAAACCTATACCACCACCACCAATACCCGCGCCTGTATTATCCGGAACAGATGAAGTCCCTGAGGAAACAGAATTAGATGATGTCGAAATTTATATGGATGCACAAATCGGTCCGCCTCCTGCACCGCCTGATCCGCCAATTAAAATAGAGGAACCAATAATATTTGTAGCAGTAGAGGAAATGCCTAAACCCATCGGTGGGCTCAAAGCAATCAAGGAGAAGGTTTTTTATACGGAAATTGGAAGAAGAGCGGGAATTGGAGGAACTGTTTATATTGAAGCCATAATCGATGAAGAAGGCAACGTGATTAATGCAACAGTAAAAAAAGTATCGGCAGCGGGTTGGATGAGGAAGCACTAAACGCAGTTTTGAATACGAAATTTGTTCCGGGAAAACAAAGAGGTAAACCAGTAAAAGTGAAACTGGTGATCCCTATTAAATTTGTACTGCGCTAAAATAAAGCAGAGACAATCGATCGTGTTTATTAAAAAAGACTTACGGAAAAATTCCCGATGCAATATAAGAGTTAGCGATCTTATTTATAGAAACTACAAAAGTTGCTGTTCGTAAATCGGGAATTTTTTTATTTCCTTTCCAGGTTTCTCTTATTTCGTTGTAAGCATTAACCATGGTTTCTTCCAAACCTGAATTAACAAGATGCTCTTCGTCAGCACCGTGCAATATAATTTCTTTATTTTTTTTACTCAGAGATTTTCCTACTGCAGTTTCAATCGAATCGACCAAGGTACTGTTAACTAACTGATCATAACGCTTACCCATTCTACCAAACCGAACATGTGAAAGATTTTTTAACCATTCAAAGTAAGAAACCGTAACACCTCCGGCATTAAGATAAAGATCGGGAATGATAAGCACACCTTTTTTTAATAACACTCTTTCTGCCTCGGGAGTAACCGGTCCGTTTGCCGCTTCACCAATAATTTTTGCTTTTATTCTTTTAGCATTTCCAGAATTAATCTGATTTTCCAATGCAGCCGGAATTAAAATATCGCAAGCCATTTCCAAAGCTTTTCCACTCGGCATAATATTTTTTGCTTTTTTAAAATTTAATATTGAACCTGATTTTTTTCTATGCTTAAATACTTCATCTACATCCAAACCATTTTTATCATAAATTGCTCCTTCATATTCAGCAAGTGCAATTATATCAGCGCCTGCTTCCTGCAAAAACTTTGCGGTGTAATAACCAACATTTCCCAATCCCTGCACAATTACTCTTTTGTTTTGAAGACCCGGCTCGAGACCAAGTTTTTTCATATCATCTTTTTTATTAACCGCTTCCCGAATACCATAAAAAATACCGCGTCCGGTTGCTGCGGTTCTTCCTCTTATTCCACCATGGCTGACTGGCTTGCCCGTAACACATCCAATTGCATCTATCTGCCCTGGATTAAATGCAGCATAAGTATCGGCTATCCATGCCATTTCTCTTGCTCCCGTTCCATAATCAGGTGCGGGAACATCAGTTCCGGGACCTATGAAATTCTTCTTTACTAATTCCGAAGTATAACGACGTGTGATCTTCTCAAGTTCAATTTCACTGTATTTACGCGGATCGATGCAAACGCCACCTTTCGCTCCGCCAAAGGGAACATCAACCACAGCACACTTGTATGTCATAAGAGCAGCAAGTGCCATAACTTCATCCTGGTTAACTGCCGTGCTGTATCTTATTCCACCTTTTACAGGCAATTTATGGTGGCTGTGTTCAACTCTGAATGCTGTAAAAACTTCAATACCTTTATTAAGCCGCACAGGGAAATTCATTCTGTAAATACTGTTGCAACCCTTAATCTGATCTAGTAACCCTGCGGGATGTATGGTATATTTAGCTGCACGTTCAAAGTAGTTTACTACATCTCCGAAGAAACTATGTTCTCTCTTATTCCTAATACCATTAGCCATATTTTTACCTTTTGTTTGAGTTACTAAAAAGTTAAAGAAGTAAATAAGCTATAATTTATTTTGAAATTAAGAATTTAATTTCGGATTGGCAACAGAAAGTACAGCCGGCATTATAAAAAATAATAATACACGGTGTTGTATTTGAATCCTGGATTTGAATACTTCCGGCAATAAAGTAAAAGATGTGATACTTTAAATTCCCAGTTTCGTTTTTATATCTTCCGGTACAGCATCTTTGTGTATCATAATTGCAATTGTTTTTAGTTCCACAAATGATTGGGACATATACCAATATCCATCGTACTTATATTTTGTACCCCAGGAATTTTTAGTGTAATAAAATTTCTTCCCCTCCTGATTTTCCGCAATCCCGGTTAAATGCATCAGATGGTCATCCGTAGTTTGAAAGTTATCAAATGTTTCTTCTCTCATTTCCTGAGTTATTACTTTTTCTTTTTCAGGTAACGGTTCATCACTTTCTTCATCTTTATTCTCGTCATCAATTGGGATAACAGCATAACCTTTTTTCCTGTAAAATGTTTTCTCGCTTACATCACCATCCCATGCAACAGAGTATCCACGCTCAATTGCATTATCAATTATCCTGATCATATCATCCACTGGTACGTTGAAGTATTCGCTGTTCGTCCAATTATCGGGTACTTCCAAAACAGCTTTCTCATAAAATGGATAACAAAGATAAGATGTAATTTCCACATAGTCATCAAGGATTATTCCAAGTTCATCCGCAAAACTTTTAGCAGTGTATTCCTTTCCTTTGTATTCAAATGATTCGGGATTCTCACCAAGGTAAATATTCAATACAGATTCACAAACTTCTTTCCAATTACTTGTTATTTCCCCTTTGGTATTAATAACCGCATCCATCAAACTTTTCAACACAGCAACCATTTCGGAATGATTATGTTTTTCGTCAGACGATGTTCTGCCAGGATATACTTCCTCCGGAACTATACCGAATCTTTCCCATGCGATCAAAACATCATGCGCCTGCCCGCCTTGCCCAAAGCTTGTTAAGCCATGATAGCGAATATATTTCTCTGCTTTAACAGGATATAAATTCCTAACGATATACATTTCCGAAAGATCGTACCTACCTTTACCCATTCTTAGCAATTCAGTTTCTAAAAAAGATTGAGTTGCAAGGTCCCAGCATGTTCCCGTTTTCCCCTGATGCTTTACAGATGTAGTTTCAATATTGTGCAGAATAGTAAATTGATGAACATCTTTTTTCTCTTCTTCATCTTGCGCAAATAAAATAGAAGATAGCAGAACAACCGCTGCAAAGCAACGTAGGCTAATAATAGACGATTTCAAATTTTCCTACGAAGTATTTTATATTTATCAATTTATTAAGATAAAGATAGGAATTTCAGTTAACTTATTCCTGTCTCAAAACGAACCTTTTTCAGTACCACGCATAGAATAGATAAATTAATTACTTACTTTTTATTTAAATACGTTTAATTTAACAGCACAAATTTTTTCGTTCTATAGACAAGGGAGTTTATGAAGAATCTTTCGCTAACTATTATTGTTTTGCTCATAGTAAACAGTTTTACTCTATCGCGAAAGATTATTGTGGTCAAATAACTCCGAAGGTATCATTCTGAGTGTAGTCATAGATCTTTATTAAAGGCGGTCAATTGTTGGTCGCCTTTTTAATTTCAATCCTATTATGAAAGATCAATCTTCTCTCTATTCACTCATTAAAGATTTTATCTCACTGAATTCATCAATCAAATAATCGGGATTATTTTCTATTAAGCTTTCTTTAGTTCTGTAACCGTAAGTAACTCCACAAGTAATTGCCCCGGCATTCTTCCCGCATAAAATATCCAATTCAGTGTCGCCAACAATCATTGTATCTTTAGCATCAATTTCTAATTCATTACATATAAACAGCAACGGTTCTGCAGATGGTTTGTGAGCAATTCTTTCCCTCCTTCCCATTACAAAATCAAAATATTTACTGAAATCGAAATAATCAATTATTTTCTCTGCCTGATCCTGCCCTTTGGTTGTAAGAAGTGATATCTTTAAATCTCTTCCGTTTTTCAAGAATGAAAGCGTATCTTCAACCTCAGGATACACTTTTGATTCATCAATAAAATCGAAGTAAAGTTTTTTGTAAATACCGATATATTTTTGAAAGTCGGGTACATCTAAATTAAATTTCTTAAATATATCGTTAAAGTGCATTCCAATCATTTCAATAAACTTATATTCTGGGATCTCACCCTTTATATTTAAGCGTTCAAGAGTTTTTAATGTTGCTTTATAAATTGTTGTATCCGATTTAACAAGTGTTCCGTCAAGGTCGAAGCAAATATGTTTAATATTCAAATTAAAAAATCCTTTCCTACAGAGTTATGCCTGTT
>JADFLR010000002.1 GCA_022564295.1 Bacteroidota bacterium | reverse complement strand
AATAAAAAAGGAAACAAATACAATAATTAATGTCAACGAAATTAAAGAAGCAATAAAACAAAGATTTAAAGAAAATTTTAATTTTGAAATGATAGATGATTCTTTGACGGATGAGGAAATAAAATTAACTGAAAAATTAAAGCAGGAAAAGTATTCTACAGAAGAATGGAATTTTAATCTTATAGCAAAAACTATTTAAATAAACTTAATTACTAATTATTAGGTGGTTTTATGCATGATATGATGGGTTCTATTGAAAAGGTAGATCCAGAAATCTATAAGATAATTAAAAAAGAAAAAGAATTTTTCATGAATAATCCTGACGATTTATATGACAAACCATTGACTATAATTGTTGGAAGCAACGCTTTACGTCCTGCAATTACTGATACATCTCATGATAATCAATATAAAAATTATGCGCCTTTACACGGTGAACTGCTGCAAAAAATTAATGAAATTAATCAATTTCCAAATTCACCAGATAATCTTAATCAATTATCAGATCTATTGACGAAACATCGAAGCATTCATTTGTTCCACATAAATATTTGGAACACTTTTATCAGATATCCTGAAAACGTTGAGAGTTTAATTAAGTTATTATTCTTAGAAATACAATATGGTCACAATAGTTTTGTACAATTTTTATTGAAACAGTTAAAAAAAATAGAGCCGGAACATATTTTTCTTAAAGAAATATCGGGAAAAGGCATCGAGGTTTAATAACGGGAAATTGAATGGTAGAATTCATGAAAAATAAGGTCAGAGTTTCAGCAATAGTATCAACCTACAATTCAGAAAAATATATTCGCGGTTGTCTGGATGATTTGATCAATCAAACATTATATAAAAAAGGAGAGCTGGAAATTGTTGTTGTTGTATCCGGTTCAAAAGAAAATGAAGCAGAAATCGTTCAAGAATATCAAAGCAAGTTTGCAAATATTATTCTTATTACAACAGAAGAGAGGGAAACAATCTATAAAGCATGGAACAGGGGGATAAAAGCCTCGATAGGAAAGTATGTAACAAACGCAAACACGGATGACCGGCACAAGTATGACGCTCTGGAAATTCTCTCTGAAGAGCTGATTAAAAACAATGATATAGCATTAGCATATGCTGATTCAAAAGTAACACAAACAGAAAATCAAACGTTTGATAAATTACCGCTAAGTGGTTATCTGTTATGGCCTGAGTTTAATAGAAAAAGGTTATTTGAGATTTGCTATGTTGGACCACAACCAATGTGGAGAAGATCGTTACACGAACATTATGGTTATTTTGATGAAGACTTTAAATCTGCCGGAGATTATGAATTTTGGCTCAGAATATCTGCAAAAGAAAAGTTTAAGCATGTCAACCAACTTTTAGGGCTCTATTACCTTTCTATGAATAGTGTTGAAAATTCGGACAGGTCAACATCTTTTAATGAATCTGAAACTGCAAGGGCGCGACATTGGAAAGAAAATAAAAGCAGACCGGCTGTTGAAGGAGCTTATTTAATCTTATATAAGGAATCAAAACTGCAGGTTAAAAAACCTCGGTTTTCCATTGTTTTGCCAACATTTAACAGACCGCAAGAGCTTCACAATGCTCTTGTTAGTTTGGAGAAACAATCTTTTAATAACTTTGAAGTGATAGTTGTTAATGACGGGAAAGATGATCTTTCCGGTTTAGTAGATGAGTTTGAAGGAAAAATATATATTCGTTATTTACACCACATCATTAACAGGGAAAGATCAGCTTCGAGAAATGATGCAATAAAGGTTGCCAACGGTAACTATGTTACTTTTTTGGATGACGATGATATTTATTACCCGGATCACTTGCAGTTACTTGCCGACAATATTAATGAGAATGAAAAGGTGCTTTATACCGATGCAGTTAGGGCATTATATGAAAAAAATGATACCGGTTATAAATTGGTGGAAAAGTTCGTCCCATATTCAATTGATTATGATCGTAACAAACTGTTAATCGGAAACATCGCACCGATAAATTGTTTTGCTGTTGAACATTCACTTGCTATACAATCAGGACTCTTTGATGAAAATCTGAATGTGCTTGAAGATTGGGAATTCCTGTTACGCTTATCTTCTCTTTCAGAATTTAAACATATTAAGCAATCTACAGTTGAAGTAACCTGGAAAAATGACGGAAGTACAACAACTTCAAGTAAGAAAAATGAATTCTCATTGGTAAGAGAAAAAATTTATAAAAAATATGAAAATGAAATAGCGCTTATTCCGAACAGGGATGAAATAATAAAAGAGTTTAATGCTATCTGGCATAATGACTTCAAAAAAAAGAAATCGGATGTCTCAATAATTATCGTAACATATAACCAAGTTGAGTACACAAAACTTATAGTCAATTCCATTATTGAAAATACAAGTAGAAACTATGAGTTGGTATTTATCGATAATGCAAGTACTGATCTTACCCTGGAATACCTTGAAAAATTAAAAGAGGGAAATGGTAGCGTAACAATTATAAGAAATACAAAAAATGAAGGATTTCCAAAAGCGGTAAACCAGGGTCTTCTTATTTCGAAAGGTGATTACGTAGTTCTGTTAAATAATGATGTAGTTGTTACGGATGGATGGATGGACAGATTAATTACCGTTGCAGAATCAGACAATAAAATTGGGATTGTCGGACCAATTAGTAATTCTGTAAGTGGTGTGCAAATTGACAAGGAAGCTAAATATAAATCTATTCCGGAAATGCATACTTATGCGCAAAAAATAAGAAAAAAGAATAGATCTAAAATTATGGATTTTCCAAGGGTTGCCTTCCTATGCACACTTATTAAAAGAGACGTTATTGATTCTATTGGTGGTTTGGATGAACGCTTTTCTCCGGGGAATTATGAAGATGATGATTTTTGTTTAAGGGCGCAATTAGCTGGCTATAAAACTGTAATCGCCAAAGATGTGTTTATACATCATTTTGGTTCAAAGAGTTTTACTGAAGAGGGGAATGATAAATATTTAGAATTACTCGAAATTAATAAAACAAAATTTATCGATAAGTGGGGAGCTGATCCAAATGATATCTGGCTGAAAGGTGTAAAACCAAAATCCGGGGATATAGTTTACCCTCTTAATGAAAACACATTTATAAAATCATTTCGAAGAGCAACAAAAAATATTAGTGAAAAAGATTTTAAATCTGCAAGTAACAATCTAAAAGTTGCGATTGAAAAATATGAAATAAATGATGGCAGCAGTATCATTGATTATGATACTCTGCTTAATCTGGCAGGAAATGTTTCGCTGATTAACGGCGATTACCCTTTAGCCAGAGAATACTTTGAAGAAGAACTAAACCTAAAAGCCGATTCATCAATCGCTTGTTCAGGCTTAGCGGAAGTGCTTTTTGTAGAAGAAAATTACGAAGAATCAAAAACTATGTATGAATGGGCAGTTAAAAACGATATGCAAAATGAGGCAGCCCTAAAGGGCTTGAGGAAAGTAAACACAATACTGCAACTGCCCGAAGATGAAAATTCATTATATGGAAAATCAGAGAACAGTCCGTTAGATAATGCAGATGCGATAATAAAAAATGCACATAACCAATTTGAAAGTAAAAATTTTAATGGGGCGTTAACACTTGTAAAGCAAGCTGAAGAACTAATGCAGGATGATTCACTTAAAGAACAAAAAGAAGCGTTATTTGTTTCATTAAATAATTTTAAGGGTTACTGCTACATAGGATTGAATAAATTAGATGAAGCAAAATCATTGTTTAAAAGTGCGTTACAAATTGAACCGAACTCATCCGATAGCTGTGCAGGTTTAGGAGAAGTAATCTACCTTTCCGGCAACGATGAAGAAGCGAAGACGATGTTTGAGTGGGCAGTTAAAAATGATCCTGAAAATATATTTGCTTTGGAAGGTTTGAAAAAAGTAAATAATAATTTAGGATTTGAAGAAACACATAATTCATTATTGATCATAAATTAAAATTCAATAGTAAAAATTATTTTATGGATGAATATAACAAAGCGATTGAATACTTTAACAATAAGGAGTACCCGCCTGCTGAAGAAGTACTTCTAAATTTATTGGAACAAAACTATAACGATTATGATGTGCTGAATTTTCTCGGCATAATTCAACTTTATCTTGAAAATTTTAAAAAAGCGATAAACTATTTCAACCAGGTTATTTTTCTTCATGATAGACATTCAATTGCATATTACCATCTTGCTTATTGCCATGAAAAAAACGGGAATAATGATTTAGCCATAAACAATTATAAAAAAGCAATTGATATCGATCCAAAATTTATCGATTCTTACTTAAATCTCGGTCAGCTTTTAATCTTAAAAGATGAATTTACAGAAGCGGAAAAACTTTACAATACTGCAATAGAAAACAATCCGGAACTCCCGCAGTCGTTTAACAATCTTGCAAACTTATATTTAAAACTAAGTAAATGGCAGAATGCAATAGCAAATTACAAAATTGCAATAAAGCTTGATCCCGATAACTGTGATTATTATTTCAATATTGGAAGCTGTTATGCAAAGCAGGAAGAGTATGAGCTTGCAATTGAAAATTTTGAGAAAGCAATTCAATTAAAACCTGATCACATAGGCGCAAAAAATAATTCAGCAATCATTTATTCAAAACAAAACAATAATAAAAAAGCAATTGAATTATATCATCAATTATTATTGATGGATGTAGATAATGCAGAAGCGTTATTTAATCTTGCTAATGCATATCAGAATGAAAAAGACTACGATAAGGCAATTAGTTATTATAAAAAAGCTATTGACGCAGACCCTGAACTAAAAGGCTCTTACATCAGTATTGGAAGAATATTTTTGCAAAAAGGTGATACTGAAACCGCTGAAGATTATTTTATAAAAGCAGTTGATGACGAGCAGAACCGAATCATATCATTTACAAATCTAGGTGTTGTAAGTCTTGAGGATCTCAAATTAAAAGAAGCAATATCCTTTTTTGATATAGCAATTAAAAGTAAGTCCGATTTAGCTGAAGCACATTATAATAAAGCTCATGCACTATTATTAAGCGGGAATTATGAAGATGGCTGGAAGGAATATGAATGGCGTAAGGAACGAAAAGATTTTATAAAGCCAAAGCTTTCTAAACCGGAATTATCATTAAAAGATTTAACTGATAAAAGAATATTGATTTATGCTGAGCAGGGTCTGGGCGATACTATACAATTTGTTCGTTATTTGAAATTGCTTAAAGAAAAAAACTGTTACATAATATTTCTATGTGAAATTAGAATAATTTGCTTGTTCAAAGATTTACCATGGATAGACGAAATAATTATTTACGATGAATTTGATGAATCAAAAGTAAATTATGATTATCAGATAGCGCTTTTGAGTTTGCCATATTATTTCCAAACAAATAAATATTCAATACCTGCATTCAAAAATTATTTAACAACGGATGCGGAATTAAATTGCAAGTGGTATGAAAAAATCAGGGATAACGAGCATCTAAAAGTTGGGTTGATATGGGCGGGTAATCCGAAAAACACCAGAGACAAATTACGTTCAATTCCTTTTCAAAAGTTTTTACAGTTATTTTCAATAAGTGGAGTAGATTACTATAGTTTGCAGGTAGGTCCCGCTGCGGAACAATTGAAAGATTTTCTATATCCGATTAATAATTTAGAAAGATTTGTCAGAAACTTTGATGATTCTGCAGCTGCAATAAATAATCTCGATTTGGTTATAAGTGTTGATACATCAATTGGACATTTAACCGGCGCATTAGGCAAACCGGTTTGGAATTTAATCGGTTATCTGCCTGATTGGCGATGGCTGTTAAATCAGAAGTCTACGCCGTGGTATCCTACTATGAAGCTTTACACGCAGCAGAAAAAGGGGGATTGGGGAAGTGTTATTAATGAAATTACTTATGATTTACAAAAATTGGTTGCTAAACAAAAAGGCGAAGAGAAAAAATGTAAAGTATTTTCTACTCGGGAAAGAGTAAACACAGTAAACAATTATGAAGTCCCTCTTTATCTGGGATTGAGTGATGCAGGAAATTACGGATGGGGAGTTTGCAGCAATTACTTGCGTTCCGAATTGACCGGAAAAGTAATAGTTAAAAATGTAAATGCTTCAAAAATTAATTTCCCAAATGAAAGGCTTCCCGGTTATTTTTTAAACGCAATAACCAGTAAAAGTTTAAAAGGATTGCATGATCTTAGGGGAATTAAGACTTACGGATATACATTTTTTGAAGATGAATTAACCGAATCTTCTAAAATAAATGCAACTAAATTTGATGTAATATTAGCTGGCTCATCCTGGTGTGTTCAAAAGCTTAAAGATGCAGGTATTGCAAACTCTGAAGTTTTAACTCAGGGAATTGATCCAAAATTATTTTATCCGGGTGGGGAAAAGGAAAATGATAATTTATTTGTGATTTTCTCGGGCGGGAAGTTTGAACTTAGAAAGGGACAGGACCTGGTTCTTCAAGCTTTTAAAATTATGCATCAAAAATATCCGGATATAATATTAGTTAATACATGGTATAATCGCTGGCAGGATGTGATGGCTTCAATGCAGTCATCTAAATATATAAAGTATGATGTTAAAGGAAAAAACTGGCAGGAAATGATGACAAGCATTTATAAGGCAAATGATATAAATCCTTCGAATATATTTACGCTTCCTCTTGTGCCAAATGAGAAAATGCGTGACTTATATCTTAAATCAGATGTCGGTTTGTTCCCTAACAGATGTGAAGGCGGAACTAATTTGGTTATGATGGAATATATGGCATGCGGTAAAACTGTTATTGCTTCGTATAACAGCGGGCATAAAGATATTTTAACAGATGAGAACTCATTACCATTAAAATCGATGGCTGATTTCAAATTGTTTGATGAAAATAAAAAATTAATCGCAGATTGGAGTGAACCTGCATTAGATGAAATTATTGAGAAGATCGAATATGCATATCGCAATAGAGATAAATTAAAAAGCATCGGAATAAATGCAGCAAAAAACCTTAATAAATTAACCTGGTCAAGAACAGCCGAGAAACTAATTCAAATAATTTATGAATGATAGTATAAAGAAAAAGTTATGATAACATTAAGCATGATTGTTAAGAACGAAGAAGCATATCTTAAAGATTGCCTGAATTCTGTCAAAGATGTTGTGGATGAAATTGTTATCGTTGATACAGGTTCGAGTGATAATACAAAGACAATTGCAAAAGAATTTGGAGCAAAAGTATTTGATTTTAAATGGGCAGATGATTTTGCCGCTGCAAGAAATTTTGCGTTAAAGAATTCTTTATCGGAGTGGATATTATATCTTGATGCTGATGAACGGCTTACCGAATCATCGAAGGATGAATTATTAAACCTGACTAAAGAAAACAATAATTGTGCTTACTTCTGCAGAGTAAGAAGCATAAATAATTTAAATGGCAAATCTTCGGTAATGGATTATGTTCGTCTTTTCCCGAATGATAAATCAATTAACTTTGAGGGTAAAGTTCATGAGCAGATTGAAAATTCATTAAGAGAGAATAATATTTCAATAATAAAATCTAATATTGAAATTTTACATCTTGGTTACAGCATTTCCGAAAATGATTTACAGAATAAAGCAAAAAGAAATCTAAATATTTTAATAGATGAGTTTAACCGCCAGCCGTCTTCATACTATGCTTTTCAATTAGGGCAAACCTATGGCATCTTAAACGATAAAATTAATGCAGAAAGATATTTTCTTAATTCTTTAAAAGACCAGAATTTGAAAAATGAATATTCATCAGTAGCAAACAGGTATTTGGCAGTGAATAATGCTGAACGCGGTGATTGGAATTCGGCGCACATTTATATTGAAGAAAGTATAAATGCAGATCCTACACAACCAACAGCATTAATTGTAGCGGCTAAAATCTATTTTCATTTGGGTAAAAGAGAAGAAGCAAAATCATTTTGTAAAAAAGCATATCTGATGAATGAAGAATTTTTATCAGGTAAACGTTCATCTCATCAAACAATATTACCGGATAGACGAACAATTTTATATGAAGGAATAAACATTGCAGCTAATCTTAAAGACAAAGATTTATTCAAGTTTTTTTATACAAAAAGTGGTGGTACAGCCAATAATTTAGACAATGAGAAAGAAAATAGAAAAGCAGATTTTATTAATAAATTATTTGAAAATCTAGCTATCACGGAATCAGGAGTTGACGAGTATATTGATTTAATTAATGATGAAAGTGATGTTAATATGATTACGGGATTAGTTGAAAACTATTACGATACAAATCTAAAGCAGCTACTGTTGGAAAAGATATACGATAAATTCCCGTTTAATACAATCATTATAAATAAATTAGCTTTAACCTTAGAGAAAAACAATAATCCGCAGAAAGCAGAAGAGCTTTTGGAGAAATCATTTTCCCTTAACAGCGAAGATCCTGCTGTTGTGTTTTATCTTATTTCCGCATACGTAAAGAACAAAAATTTTGATAAAATCGCACAAATTATTGAAACTGCAGAAGAAAATTTTATAAATGAACCGATAATTCTACAAAAAATAAGTTTATTAAAAGAAAGACTGAGTCTTTTTATAAAAGAAAATTAAATAAAACCCTAAACATTTAAATACTTCCTACCGATAATCTATTTAGAGAATTAATTCTTAATTAACAGCGGGTAAGGATACCTGCTACTCATTCACAATACAAGGAGGTATAGAATGCCTTTCAGAATTAACACAAACCTAAGCGCCTTACAGGCATACAATGCCTTGGCAAGGGTAAATGCACGGACAGATAAAGCTCAATTACGTCTTGCTTCTCAGCTTAGGATCAATTCAGTCGCCGACGACACATCCGGTTACCGCGTAGGCAAGGAACTTATGGGTAAAGTGGCGCTTATGAAAGCGGCTCAAGGAAACGTTGGCTCAGCAAAAGATACTCTTGCTACTGCTGAATCAGCATTATCTAACATAAATGATTTGCTGATCCAAATTAAGGGTAAAGTTGCCGAAGCTAATGATCCAACGAAAAATCTATCAGCTTTGGCTAACGATATTAATGCACTTGGAGATGAAATAAGTGCAATATTCACAAACACCAAATTTAATGATACACAGCTTCTCAGTGGTTCATCTCTTCCAGCTTCAAGCAACTTTATATTCCAGACAGGAGAAACCGAGAAAACTACCATTAATTTTGGTAACATGAATACTCTCGATTTAGCTTCTATCTCCGGTAGTGGTGCAACATCAAGTAACGTTGCTTCTCTTAGCGTTTCAACATTAGAAACTGCCGTAAACGATTCATTAGGTAAGATTGGTAACTATATTCAAAGACTTGACGTAAAAGATTCTTATTTAACCAGTGCCGTTGCTAATGCTACTTCCAGTATTAGTAGATTGTTTGATGCAGATATGGCGTTAGAACAATTGAATGCTACAAAGGGCCAGATCGGACAACAGATTTCGATCTCTATGTTGGCTCAGCTCAACTTTCAACCTCAATCTCTTCTCATCTTATTCCAGTAATTAGTTGAGCGTATAGTAAACCCCCCTTCCGGAATAGCCACCCCGGAAGGGACTTTTTAAAACAAAATATGAAATGATCATGCATAATTATACAACACAAAGTAATAGAAATTCAAATATGAATCCATATCTTGTGAAAGATATTTTAGAAGCTACTCCTCAACAGCTTGTAATCAAATTGTATGATTTAGCTTTGATAAGCTGCAAAAAAGAAGACTTAAGAAAAACAAACAGTGCAATTCAGGCACTTAGTAATGCTCTTAATTTTGCAGACGAAAACGCCGCTGAAATTTCTGCAGGTCTTCTTAGGCTGTATAAATTTTGTCAGGATCAAATGAGGCAGGGAAACTATAATATAGTAATAAGGATTTTATCTGAGCTCAGAGACGGCTGGATAACCGCTTTTAGTAATAATTAGGTAATCAGATGACTATTGACATACTTTCAACATCGACTATAAATACGTTAATAAGTTCATTTACAATAAATGAGAGTCAGAAAATTGTTACGCCTCTTATTAATAAAAAGTCGAAATATGAGAATTTATCATCAATTTACAGTACATTCAGTTCGAATTTAAGCGCATTTAAATCTGTACTAACAAATTTCAAACTAACAGGATCCGATTCGCTTTTCAGCGAAAAATCTACAACAACCTCAAATTCTTCATTTGTTACTTCAAGTGCATCAACTTCTGCTTCTAATGGTGCATATACTTTTCGTATTGATCAATTGGCTAAAAGTGATATAGCAATATCTCAAGATTTAACTTCATCCGAGACAAACTCTATTACCGGAACACATACATTTTCAATTAAAACAGGTGACGGCAGTACAGGTGAATATTTAAGCAATGTTGAAGTAACTTTTGATGCATCTGAAACAAATCAAACAATGATGGAAAAAATTGCTTCCGCAATTAATTCCGATAAAGCTGTGATTCAATCAGGTGCAAAAATCGCAACATCTTCTTATTCAGATGGTGCAAGTTCCTTTGTAATTGATCTTAACGGAACAGAAACTACAATATCTGTAACCGGCGGCGGAACTTATGAGGAATTAATTGATGAAATAGTTACAAACATTAACGATAATATTGATGGAGTTACTGCAGAAAAAGTTCTGGATTCACCAAGTTCAGGCGATGTAAGCTTAAAAATAACGGTCGATAATTCATCTAGTTATATTTCAGTAACTCATTCAACGGGATTTGATGTTGTTAGCGATTTAAATATCAGTGCAACAAAAGAAAAAGGAGCATCCGGTATAGTTACTGCTTCGGCTTTTTCTCCAACCTCAACTACATTTCAGCTTTCAATTTCTTCTAAGGAAACCGGTGTTGATTATAGAATAAAAGATCTATCAGATACCGGCTTATCAACTGCATTAGATGCGGTTGGATTAAATTTAAGTACAACAAGAACTGTTTTCAATCAGTCACCTAACCCTGATAAGGCAGGCTTTCTTTATTCTGATATAACAGATAGTAGTAACCAGCTAAATTCTAAGTTCGACTTTAATGGGTTATCTCTGCAAAGAAATTCAAATTCTGTTGGTGATTTGGTAACAGGAGTTACTTTTAAATTGCATTCAGTTATGCAATCTTCCGATACAACAGTTAACATGACCGTAACAAATAATGTAAGTTCGATCAAATCTTCGGTTGAAGATTTTATTTCAAAATTCAACGACATTTACACATTTTTGAGAGAAAATACAAGATCAACTTTAGATGGCAGGGGACTGCTAATCTATGATACAAATGCATCATCAATACTAAGCGAACTTTCTTCAGTTAGTTACACCCAAGTTTCCGGTATTTCGGCGGGCAATTTAAATATGCTTAATCAAATAGGTATTACTTTTAATTCTTCTACAGGATTAAGTATATCGGACAGCAGCTTACTCGAAACTAAAATTGCCGAAGATGTTGCACAGGTTGAAGCCATATTCAACTCAACTAATGGATTTGCTAATACACTTTACACTAAAATTGATCCATACATTGGTGCCGACGGCTATCTGGCTTTAGCTCAATCAGCTTTTGATAATAATATTTCTGCCTATAACGATCGTATTGGAAATGCACAAAAAAGAATAAATAAAAATGCAGATTTTTTAAGAAAAAGTTATGAAGCACTTCAATTACAGCTTGCAGAGCTTCTGGCAACCCAAAGTCTGCTTAACTTTTTAAGAGGAGAATTCTTCTAACAGATGAACAGCTTAACTGACCAAATACAACAATTAAAAATTCTGTTAGAAACTACTTATGCAGATTTATCAGATATTTCGGTGAAAAATTTTAATAAGAAAATGCCGCCGATAAGAAATAAGATAAATCAAATTGTTTTAAAACGGAAAGAACTTATACAGCAATATAAAAAGAAAGATTTGTTGCAATATGATAAAAAATTATTTAACCTAACTAAACAAATTCAAGAAAAGTTCGATAATGTAATTGAATGGTATAAAACAGAAACACTTGAAATTGCTCAAAAATTAGTGCAGATTAGAAATAGAAAAAAAATAGCTAATTATGTAAGGTGAATTAAATGGATATCAAGGGTATAAATAATCAGTATCAGTATTCCAAAGATGTAAAAAGCAATAAGTTTGGAAAAACCGATAAAAAATCGGATAAAGACAAATTGGAAATTTCGGAGAAAGCTAAAGTTTTAAGCAAGGCACAGCAAGAGGATGTTAAAAAACTTGAAGATATAAAAAATAAAATCGACTCAAAATTTTATGACTCAAATGAAGTAATTGCAAAAGTAGCCGATAAAATTGTAAAGGATTTAAAATCTAAATAACTATTAATTCTCAATTTGTTTTTCAGTTCATTTCTTTTAACTTAAACCTACCAATAATTTAGTCAAATCAATTTTTAATTAAAATTTAAAAATTAATTATATTTCAATTTGAAATGTAAAATATTTGAACTTTATCCGTCCGGTAAATATGTCTACTGATAAAATAGTTAACAATAAGATGGAAATTCTAGGTAAGCTTACCGCAAGTCTAATCCATGAACTGCGTAATCCCCTATCGGCAGTAAAGCTGAACCTAGATTATCTTAAAATGTTAAAAGATGAGTTGCCAGATCATATCAATGAAACTGTCGATTCAACCGGCGAAGCACTTGAGCGAATTAATTATTTAATAGAAAATATATTTGATTTTTCCCGTCAAAGTCTGGCTGGAAATATGCCTTGTCAGATTAATAAAGTTACCAGAAAAGCAGTGGATATTATTAAAGGAACACTTAGCAGAGAAAGTTTAACAATTGATATCAGCTTAGATGATCATCTGCCACTGTTACTGTGTAATGAAAATAAATTACTACAAGTATTTCTGAATTTAATAACAAACGCTATCGAAGCTTGCGAAGGTCCCGGAAAAATCTTTATAAAAAGTTACAGAGATAAAGGAAAAGATATATTTTGGTCAGTTAGAGATACTGGTGTTGGTATAAAACAAGATGAGCAGGATAAAATATTTGAAGATTTCTTCACTAAAAAATCGGATGGGACCGGTTTAGGACTTAGTGTTTGTAACAGGTTATTGAAAGATATGGATGCGGAGTTATCCTTCAAAAGTGAAGAAGGAAAGAGTTCCACTTTTTATATTAAATTTAATCCGGAGAAAATTGTAAGTGCCAAACACTCTGATTAAAATACTTGTAATTGATGATGATGAATTAGTCTGCCGTTCACTTCAAAAAGTACTTAACAAACTTAATTACTGTGTTGAACTTTGCATTGAAGCTGCTGAAGCTGAGAGAAGAATTGAATCATTTGAACCGAATATAATTCTTTTAGATATATATCTCACCACGCATAATGGATTAGTGCTGCTAAAACAATTTAAAAAGTCTTATCCCGAAATTCCCATCATAATGATAACCGGATTTTCCGATACAAAAACCACGGTTGCAGCAATTAAATCCGGAGCGTTCGATTTTTTATTAAAACCAATGGATCTCGATCATTTGAAATTTGTGCTGAGTAAGGCGGCTGAAGAAGTAAATCTGAAAAATGAAGTAAATAAATTGCAACTGCTGCTGAAAGATGAAAAACTTTCGCGGGAATATTTTGGAAAATCAAATACAATAAAACAGGTTATTAATTCCGTTGAAAAACTTGCCAAAAGTCCCGACACAACAATTTTAATTGAGGGTGAAAGCGGAACCGGTAAAGAAATGGTTGCAAAATATATTCATCAATACAGCGACCGCGGTAATTCTACTTTCATTCAGCTCGATTGTTCTACTATACCAAGAGAGCTTGCAGAAAGTGAACTTTTTGGACACGAAAAGGGGGCATTTACAGGAGCTCAAAATAAAACCAAATTAGGTAAGTTTGAATTAGCAAACGGTGGTACGCTTCTATTAGATGAAATTGGTGATCTGAATGTTAATCTTCAATCTAAACTTTTACGCGTTCTGCAGGAGAAGAAATTTTATAGGTTGGGAGGGCAAAAGGAAATTTCGGTTGATGTTAGAATTTTAGCAGCAACTAACAAAAATTTGGAAGAAGAAGTTTCTAAAGGAAATTTTAGGGAAGACTTATTTTACAGACTGAATGTAGCCAAGGTTTACCTCCCCCCGCTTAGGAAAAGAAAAGAAGATATTCCTTTGTTTGCATATTCTTTTCTTGAAGAGTTTTCGAAAAAATTTAATAAAGAAGTAAAAAGAATTACTCCTGAAGCCATCGATTTATTAAAATCGTATGAGTGGAGGGGTAATATTAGAGAGCTGCGAAACGTAATGGAAAGAGTTATACTACTTTTGGAGGATGATGTGATTAGGGATTACCATTTAGATCAAATTTTAGGAGAAAAGAAAATGCATCCTCCTTCATCAGACGAATTTCTTTTAAAAATACCCGGGGAAGGGGTAAAAGTAGATCTGGTTCTGAAAACTTTAATTCAGAAAACATTACAAATTACAAGCGGAAATCAAGTTCATGCGGCTAAAATATTAGGTTTGTCCCGCTCAAAACTTCGTTACAGAATGGAGCAATTGGGAATAGAAGTAACCAAAAAAATCAGCTAATTTTACTATCCTAATTTGCTTACATACTATAATTGTATTAGAGTAATTGTATCTAAAATAGGTACGGAACCCTAAATAATTTTATCCACCTGCCACAAGACGTGCAATTATTAACTTCTGCAAAAAAAATTCGATACTATTTATAGTATAATCTATATAATTCATGGATTAAGTTTTAAAACAGTTATTCATTGGGATTTATATGAATCAAGAAATGATTCGTATTGATGATAAAACAATTTCTTTATCGGATGTTCTAAATTCCGTTAGGGAAATTATTTACGTTACCGACCAGGATGGAAAACTGGTTAGTATTTTTGGTAACGAGATAGTTAAAACGGGAATTGGAAACAATAATCACCTGGGCAAATTAATCTCGGAAATTTTTGAATTTGATGAAAATCATATTCACACATCTTCTCATCGCCGGTGTCTTAATGGTGAAAGTTTTTCTTTTGAGTGGGAATTAAACTTTAATTCAAACACTTATTATTACAGAACATTTCTATCTCCAATACAGAATGATCTCTCGAAGATAAGTGGAATTACAGGAATGATTAGAAACATCAGCAAAGAAAAAGCTCTTAACAGATTTCATGAAGAAATTGAAATGATGTTTAGAACTTTAACTAATGCTGCTAAATCTGCGATTGTATCAGTAAACGAAATAGGTGCAATTGAATACTGCAATCCCGCAGCAGGAAAATTATTTGGATATAAACAGAATGAGTTGTTAGGTAAAGAATTCTCGGTATTATTTTATAATGAAGATCTTACTTCTGATACTGATGCAGATGGAAAAATAAAAATGGATCAAGAGTTTTTCAATACCTTAAGTTTTGAAATGAGGGGCTTAAAAAAAAGTGGTGAACAATTTCCAATTGAGTGCAATATATCTCCGTATGATATTTTGAATATAAGACATCGCGTAATAATTATTCAGGATATTAGTGAAAGGAAATTAGTGGAGGAACAACGAAAGTCTTATCAAAATAATCTGGAAAAGAAAAATAAAGAAATACAGGATGCCTTAGAGTATACAAAAATGATGCAAAACCAATTGGTACATTCAGAAAAAATGGCATCACTGGGAGCACTTATTTCTGGAATTGCACATGAGATAAACAATCCCTTAGCATTTGTAGCAAGTAATCTAAATCGGTTTGATGAATACTTTGCTGACCTATTCATCCTTTTAGATAAATGGAAGAGTTTGGGACAGAACTTAAATAAACCGGAACATTGTTTGGCTGAACTTCACGAAATTGATGCTTTGGAGAAGAAGATTGATTATGAGTTCATTGTGTCTGATTGTAAAGAACTGATGAAACATAATTTTGAAGGAATTGAAAGGATTAAAAAGATTGTTATACAGCTAAGAGGATTTGCACATATTTCGGATGATCATGCGATTGATGCTGATATTAATAAAGCAATTGACGAGACCTTAATTATAGTTTGGAATGAAATAAAATATAAAGCCACGGTAAAGAAGATTTATGGCGATATTCCACAGGTGCAATGTCATATTGGAGAGATAAAACAAATTTTTGTTAATCTTTTAGTGAACGCAGCACAAGCTATAGAAACAAAAGGCGAAATAAAAATAGAAACTTTTAACGATGACGATAATGTGATAATTAAGATAATCGATACAGGAAAAGGAATGAACGATGAAATTAAAAGAAAGGTATTTGACCCGTTCTTCACAACCAAAGCGATAGGAGAAGGATCCGGTCTTGGTTTATGGATATGTATGTCTCTAATACATAAGCATAATGGTAAATTAGAAGTTAAGAGTCAGGAAGGATTAGGAACTACCTTTACAATAACATTACCAATTGAGTTTAAATCAAATAACAATTATGAGTGATATTATGGAAGTCACAAACAATGACATACATGAAGAAATAGAGAAAAACGGTAAAAAGAAAGTCCCGTCAATTCTTTTTATTGATGATGAAGAAGCAATTCTATCAGCAATAAAAAGTTTGTTGAGAAAGGAAGGTTTTGAACAGTATTACTACTCTTCGCCAAGAGAAGCATTAAAATTTTTGAATGAAAATCGTGTAGATTTAATTGTTACCGATTTGCGGATGCAGGAAATGAGCGGCGAACAATTTCTTTACCATGCTCAAAGTGTTGCGCCTAAAGCAATTAAAATGATCCTGAGTGCTTATGAAGAAAGATCTCTCGTTCTGGATTTATTAAGTAAAGGTAATGCTCAGTTTTATTTATTAAAACCATGGGACGATGGTGAGTTTGTATACATACTTAAAAAGTTTACTGAATTGCATAATGAGCTTGAACAAACGAATCTTCTAAAGTATTTAAAATCATTATCCGGTTTGCCAAACCCATCTTCATTTGATACGGAAATAATAGAAATGATTACAGAGGAGGTAACCATTAGTCAAATTGTTCAGCACATTGAAAAGCATCCGTTTATTGTTACCAAACTTATACAAATAGCAAATTCTGTTAGTTTCGGAGCTTACAGGGCGATCACATCTGTTAGAGATGCAATAATTTTAATGGGAATTGAACCATTAAAAGAATTGCTTCTTTCGCTCGGCATTCTGCATAAATTTCAAAACGTTATGAGTAACGAAAATTTATCGCAAGTGAATGAAATTTGGAACAGAGCGCTTAGGAGAGGAATTTACGCTAAAAAGATTTCGCTGCTGTGGGATAAGCAATATAATAAAGGAGTTGTGTTCATCTCTTCATTAGTCTCTGATATTGGTTTTTTCGTTTGGTTATTTACAGAACCGGAAAAGTACAAGGAATTTATGATTCAAATGAAAACCGAAGAAAGAACACTGCAGGAAGTCGAGGAAGAATATTTTAAATATCCGCACCATAAATTAAGTGCGACTCTGCTGGAACTGTGGAACTTTCCTTTTGAAGTTGTGAATGTTGTACGCAATCATCATGGAAAAAGTGTTGGCAACGAAGTAATTAAAATAGTACAACTGTCAGAAATATTAGAGGGATCCTTTCCTAACATTCAATACGATAAAGTGATAGATAGTTTGATCCCATACTATAAGGAGAAATTAAATAATGAATGATTTTACTCCTAACAATAAAATATTATACGTAGATGACGAGGTAAATTTACTATCTTCATTTCGTTCCTTAATGCGGAAAGAGGATTTTGAAACATTTCTTTTGCAAGATTCAACATTGATTGAAGAAATGCTGGAGAAGAGCGGACCTTTTGCTATTGTTCTTTCCGATCAGAGAATGCCAGGATTAACTGGAGTAGAACTTCTCGAAACAGTAGCTAATACTCATCCTGAAACTCTAAAAATATTAGTTACCGGATACAGCGATTATGATGAAATGGTACATGCAATTAATAATGGCGGTATCAGTCATTATATTGCAAAACCCTGGAAAGATGAAGAACTGAAAAACATTTTACGAACGATGTACGATCGGTACAATTTGACTACTGAGAATAAGTATCTTATTTCCGAATTAGAATCAAAGAACAATAAATTAAAAGAATTACTTGATGGGACAATTTTAGAATCAACTCATTTATTAGTCGATGTTCTATCATATATCAATCCGCATGCAGCAAGTCAAACAGATAGAATTAAATCTATAGGTTTACCAATACTGGAAAAGATAGCAGATTTATCGCACCAGGAAAAATGGGAAATTTCTATAGCATTTGATTTGTTTAACCTGGGAATTGCAGTTATGCCAACGTGGGTACAATTGGCACTTAATAAAGAAGGTTTATCTGCGGCAAGCAGGTTTTCCATTTGTAATGATCATCATCTCCTCGCTGCTCAACTTCTGGAAAGGATCCCTGGTTTCGAAGGCGCAGCTAAAATAATTCAGCTTTCAAGAAAAAACTTTAACGGTACTGGTTCACCTGAGAATGTAAAAATAAGTGGGAAAGACTTACCATTAGGTGCAAGATTTTTAAAGATTTTTGTTGATATGGATAAGCTAAGCTCACCACATTTTAAGGATATCGAAATATTAAAATCAATGGCTGATCAAACTGCAAAGTATGATATTGAACTTCTAAACCTGGTAATAGAATCGTTTACTGATGTAATTGAATTGAAAACCAAAGAACTAATTGTTTATTCTCAAGATTTAATGCCGGGTATGCTTATATTACAAACGATTCAAACTACATCGGGTATTAAACTCGTTAACCCAAATACAGTATTGACTAAAACTTCACTAATGGCAATAAGATCGTGGGAAAAACTTGAAGGTGTACAGGAACCAATTAAGGTTGAAATTCAAATCGATCCTTCAAAATGATTTTTTATTAAATCACATTTGGCAATATTATTCTTAGCTGCTTCTATTGATAGAAAAATACCCTCGAATCATTTAAAAAATTCTACATCTGGTTAATATTCAACACTTCCCGACATAAAAATTAACCTATTCTGCATCCAAAGTATCATTTTTTCGGCATTGATTTTGCGAAACGTTTAAAAACATATTGAAAAATGTAATTAAACCGATACAATTAAACATCAATACAAATCAAAAAAGAATTATATGCAAGATGATTTTTTAGAACCTATTTATGATGAAATAGCTCCGCTTAGTTCTTCATCAAAGAATATATTAAAATCTTCGGAGATTAAAATTGCAGGCAGTGTAAAGTTATCGATGGATGAGGGCAGTCACGACGATGTAAATATCTTCATAAAAAAAGATGCTGACGATAACATTCACGAAATTAAATTTATCTGTTCGTGTGGTAAAACCAAAGCAATAATTTTAGATTATTCTGATTGATAAACTTACAATAATAATCTTTACGATAAACTATTAGGGTTAAATTACAACAATGTAATTGGTTATTTGCTTGAACAACATAACTATAATAATTAGAAAACAATATGCCATCATCTATTAAACAGCTAAAATATTTTATTGATTACCTGTTGGTAAAAAACGATGTTCTAAGTAAAAACATTGCAAACATTGGAACTAAAAACTACAAGAGGGAAGATGTGGTTTTTAAAAATTTGATGAATGAAAATATGAATAGTGTATTAAGAACTACTAGCCCAAAACATTATGGCTCTAATAGTTCTGGTTTTGTAGGGGGCAGAAGTTTTCAGATGGTGTACGACAGCGATAACGATGCTGTTTCGGGAATTAATAATGTAGATATTGATAAAGAAATGACCGAATTGGCTGAGACAACTCTTTTATATCGTTTCACCTCAAGAAAGATTGGAAACTATTTTAGAAGTATCCAAAATGTAATTAGAGGAGGAAGGTAATGAAAATAAATACAAAACTTCCCGGATTTGGAATAAGCGCATACGGTTTAAGTATTCAAAGGAAGAGAATGAACTTGATTGCTGAAAACATTGCGAAAGCAAATACTGTAAGAGATGTTAATGGTCAGCCGTATCAAAGAAAAACTTTACTTGTTAAACAGAAAAAAAATCAGTTTGCAAATTCATTAAACGGTAACCAAAATACAATAAAATTAAAAATGACAAATGAAAATCATATTCCTAATGCTGTTGTAAAACAAACCAATGGTAAGAAGCCGGAAAATCTTAATATTAAAGAAATAATTGATAAATCGGAAGGCGAAATTGTTTATATGCCCGATCATCCTAACGCAGATGAAAATGGATACGTGCAAATGTCTAATGTAAATACAATTACGGAAATGGTGGATATGATTGCAGCAACTAGAAGTTATGAAGCAAATTTAACAGCATTAAATTCGTCAAAGCAAATGATAAAAGACACCCTGGAGATTTAGTAATATGAAAATATTAATGAATGCAGTTAACAATTATACTTTGCAATCTCTTAATAAAATTGATAATCGAAATAAAATTAAGAACGAGTTAGCCGGAGCTCTATCAAAAGATGAAAAGAATTTTTTCGCAGAGGTTTATCCAAAAAATCGAAGTGAAATAATGGATTATCATTATTATAACAATACCGGTAAAATGTCAGGTGTTTCAGTTGGTTCAAACATAGATAGGAGAGGATAAAAATGAAAGTAGGTGCAATAAGTAATTTTATTACAAAACCGCAGATAAGTGACCCTGTTAATAAAAGTAATAAACCAAAATTTGATAATATGTTAACAGATTTTATCGGGGAAGTTAATAAAAGTAATTTAAAAGCAGGCGAAATGGTAACCGGTTTTATAAACGGCGAAGATATACAACTGCACGAAGTAATGATAGCGGGAGAACAAGCAAAAACAAATCTTGAGCTGTTAATGGAAATACGAAATAAAGCAGTTGATATGTATAAAGAGTTAACTAGAATGCAGATGTAACGATGAATAATTCTGCTTTCCAACAGATATTAAAAGCGTTCAATAAATTTACTCCTCAGCAGAAAATGATAACGGGTGGAGCTCTGCTGATTTCTACTATTATATTCATAGTAATATTTGTATTTCTTAATGACTCGAATTATTCAACTCTATATACAAATCTTTCGGATATAGATGCTTCAAAAGTCATCAATTATTTAAACACGCAAAAAATTTCGTATGAGTTGGCAGATCACGGAACAACCATAAAAGTACCAAAGAATAAATTGTATGAAACCCGGTTTTCATTAGCAGGAAAAGGCATACTTAATAAGGGTGTAACAGGATATGAGATATTTGATAAAAGCACGATGGGAATGTCTGAATTTATGCAGAAACTAAATTATAAAAGAGCACTGGAAGGTGAACTTGCAAGAACAATTATGCAGCAGGACGGTATTGAAGGTGCGAGAGTGCTTATCGTACTCCCCAAAAGAACAGTCTTCCGGCAGGAAGAAGAACCTACCAAAGCATCTGTTGTAATAAAGTTATCCGGCAGCAACACATTTTCAAACAGTAACACAACAGCTATAATAAACTTGGTTGCCAATAGTGTGGAGGGGCTTTCCCCGCAAAATGTAACCCTAATAGATACAAAAGGAAGACTGCTCTCAAAAAAAATAGGCGATGATCAAGAGAGTGTTATAAACTCGAAACAATATGAAATTAAACAATCGGTTGAACAGTATCTTTCTAAAAAAGTAAAATCTATTTTAGACCGGGTAATTGGTTATGGTAATTCAACTGTTCAGGTTAATGCGGAATTTAACTTTACCCAGATTGAAAAAACCATGGAAACCTTCGATCCTGAATCTCAGGTTGCAATAAGCGAACAGACAATAAGAAATGAAAACTTGGGTACAACACCCACTGACTCAACGGTTGAATCGAGCCAAACGAACACAATTAATTATGAGATAAATAAAACTGTACAAAGAGTTATTGAAGGTACGGGAAATATAATAAGGTTAAGCGTTGCCGTTGTAGTAAATGATATTGAAAAAGAAGTTAAAAAAGGGGAAAAAACTGAAATTGTTTACGAACCCCGTTCGCCCGAACAAATTAAAAAACTTGAACTTATAATTATAAATGCAATTGGAATTGATACTGAAAGAGGAGACCAGATATCGCTTGTAAATATTCCGTTCGAAACGAATGATATTGGAAATCTAGATTACGCAGAACCATCGGGTGCATTTGATTTAGATAGAATTTTTAATTTGGTTCTGATTTTAATTGCAATAATTGCATCATTCTTCCTGCTTAAAGGAATAATGAATAAACTAAAAAATGAAAAACTTTTAATTGCGGAACAAACTTCAAAAGATCAAAACACTAATACAACTGTTAAACCACAGATAACAGCTTTTGAAAATAATATTCAGAATAATCTCAACTTTAAAAGAAACAGAGAATTTATGATGGAAGGCGATCTTGAAGATGAGATCACCGATGAAGCTATGAGGAAAAAAAGTCAACAAGATAAAATAAGCTCGTATGTTTCTAAAAACCCTGAAGATGCAGCACGATTAATAAATTCATGGTTACATCAGGATGAATTCCAAGAACAGTAAAAACAAAAGCGAAAGCAAAGAATCCGAACTTACCGGTGCGCAAAAAGCAGCTTTACTCATGATAGCACTTAATGTTGAAACAGCTTCGCTGGTATTCAGAAACCTTGACGTTGATGAAGTAGAAGCTATATCTACTGAAATATCCAAGGTTAAAAATATTCCGGCTTTCCAGGTGCAAAAAGTTTTGGAAGAATATTATCATATGGTTACTGCAAGGGAATATGTTTTGGAAGGCGGGCTTGAATATGCCGAAGCAATATTAGAAAAGTCTTTCGGCTTAAGTAAAGCTGTAGAGGTTGTTGAAAAAGTGAAAAACTTAACAACTCTTAAAGGATTTGATGTTTTAAAGAAGGCAGATTCAACACAGGTAGTTAATTTTTTGAATAAAGAACACCCGCAAACAATTGCATTAATACTCGCACGTCTTAATCCCAATCAAACTGCTAATGTACTTATAGAACTTCCCGAAGACATTCGTTCAGAAGTTGCATATAGAATAGCCACTTTGGGGAAAATATCTCCGCAAACATTAAAACAAGTTGAGCAAGTTGTAGATGTTCTTGCAGGATTGAGTATGAGCCAATCAATAAGTAAGGTTGACGGCACAAAAAGTTTAGCCACAATTCTTAACCGAACGAGTATAAGTCAAAGTAAAGAAATACTTCAGAAGATGGGAGAGATTGATGAAGAAGTTGCCCTGGAAGTTAAAAGATTGATGTTCATTTTTGATGATATCATCAACATTCAGGATAAAGATATTCAAAGAGTATTGCGCGAAGTTGAAAGAAAAGACCTCGCATTATCATTAAAAACTGCCGATGAAGAATTATGTGAAAAAATATTTAACAATATGTCTGAAAGAGCAGCCGATTTGCTTAAGGAAGAGTTGGAATATATGGGTATGATTAAGTTGAAAGAAGTTGAAGCAGCACAAGCGAGAATTATAAATGTTGTAAAAAACCTCGAGGAAGCTGGCGATATTGTACTTAACACAAGAGGAAATTCGGAGGATGTTTATGTCTGATATACTTCGGCTTAACGGAAATTCTAAAAGACTGAAGGTAAAAGTTCAAGATTCAATATCTGATGAAGTTGAGGCAGAGAAGGAAAAAGAAGAAAATTATATTCAAACCAATCTTCAAAATTATTACGACCGCGGTTTTAATGAAGGCAAAGAAAATACAGAAGAAGAATTAAAGAAAGAATTTGGAGATCGTCTTACTGATCAAACAGAAAAATTTAGTTCTGTGCTTTCAAAGCTGAATGAAAAGATTGAAGGATATGATAAAATATTTAACAATCTAATTATTAATCTCTCTTTTATGATTGCGGAAAAAATTATTCAAACAGAATTAACTCATAAATCTATAATTGAAGAAACTCTTCAGATTTCACTTAAAAAGGTAATTGGTTCAAACAATATCATCGTAATGTTGAATCCGAAAGACTTTAATGTAATTAATAAAAAACCAAATGCATTTATACAGGAAGGAAATTTATCGCACATTAAATTAGAACCTGATGAGAGTATTGAAGCAGGCGGCTGCTATATAGAAACCGAGATTGGGAACGTGGATGCCAGGATTTCAACTCAGTTAATTGAGTTAAAGAAAATGCTTGAAGAAAACTTTTAACAAACATGAATATTCAAGCTGGATATATCGAAAGATTTAGAACAATCATTCACAATAGTGATCCTATTAAACTAAACGGAAAAGTATCCGATGTGATAGGATTGGTTATTGTTTCAACGGGACCAAATGTAGCACTTGGTGAGATTTGTAAAATTGTAGATAAAACAGGTAAGGAAGTTTGCGACTCTGAGGTAGTTGGTTTTAAGGATGGTAAGGTTTTATCGATTGCACTTGGTGAAGTACAAAAAATATCTCCCGCTTGCGAAATAATTGCAACTGGTGAGAGTTTTAAAATTGGTTTGAGTGAAAATTTACTCGGAAGAGTAATTGATGGCTTGGGTAATCCGATTGATGGTAAAGGAAGAATTGAATCTTACATTGAATCCGATATTTATAGAGAGCCCCCCAATCCATTAGAAAGAAAAAGAATAAGTGATCCTTTACAAACAGGAGTAAGAGCCATAGATGGATTGCTTACAATTGGCAAAGGACAACGAATAGGAATTTTTGCTGGAAGCGGTGTTGGTAAAAGTGTTACTCTGGGTATGATTGCCCGAAATACAAGTGCTGATGTTAATGTAATCATGCTTATCGGTGAGCGAGGCAGGGAGGTAAGAGAGTTCATAGAAAAAGACCTTGGTGAGGAGGGTTTGAAAAAATCGGTTGTTGTTGTTGCTACAAGTGATAAATCAGCTTTAATTAGGATGAAGGGAGCTTATATAGGAACAACCATTGCCGAGTATTTTCGCGATATGGGAAAAGATGTTGTTCTTATGATGGATTCTGTAACAAGATTTGCAATGGCTCAGCGAGAAGTTGGATTAACGATTGGAGAACCTCCTACAACTAAAGGATATACACCATCTGTATTTGCGATATTACCCAAATTGTTGGAACGCGCAGGTATGACAGATAATGGTTCAATCACAGGATTTTACACTGTGCTTGTAGATGGTGATGATATGAATGAACCCATAGCTGATGCTGTCAGATCAATCTTAGACGGTCATATTGTATTGAGTAGAAAGTTAGCACACAGAGGACAGTATCCTGCAATTGATACCTTGCAAAGTGTAAGCAGAGTTATGCCTGATATTATTGATACTGACCATTTTAGAAGAACCCAGGTTTTTAATGAAATTCTTGCAACTTATAAAGAAGCTGAAGAGTTGATAAACATAGGTGCTTACGTACGAGGAAGTAATCCTCAAATTGACCATGCAATTTCCAAAATAACTGATTTACGACAGTATTTAAAACAAAATATGACGGAGATAGCACTTTACGAGGAGTCGCTTGCAAGATTAAATGAAATTATAGAAAAACCAATTGAATAAGTTATGGCTACATTCAACTTTAAATTTAAAACTGTCCAAAACGTTAAGAAAAATTTCGAGAAAAAAGTTCAGAAGGAATTAGCGTTAATTGATTCGAAAATTAAAGGGTTGGAAAATATAAACAAAGAATTACAACAGGAAATAAAAAATCACAAACTTTCTACAGAGAATAATACAAAAGTGGCTGATGTTCAATTTATAAAAGGATATGCTATTTATCTTGATGCGATTATCAATTCTAATAATAAATTAATTGATGAACTTATAATAGAAAGGAATAAAAAGATTGATGAACTCGTTCAAAAAAGTAAAGAACATAAAATGTTCAACAAGTTGGAAGAACATCATTTAGAAAGATTTAATAAAGCGCAGAACAAAACAGAGTTAAAAAATATGGATGAAATTGCAATACAAAAATTTGCAAGAATTAAGAAATGACTTCAAAAATTATTTATATCGTACTTTTTCTTGGTGCTTTTATTTTAACAACAATTATTATCGCATTTTTTAATTCGCAGTTCAATAATATTTTTCAATTCGATTTTTCTCCACCTACTGAAGTATTATCAGCCGATATTCCTTTATCATTAAACGATTCATTACATTTATCTGCTGTAAAAAATACGGTGCAAGATGCACTTAATATTTTTAATGAAGACGAACTTACAGCTGTAGAAAATACGGGAAAAGATGCTCTTAATATTTTTAATGAAAACGAACTTAAAAATAATGTTATTGAAAACAACAGGTTGAGGGATAGCCTGGATATTTTGAAGTCAGAATTAGAACAAATCAAAAAAGATGAAGCGAAAATTGAAGAGCAACCAAAAAAAAATAATGATAACACGAACTCAAATTCCAATAAAAACGACTATAAAGCATGGTTAAAACAAACATCTGACCTCTATGCTGCAATGGATTCAAAGAAGGCAGCTAAAATAATTCAGAATTATTCCGATAATATAGCGAGAGATTTACTGTACACTATGAATAAGAAAAAGGCAGCACAAATATTAGGCGAACTGAAACCTGAAGTAGCAACAAGAATAATGAGAGTTAATTGATGCAATTTAATCCTATATTTTTACCTTCTAATCCTATAACTAACATATCGAATGGAAATAATATTAAAGCATTTGAAAATGCGAAGTATTTATTTTCAGATCTTGTTAAAGTTGAGGGTGATGTAAAACCATATCATCAATTATTTAATGAATTTATTCAGGAACCTGACGTTGATCTTCATCTAACGATTGCCGATAACAAATTACAACTTAATTTCGAAAAAAGCGACGAAACTGAATTCATATCACAATTAACTTCGGAGTCAATTCCTTCGATAATTGTAATTCTTAATTCATTGTATAGTTCAATTTCGCAAAATAGCAATATTCATTCAATGATCGGTAAAGTAAACAATGATACAAAGCCGATTGAAGAAGTTGTAATTAAAAATGTTGATGAAAAAATGCTTCGGCAATTTCTTGTTGATTTAAAATTTAATTCATCTGGTGCAAATTTAAGTTTTACTGATTTGGAGAGTGATGAACATTCTGAGCAAAACAGTTTAATTAAAGATATTCCAGGCAGCAGTAATAAACTCACTCATTTTAGTATTGAAGATGTGATTAAACATTTAGAGAATAATACAAAAGTCAGTTTTAAGCTGAATAAATTTACAGCCGATGGAAAAGTGATGAATTCTGAATCAATCATAAATCAAATTGATGATTTAAACATTACACTTTATCCGAAAATGGTAAAAGAGAACACAACTCAGTCAAACAACATTACCAATCAAAACGAAATAACTAATAGGTTGAATTTAAAAACCATCAAAGAAGGGGTGAATTTTAGAATTAATGATTTTTCTAATAAAAGTAAAGATAAATCAATCGCAAATAAAAATTTTCCTGTAATGGCTAAACAGCACATTGATGAAAAGGAAGTAATACAAAATCAAATGAATCGGAAGGATTCTTCATTAATAAAAGCAGGAAAAATATTGCCAAGTGAATTGAGAGAAAATCAGAATATCACTCAAAATAAATTTGAACAGGATAAAATCTCACAAGAACCGAAAAAAACGGAAAATGATTTTTTTATTGATACAGAAAAGAACAGAGAATTTACCAACAGGTTGAATCTAAACACCATTATAGAAGAGGTGAATTTTAGAATTAATGATTTTTCTGATAAAATTGTAAAAATTCATAATAGTTCATCTAAAAGCATTCAAGTTAATAAAACAGAAAAAATATCTTCTCTAAACCCGAAGAGCAACAATGAAAGTAATGTTATTAAAGTAGAAATTATTGAACAAAAACTTCCATTAGATACTTTTAAGAACATGAATATAGGCAATGAATTAAAACAATATTCTGTAGCAATAAAGATTTCTAAACAGCTTAGTACAAACACTGAGATTCATTCATTGCAACTTCCATTTGTAAGTGAACATACTATAAAAAACTTGATTAGGAAAAATGATAAGCTCAAAGAACTTAGAGAAGAACTTTCAAAAATATTTATTGATGCTGATCAGGTTAAAATTGAAGATAAATCAATCGCAAATAAAAATATTCCTGTAACGGCTAAACAGCATATCGATGAAAAGGAAGTAATACAAAATCTAACACATAGGAATGATTCTTCATCATTAAAAACAGGAAAAATATTTCCAAATGAATTGAGAGAAAATCTGAATAAAACTCAAAATAAATTTGAACCGGATAAAATATCAAACGAACCGAAAAAAACGGAAAATGATTTTTTTATTGATACAGAAAAGAACAAAGAATTAACAGTTGAGGTTTCTAAAAAAGTAAATGTAAAAGGGAATTCCTTTATAGAACAACAAATAAACTTTATTGATAAAAATGGTTTGAACGAAATAATCCGTTCAAGTAGCGAAAGTAAAATCTCACGAGCAAAACTATTAAATAGTTTAGAAGTATTTAACAAAATTTCGGAGCTTATACAAAACAAGAAAAAGAAAAGCATTGAAATAAGACTGAATCCGCCGGAATTAGGTAAAATGAAAGTTCAAGTAGATTACACAGAAAAGAAATTATATATAAGAATTGAAGTTGAGAATGAAAGCGCAAAACAATTGTTATTTCAGAATCTTGAACAATTAAAACAAACTATAAACCAAAGTGGTGTTCAATTAAAGGATATGTTCGTTTCTTTAACAAGCGGTGAACCCAAACAACAGAGGTCATCCGATATGCGCAAACGTAGATCATCAAATAATTCAAATTCATTTATTGAAGACCAGGATACTGAAATGTCTGCAAAAATGATGGGATATAACACTTATGATTATTTAATATAGGAGAAAGACTTATGATAAATGATGTAACTTCTACAAACCAAAATCCAGCTGCGAGTTTCCAGCAAAACACTATAATGGGTAAGGAGGATTTTCTGAAGCTATTAGTCACCCAGCTGAAATACCAGGATCCTTTAAGCCCGATGGAAGGAACCGAATTTGCTTCGCAGTTAGCTCAGTTTAGCTCACTTGAACAATTAACAAATTTAAATCAGTCTGTTAAATTGAGCATTGAAGGAAATTATATTCTGGCTCAATCAATCAACAACACACTTGTAGCAACGCTTATTGGTAAACGAGTTAAGCTTGCCGGTGCAACTATTGTTAAAAATGGTCAGGATAATGTTCAACTCGGTTATACTTTGCCGGTATCTGCTTCATCTATAAAGATAAATATTAAAGATGAAAATGGAAATATAGTTAAAACATTCGATTCTCCACCTTCCAAAGCCGGTGATACTAAACTTTTATGGGATTTTACCGATAATAGTGGTAACAAGTTGGCAGATGGTACTTACACTTTTGAAGTAATAGCAAAAAATAGTAGTGGAGAAGATATGACAGTAACATTATTCAAATGGGGAAAGATTGACGGAGTTAGATTTTCAGAGAATGGAACAACCTTGATTGTTGACGGAAATGAATATTTTTTGTCCGATATTCTGGAAATTTTAGATAATGAGATTGATAATAAATACCAGGGAGTGAAATGATGCCTGAAGTTAATGGTATATCAGTTCCGTTTCTGCCGGTTGTTGACGATAAAAAATTATCTGGAAATAATTTAAAACCATCAACCGATAGTTTTGATATAATTTTCCGTAAAGAGCTTTCAAAGTTAAAATTTTCAGGACACGCAATGAAACGATTAGAAGCAAGAAATATAAAGTTAAGTGAAAATGAAATCGCTAAAATTGAAAATGCAATTGAGAAAGCTGAAGAAAAGGGAGCAAAAGAATCACTGGTTATGATGGATGATAAAGCCTTTATAATAAACATACCAAACAGAACGGTTATTACGGCAATGAGTATAAGTGAAGAATCGAATAATATTTTTACGAATATTGACAGCGTAGTATTTACTTAATTAAATAACAGAGCGGGACCTTTTAAGGACGCTCTTGATCTGGCGGACTGACAGAAGCCGGATCATTCAATTATAATTCAACCTTAGGAGGTCGAAATGGCACTTTCCTTATCACTGTTTACCGGTTTTTCCGGTTTACGCAATCACCAGGGAATGTTAGATATTGTTGGCAACAATATTGCTAACGTTAGTACCCTCGGTTTTAAAAGATCCAGAATACTTTTCAGCGATGCTCTCAACCAGTTTGTCCGGTCAGGCAGCCGACCTACAGATTCTAACGGCGGAACAAATCCTTTTCAGGTAGGGCTAGGTGTAAAAGTTAGTTCAATCGATCGTAATTGGACACAAGGTTCGCTGATTAATACCGGAATTACAACCGATCTAGCATTGCAAGGACCCGGGCTTTTCATACTTAAGTCGAATGGAAATAATTTATATACGCGAGCAGGTTCTTTTCAGTTTGATGCAAACGGTCAGTTAGTCAGCTCACAAAACGGAGCTATCGTTCAGGGTAAAATAGCTGTTGATGGTTTAATTCCTTCAGGTAACAATCTTGAGGATATCATTATTGATACAAATATGAAAATACCTGCAGTTGCAACAACCGAAGTTAACTGGGGCGGTAATCTTGAGAGTGATTCAGTCCTTACCCGCACAGAAGAAGTAATTCAAAAAGGAAATATCGATTCTGATTTACCCGGACCATTTTTAGTTAATTCAACTATTTATAATGATTTTGGAGATTCTTATGATTTTGTTCTCACATATACTAAAACAGCAAATCCAAATGAATACGATTTAGCCTGGGAAGTATTTGATTCTTCAAATCCGCCTGTTTCAGTTGGTTCGGGAAGTATTTCTCCAATTCAATTTGAAGATGACGGAAATAGAAATTTTGTTATGGATGCAGCAAGTATTGCTCTTTTCGATGGAGTAAATAACAGGGTGAATTTAGTTAATGAAAATTTGGATTTTGTTTTTGATTCCACAACATCTACACAGAATACAAGTGCAACCACATTAAGCATTTCAGCAGATGAAGATAGAGAACCCAATATCGTTAGTGGTTCTATTAATGTTTTCGATTCTTTAGGAAATTCGCATCTAGTAACGGTTAAGTTTACAAAGATTGGTGACAACCAATGGCTATACGTAGCCAGCGTTCCCGGCAGTAGCACAGCTTCGGGAAATGAAGAATCTTTAACCGGAACCATATTATTTAATAGTGATGGTTCTATAAGTCCCGGAAATATAACACCTTCTGATCCTCATCTAACATTTGATCCTAAAGGCGGTGCTGATACGTTGAATGTAGGATTAAATTTTGGAACTGATTTCGATGGTTTAACCCAAACATCATCAGATTCTAAAATATTGGCACTAAGTCAGGATGGTGCTGCTTCTGCAGTACTTAATGATATTCAAATTGATCAATACGGTAATATTAATGGAATATTCTCGAATGGTACTTCAAGAACTTTAGCACAGTTGATGGTGGCTAATTTCGCTAATGTTCAAAGTCTTTCGAGCGTAGGTGAGAATATGTTCTCAGCCCAACCAAACTCCGGAGATGTTATAATCTCAACGTTGGGTGCTGAGTCAGGCACTGTAGTGCAATCTGGTGCACTCGAACAATCCAATGTTGATCTTTCCGCAGAATTTATTGAGATGATTATTGCGCAGCGCGGCTTTCAGGCAAACGCCCGTGTAATAACCACCGCGGATACTATTTTGCAGGAAACGATCAATCTCGTTCGATAAAATACCTCATCATCGAACGGTTCGGAGGAGTACCTGAAAATGGTGCTCCTTTTTTTTACAAACTCCCTCAAACCTGCAATCCTCTTTTTATAGAAAATCTTATTAATAAAAGTGAACCTCTTTAATTGAACAAACTTTTTCAATTCGTATTTTCGACCAACTGCATAATAATAACCATAAAATTTTCAATTCTTAACTCATTAAGCCAATTTTCATCACTTTATCAATGGCATATCAATTGAATTATTGCACTAAAATATTTTTCGAGAGTAATATGGCAAAAGAGAAACCTGAAAAAATTGAATCACCTGAAGAAATTGATTCACCAGAAAAGAAATCAAAATTTAATATTAAAATTCTTTTGTTTGGAATTCCTCTTTTTATGCTTCAATTAGTTGTTGTTTATTTCGTCACAGCAAATTTTCTTCTTAATAAATGGAATCAGGGTGATCAGCAGATAAATAATGCAGATCAAATCTCAGAAGAAGGGAGTTCTTATGACCATTCTTCATCTGAAAGTAATCTTGGAGAATTTGTTTATATAGAAGAAGATGTAATCGTCAATCCAGCTAACACTCAAGGTAAAAGATTACTTTTAACTTCTATTGGGTTTGATTTAAAGAGTGAAGAAAACAAAGAGGCAATGAAGGAAAAAAATATTGTTATTCGTGATATGATAATATCAACTTTAGCCAGCAAAACAATTTCTCAATTAAACAGTATTGCTTTCAGAGACTCTTTGAAAATGGAGATTTCAGAAAAAGTTAGAAAACTGATACCAAGTATAAAAGTAAATAAAATTTATTTCAGCAAATATATAATTCAATAGTTATGGCAGAAGGATTTTCAGAAAAGGAAGTTGAAAGGTTAATAAATAAATCCGATAAAAACCTTTCGCAGGATAAGGGACCTATCCCGTACGACTTTCGTTTACCGAATAGAATTTCAAAGAATCAGCTAAAGATATTACGCAGCATTCACGAAACACTAAGCGATTCATTTGGTTCATACCTTGTTTCAAAACTTCAGACGATGCTTAATGTTAAAGTAACGGCAGTCGATCAAATTTATTATTCGGAATATATTCTAGCAGTACCAAGTCCTGCTTGCTTGTACACTTTCAAATTAAAAAATACAGATATAAAAGGGTTGCTTGAATTAAACGTTGATCTGGCTCTTAATCTTGTCGAACGATTACTTGGTGGTTCGGGGACCGGTAAAAAAGAAAGCAAAGTAATAACGGCAATAGAACAAAAGGTTTTGGAAGATGTTACCAGTCATTTGATGAATGACTTAAAGGATGCCTGGCAGGCAATAGATGATTTTGAATTCGTTATAGATCGTTTTGAAGCTGATATCGATTTTGCACAGATCACCTCGCAGAGTGAATCAGTTCTGCTAATTAGTTTCGATATCTCAATCGGTGAACAGTCATATCCAATGAACATCTGCTTCGCTACATACGCGTTCGATACAATTTTATCCAAATTATCTGTGCAAAAACTGTCATCAATTCGTCCTGCAATCTACGACGGTTATACTTCGCGTGAATTGTTAACACTTCATTTGCAGGAAGCATTGCTGCCGGTTGTTGTTGAGTTTGGCAGGTCGAAAATTACTGTAAAAGAATTATTGGAACTTAATGAAGGTGATGTAATCAGACTTCAAACCAAAATAACCGATGAGCAGATAATAAAAGTATCTAGCGAAACTTTTTTCTATGGTCGTGTTGGAATTCTTAATGACCATAAAGCAATTAAAATTACAAGAAAATTAAAATCAAATAAAAATAATTTACAGGTTTAAACTATGGCTGAAAACACATTAAATGAAAGTGAAGAAATAAGCAGCGACGCTCCAGGTGCTTCCAAGAAAGCAAAGCAAGATGTTTTAACAAAATCAGCAGAGGGAGCAACTGCAAATTTTGAAGAGTTTGATGAAACACTCTTAAGCGGTAATGATATTAGCGGTGAAAAATTATCGCTGCTAGAAGATTTATTGCTTAATATTTATATAGAACTTGGCAGAACGCAAATGAAAGTGAAAGATGTTCTCGATTTAGAAAGAGGTTATGTTATTGAACTGGATAAATTAGCCAGCGAACCTGTTGAGATATATGCTAACAACAAAAAAATAGCCGAAGGTGAAGTTGTAGTTATCGATAAACACTTTGGAATAAGAATTACAAATCTGCTTGAAGCAAAGAGCCGGTTAGAAGGAATCTAAATATGTCGGTATCCGATCTACTGAAAGCTCTTCTTCCTCTTATTCTTATTCTCGGATTACTTTTCGGAGCTATGATGTTATTAAGAAAATATTCGTTTCGCGGTAAGGGAAAAGATTCGGGTATTCTGAAAATTCGGGTATTAAATAATAAGATGATAATGCCAAAGAAGTTTATTTCTGTTATAAGGGTAGAAGATAAATTACTTGTGCTTGGTCTTAGTGAAAACTCCATAACCCTGCTCAAAGAATTCGAATTACCGGAAGATGACAGAACCGCAACTGCAACTCTTCAGGAAGATGAAAGCTTTTTTGCTGTGCTTAAGAAAAATATCGGGATGAAACGAGCATGAGAAATTATTCACATAAAAGAAGATGATTCTAATGCCAGTTCATTCTAACAGAAACAAATAATTATAAACGGATGAAATGAAAAGAAAAATTATAATCATTTTTTTCTTGCTGGTAATTGCCGATGCTGTTATCGCACAACAACAAAATCAAACAATCCCTTTTCCTAAAATTGGTATTGATGTAGGCACTAGCGACAGCCCGCAAGACGTTTCGGTTACTTTGCAAATATTATTGTTGATGACAATATTATCTTTGGCACCTTCCCTATTAATTATGACAACTTCATATTTGAGATTAATTATAGCGTTTCACTTTTTAAAAAGTGCGCTCGGAACCCAACAAATGCCTCCAGGGCAGTTACTTGCGGGTATTGCACTCTTCATAACGTTTTTTATAATGGCACCAACATGGAACAAGGTAAACGATGAAGCATTAAAACCGATGATGGACGGTAAAATAACCCTGGAAGAAGCATACAATAGAGGGGTGGAACCAATAAGAGAGTTTATGTTTAGGAATGTAAGAGATGAAGACCTTGCGTTATTTATAGGTTTATCAAATTTAGAAAGACCTGAAAATCGTGAAGATTTACCTACTTACGTGTTAGTTCCGGCATTTGCTTTAAGTGAGTTAAGAGCAGGATTCATTATAGGATTTTTCCTTTTTATTCCGTTTGTTATGGTCGATATGATAATAGCAAGTATTCTCATGTCAATGGGAATGATGATGCTGCCGCCAATGCTGATTTCATTGCCATTTAAAATATTACTTTTTGTATTAGTTGATGGATGGAATTTAATTGTAGGTTCATTAGTAAGGAGTTTTTCATAGATGACTGAAAGTTTGGTTATAGAAATTCTTTCTGAAGTTTTTTACACTTCTTTTTTAGTATTGCTTCCGGTTCTTGGTCTATCTCTGTTAGTTGGTGTTGCTATTTCAATTTTTCAGGCAGCTACATCTATTCAGGAAATGACACTTACATTCGTTCCTAAAATAATGGTGACTGCTCTTGCTATAGTTTTTTTTCTACCATGGATGCTTGATAAAGTACTCACCACCGCAATTAAAATTTTCACAATGATCTCTACAGTTTCAAAATGAGCGAAATATTAATGACCGATTTTGTTTTGGTTCTGCTCATTACGATTAGAATTACCGGGGCTTTTATTTCAGCACCGATATTTGGTAATAAAGCATTACCCGTTCTCGTCAAACTTTTCTTATCGCTGTTTATAGCTTACTTGTTATTTCTTACTATCGATACTTCCAATATTCAAATTGAATTATCTCTTTGGTTTCTTGTAGTAAGTGCAATAAAGGAAATACTTACAGGATTGGTTTTAGGATTTATGCTTAACTTTGTTTTTTATGCAGTGTTATACGCCGGTGCCTTCATCGGATTTGATATGGGATTGGCAATTTCAAATATGTTCGATCCTGCAGAAGGGGTTAGCGGAAATGCTGTTGGAGAGGTACTGTATTTTACAGCATTATTGGTTTTTATATTGATAAACGGTCATCATTATGTAATTGAAGGATTTTCTTTTTCTTTCCTTGCTATACCTATAGGTAGTTCTATTTTAACTCAATCATTAAGTGATGTGTTGATAAAATATTCTGCACAGGTGTTTGTAATAGCACTTAAAATCGCTTCCCCAATAATAGTCTCATTTTTTTTGGTTCATATTGCAGAAGGAATCATTGCAAGAGTAATTCCGCAAATGCAGGTATTCTTTGTAACACAACCATTAAAAATTGGATTAGGGTTTTTGATGTTAGCCAGTATTGCACCGATTTATGTTTATGTGGTGAAAAATCTGCTTAAGAATTATGAAAATCAGTTAGTAGAAATTATAAGAGCAATGAGTTAGAATATATGGCTGAGGTAGAAGGACAAGAAAAAACCGAACAAGCTACTCCTAAAAAACTTTTAGAAGGCAGAGAAAAAGGGCAGGTTGCCAAGAGTATGGAGATAAATTCCCTTGCAATTTTTTCATCCGGATTAATAGTTCTGTATATGTCAAAAGATTTTATAAGCAATCAGTTTACTACATTTGCGCGGCAAACATTTGGCTCTTTAGATACAGTTACTTTAACGATGGATAATATTTCAATAATTATTAATAAGATTGTTATATTTTTCTTTATCACTTTGATGCCGATTTTTTTTACAGTAATAGTTATTGCATTAGGCGCAAGTTTCTTTCAGATTGGTTTTAAAATCAGTCCTAAAGCATTAATGCCAAAATTAAGTAAATTCAATATCATAAAAGGCATCAAGAGCAAAATGTTTTCTTCCCGCCCCTTTGTTGAAATTACTAAATCTCTTTTTAAACTAATTATTATAGGTGGTTTTTCATACTTCATTTTAATTGATTACGTAAATCAATCATTCAATTTGGTTGAGTTAACAATAATTGAGATTGTAAGATTTATGATAGATGCTGCTTACGGTCTTGTTTGGAAAGTTGCGCTACTTTTCGCAATAATTGCAGGATTCGATTTTGTTTATCAAAAACACAAGTTTAATAAAGATATGATGATGACAAAGCAGGAAGTAAAAGAAGAAAATAAGCAAACAGAAGGCGATCCGTTGGTTAAAAGCCGGATTCGTAAAATTCAGTACGAAACATCCAGAAAAAGAATGATGCAAAACATTCCCGATGCCGATGTAGTTATAACAAACCCAACACACTACGCAGTTGCACTTAAATATGAGATGGAAAAAGAATCTGCACCAAAAGTAGTTGCCAAAGGAGCAAATACATTAGCACAGAAGATAAAATCAGTAGCTAAAGAACATGGTATCACAATTCACGAAGACAAAGAATTAGCTCGCGCACTCTATGAACATTGTAATGTTGGTGAAATTATTCCGCAGGAATTATTCCATTCCGTTGCATCAGTGCTGGCATATATTTATGAAACTAAAAAGAAAAGAATGCGCAGAAGAATTATATAAACTATGAAAATTTTAGAGAAAAATACCGATATAATTCTTGCCGTAGCATTGCTATTGATGCTTGGGTTAATGCTGATGCCTTTACCGGCAGCAATGCTCGATTTTTTTCTGGCAATTAACATCACACTTGCAATTTTAATATTCGTAGTCTCACTTTACATAAAAAAGCCATTAGATATTTCGATATTTCCCGGTTTATTATTAATACTAACTCTTTTCAGGTTATCATTAAATATTAGTTCTACAAGATTGATATTGATGGATGGATATGCCGGTAAAGTAATTGAATCATTTGGAAATTTTGTTGTTGGCGGAGATTACGTTGTAGGATTCATTGTATTTATAATTCTTGTAATTATCCAGTTTATTGTAATTGTAAAAGGTTCAGGAAGAATTTCTGAAGTAGCCGCCAGGTTTACACTTGATGCTATGCCCGGTAAACAAATGGCGATTGATGCCGATTTAAATTCTGGCTTAATTGATGAAAATGATGCACGAGCACGCAGAGAAGAGATTAGTAAAGAAGCAGAGTTTTACGGTGCAATGGATGGTGCCAGCAAATTTGTTAAAGGTGATGCAATCGCCGGACTGCTAATAACAATCATCAATATTATTGGTGGATTTATTATTGGTGTTGTGCAGCTTGGACTGCCCATCAGTGAATCATTAAAAACTTATACCATTCTTACTATAGGCGATGGATTGGTATCGCAAATTCCTGCATTGTTAATTGCAACATCCGCCGGTTTAGTTATAACGCGCAGCGGTTCAGGCATTTCGCTCGATATACAAATGAAAAACCAGTTGCTGAAGAATTTTAGGGTTTTAGGTATTGTAGGTGTTGTAGCAATTTTGTTTGGTTTTTTGCCTGGCATGCCGACAATTCCATTTCTTGCCATTGGATTAATATTAGGCGTAAGTTCATTTTATGTTAAGCGTGCAAAAGATGAGCAACTACTTCGGGTCGATGAAGATGAAACACCGGAAGAACCAGGTGAGGAGAAGATAGAACAATACCTGCAGGTAGATCCAATTGAAATTGAAATTGGCTACGGCTTAATAAGTATGGTGGATGAAAGTCAGGGTGGAAATCTTTTTCAGAAAATTGCATCAACAAGAAAATACATTGCGTTGGAATACGGTGTTTTAATTCCGCCTGTGCGTGTACGCGATAATTTACAGCTTGAACCGAACAACTACATAATAAAAATAAAAGGTATTATCGCCGCAACTTTTGATATTCATACTGATAGGTTCCTGGCAATGAATCCGGGAGTAGAGACAACAGAAACACTTGATGGAATACCTACAAAAGATCCTGCATTTAATTTACCAAGCTACTGGATTCCAAAAACGGAAAAAGAAAAAGCCGAAATACTTGGATTTACCGTAGTTGATGGTATCTCCGTTCTATCAACGCATTTGCAGGAAACGTTAAAACATAATTTTGAGAAAATCCTATCCCGCCAGTCAGTTAAACAACTATTGGAAAATCTGAAGAAAGATTATCCAGCTGTTATTGATGATATTAACCCGGATGTTTTATCACTTGGTACAATACAGAAAGTTTTACAAAATCTACTTGAAGAACTCATTCCGATTAAAGACCTTGTTCAAATTTTGGAAGCTTTAATTGATTACTCCAAAGTAACAAAAAATGTTGATGTACTAACCGAATATGTGCGTCATGCAATTGGAGATACGTTTGCTGCGCTCTATAAAGATGAAAATAATATAATTCATGCAGCAGCTATAGGCGAAGAGCTAGAATCTTATATAACCGAAGCGTTACAAAACCAGAAAGAAGCTGTGCAAACATTAGGGTTAAGCCCTGAACTGCTTAATGATTTGAAATTGCAATTAGAAAAAACATTGGAAAAATTTAAGATGGTTGGTTATCAGCCAATAATAATAACTTCGGCAACAATCAGACCTTACTTGTTTCGTTTAATTCATTCCTCTTTTCCTGAATTAATATTTTTATCTTTTTCCGAACTTCCTTCTAACCTAGAAATAGAATTCATAGATAATGTTAAGGTAGAATATGCAAGTTAAAAAATACATCGCTCCAACTCTTAAAAGCGCAACCGAGCAAATGAAAAACGAAATGGGGGATGAAGCACTCATACTTAGTACACGTGTAATAAGAGAGAGTGGCTATCCCGGTCAAAAAATGTTTGAATTGACTGCCGGTATTGAGGATGTTGTCACATACCATGAAACATCAAATCATACAGAAGCAAAAAAAGAAGAAATCTATAAAAGTTTTGAAGAAGAACTTCAAAAAATCTCAAACAAAGTATTTAAAAACTCCACTGAAATTGAAGACCAGATTGGGGTGCGGAAATTGAGAGAGAAAACAGATGCAGAAATTGAAACACCGCAGTCTTTCAAATCGATTGTAGAAAAAACAATTAAAAAACTTGAAGAAGAAGAAATTGAAAAGCTGATTATTAAAAAGATAATCTTACAACTAAAAAAATACGGTAAGATAATTTATACAAGTAATCTCGATAATCATATAATTTCGAGCATCGCATCTATGATACCAACGAAAGAATTTAATGTTTCAAAAGGTTTAAATCCAAAAGTAGTTTCCCTTGTTGGTCCAACAGGTGTTGGGAAAACAACATGCATCGCTAAGTTAGCTATCATATCAAAAATTCTTCACAATCTGGATGTAGGATTAATTTCCATCGATACTTATAGAATCGGAGCATTAGATCAATTAAAGGTTTTTTCTGATGTAAGCAATATTGATATGCTCGTGGCTTATGAACCAAAAGATCTGAATGAAATAATGAAACAATTCAGCAGCAAAGACGTTGTGTTCATTGATACCGCAGGAAGAAGTCAGAAGAATGATGAATTTCTTACGAAGGCTAAGGAATTTTTAACTAACGCTAATGTCGATGAGACCTATCTTGTAATGAGTGCAACCTCTTCCACAAAAACATTACTTGATATAGCAGATAAATTCACAATATTTAATTATGATTCAGTAATCTTTTCAAAAATTGATGAGGGTGTTGCGTTCGGAAATTTACTGAACTTAATAACTAAAATAAATGTACCATCCATATTTTTAACAAATGGGCAGGTTATACCTGATGATATCATCTCTGCTGATGCGGGTTATATGGCAAAATTAATTTACACTGGAAAGGTGCTTTAGTGATTGGGCAGTTAAAAAGAATTGTTGAACTAAATGATCTTAATAAGTTAAACAGGCAGGAATCTGCTGGAAACCTGGTTGCATTTACATCCGGTAAAGGAGGGGCAGGTAAAAGTGTGCTTTCATTAAACATGGCTTATTCTCTTAGCAGCAAGGGCAAGAAAGTTTTATATGCAGATCTTGATTTGAATTTTGCAAATGCACACATTCTTTTAAATATACTTCCGCCTAAAAACATAAAAGATTATTTTGAAGGCAGGAGTTTAATAAACAATATTATTACTAAGGTTGATAATAATCTTTTTCTGCTGCCCGGTAATTCCGGAGCGATAGAAATGAAAGGTTTTATAAAAAGAAAAATTGAATCGCTAATAAATGAGTTGAAAAAAATATCGGTTAACTACGATTTCATTTTTATTGATACGGGACAAATTAATGATGTTCAGCAAATGGAGATTTTGTTGAATTCGGATTTAATTGTGCTTATAACATCTCCGGAGCCAACTGCAGTAATGGATGCTTATGTAATTGTAAAAATGTTAAACAAACATAACTGTGACATTAATAAATTTGTAATAATTAATAAGTGTTCGGATGAAGAAGAAAGCAGAATAACTTTTAATAATATCAGTACTGCTTCTGAACATTTTTTAAATGAAAAATTAAATTTGTTGGGATATGTAAATTTTGATTCCTTAGTTTACAAATCAATCACCTCCCAAAAACTTTTAATGAAAGAAAATTCAAACTCTATTGTTTATCGTCAGATTTCAAAAATTTCTGTTGCTTTATCTGAATTCATCCAAGTGGCTAATATTCCGCAGCCGTACTAATTATCATATCAAAAATGCCTGATAATTAACCATTTTAACGTCTTTTTATCTTTTATCGGTGGTATAATCTTTGTCTTTTCTCAATTACTATTTCTATTAAGGTAAAATGAATAAAATAATTTATCGAATAGGGTTACTGTTATTTTCTCTTTCCATTATTTTTTTCGTTCAAAGAGGAATGCCGTTACTTGATGTATTAATCAGATCACTGATAGTGTTTATTCTATCTTCAATATTAATAAGCGCAGTAGCGTTGATTTTTATTAAAGCCATAAACCAAAACAAATTTCAAAATGGAAACAAATCATCTCAGAATAAATAAAGATGTAAAAAATGAATAATTCAGAAATGTGGAAAGAATATAAAAACAATCCAAATTCTGATTTGAAGAAGAATATTATTAAGCAGTATACTGACCTAGTTCATTACGTAATAAAAAAATCTAAGTTCGCAAAATTAGATATAATGAATACAGGCGATTTTTTCCAATTTGGGATTGAAGGATTAAGTGAAGCAATTGATCGATACGATCCTGAATACGGGACAAAATTTGAAACCTATGCCATCCAAAGAATTAGAGGAAAAATTATTGATGAATTAAGAAAGATTCAGATTAAACCAAGAGCATTAGCATACGGAGACGGAAATAAACCTTATTATACAAATGTATCTTTAAATCAGCCTGTCGATCAGGAAGATGGATATTTATTATATGAAACAATTCCAAACGAGGAAGAATCGCCGGAAGATACAACAGCAAAAAATGACGAAAAAGAATTCCTGATACAGGCAATAAAAAAACTGCCGGAAAAAGCAAGATTGGTTATAACATTGTACTACTATGAAAGTCTCACTTACAAAGAGATAGCAAAAATATTAAATATAACCGTATCCAGGATTTCACAAATACATTCACAGGTTGTAAAAGTTTTAAAAGAAAATTTACAGGTGCTTAGTGAACGTCAAGGTTAAAAATAATTATGGTATGAAAGAAAAAACAATCGCCTTGATAAAACAGATTGATAGTATGCCTGCTGATCCGGAAATGATAAGTGAAATATTATTCTTATTAAAAAATCCTAATGCAAACTTTGGAAGTCTTGCGAAGATTATTCAAAGAGACCATGGGCTCCTAGCAAAAGTTCTAAGCATAGCAAACTCTAAACTTAACATAATACCAAAAAGAATTTACAACATTGAGCGTGCAATTATTATGCTTGGATTAGAGAAGATAAAGAGCATAGTAGCTGAAACAGAAAAAAATAATTTGTTAAAATCGCATGATATAAATGAATGGTACAGAAAATATTTTTGGAGGCATTCTATACTTGTAGCAAATACAGCAAAAGCAATTGCAGAAGATCTGGATTATAGAAACCCTGAAGAAGTTTTTACTGCAGGGCTTTTACACGACATTGGTATTTTAGTGATCAGGTATTTCTTTCCCGAAGAATTCGATGAATTAAAACTGTTGGTTAAACAAGATGGCTTCCCTGTTCAAAAAGCTGAGGAAATTACACTTGGCTTAAATCATTCGGAGATAGGAAAGATATTGATAGATAAATGGAATTTGCCGGAAATAATTTCAGAGGCGGTTGAATTCCATCACTTACCATCTTCTGCCGGTGAAGGAATAATTGCTTCTTCTATAATCCATTTATCTGATTTTATGATAAACGGAATTGGAATGAGTAACAATTTTTGGGATAAAGATTTGGAATTAGATGGGGAGTGTATTTCAATACTAAGGTTAAATGAGGGTGAATTTGATGGACGGCTTCCGTTTGTATATCTGGATGTATTGCGCGAGATCATGAATAAAGAAAACACTAAAAGCGGAACCTATTTATAGATATTATTTACCAAACAAAGTTTTATAACATTAATTCCGATTATTAATATGAGAATAGTTAAAGACACTGAAATTGAGTACAGACCGTTTCTTGGCACTTTGCATAATGGCAATAATCAAGAAAAGGTACGACTAGCTTATCCGGAGGATAATCACAATTTCAATCGGGATGCGTATACAAATGATTTAAACAATATAATTGCATTTCAAAAAGCTGTTGAAAAGACTGATACTATAATAAAAACTACGGAAGAACTTAGCGGATTCTTAAAGCAGAATCTAGAAGTAAGTAATGCGCAGCTTTTTTTCTTTAATAAAACAAAAAACCAATTAAATCCAATCGGTACTAATAATAACGGCAATATAATTTCTTTTATAACGCACTTAAATAACGAAGGTTCCATTGACTGGATTTTTGAGAACAATACAAGTTCAAAGTTTACTGAACTGGTAACTTATACGGTAAACGGTAACCTAACAAAATTAATTATAATTCCAATATTTCAAAGGAATAAAAGAAAAGGTATTTTGCTTCTAACAGCTTTGTCGGATGTTTTTATAAACGATGACACCAACTATAATATTGTACAGTCCTCTCTTATTATTGCACTCTTAAAAATTGAATCGATTCTGCATAAACTTCAGGCAAAAGAGGCTACTAAAGAACTCCAGTTGTATCAGTCAAAAATGTTAAACGATAACCGTCTTTTAGCAGTCGGTGAAATGGCAATTGGAGCTGTGGAAGAAATATTAAATCCAATGCAGGTAATATTAAGTTATACCGATATGCTTGCATTAGAAAATAATATTTCTAACCAGCAATCGATTAGGATAATTAAAGAACAGATTGACCAGGTAACTAAAGTTATTTCCAACCTGATGAAATTTTCTCGACGTGAAGATGAAAGCGTATCACTTAAACCAATAAACATAAATGCACTATTAAAAGAATATTATAAGATAATTGAATCTTCGATTTGTAATAAGAATTATGAAATTATATTAGATCTTCAAAGAGATGTTCCTATGGTTATTAGTAACAGGGATTATATCTACCAACTTTTAACAAACATTTTTGCAATAATTCTATCCGCTGATGTAAATGATGGTGGAATATTGCTGCAAACAAAGTACAGTAATAATTTTATTTCCTTAAGAGTTGTTTTTACCGGTTATCTCAACACCCTCGACTCTAAGAATTTAGAAGTAGATGAGGACTTAAGCATAGGAATAATAAGAAGTATAATGGAAAAACATGAAGGCAGCTACCAAACAAACAGCAATCCTGATACCGGCTCAACAATAGTATTGAATTTTCCTGTTCAAAGGAGAGGAAATGGTAATTAAAGTAAAAATAATTTTTATAGTTTTTCTATTTATCAATTCAAGCTTTATTTATGCAGGCAGTGAAAGCGATACACTATTTGCTTCACAGTACAACGATGAAAGTAGTATTATAAATATTAAAGAAATTGTAACAGGGCAGATGGAAGCAGCGAGGCAAAAACAACTATGGTTGTATTCTTCTCAGCAAAGCAGCGATAAGATTAAGATCAGCACTTCAAAAATTCTTGAGCGCAAATACGTAAGCAAACCAAAGGTGTTTAGTAATATGGATTTAGGGCTATTAGTTTTTATCGCTGTTGCAATTACATTATTACTTATCATTTTGTCCAGACGATTTACGCGGAAAGAAATTAAAGCTGATGATGATTACCATCTTTTAAAGATGAAAATTGAAATGATTAGGAATGAAGAACCCCTTTTTAATGAAGACAAAGAATTATGTGAACTAAGAAAATCACTTTATACAAAATTATTAAGTAATAATGAAAAAAACATACGCAGCAATTTTATAAGTGGAAGAAAAAAGGTTTACAGCCCCAAAGATAGACCAACTGGAAAACTGTTAAATGAATTTGATAATAATATTTCTAAGACAGCCAAAAGACTGAAAATATCTAAAGGTGAATTGTTATTGGCTTCTAAAATTAAATCTATCGAAATGGATAAAGCATATAGTATTTAATACAAACAGAAATTGAATAACAAAAATATGTGTAGAATATTTCATAATTAGAAAGGAGACTTAAATGATAAAAGGAATTTATTATGCCGCGAGAAGTCTAAATAATGGCTTCCGAAGAATGAGCAACATTGCTAACAATCTTGCAAACATAAATACAACCGGTTATAAAAGAGAGATACCTTTTGAAGAGATGATGATAAGTGCAGGTAACTCTCAGATGGTACAATTTACTGATTTCAGGCAAGGCAGTCTTACAAAAACTTCAAGCCCGCTTGATTTTGCAATTTCAGGTTCAGGGTTTTTTGTTGTGGAAACTCCTAGCTCAACTTATCTTACAAGGAATGGGAATTTCACTGTTTCTGATGATGGATTTATTGTTAACGATAATGGTAATAAACTAATGGGCATAAAAGGACCAATTAATTTAAATGATTTTCTGTTTGATGAAAATAAAGAACTGAGAGTCTTACGTAACGGTGAAATTTATGTGGGTGAGCAGTTAGTTGATAATCTATTGATAATGCAGAGCGATGATCCTTTATCATTAAGGAGATACAGCAACATGAATTTTTTATCTATTACAGGTGATTTTATTCCTGTTGATGAAGATTCCTACCAGATAATGCAGGGATATTTAGAAGACTCAAATGTAAACCCCATTGTAGAGATGGAAGAAATGATTAAAACTAATATAGATTATCAATCATCTTACAAGATGATAAACTTTTTGGATAAATCTTTGGAAAAAGCAAATGAAATTGGAAGAGTATAAATAAAGGAGAATAACTATGCCAAACAGAGCACTGAGAACCGCAGCATCGGGGATGTACGCACAACAGCTTAATATAGAGGTAATTGCTAATAACATAGCAAACGTTAACACAAACGGATTTAAAAAGAATAAACCTGAATTTCAGGATTTGATGTACCAACAAGTTTCTACGAATCCATTAACCACAACCGAACCCGGAATTATGGATGTATCTAATAAATATATTCAAGTGGGAATTGGTGTAAAACCTTCTTCTAATATTAAAATATTCCAGCAGGGAGATATTATTCAATCAAATAATCAGTTCGATTTAGCAATTACTGGTGACGGATTTTTTCAATTACAAAAAAGCGATGGCTCAATTGTTTATACGAGAGATGGCACATTTAAATTAAACGGCGACGGGCAGTTAGTTTCAGCCGGCGGCTACCTTCTTGAACCACAAATTTCATTCAATGAAGATACTCTTGGTTTTACTGTAAGTAGAAACGGTACCATTGAAAGTAATGAACCGGGCGGCGATAGTTTTACTGTTGGCGATATCGAACTTGTAAGATTCATTAACCCAGCAGGGTTAAAAGCAATAGGTGATAATATCTTTGTAGAAACCCAGGCATCGGGGCAGCCGCTTATAGGAACGCCGGGCGAGACAGGGTTTGGTGAAATACATCAGGGTTATATTGAATCATCGAATGTTGATATTGTTGAAGAGATGATTGCAATGATAACTGCACAGCGGGCTTATGAAATAAACTCCAAAGTTGTAAAAACTGTGGAGGAAATGATGGCGATGGCAAATAATCTTAAAAGGGGATAGATAATGTTAGTATTACTGCTTTCAATATTATTCTTATTTAACTCTTCTGGTTCAGATATTCGGGATGACCTTGCTGATTATCTGAGCATCCATCTGAAAGGTTATGAGAAATATGAATATGAGATATTAAAAATACCATCAAACTATTCTTCTATTAAGATATTGAATGGAAAAGATTTAAAACTTAGCGGAAACCTTGCCTATGTTCCGGTACATATTGTAAAGAACAATCGGACAGCTCAATCTTATATTACCGTCAAATTAAAATTGTACAAAAATGTTTTGGTAACTGTAAGAGATATTAAAAGAAAAGAAGATTTGGCAAAATCAGATTTTGAAACATCATTGCAAAATATTGCAGGCAAACACGCTAAACCTTTTACTGATATTGAATCGATAAGTTCATACCGAAGTAAAAAAAATCTGAATGAAGGAGAAATCCTAACTAAAAATGATGTTGAAAAAATTCCTTTGATTAAAGTTGGAGATAAAATAAAAGCAAGCATTGTGCAGGGTAATGTGATGATACAATTTGATGCCTTCAGTAAACAGGAAGGCAGTGCAGGAGATATAATAAATATTGTTACTGCAGACAATAAAAGGTTCAAAGCAAAAGTGATTGATATTAATAACGTTTTAATAAATGAGTGAATTATGAAAAAATTGATAATAATGTTGATGACAATATTTTTTACCAATATTGTTATTGCACAGGATATGCGGCAAAATGCTTTCGTTTCTCTTTTTTCCGACCAGAAAGCAAGCCGGGTAGGTGATGCGATTACAATAGTTGTAATTGAGTTTTCGCAAGCTTCCAATAATGCGCAAACAACCACAGGAAGATCGAGTGATATTGGATTTAACGCCGGTGGAAATATTGCAGGTTCTGAACTGCCCGGAACGGATGTTTCTTTTGGTGTAACAAATGATTTCAGGGGTTCCGGATCTACGAAAACATCGGGCATGATGCGCACAAAAATAAGTGCTACCATAGATTCGGTTTTAGAAAATGGCAACTTGCTTATTAAGGGAAGCAGAAAAATTGTTATAAACGGTGAGGAACAGACCATCTTTATTAGAGGTATTGTTAGAACAACCGATATAGATCCCAACAACTCCGTACTGTCGTATAATATTTCAGAGGCGGAAATAAGAATAGAAGGTAGCGGAAGAATAGCCGACTCTCAAAGTCCCGGTTGGTTAACAAAACTGTTTCATTGGCTATTTTAGGAGAAAAGTATGAAGAAGATTTCTCTGGTAATTTTGCTGACTTTTTCTTTTTGCACTTTCGGGCAAAGGATAAAAGATGTTTCATATTTATTAGGTGAAAATTCACAGCAAATAATCGGCTACGGTTTACTTGTTGGTTTAGCAGGAACAGGTGATACTTATCGCACAAAATTTACTGTGCAATCTGTAACAAGTATGTTAAGAAGATTTGGCATAACTGTACCACAAACAGATTTGAGGACACGTAATGTTGCTGCAGTTATGGTTACCGCCACTCTTAATCCTTATTTCAAACCGGGGGCTAAATTTGATGTTAATGTATCTTCAATGGGAGATGCTTCAAGTTTATTGGGCGGTGTACTTTTGATGACTCCACTCTCAGGAATGGATGGGCAGGTTTATGCTTTTGCACAAGGTCCCATCTCAGTTGGCGGATATGATTTCAGAACACCAACGGGAGGAAGAGTTGCAAAAAATCATGCATTAGCCGGTAGAGTTCCCGATGGAGGGGTACTTCAAAAATCATTAAACTTAAATATAATCGGTGGTAATGAATTGAGCATATTACTCAGAAGTCCCGATATGACCACAGCTTTTAATATTTCAAACGCAATTAATTCGCAATTTGGTGATAAAACAGCAATTGCAATTGATGCTTCGGAAATCAAAGTACAGATACCAGCAGATAAACAGCAGGATATTGTGGGGTTTGTTTCGGAGTTGGAATCAATTAATGTAGAAACTGATAATACTGCAAAAGTTGTTATTAATGAAAGAACAGGAACTATAGTTGCAGGTGAAAACGTGATTATAAAACCCTGTACAATATCGTATGGAAGTTTGAGCATTATTATCAGATCTTACCCAATCATTTCGCAGCCAGGTGCTTTTTCAAATGGAACAACCGCAATATTTAATAACCTGGTTCCAACTGCTACAGTTGATTCAACAACCACAATTGCAATTTCTGGTGCGACAAATGTTCAGGAAGTTGCGTTAGCTTTAAATTCATTAAAGGTATCTCCAAGAGATATTATTGCCATTTTTCAGGCACTTAAAGAAGCAAACGCTCTTGTTGGCGAATTAGTGATATTATAAAAATGAGTGTATTTCAATTAAAAACTACTCACCCGGGAAAGCATTTTACAATTGAGCAGGCTAATCAGTTAAAGAACAGATATTCGCCCGAGCAAAAAAGAAGATTAGCCGAAGCAACAAAAGGATTTGAAAGCTTGCTTACTTCTATGATGTTAAAAAGTATGAATAAAACATCAGGAGGAATGTTCGGAGAGAATAGCCTGGGTGGAGATTATTTTGATACAATTTTTGAATCTGAATTAGCTTCTTATATTGCGCACGGTAAAGGGTTGGGAATATCAAAATTATTGTATAAAAAGCTAACTGGCGAGAGCATAAATTCAATCCCGCCAATGATTAAACCTGAGAAGTTTAACAATCTTAAAAAATTAAAAATAAACACAAAAGAGTTTCAATTACCCTCAATAAATCCCTCTGAATCATCACTCAAACGGCTTCAAAAGTATGATAAGTTTATTAACGAAGCAGCAGATAAATTTCAGATTGATAAAAATCTAATAAAATCTGTCATTCTCACCGAATCCGCAGGAAAAGAAAAAGCTCTGTCAAAAGCAAATGCAAAAGGATTAATGCAATTAATGGATGCAACTGCAAATCAATTAGGTGTTAAAAATGTTTGGAATCCGAAGGAAAATATACTTGGCGGGACTAAATATTTAGCTAGTTTGCTTCGACAATATAGTGGGGATATAAATCTTGCTTTAGCAGGTTACAATGCTGGACCCGGAAATGTGGAAAAACACAATGGAGTTCCACCATTCCTTGAAACTAAAAACTATATCAGCAGAGTTTTGGGTTACTTGAAATATTTTAACGGTTAATAAATGGAAAACAATAAACTCCTAGAATTGCTAAAACATCAGGCAGAAAACCTGAATGCTTTATTAAATACTATACTAAAAAAGCAAAAAGCAATTGTTTCTAATGATGTTTTAGAAATTGAAAATAGTACTTCGGAAGAAGAAAAGCTGCTTTCAGCAATTAATAATACCGAAAAAGTGCGTATCGATTTTTTAAATAATTTTTATTCTGAAAATTCAATGGAATCTCCTTCAGCGAAGATTGATGATTATCTATTAACAAATGCTGCTGATCTGAACGAACAGCAGCAGAATGATATTTTAAAATTGCGTAACATCATAAAAAAAACTACAAACGAAATAATAAAAGTCAATAAGCAAAATAAATATCTTATAACTCATTCAAGGAATTTGCTGAATGAAATAGTTACTGCAATATTCAGCGAAAGAAACAATTCATTATTTGATAGAAGAGTATGAAATGCTAAGCAGGATTTTTAACATATCAAGTCGTTCGCTGGATGTTTATCGTAAAGCATTGGATGTAACAGCTCACAACATTGCAAACGCCGGTAACAAAGATTATTCAAGACAGGTTTTAAACATCTCAACGGCATTTCCTGATAAGATGGCTGGATTTATTTGGGGAGCCGGAATTAACATGGACACTATTCAACGTGTGAGAAATAATTTTATCGAGAATCAGCTTAGAGTAAGTACACAAGAAAGTTCTTTTTTCGATAAACAATCTATTTTATTAGGAAGAGTTGAACAGATATTTACCGAACCGACTGAATTTGGGTTATCGGAATCGATAACTTCATTTTTTAATTCTTGGGGTGAATTAGCCGTTGCACCAAATTCTTATGCTTTAAGAGAAAATGTAATAGCAAAAGCAGAAAATATGTCAACGCGAGTAGAAACGATTCATCGAAATCTTGAAACAACAAAAAAGGAAGTGTTTGATGAATTCAAAAATAAAATAGATACTTTAAATGGTTTGCTTTCGAATATAAATGAGTTAAATGTAAAGATTGCGCAGCAGGTGCATGCAGGTTTCCAACCAAATGATTTGTTGGACAGCAGAGATGCAATGATTGATGAAGTAACAACCATTGTTGATGCACAGGTTTTCTTTGATTCCAATGGGTCGGCAAATATTTCAATTGGTGGAATACTTGCAGTTGATCTTGTGCAATCAATTGAATTTAAAATTACTGCTTCTAATGGAAAACTTAATCTAACAACTTTACAGAATCACGATTTGCAGCAGATAAAAGGCGGTGAACTTGGAGCACTTTCAGATGTGTATTCAAATAAGATTCCGGATTATTTAGAACAGGTTGATAATATAATAAATGTATTATTTAATTCTGTAAACCAAGTACATTCCACAGGATATACAATTAACGATCCGCCGGTAACAGGAATAGACTTTTTCAGTAATTATAAAAACGGTGTTCTACGCGTAAATAACGAAATACTTGATGACCCCAATAAAATAGCAGTATCAGCAGATGGAACTTCAGGCAACGGGGATATTGCGGTGCAGATTGCAGATATAAATAACCAGCCGTTGCTAAACGGAAATACAATTGTGGAGAGCTACTCTTCGTTAATCAGTAAAGTTGGAAATGAAAAAGCAACATCCGATAGCTTATCTACATCAACAGAATTGGTGCTGCAGCAGCTAAAACAGCAGCGTGCATCATACTCAGGCGTTTCACTTGATGAAGAAATGGCGAATATTATAAAGTTCCAGCGCTCGTATGAAGCATCTGCTAAATTGATTTCTGTGGCTGATGAAATGTTACAAACTTTATTAAATATGGTATAGAAAATGAGAATTACAGATTTAACAATATTCAATAATTATCTTTTTAATGTTGGGCGGAACCGGGAAGCATTGGCGACAATTCAATCACAAATTTCTACACTGAGAAAAATACAGAAGCCATCTGATTCACCGGAGGGAACAGGTAAACTAATAAGACTTCAAAATCAGTTACGAACTTCAGAAAGGTATTCTAAAAATATTTTTGAAGGTCTATCTTTTTTTGATGTTACTGTCACCTCTATGGAAACTATTCAAACAAGCACTGCAAATGTTCTTACAACTTTGGCTAATGCCAATAACGCTGTAGTCGCAGATAATTTGCAAACATTCGCTGATCAGATTGATGCTGCACTTGATGCAATATTAAATTCAGCTAATCAAAAATTTAACGGTAAGTATTTGTTTGCCGGAACTGATTATTCAACTTCACCATTTGGCTATAATGCTGATGGCAGTGCAATCGAAATTAAAGTAAGTGATATTTCGGGAAAGCAGAATATTCAAATATCAAGAAATATTATTCAAAAAATTAATATGACCGGCGCAGAAATCTTCGGAACGATAGTGAAGCAATCGGGTAATCTCGATTCTGGTGCATCAATCGGAGATGTACAGACTAATCAAACAAGCGTTTATAGCGCTGATGGTACTGAATTTACATTTATTGCAAGTTATACTAAAACAGCAGACAACACTTATAAATTAAGTTACGATATTCAGGATAGCGGTGGAAGTTCTGTTTTTTTATCTCCACCTGCTTCTCATCAAATTGTATTCGATCCGTTAACAGGTGAAATGAATACAATAAATGGTAAACCGGCTTCTACTATTATTATAGAAGCACCGTCACAAAATATTCAGTTTATTTTCGATCCTTCTAAAATTAAAGAAAGTGCTAATTCAACAAGCCTAAGTTTCTCTGCAAACCAGAAGGTAGATATTTTTAACACTCTTTTAACTATTAAAAACAAACTGGAAAATGGTGAACTTCCTACAGATGAAGAAGTTGCAAGAGTGACAAATTTTAATAAGCATATTCTTAACAAATTAGCAAATGCAGGGAATATCATAAATAAACTTCAGGATACAAAAGATGTATTAAGCAACCAGCAATTTGTTCTTACCGGATTAATATCCGATGAACAAGATGTAGATATTGCAAAAGCGATTTTAGAATTGCAAAATCAGGATTACATCCTGCAGCTAAGTTATAAAATTTCGTCAATGGTTTTACCAAAATCTCTTTTGGATTATATATGATAAAAAAAGCTGGAACTATTTATGGTTTAATACTTGGCTTAATTTCTGTTTTTGGTGTGTTTATATTTGAAGGAGGAACTGTTAAAGCACTCTTTCTTCTTGCACCAATAATTATTGTGTTTGGCGGAACATTTGCCGCAACCATAATCGGTTTTGGATTTGAAAAGTTCAAAGATATCTGGAAACTGATAAAGATTGCATACTTTCCGCGCCAATATGATCTGGAAAAACTTAGAGACAGCTTTGTTAACATGTCAGTTATATCGAGAAGAGAAGGATTGCTTTCTTTAGATAAGGAATTGAAAAGAATGGATTATGTGTTTCCTAAAAAGCTGGTTGGATATGCAATAGACGGAAGCGATGCAGAATCTATTGAAAATTTTGCATGGCTCGAATTGAAAGCAATGAAAGAAAGGCACGACTCAAACATAGCAGTTTTTACTAAGATGGGCGGGTATGCGCCTACAATGGGAATATTAGGAACGGTGATGGCTTTAATTATAACCCTGGCAAATGCCGGTGGTGAACCCAATTTATTAATTAGGAATATTTCAACGGCTTTCATAGCAACAATGTGGGGAGTTTTCAGCGCAAATTTATTATGGTTTCCAATTGCAGATAGATTAAAAAAATGTCACTTAGAAGAAAAAAATATGATGGAGATTTCCCTGGAAGGAGTGCTGGCTATACAGAGGGGCGAAATCCCTTCGGTAGTGCGGGCAAGATTGAACAGTATACTCCCTCAAAGCAGCCAGAAAAACGTTCTGCTCGCTTTAGGTTAGAAGAAGATATTTACAGAGATGATTCTGCAAAAGACAGATACCTTTTAACCTATGCTGATTTAATAACCTTGCTGTTGGGTCTTTTTATTATTCTCTACGCAATATCGAATGTAGATATATTAAAGTATAAGGAAATGAGTGCAGCATTAGGAAATTTTTTTGGCGATAAGGGGGTAGTAATAGGTTTGGAAGAAGTAAATCTTTCAAATATTATGGAACCTATTGAACAATTGAAAGCTGATTTAAGAAGCTTTGTTGAGGAGTATAATAGTAGCAATTCAATTACGTTTGAAGAAAACAAACGAGGAATTGTAATTCATATTTTAGACAAGCTTTTGTTTACTTCGGGTAAATCAGATCTATCACAAGGATCACCATCTGTACTTAAGCGACTTGCTGGTATTCTAAAAAAAATTCCTAACGATATTAGAGTTGAAGGTCATACAGATAACGTACCAATAAGTTCCAAACAGTTTCCTTCTAATTGGCATTTATCTGTAAACCGTGCATTAAATATTGCCTATTATTTGATTTCTCAAGAAAAACTTTCTCCGGACAGAGTTTCAATTGTTGGATATGCTGAATATAAGCCAATTGATTCCAACAGCACCCTGGAAGGCAGAAGCGTAAACAGAAGAGTTGATATAGTAATATTAAACGAAAAGTAAATCATGAAAATAAATACTTTACAATTTGGTGAGCTTGAATATGATGAAAAGCTCGTCATCAAATTTCCCGATGGTATTCTGGGCTTTGAGAATCTGAAAGAATACCTTCTAATAAAAATGGATGATGACATTTTTTACTGGTTAACTTCTGTAGATAAACCGGACATTGTTTTTCCGCTATTTGGCATACGGCTTATTGACCCAGAGTATACGGAACAACCGGAAACCGAAGCATTTGGGATTGTTAAGTTAGATAAAGATCCTGAAAATATAACAGTAAACTTAAAAGCTCCGGTATATATAAACCATGATAGTAAAGAAGGTTTTCAAACAGTATTGGATGATGATAAATATCCGCTTTCCTATAAATTATTTATTGAGGAATAAGCGGATAAACTATGCTGATATTAACTCGAAAAATTGATGAGGAAATAGTTCTTAATTCGGATATAAGAATTAAAATTCTCGCTTCGAGCGATGGACAGGTAAAATTAGGAATTGATGCACCGCAAAATGTTATAATACTAAGAGCAGAATTATTCGATAAAATTAAACAGGAAACTAAAGAAGCAATTCATAAAAGTACACAAACGATTATTGATATTTCCAGACTAAAGGTTAATAAACTTAAATAACAAATATGAATTCCAAAAGCAAAATAAAAATTCTTGTAGTAGATGACTCGGATATAATTCTGAAGTTACTTAGGGGATACTTTAAATCATACGGCGTTAAAATTATAACAAGTATTAATGGTTTAGAGGGAATAAAAAAAGCAATAGAAGTTAAACCCGATTTAATATTACTCGATTTACTAATGCCTAACTTTGATGGTATAAAAATGCTGCAGGTAGTTAAACTCTTAGATGAATTAAAAAATATTCCGGTAATTGTTATAAGCGGGAATACCGCTAAAACAAATGTTTTTTCTGCAATAGAAGCAGGAGCAGAACGTGTATTGGCAAAACCATTGAAGAAGGATTTACTGATAAGCGCGGTTGAAAACATTCTTGGCAAATCGCTTACACTTGAATTGAACAATAATGCTATAAATAATTTAGAGGATGATGAAGAATTAGCAGAACAATTAAGAAAATTGTTTGTGGAAAATTTTAAGAAAGAAAAATATTCTTTAAATGCAGCTCTTCAAAAAAAGGAGGAGGCAACTTTAAGACAATTTGCCCATAATGCTAAAACCGTCGGGCAATCAATTGGTTATCCGCAGTTGCAAAAAATTACTTCGGAGATAGAATCGTTATTAAATGAAAATGAAATTAACTGGAAAATAATTAAAATAAAATACAATCAGGTTTTTGCCATTGTAAAAGATATTGAAAATGCGTTAGTAGTTTGGGAAAAATAATATGTATGTAATAATTGGATTTTTCGTTGTTATCGTTTCAATATTGGTTGGATTCACTATCGCTGGTGGCGAAGTTTTAATCCTGCTTCAATGGGCGGAGTTTCTTATAATAATAGGTGTGGCAATTGGTAGTGTGCTAATCATGGCTCCTCTATCTTTATTAAAAAAAATGATAGCATCCCTATCGAAAGCCATTAAACCTGCGCACTATTCTAAACAAGACTATCTTGAGCTGTTAAAATCATTTAATGATCTCTTTTTAGTCGCGCAAAGAGATGGATTATTGGCAATTGAAAAGCATGTCGAAAATCCTGATGAAAGTGATATACTATCACAAAATAAAAAGTTCATCGAAAATGAAACAGCTAAAAACATGTTTACCGATACAATGAAGGTTATGCTTTCAGGCGGCATTCCTCCACACGAACTGGAAAACCTGATTGATACTGAAATTGAAACCTTTGAAATTGAAGCAAGACCCATTTCGGAAACAATATCTAAGATTGGAGATGCAATGCCGGGGTTAGGAATTGTTGCTGCAGTATTAGGTATAATTATTACGATGTCATCAATAAACGAAGGTGCAGAAGTTGTTGGTCGTCACGTTGCCGCTGCTCTTGTAGGTACTTTTTTAGGTGTGCTAATGGCTTATGGTTTTATCAATCCGTTAGCAACTAATCTTGAACTAGGATTAGAAGATGAAATGAGATATTTGGAAACAATTAAAGCATCTATCGTTGCATTCGCTAAGGGTAACCCCCCGATAATTGCAGTAGAAATTGCACGTAGGACAATATTCTCTGATGAACGACCCACTTTTTCTGAACTCGAAAATTATATGAGAGGTAAAACAGAATAATGGCTGAAGACAAGGAACAACAACCGATAATAATCAAAAAAATAATAAAGCGTCATCGCGCTCATGGTGGTGCCTGGAAGGTAGCTTTTGCTGATTTTGCTATCGCTATGATGGCTTTATTTATTGTACTTTGGATTATGGGGCAGGACCAGGAAGTGCTTGAAGCAGTTGCAAGTTACTTTAAAGATCCTATCGGATTTTCCAACAAATCCAGCCAGTTTTTAGATGGAAGAAATAAAAATATAATAAATCCGAATACAGTCGATGCAAAAGAAACGAAAGAAGAAGAGAAGAAACGGCTTAAGCAATTAGGTGCGGATATGATTAGCGAGCTAAAGCAAGATCCAGAATTTTCGGAATTATTAGACCAAATAGAAATAACAATGGTAAAAGAAGGTTTGAGAATTGAATTGATTGACAATGAAAACGATCTCTTTTTTGATATTGGAAATTTAACTCTTAAGAAAAAAGCAGAATTATTTTTACAACAAATAGGTAATAAACTTGCAAAATTACCAAATAAAATTGTTGTGGAAGGTCATACCGATTCACGACCATTTACAGGCCACGGTGCCGGTTATTCAAATTTTGAATTAAGTACCGAAAGAGCCAATTCTGCCCGGCGTGCATTATTTAAAGGTGGATTGCCTGAAGAGCGTTTTGAAGAGATTAGAGGATATGCCGACAGGATATTAAAGGATAAAAATAATCCGTTGAGCGCAATAAATAGAAGAATCAGCATAATTATTAAGTACAAAAACGTTGAAGTAGATACCCGCTCATTGCCTGATATAAATAAGTTGAAATAGCAAATAATTATTTTTATTATTATAATTGACAGTTAATGGTTATATAAATTAAAAAAGATGATAAATAATCAGGAAAAAAAACAGAGTGAAGTAGGCAATGCTGAAGTAGATAGAGTACTAATTGTTGAAGATGATAAATATACAAGTCTGATTGTAGAAAAACTTCTGAAAAAAAATAATTTTGAAGCTTACACCGCGGTTAATGGTAAAGAAGCTCTGGATATTATTGAAAAGGTAATGCCGAAAGTAATTATTGCTGATTGGAACATGCCAGTATTAAACGGTCTTGAACTTTGTAAAACAGTAAAGAATAATGATAAGTTTAAACTGATTTATTTCATTCTTTTTACTGCCAAAATATCTTTAGCCGATCGTGTTGAAGGTTTAGATTCAGGTGCCGATGATTTTTTAGTTAAACCTACAGAGAACGAAGAACTGCTTGCACGTGTTCGCACAGGGATAAGAGTTGTTAAACTGCAGAATGAAATAAAAAAGATAGAACACGATAAGGCGTTGGTTGAAATGGCTTGCACCATCGGTCATAAATTGAGCAACCCATTAAATAGTTTTACATTCTCTTTAAAAAGTTTACAAGATAAATTATCTAAAAAAGATTTAACCCTCCTAAATGATGAACTTTCAATTATCAAGCTTTCAGTAGAAAAAATGAAAGTGCTCATTACCGAACTAAATAAACTTGAACATCCGGAAATGGAAGATTACAGTTCGGATATAAAAATGTTAAAATTAGATTAAATTCTAAACTTTTCCTTTCAACTTTAACTTTACAAAATATTTTTCGATAATGAGATTAGGTATTACAATGCTTAATAGAATTAGAAATATTGAGCCCGGGTCAGATTACAGGAAAGCAGGTAAATTTAAAGGTTTCGGAGATTCTGATAAAATAATTGGACATACTCAATTCAGCATTTCCGATTCAAAAGATTTATCTCCAGCACTGGAATTCCTTTCCAAAATTAATTGGAAACTGATCAATCTAAAATTTGAAAGCAAGAAAAACATTTCACTTACTCTTAAATTTGCAAACTACGAAATATCAACCGTAATTGATTTATTAGAATTATCCAACTTAGAAAATTTTGTATATGATATTTCCACTCAATCTTTTTTTGATGGTAAAAGTCGTGCATATCTGGCAAAATTTAAAAGCAATATTACCCATGCTGCTGGAATAACCGATCTCAGTAATGCTGATTTAACTTCTCTTGATACTTTATTTGAACGTTATCGCTCTCTTCGATTTGATACCGAGTTGAAGCAATCCGACAAATTATTTATTAATAATCTTCTTACAGATATTCAAAAAGAATTGGAGGAATTATTTGACTATATAAATAAAATTTTCCTAACTTTTATTAGCAAACTGACACAATTACCTAGAATTGATAATTTCGATTCAAAGGATTATCTTGAACAGTTAGTTACTCTTATTAGTATCAAAGTAACCGGTTAGGAATATTTTAACAAGTGATTTAAATGGGTTTAAAGCCAACGGCTTTTATTCTACTTATTGTAGATAAAATTGGAAGAATTCTGTATTCAAATACGGAGTCCATTAATATTAATGCATCCAAATCTGCTAAAAATATTGAAGGGTTAAAATTTAGTCCACTACTTTCGGATTTATTAAAATTATTCCAATCTTCACCAAAACATAACCCAGCTATTCAGAGTTCTTACAAAGTAACCGATCTTTCAACCAACAATAAATTAAATGTTGTTTTAAAACCGATAGTAAAGGGTAATAATCCACTTTATTCCATAGAGCTTTTTCCCATTCTTTCTGAAGGTGGAGTACGGATAAATATTGATGAGGTGTTAAATTCAATTAACCAAAACCAATTGTTTTTAATAATTGCAGATGGTTCGGGCACTATTCTTTTCTTTACTGAAACTGCAAATAATTATTTACATAATAATTTCGAAACACTTCGAGGAAAAAAACTATCCGATATTGGCGATAAATATTTAGCTTCAAATTATAACAAAAAATTTAGAGCATCATTATTTGATGGTAAATATTGGCAGCAAGATATTAAAATCACTACTGATAGGGAGAATTATTTAAGACTAATACTTATTCCGATTCGTGATGACAATAACAGAATAAAGAGTTTTATTTTATTTGGTAGCGATATAACAAAATTAATGAGAGAGAATATTGCTTCTAAAAAGGTGGGTAAATTAGCCGAAGCTGTTATGGATAATATTCCCGGTCTTATTGCTATTCTTCGGGAAAAAGGAGACATAATTGTATTAGGAGATGCAAACTCAAATTTCATTAGAGCATTCGGACTGCAGAAGCGTACAGCATTAAACCAGGATATCAATAGTATTTTTAATTCCGATTTCCTTAATCTCCTTCATAAATTAATTATTACATCAACGGTTAAACGAACGGCTTACTTTGAATATACCATCAGCAGAAAAAAATCTGTTCATTATGGAGGTAAAGTAATTTGTAAGAGCAAATTATTAGGAGAAGAAAACTATTATATAGTTAATATGCGTGATATAACCGATCTACTGAAATATGAAAAACAACTTAAACAAAGTTACAAACAGGAAACATATTTAAATAAATTAAAGACATCATTCCTGGTAAATATGGCTATCGAAATAAGGACTCCATACAACTCTCTTATTGCTTATTCTAATCTGATTGACGAATATTTGAAAGAGGAAGATTATGACTCGGTTATAGAATTAATAAATTCTACAAAGGATGTATTAAAGAGAGTTTCGAATTTATTTGATAATGTTACCGAGGTCGCACGGATTGAAGCAGGTGATGTTATCTTAAGAAAAGTTAGATTAGATTGCAACGAAGTAATTCGTCTTGCTTATTACAAAATAAAAGAAGAAGTAGAACAAAAGAAACTTGATTTTGAACTTAAACTTTCACCAGAAAAATTAATCATTAATGCCGATTGGGTGAAAATAGAACGGGTGATTTACCTGTTGCTTGATAATGCGCTAAAGTATTCATCAAAGGGTAAAATTTTGCTGGAGATTCAAAAGAAAAATACCTATGCGAATATAATCATTTTAGATACTGGTAAAGGGATGTCGGAAGAAGAATTGAATCAACTTTTAGAGCCGTTCAACATTCAAGAAGATGATGTAGGCATTGCTGAAGGTGCCGGCTTAGGGCTAACTATAGCATCCAACTATACCAAACTTATGGGTGGCAGATTTAACATAGAAAGTAAGAAAGGGAAAGGAACTAAAATAACTTTAAGTTTTCCACTAATAGAAGAATAAGCTGTTGTTAATTATATCATTTCTTCAATCAGTAATCTATTATTTCTGTATAACTATGTTCCAAAATTATAACTTATTCCCATTTTGAAATTCAATTACACACATTTTACTGTAAAAAAGAGTAATAATCGAATGGTATAATTATTGAAATTTCAATCGCACACTATTGAGGGTAATAAATGCTTGAATTAAACTTAGAAAGCTATTTATCTCCTGTTGAAGATAAAGAGTTAAATCAATATAAGATACTTGCGCAGTTAAAAAACTATTCGGAACTTTTCCGTAAAAATAAGTTATATCCTACCTTTGCTCAGCTTAATCAGATTAATAATTTGTTAAATTCACTTCTGTCGAAGCATCCACTTATATCTGTTCCGGCTTCAAATATAAAAACATCATCAGTAAAAAAAGCAGGGATAAATATTTTAAATGGATCCGGTGAAAATGAAGATACGTCTGATATTATAAAATGGGCAAAACCACTTGTTGAATCATTGATGACAGAGGGTCAGGCAATATATGAGTTTGTGCATTGTAATATTCGTATTGAGTCAATTAAACCCGAACCCTCGTACAAAGAGGAAGGATATTTAATTATACCCGATTATGGAAATTTGCAGTTACTTTTAATTGAATATCAAAGCTCCTTGTTCGATTCGAATAACAAACCTGTCAGGTCATTAAAAACAAAGCTATTAACACAAATCAGTATCATGCATAACGAATCAGCAATTACAGAGTTGGGATTAAATTTAATTTACAAGTATGGAAGTTTAGTTAATCCTGCTGTGTTTATTTGCAAAACCGATTTGGACCTTCCTTTTAGAGAGACGTTATTTCCCATTATTAAGAGTAAACTCTTATCCCTTCTAACGCAGTATTCAAGCAAGAGTTATTATCTTTAATTTTGATAATTGGAAGGATGTAAATGCGAGTAGTAGTAAATAATCACTAAATTGTGGGAGCTATAGGATTCGAACCTATGACCCCCTGCTTGTAAGGCAGGTGCTCTGAACCAACTGAGCTAAGCTCCCAATTCCAAAATTTTGAGTCCCAAATATCTTACATTTTATAAATAAAAACAAACCAACTTTGTAACTACTATAAGCCTGTTATAGCATTTCATTTTCCATGTAAAAATTATCAAATAACAAAAATCAGATTTTTCTGTTTTCTTTATACATTAATTTGGATAAGTAATTAAATAGAATGGATTTTGAAATTTATGTATGTTTTTAGCAAAGGTGTTAGATATTATTTTTCGGGCAGAGGTGACCCGATTTTATTTAATTACGGCAGGCAGGTGAGTCTCTTTTCATTGATAAATCATTTCAGAGCGGGCGACGGGATTCGAACCCGCGACATTCAGCTTGGGAAGCTGACACTCTACCAACTGAGTTACGCCCGCAGTTGCGAGAAGACAATCCAAAATTAATTAAATTTATTATTGATAACAATATCGTTTTTTATTAAAAATAGTTATTGAGTTAGTCACTTATACAATCTAATGCACCAAACTGTCTCATTTATAAATTCATATTCTTTAAGATATTTTCATATTAGAACATTTTTGTAAGATAATTGCTAAAAAATGCGTAAAACTGAACTATTAGGGCTGGTATGGAAATTGGCTGTTAGATTATACTCGGAATTCCACTTTTCACTTTACTTTTTCTTAAATTATTATATATTAGTGTTCTGAGTATCGAGGGCTTAATTACTATTTCTATACCCTTATAATCTTTTTTGCATAGTGCTGGCTATGTAATAATAAATTATTCTTTACACTAACTCCTCATAAGAGGGCTGAACCGGAGTTACTGAATGAAGCATTATAGTTATATTGCTGTGCGTAAACTATTTCTAAAATTAGTTATTATTTCTTCGCTGTTTTTTACGGCTGCCTGCAACCATTATTATTCAGATCAGCATATCGAGATAAAAGTTGATGGTCTTATCTATAAGGTCGGGCATGATGATCCTTACACCGGTAGAGTTATTGATACACTTCAAAACAAGGTGTTAGAATATGATGTTGTGAACGGAATGAAAAACGGTGAGTTCAGATTGTCATCTATTGAGGGAATTGTATCAGTATATGGTAGTATTGAAGATAATAGAAACATAGGCGAGTGGAAATATTATTATCCGAACGGACAATTGGAATCCATAGGTAATTTTAATTATGATAATCCACACGGCAAATGGGAATGGTATTATTCCAACGGTAGTATAAAAGAGACAGGTACATTCTTAAATGGTAATAAAACCGGGACCTGGTATAGATACAGTTGGGAAGGTACTTTATTATCTATTACAACGTATGATGAAGGAGAAAAAATTAATGAAGTTAAATTTAACCCGAAGAAAAGTGTTTAAATAACATTAGTTGCCTTAATCTCAGTATATACAAAGCAAAAATTATTTTTGATATAAATTATCTTAAAATTATTAGCAGCGTAAAGTATTTTTTTATTTCCCGCAATTATGTATCTCATTTTCATTCCTCACCTTTTTAGAGTTTTATTTATATTTGCTATAACAAATTGTTGTTTTTAATAACAGTGTTAAAACTTTTCAATTGATAAAACTTATGAATTCTACAAATGTAGATAATGGAAAAAAGTACAATCAAAATAATGAGTTGAATGAAACATCGGTTAATAAAAACCCATTCATTCAGTTTATTAAATGGTACGAAAGTGTTCTCAATTCCAACTTAAACGAACCAACCGCTATGATGCTTTCCACAGCAGATGTTAATGGTAATCCATCTGCAAGAATTGTATTGTTGAAAGAAATTGATGATAGCGGTTTCGTCTTTTACACAAATTATGAAAGCCGAAAGGGAAAAGACCTGAAAGAGAATCCCAAGGCAGCATTAACCTTCTTTTGGGATGAACTAAGAAGGCAAATAAGAATTGAAGGCAGAATCGAAAAAATAAGCAGAGAAACATCGAAGGAATATTTTTCTTCACGCCTTAGTGAAAGCCAGATTGGCGCGTGGGTTTCTGCGCAAAGTACTGTTATACAAAACCGTGAATTTTTAGAAAACAAATTTGATGAGTTAAAAGAAAAATTTGGTAATGAAGAAATTCCTTTGCCTGATTTTTGGGGTGGTTACAGATTAATTCCAAATTATTTTGAATTTTGGCAGGGGAGAGAAAACCGTTTGCACGACAGAATTTGTTACAAAAAAGAAAACGATGAATGGAAAATTTTTCGCTTGGCGCCTTAAAATTTTTAATCCTCCATAAATTTTATTTAACTTAAACTAAGTAATCTTCCTTCCGAACAATGCTTTACCCATTTGAATAGTACGAACAGATATTACTACGATAATAATTAATCCTCCCATTATTGCCGTAGTGGCAGGCACTTCCCCGTATCCTATAAAAACCCAAAACGGAGTGAGCACTGGTTCCACCATAGAAATTATTGATGCTTCAACTGCAATAACTCTTTTTAATCCGAAAGAGAAAAATGCATAGGCAATTGCGATCTGGAACACTCCCAGAAAACTCACCATCCATAGATCAGAAAAAGCTAATTCATCTATTGCAAAAATAAATGGAAGACAGATAAGAGCAACAATAATATTGCCCAGGAAGATTGAGCTTTGCTGATATTTCCTGTCATTCTTTTTCATCCCTAAAAAGAAAGCAGCAAATAAAATTCCTGCCATCAAACCATAAATGTTGCCTTCCAATTGTCCGGGAGTTAAATCACCTAAGAAGAAAAGTATCATTCCAAAAAAACAAATGACTATCGTAATGATGTTAGATTTTTCGTATCCGGTTTTATTAATTATCGGTTCGAAAATAAGTACGTATATCGGTGCTGTTGATTGCAGAAATATAGCATTGGCGGCAGTTGTTTCCTTCATTGCAATAACATAGAAGATTAAAACTCCGGCGTAGAAAAATGAATTTAGTACTGTGAGACAGTTATACTGAAGTATCTTCTTTCTGAAAATAACTGCAAAGGTAAATGCTGCTATTGAACATCTGAAAAATGAAATCTGCATCGGTGTGAGGGTAATAAGTTTTACAATCAATCCTCCGCTGCTCCATAAAATTGCAGCTACAAATACTGCAGTCAATCCTTGTTGATGCTGTGTTAAATGTTTCACGAATGTTAATAAAAATTGAATGAGAAATATATGGAAACATGAATTTATTTAACATTTTACTAGTATTTATTGATATTTATCTTTACGTAAGGATTGTTAAATTGAATTATATATTAGAGATATTATGTCAGCAAATTATAAATTTATAGATCATACGGCAGATATTGCCTGTGAAGTTTTGGGCGATACTTTGGAAGAACTATTTACAGCATCAGTTGAGGCATGGAGGAGCTCGGTTGTTGAAGAAACAAAGTACGGTGAAAGAGAAATTAAAAAGTTTGGACTTACAGCATCTTCAAAAGAAGAATTACTAGTCGATTTTATAAGTGAAATAAATTATTATCTCTTTACCCGAAACTGGCTTTGTAATTTGGTTTTGGAATTAGAAATTAAGCAGAAAAATAATACCTGGAATTTATCAACTAAAATAGAAGGAATGCCTGTTTCACAGGATGTTGAAATCAAACAGGAAATAAAAGCAATTACATTCCATCTGTTGAATATTGAAAAGAGAGAAAATCAATATTATACTCTTATTGTTTTTGACATTTGATTACAATAAATGTTGCGAGGTGTGCTATGATGATAAATGAAATAGAATTGAACCGGATAAGAGAAAACTTATGGGAAATACCCGCAACAGGTAACATGCGTGTTCCCGGAAGAATATATATCTCCGAAAATATGATACACAAAAATTTTAAAACAGATGATGCTTTAAAACAAGTTGTAAATGTGGCTCATTTACCTGGAATAGAAAAGTACAGTCTGGCTATGCCTGATATCCATTGGGGATACGGATTCCCTATCGGCGGAGTAGCAGCAACCAACCTGGAAGAAGGAGTTATTTCACCGGGTGGAGTTGGATATGATATCAATTGCGGTGTTCGGCTTGTTGTTACAAATTTAGAGGAAAGTGCTGTCAAAAAAAGAATTGATCATCTCGTATCAAAATTATTTGAAAAAGTACCAACCGGCGTCGGTTCAAAAGGTGCGATAAAAAAACTATCAAAAAAAGATTTATTGAAAGTGCTCGAAAAAGGTTCTGCGTGGGCTGCCGAACACGATATGGCAACTCAAAGTGATATTGAATATACTGAAGAAAGCGGAACACTTAAAAATGCCAATCCCGATATTGTTAGCGAAAGAGCACTTGAAAGAGGAGCAAATCAAGCGGGCACTTTGGGTTCAGGCAATCACTTTTTAGAAGTTGATGTTGTTGAAGAAATTTATGATGACAAAGTAGCGGAGGTTTTTGGATTATTTAAAGATCAGGTTGTTGTGCTCATTCATACCGGCTCACGCGGATTGGGCTATCAAGTGTGTGAGGACTATTTGAAAGTTATACTTGATGCAAGTAATAAGTATGGTTTTAATTTGCCAGATAAACAACTTGCCTGTGCACCTATTAAATCAAGTGAGGGGCAGGATTATCTTGCTGCAATGCAAGCTGCAGCAAACTTTGCATGGAATAACAGGCAAGTTATAATGCATCTTGCTAAAAAGGCATTCACGGAAACATTTAATATGAGTGAATTCGAATTAGGATTTAAACTTGTTTACGATGTTTGTCATAACATCGCAAAAATTGAAAAACATAAAATTGATAACGAAGAAAAGAAAGTGTGTGTTCATCGTAAAGGTGCTACTAGGGCTTTCCCACCGGGCAGTGATTTAATCCCTGCAAAATATAGGAGTGTTGGTCAGCCGGTTTTAATTCCAGGTGATATGGGAAGATATTCATACATTGCAGTAGGAACGGAGAAGGCGATGGAAGAAACTTTTGGCAGCAGCTGCCATGGTGCAGGTAGAAATTTGAGCAGACGAAAAGCTCTCAAGGATGCAAAGGGAAGAGATCTTATTAAGGAATTAAACGAAAAGGGAATTGTAATTAAGGCAAGAGGATACAGAACAATAGCTGAAGAGATGCCTAGCGCATATAAAGATGTTTCGGATGTTGTTGACGTAATGCACAACGAGGGCATAACCCGCAAAGTGGCCAAGATAAGACCGATTGGAGTTATAAAAGGTTAATGAAATATTTATACAATCCACCTTTAATAATTAAAAAAATATACAAGCATTTCTATTGGCAAACATCAAACAATAAAATTCTTCTTACATTTGACGATGGACCGAATCCTGGAACAACGGAAAAAATATTATACACTCTTAACAAATTAAAAATCAAGGCACTCCATTTTTGTGTTGGGGAAAATTTAGAACGTTACAAAGAATTGGTAAATAAAATTTTAAATGAAGGACACACTATTGGTAATCATACTTATTATCACAGGACTTTAACAAGTTTAAGCTCTAAGGAATCATTGGAAGAAATTAACAGTTTAAATTCATTAATGAAAAACGATTATAGCTGCAATATTAAATATTTTCGACCACCTTTCGGAAGGATTAATTTCAAAACAAAAAAAATAATGAATGAAGCAGATTTGAGGTGTGTGATGTGGAATTTACTTACATACGATTATAATAATGATATTAAAAGAGTTAAATTTAGCGTTGACAATTATTTGCAGAATAATTCGATAATTGTTTTGCATGACAGCAATAAAACAAATGATTTTATAATTGATTCCATTAAATACATTGCAGACACGGCAGCGGCAAAAGGTTTTGAATTTGGAGTACCTGAAGAATGCCTGAATTAATATTAACGATAATTCTAATTGCATATTTTATTCAATCAGTAATTTTTGTAATCGGTGCGAAGAAGAAGTTTCCTCGTTTAAGAGATGAGGATCTTCCAACAGCAACAGTTATTGTAGCGGCAAGAGATGAAGAAAATAATATTAAACGCTGTCTTAATTCTCTTGGCAAGCTTGAATATCAGGAAGGTAAGTTAGAGGTATTGATCGTTGATGATAGATCAACAGATAAAACGGGAGCGATAGTTGATGAATTCATTTCTGAAAGAGAGAACTTTCGCAAAATAATTCCTGATGATCCGAAAGGTAAAATGGTTGGCAAGGTTAATGCTTTAGCTACAGCAATAAGAGAAGCAAATGGGCAAATTATTTTAACAACGGATGCTGATTGTGTTGTAAACCCATTTTGGATAAAGACAATTACATCATTCTATCAGGATGATGTCGGAATGGTTGACAGCTACACAACACAGTTGGCAACTAACTCTTTTGGTGGAATGCAAGCAATCGATTTTATGTATCTGCTTCTTGTGGGTGGCGGTACAATTAATCTTGGAATACCTATTAGCTGTATCGGAAATAACATGTCCTTCCGAAAAAAAGCTTACGATGAAATTGGTGGTTATGAAGCACTCCCATTCAGTGTTACCGAAGATTTTACCTTGTTAAGAGCTATCTATAAATTAAAAAAATATAAAATACTTTTTCCTTTAGAGAAGGATGCATTAGTAACTTCCATTCCATGTCCTGATTTAAAAAGTCTTTATAGTCAAAAAAAACGCTGGGCGGTTGGAGGGTTAGGTGTTCCTGTTCACGGGTTTTTCATCATGTTTTGGGGATATCTTGCAAACTTGTCTATCGTTCTCACCCCTTTATTTTATTCTTCCGTCTGGCTATATTTAATTTTCTTTAAAATAGCAATTGATTTCTTCGTGCTTTATCCTATTCACCATAAAATGGGGATTACAAAAAACTTAAAATATTTTTTCGTTTATCAGATTTATTACATTCTTTATGTGCTTGTACTTCCTTTTATAGTTTTAACAAGTCGTAAAGTAAAGTGGAAGGGTAGAGAATATTAATGCTTCTCCTTTGTAATTATTATGTAACATATCGCTGCAATGCATACTGCGAGTTTTGCCATTTTGGTAACCACGCTCAGTTTAAAGATACACCTTATGCAACTTTAACTGATTTTAAATCAAACGTAAATCAATTGGTAAAGCAGGGAGTAAAGTTTATTGATCTTACAGGAGGTGAGCCGCTGCTTCATAAGGAAATCCATTTGATGGCAGAGTTTGCCAAAGGGCTGAAGATGCAAACCAGCATTACAACAAACGCGCTTCTCTATCCGAAGTTCTCAGAAAAATTAGCCGGTAAGATTGATCTTCTTCATTTCTCTTTAGATTCGCCTGATGAGGAAGAACATAACAGGATAAGAAAAGTTGATTGTTACAAATCGGTTATTAAAAGTATTGAAATCGCAAAATCTTTAGGTGAGTATCCTGATATTCTTTTTACAGTAACAAATGTCACATACAAGAAATTGCCGCAGATGCACGCAATTGCACAGAAGTATGATTTGGTCCTTTTGGTTAATCCGGTGTTCTCATATTTTGGAAATCCCGGATTGAATGAAAAAGCCGTTGATTATGTTGATGAATATTGCAACGGCAAGATGAACATCTATTTAAATAAAGGTTTTATGAAATTACGCCGTGATGGAGGAAACGATATAAACAACCCTTCTTGCAAAGCAGTATCAAGGGTTGTTGTCATTTCACCGTACAACGAAATAATTCTTCCATGTTATCATTTTGGAAATGAGAGAATACCGATTGACAAATCAATCAAAGAAATAAGAAATTCTGAAAAGTATAAATACTATCAAAAGATGGAGGGACGATTCGATTTTTGCCAGGGCTGCACAGTTAATTGCTATTTTGAACCATCGTTTGCTTTCCCGACAAACCTTTATGCGGTTGCAAGTTTAACATCAAAATTCAAATATGGATATAACAAGTTGATAAAACAGAAATTGCAGAAGAAAATATCTAAGCTGGAAAAAAATTATTGATAAAGATCTTATCGATAGCCATAATACTTGTTTTCTCAGTTAATCTTTATTCGCAACAGACTAAAGAATGGTTCCCTGCAGAGTTGAACATTCCGCCATTCACTTCAAATCTTCTTGAGCCGCGAAACGGGTTTATGTTTGCACTTGGTGAAGACTGGTTAAGGTTGGATATCGGAACATCGAGAGATATTTTGCGATTGAAATCTGGTGAAGAAACAATTTCTTTCGGTGTAGATCTTTTTACTTTTACAAGGTTGAGAAGCAACGATAACTTTAAATTCCCCGTTGAAACTATCGATTTCTTTTTTGGAATAAATGCCGGTTTTAATAAACACGATAGTCTCAAAGAATGCGGTTTGCGCATTCGGTTCAGTCATCTAAGCGCTCATTTTGTTGACGGAAGGTACGATGAACATAGCAGCCAATGGGTTAACGGACTCGATCCCTTTACGTTTAGTAAAGAATTTATTGAATTTTTTCCATACTATCGTATCTCGGGTTTTAGAGTTTATTTAGGACTCACCTATATTTTTCACATCATTCCGGAAATCATTAATAAAGGAATATACCAGTTCGGATTTGATTACTACATTTTACCATTTAGCAATGGATCAATCACTCCATTTGTTGCATACGATTTTAAATTAAACGGAATTAATGATACATACTTCGGAAATAACATTGCAAAATTAGGTGTGAAGTTCGGTTCGCCTCTTTCAAGAGGGTTCAGTATTTTAATATCTTATATTTCCGGCAAAAGCATTCACGGGGAATTATTCGATTTAACAGAAAATTATTTAAACATTGGTTTTAATCTGGGTTTATAATTTATGCCCGAATCTTTTATCGATTTTTTCAAATCATCGTTCAGACCAAAATTAAAAGAAAAAAAGAAAGATAATTATCTTCTTCACATTGGTTTATTTATTGTAACATTTATTACCACAACAATTGCCGGTGTGGAATGGACAACGGGACGGCTTGGACCGTACGAAATTGAAACTTTGCTGAAGGGTTTACCTTATTCCATTTCAATTATGGTAATAATTTCTTTTCATGAATTCGGGCATTACTTTGCTGCAAGATACCACAGTATAAGTGCAACTCTGCCATATTACATTCCATTCCCTCCAATTTCTTATCTAATAAATTTTGGAACAATGGGTGCGGTTATAAGAACACGGCAAAGAATTTATTCTCGAAAAGCAATGTTTGATATTGGAATTGCAGGACCATTATCAGGTTTTGCAGTTTGCCTTGTGATTTTAATTTATGGTTTTATAAACGTACCTGGGATTGATTACATTTTATCAATTCATCCCGATTATTTTGAGCCGGAGTTTGGAAAAAATGGTTTATCATTAGTCTTTGGTGATTCAATACTTTTTACTTCGCTTAAAGCAATCTTCACCGATCATTCAAAATATTTTCCGCCGATGACGGAGATATATCATTATCCATTTCTGTGTGCGGGTTGGTTTGGATTACTCATTACTTCTATGAATATGATTCCCGTTGGGCAGCTTGATGGAGGGCATATCGCCTACACAATGTTTGGAGAGGAAAATTCTTACAAAGTTTCCGTAATTGCATTTTTGATTTTATTTGTTGTAGGATTGGTTGGAATTGTTGACGGTGCTTTAGAATTAGGCTTAGGTATTGGCTGGGGTGGATGGCTTTTTTGGTCGTTGATACTTTATTTTATAATAAGATTGAAGCATCCGCCGGTCCCGGATCCCGTTCCGCTAAGTGAAGGAAGAATGTTTTTAGGATATCTATCGTTATTGATTTTTGTTATTTCTTTTTCTCCTGCACCAATTATGTTAACTTTGCCTTGATATAATTCCAGTATATTAATTTTTACCTTTTAAGACGATTGACTAAAAATAATATTTGTTCATGCGAAAAATAGTTCTATTGTTACTCCCCATTATAATTCTCGGATGTGAACAAACTTTCGATAACTTTATTGATGCGGTCCAAAATAATTATCAAGTTTCTTTGGTAAGTCCTACTGATAGTATAGAGTTTCGTGCAGATGATTCATTAATAACTATCCGGATGAATTTTACCTCATCAAGCGAAGTAAGTGATGTATTCTGCGATATAATTGCTTCGGACCAATCAAAGTTAAACTCATCACCTTTTCAATTATTCGATAATGGCGATCCATCAACCGGCGATGTTACAAGCGGGGACAACAGGTTTGCTAATAAGTTTCCGCTTAGTGAGTTTTACCCTAATGGAGTTTATAATATAAAATATTATGTAAAGAGTGCTGATGAAACTTTGCAGCAGGTTGCCCTGGCAAGTTTTAAATTCAATAACGGGCAAGATAATCTACCTCCTATAATTGCAAACACAATTATTGAACCCGATACGGTTGTGGTAATTGCACCAACAGTTATTTCCACTTCGGTAGAAGCCAGCGATCCAAACGGTCAAAATGATATAATAAAAGTTTACTTTATTGTTTATAAACCAGACGGTAGTACAAACGACAACGAACTTGAGTTATTTGATGATGGAAATATTGATGATCACGGTGATCTTTTTGCCGGTGACGGAATTTATTCCCGGTTAATTCAGATTGACGAGACAAATGATAAAGGCACTTATCGTTTTGAATTTCAGGCAAAAGACCGCGGTGGAAAATCAAGTAACATTATTGATCATTTTGTACTGATCCAATAATGAAACTGAAATTATTAACAACATTATTATTATTTACTACAGGCAATCTTCTTGCACAGATTACGCCGGATGGTTATCATCTTACAGAGGAAAGAAAATCAACATCAAAAATTAATAACAGCAATCCATTAAGCAACAGCATACTTGATATAATTGCAATCGGGGATACGGTTTGGCTTGGAACGAGCAGAGGAGTTAGCGTATCGTTTGATAGGGGAGAGAACTGGACAAACTTTTTTGGTACTAATCCTTTTGGCGATGATAACATTTCAGCAATCGGATATGACAACGGTACATTCTGGGCTGCAACAGCACGAACAGCTGAGGGAATTGCCGGTGATGTACCTGCGGGTACCGGGTTAAAATACACCACAAATAATGGAATAACGTGGACGTCTGTTCCGCAGCCAATAGATGCTGCTGCAGATACAACTGTAGAATACGGAATTAACATTATTCCAGCGTTGCCTGTAACAGTTACAGAACAAAACTTGACATTCGATATTGCATTCACACCAGGTACAGTATGGATTACTTCGTTCGCAGGCGGGCTAAGAAAAAGTACCGATAAAGGAGAAAGCTGGCAGAGAGTTGTTCTTCCACCGGATGCCCTTAATTCCATTAGTCCTGATGATACTTTGGATTTTTGTCTTTCCCCGGTTCCGGGCAGCTTTTGTGCCGTCGGTAATTTAAATCACCGGGTTTTCTCTGTTATTTCCACTGATGATACAACGCTTTATGTTGGTACGGCTGACGGAATTAATAAATCTACTGATAACGGAATTAGCTGGGTTAAATTCAATCATCAAAACCAGGATGATCCAATTAGCGGTAATTTTATTACTGCACTCGGATTTAACGAAGTTACAAACACCATTTGGGCAGCCACATGGAAAGCGGAAGAACCCAGTGAATATTATGGAGTTAGTTCTTCCGATAACGGCGGCGCTTCGTGGATAACTTTTTTGCGTGACGAAAGAACCCACAACTTTGGGTTTAAAAGCTTTGATATAATTGCTGCAACTGATAACGGTGCTTTCAGATCGACAAACCAGGGTAATAGCTGGATACTTCCAAACTCTATTGTTGATGAAATTTCAAATGTATCTTTAAATACTTCTGTTTATTACAGTGCTGATACCGAGGATAATACAGTTTGGTTAGGGACAAATGATGGATTGGCTCGCCTAGATGAAATAATTTTATGGAACGGAACGTGGAAAATTTATTTTGCATCGCAGCCATTAAAAGCACCCGATGAAACTTATGTCTATCCAAATCCTTTTTCACCAAGGCAAGAACAATTAAAAATTAAGTACAGCACGGGCGGTAAAGATGCTTCAGTTACAATCAGGATTTACGATTTCGGGATGAATTATGTAAGAACCATCATTCAAAATGCTCCAAGAGAAAAGGATCTGGAGGGAGCACCGGATTTTTGGGATGGGAAAGATGATATCGGAAACACTGTACCCAATGGGGTTTATTTGTACAGGATTGATGTTGATTCTGACACTCCTCTTTTTGGAAAAATTATTGTGATGCAGTAAAGGCAATCTTGAAAAAAATAATCATTGCTATAATATTATTAACAAGTACAATTATAATTGCACAACCGCAGTTTAGTGAGATAGCTGCACGCGCTGGTGCATTTAGCAGGATGGGTTTTGGCGCACGTGGAATGGGAATGGGCAATGCAATGTCGGCAGTTATTACAGGTGAACTTGTTTCATATTACAATCCGGCAGTTACCGTTTTCCAAGAGAATAATTCCGTCCTAACAGGATATTCTTTTCTTTCGATTGATCGTAATCTTAATTTTTTAAGTTACACGCGCCGGTTCGATTTTTATTCTAAAAAAGATTCATTGGTTGAAAATCCAAAACCGAGAAATAGTGCGGGAGTGAGTATAGGTGTAATAAACGCTGGCGTTAGTAATATTGATGGAAGAGACAACAATGGCTTGCCGACCGGAGAGCTTTCAACATCTGAAAATCAATTTTATCTTGCATTTGCAAACCGTTTCTCCCAAAAATTATCTATCGGTATTACGGCAAAATTTTATTACTACAAACTCTTCGAAGAAATTAACACAACTAGCTTTGGTGTGGATATAGGTGCAGTGTATAAAGTTAATGGTCAGTTTACGGTTGCTATTGCTATTATTGATATTAACAGTAAATATAAGTGGGATACTTCGCCGGTTTATGAAAGAGATGGTGTTATTACCGAAGATAAATTCCCTAACCTTAGAAAACTTGGTGTAAGTTATCTTAACAAAAAAGTTGGCATACTTGCTTCACTTGAATATGAAAACAGCAGTGCTGAAACAAACATCTTACGCGCCGGAGTTGAGTACAACATTTACGAAGGGCTTTATTTAAGGGGTGGTATTGATCAGTTTAATCTTAATAACACTGATTGGCCGATAAAACCGGTGCTTGGATTCTCTTTTTATAAATCCTTTGGTAATTTTATAGTAGGTGTTGATTACGCTTTTATAATCGAACAATATTCAAGTACTGACAGACATATAATTGGTTTAACATTTAATTTTTAGTTTATAGAATGAAGAAATTTCTTTTATTATTTATTTTTACTTCAACATTAGTTTTTGCACAATCTGCCGGCAACACAGGATTATCATTTTTAAAATTCGGGTATGGTGCTCGTAACATTGCAATGGGTGATGCAGGCGCTTCAGCTTCCAATGATCTTTCCGCACTTTATTATAACCCTTCAAGATTAGCATTGATAGAAAAAAATGAAGTTTTAATTATGCACAGCAGTTGGATTCAAGATGTGAACAGCGAACTGTTTGGTATTAAATGGAAGATGTTCGGATTGCCTTGGGCGATCGGATTAAATTATACGAGCATCAGCGATATTGAAATAAGAACCCGACCCGGCGAACCTGATTCAAAATTTGATGCAAATTATTTTTTCGGCAGTTTATCCACAGGATTTTATGTGTGGGATAAACTTTCGTTCGGCACAACAATTAAATATTTGTACGAAGGATTGTTAAGCGATGAAGCAAACGGATTGGGTTTTGATTTCGGTTTAAATTATGAAACTCCGTTTAAAGGATTATCAGTATCCACAGTAATCAAAAATATCGGTTCGATGAATGCGCTGCGTAACGAAGAAACTCAACTGCCAACAGATTTTAGATTAGGGTCTGCATATAAATTTGGTGTTGAATCTGCTAAGCTTGATTTTATTGCCGTTGCTGAATTTCAGAAATATCTCGATACAGACGATATTCACTTTAACTTAGGCGGTGATATAATTTATGATGAGATATTTGCTTTACGTGTTGGTTATCAATCCGGTTACGAAGCAAAAAGTTTTACAGGAGGTATTGGTTTGATGTGGGGCAGTTTAAGATTTGATTATACTTATAGGCCTTTCTCATTCGATTTGGGTAATGCAAATCTGTTTTCGCTACAATTTAAATTTTAGTTAAACTTGATTCTTCTCAGCAGCTATATTTCCGGTTCTGCGAGAACTTCATAAATATAAATGCTGTGAAAAATTTTTATATCGACGTACCTGTATTCATTGATATAAAACTGTAAACTATATTCTTCACCGGTAGGTGTGTATGTTTCTGTAGGCATTGCTTTCAACAATGCAGTCTCTTCGCCGAATTGCCTGAAAATATTCCACAAAGTCTTAAATACACCAGCAACATTATTTTTGTGCCCGGTCCCCCAATCCTTTACAATTTTATTTACTCTTCCGTTTTCAAAATTAATAATGCCAATAGTAAGATCCGAAGAATTATCGGATATAAATAAATTGTCATATTCATCAACGTCTAATCTAAATTTTGGTCCGAGTAATTCATATACAGATTCTTCATCCATACCAAGTTCAATATTGTTACCGCCAAGATTAAGTGATTTTGTCTGAGCGAAAATAAATATCGGAAGAAATGATAAGAATATTATAATTTTCATTGTTTCTCCAAATTTAAAAAATGTACTAAATCAATATATAAATGAGAATACATATCGCCAAAATTATATTATTAGTATTATATGGTTTTAATTGGAGCGGAGAGGCGAAGTTCAAAAAAATGAGAGAATGTTTTACCCAACTTCAGAGAATAAACCCGAATTTATTTTTGTACGTAAAGTGAATCAAGAAAAGGGTGGACTGACAATTTTACATTCTTTTCTAAATTGCCTGACAAAATAATATCTAAATTATCTTCCTCAGCTATTTCATTATCAACATTAACCAACGTTGAAAAAACAATTTGTTTAGTTGGAATATTTTCAACATTTCCAATTGGGAGTCCTGAAGCGCTTACATTATTTTCATCAATAATTATTTTTTCCTTATTATCGATGAAATATCTTCCATTGTAAATAGCACGGTACCTTTCGGGCAGCAGCTTTCTCATTTCATTAAAAGAATAATAATTATAATTTTTCACAGTATCGCCAAAAGCAACAGTTACTGCATTCTCACCTTTATGTACTAATACAGGCGTTCCTCTTTCCAAAATATCAAACATTTCTTTTGCATCTTCGCGGGAAACTCTTACGCAACCGTGTGATACATTCTTCTTCCCCAAATGCCTGTAGTAACCCTTTGTCCTTAGTGCATGCATACCAATCCCGCTGTTAAAGCTCATCCAGTAAAGCATTACGGTACTATCGAACTGTGTTGAGTATTGTATTTTGCTTTTCCAATGGAGTGCGAATAGTCCCTCTCTTGTTTCGATGCCTTCGGAAATATTTTTAGTGCCGCCGGAAAGAGGGAATACTTTTGTTTCACCTTCTCTGAATCTCACAATACCCTGATGCGTTGCAAGATTGATCTCGATAATGTGATCTTTTGAAATGTAAAACGTATCACGTACGTTTTTGAAGTCGATTATTAATAACTGATTGATTGTGCAGTTTGCAAGTGGAACATTATTTTGGACTTCATTATAATTATTTCCGTTAAGAATTTAATATATTAATGATAATGTGGTTATAGAAGTTCTCATTGATTCTATACTCTTTGAAAATATTTAAAAATTATTTCTGCTTTCTTATTACCAATAACAGCACCAATTTTTTCTAACGATTCTTTTTTGATTGCTGACACACTTCCCAACTGTTTAATCAACATCTGTGCCGTGGCAGGACCAATGCCTTTTATTCCTGTTAACTCGGAAGTAAAAGTCCTTTTATTTCTTCGTTTGCGATGAAAAGTAATTGCAAACCGGTGGGCTTCATCACGAATTTGCTGTAATAATTTTAATCCTGATGATGTTTTCGGGATTGACTCTGCCTCGGATTTCCGTGGAAAAAACACTTCCTCTAGGCGTTTTGCTAGTCCGATTATACGAATTTGTTTTAAACCGAGACCATTTAAAACTTCCACTGCACTCGAAAGCTGACCCTTCCCACCGTCTACCATTATTAAATCGGGCAAGGGTTCTTCATTCTTTAATACGCGGGTGTATCTTCTTCTGATCACCTCCTGCATACTTGCGAAGTCATCGGGACCTTCAACATCCTGAATAATAAATTTTCTGTACAAACTTTTTTTCGGTTTGCCATCAACAAAAACAACCATGCTTGCAACTGAATCTGTTCCTTGTAAATTGGAAACATCGAAACACTCAATTTTTTTGGGGAGTTTATTTAATCTTAAATCTCTTTGAAGTGCGGCAACAGCAAAAGGAACGTGTCCTTCTCTTTTCATCTTTTGAATTTGAATCTCTTTTAGTTGAAGTATTGCATTCTGCTTACACATCTTAACGAGTGAACGCAGATTCCCTCGTTGCGGAATAACAAATTTTACTTTTTTCTCGGCTCGCAAATTCAACCATTCTTTTAGCAGGTCGGAATCAAGCGGTTCGGTTTCAAATAAAATATCTTTTGGGATTTCAGTATGTTCGCCGTAATAAAATTTCACAATTGAATTGTAAATCTCCGGCAACTCTTCTGCACCTTTTAAGCTAAGTCGTAATTGTTTTTTACCTACAAGTTTTCCGCTGCGTATGTTAAAAATCGAGCAGGCGGAATCATTGCCTTCATACGCAACCGAAATTACGTCTCTATCGATAAAATCGTTACTTACTATTTTTTGTTTTGATGAAATTGTTTTTAACTGTTCAACTTTATCTCTTATCTCCCCAGCTTTTTCAAAATCAAGACCGGAAGAAGCTTTTTGCATTTTTGTCTCAAGTTCTTTTATCAAATCATCGGTTTTACCTCTAAGAAGTTTTATAACTTCCTGAACCATCTCATTGTATTCGGTTTGGGAAATTAAACCTTCACAAGGTCCGTCGCATTTATTTATGTGATAATCAAGACAAAGCTTATACTTTTTCTTTGCGATAGTTACCTTGTTAATATCATACTTGCAGCTTCTTATCTTAAAAATCTGCTTTATCATACGAAGAGCGGATTTCATACTTTTCACACTTGTATATGGTCCAAAATATTTTGAACCATCCTGAATAACCTTGCGTGTTGAATAAACTTGCGGGTATGGTTCGTTTGTTACTTTTATGAAAGGGAATGACTTATCATCTTTAAGATCAATATTGTAGCGTGGTTTTAGTTCTTTAATAAGATTGTTTTCCAGCACCAAAGCTTCAATCTCTGAATCTGTTATTACAAGTTCAACATCTTTAATTCTTTTTACTAATGCCATTGTTTTAGCATTTGTAGCACTTCCGTGGAAGTAACTTCGCACACGGTTTCTTAAATTTCTGGCTTTCCCCACATAAATTACTTTGTCTTTTTCATTTTTAAACTGATAAACACCTGGGCGAGTTGGGAGGGTTTTTAATTTATTTATTAAATCAGTGTTCACTATGCATTAATTAATTTAAATATATATATTCAGATGTGTCTGTACATTATAATCTTTATTAATAAAACACAAGATCAAAATAAAGAAGCTAAACTGAAAAAAAATATTAGGAGAGGATAGCGTTTTTTTCAATTACAACAATGCCAGATTCAGAAACGGTAAATTTCTTTTTATCGCTTTCAGGATCAAACCCTATTTCATATCCTTCCGGTATTGTTACATTCTTATCGATGATAGCTCTGCGTATTCTTGCATGTCTTCCTACGTTACAGTTATACATAATTATTGAATCGGTTACATAAGCAAAACTATTGATTTTAACATTGGCACCTAGGATAGACCTCTCAACAAGTCCACCTGAAATAATAGAACCATCACAAATAAGTGAATTTAAATTTCTTCCAACCCTTTCTCCTTCGTGAGAAAGAGTTTTTGCAGGAGGAAGCTGATATTGATAAGTACGAATTGGCCAGTTCGAATCATAAAGATTAAATTCAGGCGAGATACTGATCAAATCCATACTTGTGGCAAAATAACTATCTAACGTTCCTATGTCGCGCCAGTATGGGGTCTCTTTTTTATTTTCGTCCTCAAACTTATAAGCATAAACAGGGCGGTTGTTTTTAACCATATATGGAATAACATCTTTTCCAAAATCGTATGGTTTCAAATTCTTTCCTTCCATTTCAGTAATCACATCGCGCAGCACATTTGCATTGAATACATAAATCCCCATGTTCACAAATGAGTAACCAGGTTTATCAGGAATTTCAGATGGGTTTACAGGTTTTTCAATGAAAGATTTAACCCTGTAATCCGCGTCAACTTCCACTATACCAAATCTGTCTGCTTCTGATTGAGGTACTTCTATACAAGCAATTGAGAGGTCAGCCATCTTTACAAGATGGTATTGTAATAAACGCATGTAATCCATTTTGTAAATATGATCACCTCCGAGTATTAATACCCATCGAGCTTTGTTATCGTTGGAAAATAAATTTTTGTTCTGATATATGGCGTTTGCAGTTCCAAGGTACCAATCGTTGTTCATTTTTCTTTGGGGCGGAACCGAATAAATGAATTCACCTAATTCAGGATTAAAAATACTCCACGCTTCAAACAAGTGTTGATTTAACGAATCGGATTTATACTGGGTTAGTACGTATATTCTTCTTAAGCCTGAGTTGAGACAATTGGATAAAGCAAAATCAATTATCCTGTATTTACCACCGAATGGAACCGATGGTTTGCTTCTCACTTTGGTAAGTGGATACAGCCGCTCTCCCTGACCGCCAGCCAGGACCATTACTACTGTTTCTCTTAAAATTGAAGAACCGGGGAAAGGCATACATAATCCTTTTTATTATTATTCCGAAAATAAATAAATATAGTTTGTTTGGCAATTAATTAAATTGTTATTTATAATACTTAATAATTAGTTAATATTTCATTTTATTAATAGAAATTTTAATTGAAAGATTAAAATGAGGATCAAAAATTCGCTGTATTATACTATTATTTTTATTCTTCCGTTTACTGTTACCGCATTAATTGTCATTAATAATAATGATATAGTTCATTCTGGTTGGAAGAAGCAATTCTATTTGCGTCATCTTAACAATTACTATAAAATTTTTAATGCTGAAGATTATAGAACTGAAAACGAGAGAAAAATTGATATTCTTCACTACGATTTATTCTTTGATCTCTTTCCGGATGAAAAAAAATTGGATGCGTCAGCAGTAATTATAGGAGTTGTAAAAGAAGAAGGGTTGAAAAAACTTGAACTCAATTTTTATGATAATTTTGATATAAGTGAAGTAAAGCTAAACGAAATTGAAAGCGAATATTTTAATGAAGATAAACTATTAACAATAATTTTAGATGATTCCGTTCCCTTAGATACATTTGAATTAAAAGTAACTTATTCCGGCACACCAAAAAAAGTAGGATTAGAGGGATTTGTTTTTGGCAAGATAAACGGAACCTCTTTAGTTTATAATTTAAGTGAACCTGCTTATGCATCTTCCTGGTTTCCATGCAATGATCTTCCTTCGGATAAAGCGCTTTTGGATATTAGAATAAAAAATGATTCTTCTCAGGTATCGGTTTCTAACGGAATACTAATAGGAATTGAGGATGATGGTGAGAGACGCACTTACCATTGGAAAACAAACTATCCGACTTCAACCTACTTGATTGCAATTTACTCATCCAACTATCAGCATTTTAGCGATAAGTATGTTTCACTTGATAAACAAGATACAATGGCAATTGATTATTATGTTTTACAGGATGATGTAGAAGATGCAAAAAAAGATTTTCAGGAGCATCCTGAAATATTACGTTTCTTTGCAGAAACTTTTGGTGAATATCCATTTATTAAAGAAAAATATGGTGTTGCAGAATTTTTATGGCAACTGGGAGCAATGGAGCATCAAACTATTACAGGTGTAGCATCAAATATCATAGGAGGAAAAAATTTCTTCTTAGATATTTATATTCACGAATTAGCTCATCACTGGTGGGGTAATGCTGTTGGTCTTAAATCCTGGAATGATATATGGTTAAATGAAGGTTTCTCAACATATTCTGAAGCTTTATTTTACGAATTTAAATCAGGCAGGTCTGCTTTAAGATCAACTATGTTGAATATTAGCCATGGTAGCTTTTCAGTTGCATTGGGAAATCCGGGATCATCTCTATTTACTGGAACAATTTACAATAAGGGTGCCTGGGTTTTACATATGCTCCGCTGGGAATTAGGCGATAGCACATTCTTTAACGTATTAAGGAAGTATTATGAAAAATTTAAATATTCTAATGCTTCAACAGAAGATTTTAAAAATGTTTGTGAATCGATTTCCGGTGTAAATTTAACAAATTTTTTTAATCAATGGTTAAACGGAACTGGAAAAATAGAATTGAATTACAAATGGAATAGTACGAGAATAGCTGATGAATTTGAGACAATTATTACGCTTGAACAGGTACAGGATGGATTTGATGAATATTTTTTCCATCTTGGAATTACTTTTAAATACAATAATGGGGAATTAGAAACTTTTCGTTTTAGTATAGATTCAAAGAATGTAAAACTGTCTGTTCGAAGTAATAAAAAACCGGTGGAAATAATTTTGGATCCAAACGATTGGCTTCTGATGACAATGAATGAATTGATAGAAAATTAAATATATTTTTTTTCAAAAAGGTATTCTGTAATTTTATACATTATTGTTAAACTATTATTTGATTTGTGAATAAACGATATCTTTTTATTTCCGACCAGCACCTCGGTCTTCAAACAAAAGAAATTGAAGATAAAAAGGAAAGATTGCTTGTTAAATTTTTAGAATTTGCAGAAGATAATTGCGATGAACTTTTTCTTATTGGCGATCTATTCGATTACTGGTTTGAGTATAAGCGGGTTTACCAAAAAGGTTTCTTCAGAACACTTACAGCATTACAAGATGTTGCCGAGAAAGAAATTAAAATTCATTACTTTATCGGTAACCACGATTTTTTGCATCGTGATTTTTTCTCCAAAGAGTTCGGTGCTATAATGTATGAAAGTTCGCTTGATGTTTTATTAAATGGAAAAAGGTTTTACATAGCACACGGGGACGGACTGGTTAAAAACGATATTGGTTACAAATTTTTAAAAGTAATATTACGGAACAAATTCATCCAGAAAATGTATTCATTATTACATCCTGATATTGGAATTGCTATTGCGAGTAAGACCAGTAAATCAAGCAGGAAGTACACAATGAAAAAAGATTACGGCGAGATTAATGGAATGTTTGATGCTGCTAAGATAAAAATTGATGAAGGATTTGATTATGTAATTTTCGGGCACTCCCACGAAAGAGTAGTTACAAAATACAATAACGGTGTTTATATTAACCTTGGATCATGGATAGACAAACCCTGTTATGGTAAATTTGATTCAAACGAATTTGATGTAATAGACTGGAAGTGATATGGCGAAAAGAAAGTTAGATGATAAAGAAATGAAGAAATATTTTTTCGATTCAAAACACAGAAACAAAACATTGATACGTAAAACAATAAAGAAAAAAATTAATTGGCTGATTGTAATTGGTGTTATTTCAGTTTTGTTTGTCACTTTTAGCATTTATATTTTCAGCGGACTACCATCAATTGAAGAATTGGAAAACCCGAGACCACAGCTTGCAACAAAAGTATTTTCTGCTGACGGACAATTAATCGGAAAGTTTTTCATCGAAAATAGAATTGAATCTGATATTGATAGCCTTCCTCCGTCCTTAATACAAGCGTTGATTTCCACCGAAGACAGAAAATTTTATGATCACTGGGGAGTTGATCTTATTCGGTTTTTCCAGGCAATGGTAAAAAATGTAATGCGTTTTTCTTTTAGAGAAGGTGCAAGCACAATAACACAGCAGCTTGCTAAAAATCTATATGAATTAAAAACCAAGAGAGAAGATAAATTTGATATAGGAGTTCGTAAGATAAGAGAGTGGATATCTGCTGTTCAGATAGAAAAAAGATTTACCAAAAACGAGATTATCGAATTATACCTGAATGTATCTTATTTCGGCAGAAGCTCGTTTGGAGTTGAAGCTGCAAGCCGTGCATACTTTAATAAATCTGCAACTGAGTTAACACTTCCGGAATCGGCTTTATTAATAGCGCTGCTAAAGTCACCGCGTGATTATGACCCACTTAAAAACTATGATAGTGCAGTTAACAGACGAAACCTGGTTATGCATAATATGGTAGTTACAGGAATGTTGAGTGAGCAGGAATATGAAGATTTAAAACAACAACCGATTATTCTATCTTCCAGGCAGAGATTTGTATTACAATCCGAAGCACCGTATTTTCTTGAATATATTAGAATTCAGATGAGGTCATTTTCTAACAAATATGGTTTCGATCTCTACAGGGATGGAATGAATATTTATACCTCACTCAATCTTGGAATGCAAAGAATTGCGAATGAAGTTTCAGCAAAACATATTGCGGAATATCAAAAACTTTTCGATGAAAAATGGAGTTGGCGCAAGAATAAGCCTTTATTAGCAGAAATAATTGATGCTGCAATTAAAACTTCTAAAGAATACAAATCTGCCGTTACAAAAGAAGAGAAAGCAAATATTTATAATAAACTTAAAGCAAATGATTATTTTGTCGATTCAGTTAAAACTATTGCAACAAAAATTGAAGTTGGTTTTGTAGTTATCGATCCCAAGACCGGTTACATAAAAGCAATGGTCGGTGGTGCCAATCAGCAGTTTGGCAGAGGATTAAATCATGTAACAGGAATTAAACGCCAGCCGGGTTCTTCATTCAAACCGTTTATTTATACTACTGCGATGGAGAATGGTTACTTCCCGGCATACACATTACTAAATCAAAAGTTTGATTATAACGGATGGTCACCTGGTAATTCCGGAGAGACCTACAGTGGATATGAGACCATGCGCTGGGGACTTACACACTCTGTGAATGTAATGACCGGCAGAATGACCATAAGCGACATTGCACCTCCTAGGCAGGTAGTTAAGATCGCTCAGCGAATGGGAATTCATTCACATCTTGATCCATATCCTGCAATAGCACTGGGAACTTCAGAGATAACTCCACTTGAAATTACTTCTGCATACGGAACCTTTCCTAATGGAGGAGTGCATATTGAGCCAATTTCAATTTTAAAAATTGAAGATAATAATGGTATTGTTATTGAAGAATTTAAGCCAGAATATGTGCAGGCTATTTCACCTGAATCTGCATCTATTATGGTCGATCTGATGGCAGGTGTAGTTTCGTCGGGCACAGGCGCTGGTGTGAGACGATATTTCCAGTATCCGGCTGCCGGTAAAACCGGTACAACACAGGATTTTTCTGATGCGTGGTTTGTTGGATATACACCGGAATTGGTTGCGGGTGTCTGGGTTGGGTTTGATGATCACAGAGTTAAGTTTACTGATTGGTACGGACAAGGTGCAAAAGCTGCTCTGCCAATCTGGGCAATGTTTATGGAAGGCGCTTATAAGGAGTTTAACATTCCGGTTACGTATTTTGAGTTAGCCGCTGGAATAGAAGAAGTTACTGTCTGTAAAACAACTATGGAGCAGGGGGATACTCGTAGTGTTACCCAGTACTGCGATTCACTTTATATAGATTTTGTTAATGTTAAAAACATGCCGCTACAGTGTAATATACATACTGGTGATAGCGAAATAATTAATGAAAATAAACAAGGCGGTACGGATTGGTGATAATTTGATTGATGGATTGATGGTATAATTATCAGTCATTTATTTACATTTGGTCATTTAATTGTTTTTTTGCTTAATTGTTGAATTGCTAAAATAATTTCCTTCGTAAGTTTTACATTTGATGGGTTCCATTTTTTATATTTCGCTTTATGCCAAACATTTCACTCTAAACTAAAATGATATTAAATTTCGATTAGAGTTTTGAGTTAAAAGTTCTTAATTCATTGTTGAATCTGCCTGGATGATGAAATTGTGCCGAAGGCATCCATTTGGGAGTAGACTTTCCGATGGACGCACCAGGCAAAGAAAATTAAATCCTTAAGAAACTAACCGCTTAATTGGTGGTAATGTAAAATTGGCTTTGGCTAATAATTTAATTCTAATTGTAGAAATAATGAATAGTGATTAACGAACAGCGATTTAAGATGTTTAGAAGTTATGATTAACACTTACTTTAGAGATCTAATATCGTTAATCGATATTCGATATTCAAAAAAATCATTGTAATTTGTAAATCAGATTTATTATAGCCCGGATGGTGAAATTGGTAGACACGCTAGGTTCAGGGTCTAGTGGGAGCAATCCCATGGGGGTTCGAGTCCCCCTCCGGGCACACCATTTATCTGTAAATCTCTTCTAATAAAGTTCTTTCCCCATTCATTAGGATTCACTAAATTGTGAATAAATCTTAGAGCAAATGTTATAAATAAATGAATGAATCAGAACATCAAAATTTAAATAGGGCTTATTCCAAATCATTAAAGTTCGCTAAATCCCACTATGAAAATTTTCCGGTGGTATCGTTTCTCCTCGCAAAAAATTTAAGAAAGCATGTTGCAATTATATACTGGTTTGCACGTACCGCCGATGATTATGCCGATGAAGGTAATTTTTCGGAAGGTGAACGATTGGATAAATTAAACAACTTTGAGTTTCGCATGAAGCAGCTTCTTAACGGTAAAGCAGAAAGCGATTATGAAATTGCCCTGGCAAATACTATAAACGAAAAGAATTTAACCGCAGAAAATTTTTATAAACTGATTAACGCGTTCAAGCAGGATGTAATTAAAAACAGGTATGAAAATTTTGAGGAAGTTATTGATTACTGTAAGTATTCTGCGAATCCGATTGGGAGACTAACGCTTGAGCTTTTTGATATACGCAGCGAGGAAGCTATTAAATATTCCGATAAAATATGTACGGCATTACAATTAACAAACTTTTTGCAGGATGTTTCAATTGATTATAAAAAGGGAAGGATATATCTGCCGAAGGATGAAATGGAAATGTTACAAATCACAGAAAAGATGTTTGAAGATAAAGAAAATAATCATAAATTAAAGCAACTCGTTAAGCACAATGTTGACCGGATACAGATTTTATTTGATGAAGGCAAAAAGCTTTTTCCGTTATTAAATGGAAGGTTAAAAGTAGAAATTATATGGACGGTTGCAGGCGGTGAAGACATTCTTGACCAAATAAGGAAGAAGGATTATAATGTGTTGAACAATCGTCCGGAATTAAGTAAAACAAGAATGTTAAGTCTATTTCTTAAATCGTTAATTTAAAATTGATGGATCAGGCAAAGCAAATATCCAAGGGCAGCAACAGCAGCTTTTATTATGCATTCAATCTGTTATCCACAGAAAAACGAAATGCGATGAATACTGTTTACGCTTTCTGCCGAAGGACAGATGACATCGTAGATGAAGGTAATGAAACGCACGAAGTTAGATATGAGAACCTTCATAAATGGAGAGTTGAACTTGAAAAAGCTTTGTACGGTACGTCCAAATATCCACTGTTAGATAAACTTTCATCAACAATAAAAAAATTCAATATACCCATTCAGCCGTTCTTCGAATTATTAAAGGGGATGGAAATGGATTTGCAGAGAAATAGATATTTAACTTTTGATGATCTTCAGTTATATTGTTACCGTGTTGCTTCAACAGTCGGATTGATGTGTATTGAAATTTTTGGATACAAACACGAATCCACAAAAGATTTTGCTGTAAACCTTGGTATTGCATTGCAGCTAACTAATATTTTGCGCGATATAAAAAAGGATGCCAAGGCAGGCCGTATTTATCTACCCAAAGAAGACCTCAAACGATTTAACTATTCTGAAAAAGATCTATTAAATCTTACTTACAACGAAAATTTTAAGATGATGATGAGATATGAAGTTAACCGTGCCAGATATTATTTTAATAAGGCAACAGAATGCCTCAACCTTGATGATAAAGGTAAGATGTTTGCAGCACGAGCGATGCAGCATATCTATAGCAGAATACTTGATAAAATTGTTGATGCTGATTACGATGTTTATAGCAATGATGTTAAGGCATCTAAATTAGAAAAGATTTGGATTTCATTGGGAGTTTGGGCAAAATATAGCTTAGTTTACTGATGGAAAGTTGTATCGTTATCGGGGGAGGTATAGCCGGACTTACCTCTGCAGCGTATCTGACAAAACAAAACATTAAAGTAACACTTCTCGAATCGTCTCCTAAACTTGGCGGCAGAGCTTACTCTTTTACCGAGCAGAAATCTAACGATGTTGTTGATAATGGTCAGCACATTTTGATGGGCTGTTATTCTGATACGATTAATTTTCTTAAGCTCATTGGTGCAAAAGAAAATTTTATATATCAAAAAAGATTGTGCATAAATTTCTTAACTCAAGCGGGAAAACTTGTAAGATTGAAATCCTTTACATCAATTTATCCTTTCAACTTAATATTCGCGCTGCTCAATTTTAAAGCAATTACTTATACAGAAAGATTATCACTTATACGGTTTGTAATTAAACTTCCTTTTATATCTCATCAAAAGTTATCGGATAAAAATATAAGAGATTGGCTTAAAGAAGAAAAGCAAAGTGATGCTACAATAAAATCATTATGGGAAATTATTGCTATTGGTGCTTTGAATACAAACATCGATAAAGCATCTGCTTTTATTTTCAGGGAAATTCTGATGAAAATATTTTTTAACGGAAATTTTGCTTCAACTATTATTTTACCAAAAAATGGTTTAAGTGATGCTTATGTGAAAAATGCGAAAAAATATATTGAATCAAATGGTGGAAAAATAAAATTATCATCCTCCGTTAAAGAGTTTATAATTTCTGATAATAAAATTGTTGGGATTAAAACAGCAGAAGAAGTCTATAAAGATTTTGATTATGTGATATCAGCAATTCCGTTTTATGCCTTTAATAATATATTTTCTGAACTTTTTTGGGATGAAAAAATTGAATTTGAATATTCATCAATTCTGAACATTCACATTTGGTTAAAAAATAATACAATGAAAGAACAGTTTTACGGATTAATTGATTCCCCGGTTCATTGGATATTTAATAAAGGAAATCATATAAATCTTGTAATAAGTGATGCGGATTATTTGATTGATAAACCGGCGGAAGAAATTTATAATATGTGTATTAACGAACTCATAAAATACACTGAGCTTGAGGAATCAGATATTCTTCATTATAAAGTATTAAAAGAAAAAAGAGCAACATTTGTCCCATCAAATAAAAATAATTATATAAGACCATCATCTAAAACAAAAATTGCAAATTTATTTCTTGCAGGCGATTGGACCGATACCGGCTTACCATCAACAATAGAGAGTGCTGTAAAAAGTGGGAGAGTTGCAGCGGAATTGATATTGGCTGAATGTCAAATGTGAAATGTGAAACGTCAAACGTGAAATGTTAAACGTCAATAGTCATTAGGTCATTGGTCATTTGGCTTTTCTGTCGGCGAGGAAGGATATTAGTCAATGGTCATTTGTCATTGTGGAATTATAAATTTGTTTAAGCCATAAATTTCACTAATCATTCGCGCATTCGCAGCCAGTATTTTTCTTTAGTGACTATCCAAATTTCAATTGGAGTAAAAAATAGGGCAGGGGTGATATATCATTTGTCAAATGTGAAATATCAGGTGTTAATAGGGGAATAATTGTCATTTGTAGTCATTGGGGCATTCCGCTTCGCTTTCATCAGAAACGTTATCAGCCATTCGTCTTTGTTAAAAGTTTTCTAATTTATCATTTTCAATAGAATATGTCTTACTCTTTTTCAATCACATAATCACCAAATCAATCAATCAAAAAATAGCAAGTTAGCAATTGCGCCAACAGAGAGACTTGATTATATGGCTTTTAATATGTACATTAGTGTACATAATAAAAATGGAGAGTAGTAAAATGCAAACAGCAACATTCACACAATTACGTAACAACGCCAAGTATTACTTTGATGCTGTAGAGAATGGTGAGATAGTAATAATAAAAAGGCACGGAAAGACAATAGCTGAAATAAAACCAGCTATTGATGTTGATACAAAATATTCCTGGAAAAATCCCGCTTTACGATTGGCCATTAAGGGGACTGTATTAAGCAGAACTATTTTGGAGGACAGAAAAAAATCTACCAAATGAAAGTCTTTTTTGATTCTACAGCACTTGCAAAACGCTATATTGATGAAGAGGGCAGCGATGATGTGGAAAAAATGTGCCGACAAACCGATGTACTATCTGTAAGTATTATTTGTTTACCGGAAATCATTTCTGCACTGAATCGTTTAAGACGTGAAAAGCAATTGAACAAAAGACAATATGAAAAAATAAAAGAATCATTGATATATGATCTTGAAGAGGCAGACTTTTATAACTTAACGCCTCAAGTCGTTAATCATTCTATCCAACTATTAGAAAAATATGCTCTCAGAGCGATGGATGCGTTACATATTGCTTGTGCATTAGTTGCTCAACCTGATCTTTTTGTCTCATCCGATCAAAAGCAATTAGCTGCAGCTAAAAAAGCGGGATTAAAAATACGGTTGGTTTAATTATCATTAGTCAATCATCCGTTCATTCAAAATAGTTATTGGTCACGAATATGAAATGGAAATAAATAAGATTCTTAGTTTTGATATCATTTAACAATTCAACAATAAAACAATTTAACAATTAAAACCTTTCAGATCTGTTATTGTTACGCATACATCGAATGCCAATGACAAACTTCACTGTTACAACCCTTCTTCGCTCAACAAATACACAAGAATCGCCATAGCTGCCGTGCCGAGTTCAAACTCGCGCGGATGAACTTCTTCAAATACATCGCTTGAAGAATGATGAATATCAAAATATCTTTGATTATCCGGGACATAACCAATCAGAAGTTTTGCATTTATTATTTTTGATATATCCGCACCGCTTCCGCCTTTTCTTACCCAGCTAATTCCGGCTAACTTCAAATATGGTAACCACGATTCAATTTTTTCAATTAGTTTTGTTGAATCAGTATCGACATTAAACCCTACTGGATTGAAAGCACCTCTGTCGGATTCAATTGCTGCAAGATGAATTTGCTCTGATGATTCAGCGTAAACTCCATACTCTTTTGCTCCCCTCGAACCGTTCTCTTCGTTAATAAACAGTACTACCCGTATTGTTCGTTTTGGTTTAATGTTTAACCGTTTAAAAAGATCAACCACTTCGATTGTCTGCATACAACCTGCTCCGTCATCGTGCGCACCGTCTCCAACATCCCAGCTATCCAAGTGCGCGCCAACAACAATTATCTCATCCGGAAATTCACTTCCCCTAATTTCTCCAATTACATTGTATGATTTTGCGTCAGGAAGGGTTTTACAGTTTAATTGTAATGCAAGTTGTAAATTAGGGTCTTCCTTTAGTGCTTCGCTTAGAAGGTCTGCATCCTCATAACCCACTGTAACACCGGGAATCCCGGGTAAACTATCTACATACAGCATTACACCTGTATGAGGTACGTTATCATATTTTGTTGTGACTGATCTAACAATAACACCAACTGCATCGTACTTTGCTCCCTCAATAGCACCGTAAACTCTTTGATCAACTGCGCTGCCGTAACCTCTGAAAGTATTTAAAAGAGACTGATCAACCGCTCTGCTGAAAAAAATAATTTTACCCTTTGCTTCATCTTTCCTTTTCTCCAATTCAGCAAAGGATTTCACTTCAATCACATTTGCTGCAATTCCTTCAGTTGGTGTGCCGATGCTTCCACCCAGGGCAAGAATATTTAATTCCGTTCCGTTAAACTTTTTAGAATTCATTATCATAGCTTTTTGAATAGTTCCTCTTTCCCAATGCGGAACCATAACCGGCTGCAGCCAAACAGAATCAAATCCCAGCTCAATCATTTTATTTTTTGCCCAGTTAATTGCAATCAATGAATTTCTTGAGCCGCTTAATCGTGGACCAATTCTGCAAAAATTTTTAAGTGCTTCATATCCTTTCCTTTCTTTAAGTGCGGATGATACGATTTGCTGAGCAACTTCTTTGTACTGTATTATTTTTAGTGAATCGGTTATTGGTTGAGCCGTTAGTGTAGTAAATAATAGTGATGGTAAAGTGAGAATAATAAAATATCTTTTCATCTGGTGCGTTCCTTAATATTATTTTACACAAGTTCTAAGATTGAATGTTATCGAAAATAGTTCTCTTTTTAAATTGTATTCTAAAAATTAATAATTATTGTATCATAACTGAAGTTACGCAAAAACACCTTTAACAGAAAAAAGATCCAGGTTTGTCATTCCCACGAAAGTGGGAATCCATTTTTTCGTTTATTTTTGCATAGTGGGTGCCCGCTTTCGCGAGCATGAAATGCAGTTTTACGATTTTGCGTAACTTCAGTATCATAATATATAATATTCCTATTTTTCCTAGTGAATTAGAAAAAATGACAAGCGAGAATACATACATTTTAGACCTGTTCTATTTATTTTTTAATCGTTTTATGATTATCTTAAATATAGAATGGTACAATTCTGGATCAATAAATGCACTTTGCAGTTATCAGTGAAATTACTAATATTAGCATAATTGCCTCTGGAGAGAGTATTAGAGAATTGCATAGATTAATTAAGATTTACGGTGGTCAGAACTGGAGAAAAAAAAGGAACTTCAACAATTCGTTTGCTTGATGGTAAAATCATAGATGTAGAAATTCATTGGTATGAGTGCCACGGAATTTGAAGGAAAGAATTAAAAATTAAGAAATATAATTGAAGAACCATGAAAGCAAAAAAGGATGTATTTGTTGTCTGTGTAAATAATTCCGTGTATCCGGCTTCTCTTGAAATATATAAAATTTATCTAGTATCGGCAGAAAATAATAACAAATTAGAAAATGAATTACATATAATTGATGAGAGTGGAGAATCTTACATTTATCCTTCCCAATGGTTTATTCCTATAAAGCTACCCTTACAATTAGAAAAAAAAATTATAGCCGTATATCAATGATGTGATTGCGAAATTACTTAATGAAATATTTCCAGTTACGGACTCTGGTTTTTTTAACGGATGGATAAATTTTTTATTGAATATAATTAATCTCTATTTCACTAAGTTCCGTCTGAGAAACTTCAATTCAAATCATTTGATCTTTTACTTATTTTACCTGCTAACAGGTAAAACTACATTCCATATAAATATTCTCAACGCTTAAATGAATCAGAAAGTAAAACAATACATAGAAAAACTACAACTAAAACCCCATCCCGAAGGAGGTTATTACAAAGAGATTTATCGTGCAGGTGAAATAATATTACCAGAGAATCTGCCAATGAGATATAAATCATCACGAAATTTTTCTACATCAATATATTTCTTGCTGGAAGGGAATCAAGTTTCAAACTTTCACAGATTAAGATCTGATGAGCAATGGCATTTTTATGATGGTTCAAGTATAGTTGTATATGTGATTGATGAAGGTGGAAATCTCAACAAAATATTATTGGGCAGAAACATTGAAAAAGGGGAATCTCTTCAAACTGTTATTAAACATAATTCGTGGTTTGCAGCAGAATTATCAGAAAAAAAATCATTTGCATTAATTGGATGTACAGTAGCGCCGGGTTTTGATTTTAACGATTTTGAATTAGGCAAAAGAGATGAACTGATAAAAACATTTCCGCAGTTCAGGGAGTTGATTTATAGGTTAGCTAAATTGTAACAATGATAATAAATTATTCGGGGCAATATAATTAGAGTACACTATTACAGTAGTGAAAAAAAATTACCTTCATTCCTGCTCCATTATCCTTTAATTTTAGGCTGTATTATAAATAATTGTATGGTACACTTGTTGAAAATAAAAGAATTATTATCTAAATTTTTTCACTAAAAAATAAATTATAAGGAGTTCCTATCGAGAGATTATTACTTTTCTAAAATTCTAGTAATGTGAAACATTCCTTTAGGGAATTATATTAAACATAAAATGGTAAATCTTATCCGGGAATTATCCCGCATATCGATGTTTGCAATGGTTGTATTCTATGCGGGAATAAACCTTGGTATCAGCCCTGCGTATCATTCCCAGATCAATAGAGCGATGTGGCTGGATATGTTATATGCAGCAAACAACCCGGAAATTAATCGAGTAAATACTCAACCTGCAGAACTGATCATATCCGAACCGGAAAATGATTCAGACCATGCCATTAGCCAACTAGATAATATTATCTTTCCGCCTGATTCCGGCGAAGAAAAATCTTCCTTTCTTGATTCGACCATAGTTGGAAGTGATTCAACATTCAGCAGCGATTCAACTCTTAATATTGATTCTACATTCGCCACCGATACTATAAAAGTTGATTGGAGAGAAATAGATTCAACGAACCGTGTGGAATACTTTCGTTATACAAGGGAAGATGTACCTTACGTTCAGCTTGATGAGAAAAAGCAATCTAAGTTTTTTGTTACTCCCTCCGTAATGTTTGTTCAGCGAACAGTAAACATTGATTCAACCGGAAAGATTGTTGAAATACGTGAAAAAATTTCGGGGCGGGATACAAAAATTCTTTTGAAAATACCTATTGAAGATTATGTTGAAGCAAAACTCGCAATTAATGAACGTAAAAACTGGGAAGAACTCGGCTATAAATACGATCTTCGAAGCTCAAAACTGGGCCTAGGCGAACTAATAACAAGCTTAACCGATTTTGAAATACCACTGCCAAAAGTTGGAGTGTTAAGTATTTTTGGTGAACCAAAGATTAGTTTGAAAATTGGCGGTGCCGTACAAATTCATGGTGCATGGAGGAATGAAACTACAGAAGGCGTTACTGCATCAAGACTCGGCAATACGAGGAATGAACCTGATTTTAAACAACAGGTTCAGATAAATGTAAATGGTACTATTGGTGATAAACTTAATATCTCAGCTGACTGGAATACAGAAAGAACTTTCCAGTTTGAAAATCAGCTTAAGATTAAATATACAGGTTATGAAGATGAAATAATCCAGAGCATTGAAGCGGGAAACGTATCGATGCAAACCGCTCCGCTTATCGGTGGTGCAGAAGCATTATTTGGAATAAAAACAAAATTTAAACTTGGTCCATTCCGTCTAACTGCAATTGCCAGCCAGAAAAAGGGTGAGACAAAAGAAGTTTCGGTTTCCGGGGGAGCAACTTCTCAGGAATACCAAAAAAGGGCTTATGATTATTCAGAGAACCATTATTTTATTCATTCAGATTACGCTGACAGTGCACTTTTTACAAACTACTTTTTCGAAATTCCCGCACAGGTAAATAACATCTTATTTGTAAATGAGATAGAAGTTTGGAAATCCATTAATGTTATAACATCCGATAAATCCAAGGAAAGATTTGCTAATGCATATATTGATCTTCAGCCTCTTCAAGCAAATGAGAGTAAATACCCTGATTCTTTAAGAGAAGCGATTGATAATCCCATATTAGGAAAAGAGGAAACGGGACGGTTTCAGTTATTAACTCAGGGGTTGGATTATAATCTGCATTCTGAAACAGGTTTTATTTCCTTTAAAACTTCAATCCAAGATCAGGATGTTATTGCAATCTCATTTAAGCAAGGAAGTGCAAATGTAACGTATGGTGAATTTATCGCTGCAACGCAAGATACATTTATTGTATTAAAATTAGTTAAGCCGAGGAACCTTCAACCTCAGTTTGCAGATGCATGGCAATTAAAATTGAAAAATATCTATCCCACCGGAAGCAGAAACATTAAAAAACAAGGTTTTGATTTCAGAATAAAGTATGAAGTGGTTGGACAGGAACCAACAGATGAATTACAAACCGAAGGCGGAAATATTAAATTACTAAATGCTTTTGGGTTGGATCAGCAGGGCGAAGGTGGAAACCCTAATCCTGATGATGTTTTTGACTGGAGACCCGGTTTTACAATTTTTCCTGAAACGGGCGAAATAGTTTTTCCGTGGCTTGAACCTTTTGGTAGCAGCATTCCTGAAGGTTTAGAAGATTTTAGATATCAATTGATTTATGATACAACAAAAACATTTGCAAGGCAGGATAAGATAAGCGATAAATGGCTGATGACTGGAAAACAAACCGGTGATGTTACAGCTACCTATCAACTTGGATTTAATGTTGTTGAAAATTCTGTGCGCGTACTTCTCGATGGAAGAGAATTAACTGCTGGTGTTGATTATGTGGTTGATTACACAATCGGGCAGCTTACGATACGAAATGATGCGGCTCTGGTGCCTGGAGCAGATTTAAGAATCACTTATGAGCAGAATGATCTTTTCCAGCTTGCATCAAAAACGTTGCTTGGTGCTCGTGGTATATATGATTTTTCTGATAAGACTACACTGGGCTTTACAGTAATGAATCTTAATCAGCAGACCCTTAGTGATAAAGTGAGAATTGGTGAAGAACCGCTAAGTAATACCATAATAGGTGCTGATTTCAAAACTTCCGGCGAACTTCCTTTTCTAACAAAACTAATGGATACTTTCATCTCTACGAGAGAAATGTCAACTTTTAATTTTAATGGCGAATATGCATATATGAGTCCCGATCCGAATACAAAGAAAAGTACAATAGCATCGGATGAAGGTAAAAGTATTGCTTATATCGATGACTTTGAAGGAGCAAAGAAAACGATCCCAATTGGTATTGGTTATACGGGATGGAAAGATTTAAGTCCACCGGATCTCGTTCCGGGTTTGGAAGGATTAGCCAAAAGTCAGATGATGAACTATAAAGCGAAAAGTTTCTGGTACAACATAACACCAGCTATCGTTACTGTAGATGAAATATTTGGCGGAAATAGACAGGTGGGGAGATCAGATCAGCAAATTACAGTCCTCGATTTTGTTTATTTACCGGATTCAATCGGTACATTTAACTGGGACCCGGCTGATGGCATTTCTCCCGACAAGCGATGGGGAGGTACACAGCGACTTCTCTCATCTACGGCTAATAACCTGATTGAACAGAATATAGAATTTGTGGAATTCTGGATGCGAATTCAGAATGCTCCTGAAAATGCAAGTTTGTTCCTGGATCTAGGATTAATTAGTGAGGACGTAATACCCGATAACAGATTAAACACTGAAGATAAAAACTTTAACGATGCTATTGATGAAGGTGAAGATACAGGATTGGATACTTTATTTGATGCACAGGAACGAGCTAACTTTCCTGATGCACGCGACAGGGCTGATCCTTCGGGAGATAATTTTGTTCTCTCTCAAACTTCAAGTATTGATCCTATGAATTATTATAAAATAAATGGTACTGAAGGAAATGCTGTTCTTACTGACGTTGGTCGATTACCGGATACTGAAGATTTGAACCGGAATGGAAATGTGGATCTTGTTAACAGTTATTTCCGATATGAGATCAAACTCGATACTGTTGCCGCGAATAATCCGTTTATTTCCGGTGGCGGATTTACTCCTGCGGGTTGGTATTTATATCGTATTCCGCTTAAAGACACATTGTTAAATTTTGGTAATGCAGGTTTATCAAATGTTGAAACAATCAGATTCTTTTTTGCAGGAGTATCGGAAGAGATACATGTTCAAATAACTGAGTTTAACCTTGTAGGAAGCCAATGGCAAAAACCTGATCCAGAAGATTCAGTTCTTTCTATATCAGTTGTAAGTCAGGAAGAAAACTCTGATTACACAAGTCCTCCCGGTGTATTTCGCGAGAGAGACAGAACAAGACCTGATGAAGAAATTTTTAAAAATGAACAGTCATTAAATTTAATACTAACCGATTTAGAAGATGGTGAATCGCGTGAAGCCATAAAATATTTATTCCGCCCTCTCGATGTTTTTAACTACAATGAAATGAAACTTTTTATACATGGAGATGAGGATAATAATCCCACATCCATTGCGTATAACGACCCTGAAACCGGAGAGTTCTCATCGGAAGTTTTCTTTAGGTTTGGTACAGACACAAACAACTATTATGAGTATCGTCAGCCGGTCGGTAACGGTTGGAATAGTATTTCAATTAAATTTGATGAATTAACAGCAATTAAACAGTTAGCCAGAGATTCATCAAGCCAGGTCGTTAAAAAACCTGTTCTCGGGAAACCCGATCATTTCTATCAACTGAAAGGAAATCCCACATTAATATCCGTAAAGTTTTTAACCGTTGGAATAGTTAATCTTGATAATGGTTTTAATCCCGGTCCGCTCTCGGGTGAAGTATGGGTTAATGAACTTAGAGTTATTGGTGCTGAAGATACACCCGGCTGGGCGTACGGTATCTCCGCCTCACTAAAAATTGCTGACTTAATGACTGTTAATGCTAATCTACGTGAGACGAATCCTTATTTCCATAAACTATCGGATCGGTTTGGATCCAGAGCTGAGAACGTGAATTGGACAGTGTCTACGAATTTAAATGTGCTTAAACTAGTGCCGTTCAATATGCCACAGAGTAATCTTAAAATAATTTATTCGCATACTGAATCAATTGGTAAACCATTATACATTCCTGGTACAGATGTTAGGGTTGATGAAGCTGCCAAACAATTGGGTATTGCTCCGCCCGATACTTTGGAAAACATACAACAAAAAACCCCAGATGAATTTATTTCAGAAACGCAAACATTAAACGTTTCCAACACAGTTTCAGCATCAAATATTAAACTGGTTATTCCAACTAATCTTTGGTACATCAGAGATTCATTTAACGCACTTTCGTTCGGAGTTAGTTATAACAATTCTTTTAGACGCAGCCCAACCATTCAGCAAAGTAATAACTGGTTATGGAATGTGAACATGAATTACGGTATTTCGTTCAGCCCCGATTTATATATACAACCATCAAAATTCCCGGTCATCGGATGGCTGTTTGCATTATTCAAAGATTATAGAGATTCGAAAATTTATTTTACTCCTCAAAACTTTTCGGTAAATGTAACAGCAAAACGGAACCGTAATAGCAGGACAACACGTGCAACCGGTAACATTCAGCCAAACGAAGTTGTTTCGCGTGACTTCACTGCTACAAGAGGATTTAACTTTGCGTGGAGACTGACTGACGGTGGATTACTTAATATAAGCACAACTTACAATGTTAATATCAATTCATCATTAGCTTATCTTCTAGTTGATAATAATGATCAGGACCGGACTGAAGATGAGATTTGGAGTGATATTTTTGGTGGAGCAGGATTTGGTAAAGATTTTCTTTATCAACAATCATTCGATATTAGGTTAAATCCAAGATTACCTTCGCTTTGGAATATAAACAGGTACTTTACAATTACCGCTGGTTATTCAGTTAATTATAGATGGGATAATGATCTTAGACAGGATATCCTTGGTAGAAGTGCAGGTTTTTCGAGTAGGAGTAGTGCAGGTTTAATATTGAGATGGAAATCTCTTACTGAACCACTCTTTGGAACTCCAGGTAAAAATGATAATAATCAAACAAATAATCTTACGAGAGGACGAAATAAAGGACTTGAAGATTTCGGTGATAATGATGGAAATAAAATTGATAGTACGGATGCCAATTTAGATTCTTTGGTTGTTAGTTCCGACCAAAAACCACCAGTTTTATCAAGGGCTTTCACATTGTTAAAACTTACAATTAAAGCATTGTTTTTTGATTATGATAATTTCACATTTAACTTTACAAATAGTAACAGCTTGTCTAAATCTGGTTTGTTGAGTACGGGTACCGGTTTTTCAAATTTCTGGGGAATTTCATTCAATCCTTTGAATGGGCCGTCAAGAGCTTTCATGGTAGGTTTAAGCCAGGATGTAGGTCCACGAGCAAATGAGCCCAACACAAATATCGGTGATAGATTTTCGGATAAAAATACTTTCGACTTTAAAACTTCGCGCCCTTTATGGGAAGGAGCGAAAATTAATGTGAGCTGGAAAGTGGGCTGGGGTGTGAATAAAAATACAACTTTAACAAGAGATGCTGAAGGCAATTTGTTTATTTCTAATATCACATCAACAGGGAATTTAAATAGATCTTTCCTTAGTCTGCCTCTGCCATTTTTCAATACGGGAATTAAAAAAGTTAATGAGTTGTATAATCCTAATGCTGAGGATCCGAGAAAGAGTTTATCGAATGCATTTATAGAGGGATTTGAAACATTAGCATGGGCAAGAACTTCCCCATTTTTTTCAGAAGTTGCTAAATATATGCCGCGAGCAAACTGGCGAATAACCTGGGATGGTTTGGAAAAATTCCCAATCTTTAAAGCATTTACCGAAAGAGTATCTCTGGAGCATTCTTACAATTCCAGCTATACTGAAGGCTGGAAGCTTACTAGTGACAGGAAAGAAGAAATACAAACACAAAAAATTGATTATGGTTTTACTCCGCTCGTTGGTCTAAATATGACCTTTGGGAAATTGTGGGGCGGTAACTTATCCGGAAACATTAAGTATTCTACAAGAAGCAGTTTCAATTTAGGTATAACCACTACAAATATTACTGAATCGTTCTCAAAAGATATTGGTTTCACTGCAAGTTATTCTAAATCGGGTTTCGAACTTCCATTATTCGGCTTATCTTTGAAAAATGATATTGAGTTTACTCTGGCGTACACATTAACACAAAACTCTGTTGTAAGGTATGAAATGAATAATTTTAATGAAGTTGGAATTCCGCAGGACGGCACCACACGAACCACGATTGAACCACGAATAAGATATACTATAAGTTCAAAAGTAACTCTCTCAATTTTCTTTAAACGATCTACAGTAGAACCCGAAGGTGCAGCAAGAATTCCACCGACTACAACAAACGAAGCCGGGCTGGATGTAAATATTGTAATTCAATAAGTGATTTTTTTAAGCATGATGATTATTAGAAGACAATTTAAAAGAACGCTAATTGTTAATTTGTTTTCATAAATACGGTAAAAATTTTTTGACTGATTGCAAGGAGTATGTTTTTAACTCAGTCCAGTTTATTTTTACTTTTCTTTTAATTATAAGTTTTGAAAATTAGTATATAGAAATTAATGTAAATTAAAAAATTGAGTGATTATGGAATCAAATAAACTTCTTTGGGTTGATGATGAAATAGAACTTCTGAAATCCCATATAATTTTTTTATCAGAAAAAGGATATGAAGTTGATACCGCTACAAACGGCGAGGATGCAATTTCTTCTGTTAAAGAAAAAAATTATGATCTGATTTTTTTAGATGAAATGATGGCAGGTATGGGCGGTCTCGAAACATTAAGCCAGATTAAAACTATCAATCCGAATATTCCCGTTGTTATGATAACAAAGAGCGAGGAAGAATCTCTTATGGATGAAGCCATTGGCGGTAAGATAACCGATTACCTGACCAAACCTGTAAATCCGAGCCAGGTATTGCTTGTGTGCAAAAAAATATTGGAAGGAAAAAAAATTACAGGGGAATATGCAGCCAAAGATTACCTGCAGGATTTCAACCAAATCTCACAAGCACTTATGGGTAAGCTTGATTACGCAGAGTGGATTGATATTTACCGTAAGCTTGTTGATTGGGATCTCGAACTTGATAAGCATGCAGAAATTGGATTGAAGCAAACATTGTTTGATCAAAGGAAAGAAGCAAACAAAGAGTTTTCAAAATTTGTTGAAAAAAATTACACTCATTGGATCAATTCACAAGGCGATATTGATACACCGACATTAACCACCGAGATCACTGATAAATATGTCCTAAACCATTTAGCTGATGAAAATGTAACAGTATTTTATTTTGTCCTCGATTGTTTACGCCTCGATCAATGGTTGGTAATGGAAAAACATCTTATTGATCTTTTCAATATTGAAAAGGATTATTATTATTCTATCCTTCCAACTGCTACACCTTATGCAAGAAATTCTCTGTTTAGTGGATTGTTTCCAAGTGAAATAGAAAAGTACTACCCCGAACTTTGGCAGGGTAAAGATGATGACGAAAGAAGTATGAATAAATATGAAAAAGAGCTTCTTCAGTTACTGCTCGATAGAAAAAAAATTAAGTTGAAAAAGGATCTGAAGTATATAAAAATTATTGATCCTGATGTAGGAAGGAATTTTGAGCAGAACATAATTTCATACCGGGATCTGAATCTAATGGCTGTTGTGGTAAACTTTTTAGATATGATTGCTCATGGTCGTTCTGATTCCGCTTTGCTTAAAGAAATTGCTCCTGAGGAAGCTGCCTACCGTTCATTAACTAACAGTTGGTTTACTCATTCTTCTTTGCTTGGAACTTTTAGAGCGATTGCAAAAATGAAAAATGTTAAAATTGTTGTTACAACCGATCACGGAAGTATTAGGTGTTTAAGAGGCGCAAAAGTATTAGGTGATAGGGAAGCGTCTACCAACCTAAGATTTAAGTACGGAAGAAACCTGAAAGTGGATAACAAACATGCGGTCTATATAAAAAATCCGCAGGATTATAAACTTCCCAAAAGGGGGGTTACAATAAATTATATAATTTCAAAAGAAGATTATTACTTTGTTTATCCAACTGATTATCATAAGTATCTTTCGCATTATAAAGATACCTTTCAGCATGGCGGAATTTCAATGGAAGAAATGATTTTACCTGTTATAACCATGGAACCTAAGTAGTATTGTGAAATTACCTTATGCAGTAACTGTAAATGATGAAAAAGGCACCGAAGAGTTGGCGATTAAATTTGCTAAAGAATTACAGAACGGACAAGTAATTATACTAAACGGTAATTTAGGTTCGGGTAAAACATTTTTTATTAAAAAAGTAATGAAACATTTTGGAATAAACTACGTTAACAGTCCATCGTTTGCGATTGTAAATGAGTATGAAAGTAAAATTAAAGCATACCATTTCGATTTTTATAGATTGATGAATATGGATGAATTGTTTGATATCGGTTGGCAGGATTATTTAAACGATGCTGATGCAGTAATTTTTATTGAATGGGGTGAATTAATTAATGAGGCATTACCAAAAGAAAGATTGGAAATATTTATTACAATTCTTGAAGGCACTATGCGAAAATTTGAGTTTATAAAATATGAATAAAGTTAAACCAATACTTGCAATAGAAACTTCCGAAGCAATATGCGGCGCAGCATTATATTATTCTACCGAAAAGTATTTTACATCTGCAATAAAACTTAAACATTCGCATTCAGAAAAATTATTTGAGATAATAGAATTTTTATTCCGACAGGGGGAAATTAACAGGGCTGAGATCAGTTCGGTTGCAGTTTCCGAAGGACCGGGTTCATTTACAGGTTTACGAATTGGAATGGCTGCAGCTAAAGGTATTGCAAGCGGAACAGGTGTTCCCTTAATTGCTGTTCCAACATTTGAAGCTCTGGCTTTTCAGCTTTCTTCTTGTATTTCTGATAATTCGGAATTTATAATTGCAAATAAGGTGAATAAGGATGAAGTTTACTACTCTAAGTTTAAAATTAAATCCAATAGTTATATATTAGTAGATGAATTAACAATTTTAACTAACGAAGAGTTTGTTATTAAATCAATTGGGATTAAAGTTTTTGGAAGTGCATCTTATCTGCTTGAAGAAAGTAAAAATGATATTATCATAAGTTCACCTTCGGCAGAGTATGTTGCTGAGTGGGCATTGAAATTTGGTGAGAGAAACTCAACTTTTGATTATGATTATTTAGAACCACTTTATTTAAAAAATTTTATCGTAAAAATGAGGCATAAAAAATGAGAAAACTATTATTAATTATCGTTGCAGGGTCATCGTTAAGTTTTGCTCAGTTAATGGGACCAAAATTAGTTACTCAGCAAGATGAACATGATTTTGGAGATATTCAGCAAGGTGAGAAAGTCACTCACGTTTTTGTAATCACAAATAGCGGCGGCGACCTTTTAAAGATCACAAATGTTAAAGCTTCCTGCGGATGTACTGCGGCATTACCGGAAAAGAATGAATTGGCTCCCGGTGAATCAACCAACCTTAATGTAACTTTCAATTCTGCCGGAAGATTCGGCAAACAGAAAAAGTTAATAAGGATTGAAAGCAACGATCCTGATAACCCGCAAGTAATTATTACAATAAAAGGTAATGTTGTATTATCCGATGCTGAAAGTTCAACTTATCCTGTTCTGCGTTTTATTCAAACACAACATGATTTTGGAAAAGTAAAAGAAGGAAAAATTGTTGAATATACCTTTAATTTTGAGAACAGCGGAAAATCTACTCTTAAGATAAAGGATATAAAAACATCTTGTGGTTGTACAGCCGCTTTGGTTAGCAGCGAAGTGTTGAAACCCGGCGAGCAAGGTACATTAAAAGTTGAGCTTGATACTTCGAACAGAAAAGGAAAGATGAGTAGAACGATAACCATTAAATCAAACGATCCAAAAGATCCGACTAAAATTATTACTGTCTATGCAGACGTTCAACAATAAGAAAACAAATGCCCTGGTTTAGAAGATCAAAAGAAAAAATATCTCCTGATTCTAAAAAAAAAGATTTACCAGATGGTTTGTGGGAAAAATGTCTTGGCTGTGGAGAGATAATTCATAAAAAGCAACTTGAAGTAAATTTGTGGACATGCCTTAAATGTGATTACCATTTCAGGGTTGGCAGTGAGGAATATATTCAAGTTCTTCTTGATGATAGAAGTTTTAAAGAGCTATTTAAAAAAATGAGATCTTCTGATCCGTTAAAATTTGTTGATACTAAAAGATATAATGAACGGATAACTGCAGCAATAAAAAAAACAGGTTTGAATGATGCTGTGCGTGTTGGAACCGGCAAAATAAATGGGAAATCCGTGGCATTCGGTTGTATGGATTTTAAATTTATCGGCGGAAGCATGGGTTCGGTAGTTGGCGAAAAGATAGCACGCATTATTGATAAAGCATACAAAAGTAAAATACCGTTAATAATTATTTCGCAAAGCGGAGGTGCAAGAATGATGGAAGGTGCATATTCGCTTATGCAGTTAGCTAAAACAAGTTCAAGATTAGCACGGCTTGCAGATGCTAAGATACCTTATATTTCAATTCTTGCCGACCCAACAACAGGAGGCACTACAGCAAGCTACGCAATGCTCGGCGATGTTAATATTGCCGAACCAAAAGCGTTAATTGGTTTTGCCGGTCCGCGTGTTATTAAACAAACTATCGGTAAAGATCTTCCTAAAGGTTTTCAGAGATCAGAGTTTTTATTGGAGAGGGGTTTTGTTGATAAGGTTGTTTCAAGGCAGGAACTGAAACAAACAGTTAGCAATTTAATTGATTTAATGACCTGAGGTTTATATCAAAACTATCACCAAAATTGGTGAAATGCAGGATATATCTTCTTCTCTGAAATCTGCGGGGAAGACTATTGGTTTTATTCCTACAATGGGCTTCCTTCACGAAGGTCATCTCTCCTTGGTTAAAAGATCGAAAGAACTTTGTGATGCTACGATTGTTTCAATCTTTGTTAATCCAACACAATTTTCTCCATCCGAAGACCTAACACAATATCCGCGAGATATCGAAAAGGATAATAAACTACTGCTTGAGCAGAAAGTTGATTATCTTTTTTATCCGGATGCTGATGAAATCTATCCTGAAAATTTTCAAACATTTGTAACTGTTAATCATATAACAAAAAAACTTGAAGGTGAATTCAGACCGACACATTTTAAGGGTGTGACTACAGTTGTTAATATTCTCATTAATTGTGTGATGCCGGATTATGCTTTTTTAGGACAAAAAGATGCACAGCAAGCAGCGGTTATAAAACAAATGGTAAATGATCTAAAGATACCTGTAAACATTGTTGTTTGCCCGATTGTACGGGAAACGGACGGATTGGCAATGAGTTCGAGAAATGTATATTTATCAAAAGATGAACGGAAGGATGCGTTAGCACTTTACAAGGCACTTCGAAATGCTAATAAAATGATTGATGAAGGAGAGAGAAGAGTTTCATTAATTATCTCGGAAATGATGACCATAATTGAAAAGTTAAAATCTTCGAAGTTGAAGTACATAAAAATTGTAGAGTCAAAATCATTTGAAACTGTAGAGGAACTAAAAAGCAGTAATGAATATTATATTTTAATTGCCTGCAAAATTGGTAATACAAGATTGATTGATAATGAGTTGATAAAAGTAGAATGAAAGAAAAAACATTTCCACGCAAAGAAACGATTACTATTGTGAAATTTTAATTTGCATGACTGCATGGTTGGATGAGTGCATGAGGAATGATTCAAAAAGATTATTAGAAATTATACAAGAGTTATAACATACAGTCATGCATTCATGCTCAGCAAAGGCGGAGCCTATAAATATAGACAGATGAATTATTAAACTTTATTTAATTCATACAGTGAACGGATTCCTCTCAAAACCAAAAACTCATCATAAATTATTTTGTTCGAAAGAAACTTTTGCAGCTTATCTGCCATACCTCCAGTTGCATAAATGATAAGATTGGAACAATCATCCAAATTATTTATATAGCTTACCACTTTTTCAATCAAACCAACTGCAGAATTAATTACCCCGCTTGCAATTGATGAATGAGTATCATCGCCAATTATGAAATTATAATTATCAAATGTTAAATCGGGAAGCTGTGAAGATTGTGTGGCTAGAGATGCAAACATTGTATTTATTCCCGGAGCAATCAGTCCACCTGCAAATATATTTGGATATTTAACAATATTAATTGTAGTAGCTGTTCCAAAATCTATTGTGAGTAAATAGGAACCTGCCATTAAACTATTGCCGTACAAATTAAATGCACCTTCTGCGGAACAAATTCTGTCAATCCCAAGTGTTTCAGGTGTTTTATAATCAATCTTCAGATTAAATTTACAATCGTTATTTATAATAAATGGTATAAAGTTATAATTTGCCGAGAGTTCTTTTACAATTAGTTTTGTCTTTTCAGGAACCACAGAACTGATTGCAATACTTGAAATTCTATGTTTTTTAAGAGAAGATTTATGTTTAGTAATATTAGCAAAAATAAAATGATATTCTAAATCCTTACCCTTGAAAACACCAGCTTTAATATTTGTATTTCCGATATCGAGAGTAAGAAGCATTATAATATACTCACATCGCCAAAGTGTATAGTTTCTACTTTATCATGGATTCTAAGAACCAGGAAACCATTTTTATCAATGTCATTAAATATTCCATGTCTTGTTATATCATCGTATAGAACGGTTATCCTTTCACCTATCATCTTGCATTTTGCTTTCCAGTCTTCAAGAATTTTATCTGGAAACTTATTTGATGTATTTAATATTTCTTCGATGTTATTTAATATTTCAGCAAGTGTTTTTTCTCTCTCAACAGGATGTCCCAATTCCTTCTTAAGCGAAGTAGGTTCAGTAGTAAACTTTCTTTGAAATGAAATTTGATTTACATTTAAACCCATCCCAATCACAAGCCGTGAAATATTACTCCCCTTCGAGGTTGATTCAATTAATATTCCCGCCGCTTTTTTACTATCAATTAAAATATCGTTGGGCCATTTAAGTTCTGTTCTAAGCTGGAAAAGATTTTCAATTGATACTGCCAGGGCAAGTGAAGCAACAAAATTAAGTATGTTTATTTTTTGTAAATATTTTGGTTCTGTTATAAGAATTGAAAAAGTTAGATTCAGTTGGTCATCACTATACCATATTCTGTTCTTTCTACCTTTTCCTTCGGTCTGTTTTTCAGCGAAGAGCACGGTACCATGTTTATTATAAAAATTACTTTCATTGAGCAGCTCGGTATTTGTTGAAGGGACTTCCTCTGCATAAATAAAATTGCGCCCAATTACATCAGTATTTAATTTTAAATCAAACTTTTCCAGGTCGAACATTATTTTTGATATTGTTTATTCTAAAAATATTAAAAATTGTTCAAACTGTCAGCATAGTTGTCAGTTATTAAACAAAACCCGCCAATATGACAAGTAATCTGCCACTAAATATTTTTATATGATTATATATAAATATCTGTAAGTTATTAAAATATAATAGGTTACAAAGATTCTAACTGCCTGGCATAGCAGTTGTTTCAGTTAATGATAATAAAACTAAGCTTAAAATATAATTAATTTATTAAGGAGAAATACTATGACTAAAGTAATATTCAGACCTCTTATCGAAGAAAGAGGTTTTGATAAATTTTTTAATGAAATTTCAAATAATGTTGAAATCCCGTTTAAAAGGTTTCTCAGGATTGATGTGGTTGATGCAGAAAAATCAATTGAATTTATTGCTGAACTTCCTGGAGTAAAAAAAGAAGATGTAAAGATTTTACTGGAAGATGGTGTTCTAACTGTGAGCGGTGAAAAGAAAAATGAATTTAAAGGTAATGAAAAGATTAATATTTTTAGAAATGAAAGGTTATTTGGAAGATTTGAAAGAAAATTTGAACTTCCTGAAGATATAAATCTGGATGAAATCACAGCAAAATTTGAAAATGGTTTACTTAAAATTTCAATAGCTAAGTTAGTAACGGAAAAACCGAAAGAAAGAATAATAGAAGTAAAATAAGTTTTTATAAACCAGCAGGCAATCTGCAAACTTTTGGATAGGAGATATAAATTATGAACAAAATAATAGGAATAGATTTAGGAACAACTAACTCTTGTGTTTCCGTAATGGAAGGTAATGATCCGGTTGTAATTCCTAACTCTGAGGGAGGAAGAACAACTCCCTCTGTTGTTGCGTTTGCAAAAAACGAAGAAAGATTAGTCGGTCAGCCGGCTAAACGTCAGGCGATAACTAATCCTAAAAAAACAATTTCTTCCATAAAAAGATTTATGGGAAGAAAAATTAGTGAGGTACAATCTGAAATGGCAGAAGTGCCGTACGAAGTGGTTGAAGGTGATAATCAGACAGCAAGAGTTAAAATTGATGATCGTCTTTATTCTCCACCCGAAATAAGTGCAATGATCCTTCAGAAGATGAAAAAAACTGCTGAAGAATATTTAGGACACGAAATTACAGATGCTGTGATAACTGTTCCAGCTTATTTTAACGATTCACAAAGGCAGGCAACAAAAGATGCCGGTGAAATTGCAGGACTAACAGTTAAGAGAATTATTAATGAACCAACTGCCGCAGCATTGGCTTATGGTCTGGATAAAAAATCGCATGATCATACAATTGCAATTTACGATCTGGGCGGCGGTACATTTGATATTTCCATTTTGCAGTTAGGTGATGGTGTATTTGAAGTTAAGTCTACAAACGGTGATACTCATCTTGGTGGTGATGATTTCGATCAGAGATTGATCGATTATCTTGCTGATGAGTTTTTGAAATCTGATAGTATTGATCTTCGTAAAGACCCGATGGCATTGCAGAGATTGAAAGAAGCTGCAGAAAAAGCAAAGATGGAGCTTTCATCATCTGCTTCAACCGATGTAAACCTTCCGTTTATAACAGCAACACAGGAAGGACCGAAACATCTTAATATAAACATCAGCAAATCAAAATTCGAGCAGTTAGTAGATGATCTTATACAAAGAACAAAAATGCCTTGTGAGCAGGCAATGAAGGATGCCGGTGTAACAAGTTCTGATATAGATGAAGTTATTCTGGTCGGTGGTTCAACAAGAATTCCGATGGTACAGCAGTTGGTAAAAGACATGTTCGGCAAAGATCCGCATAAGGGCGTTAACCCCGATGAGGTTGTTGCAATCGGTGCTGCTATTCAAGGTGGTGTTTTAACCGGAGATATAAAAGATATACTTCTGCTTGATGTTACTCCACTATCGCTCGGTATCGAAACACTTGGCGGCGTGATGACTAAATTAATTGAAGCGAACACAACTATTCCAAGCAAGAAGAGTGAAATATTTTCAACTGCTTCGGATAATCAGCCATCAGTTGAAATTCATGTGCTTCAGGGTGAAAGATCAATGGCGGCCGATAACCGTACACTCGGAAGATTTCATCTTGATGGTATTCCACCATCACCAAGAGGTGTTCCACAGGTTGAAGTAACCTTTGATATCGATGCGAATGGTATTATGCATGTTCATGCAAAGGATAAAGCTACAAATAAAGAACAAAGCATCAGAATTACTTCTTCAAGCGGATTAAATCAGGAAGAAATTGATAAAATGAAAAACGATGCGAAAGAACATGCTGCTGAAGATAAAAAGAAGAAAGAAGAGATAGATGTAAAAAACTCCGCAGATAGTCTTGTCTTCCAGATTAAAAAACAAATGGAAGAAATGAAGGATAAACTAACGGACGAAAATAAATCGAAACTTGAAGCTGAAATAAAGAAAGTTGAAGATGCATTAGCAGCAAATAATAACGAACAGATAAAATCAACAACTGAATCATTAAATAAAGTATGGGGTGATATAGCACAGCAGCTTTATGCGCAGGCGGATGCACAGCAAGCTCAGGGAACCGGTGATACAGGACAACAGCAGCCGGGAACGAAAGAAACTGGAACTGATGATGATAAGAAAGAAGATGTACAGGATGCATCTTACGAAGTTGTTGACGACGACGATAAAGATAAAGATAAGTAATGATAGATCCGCATCTGTTTAAAACAGGTGCGGATACTTTTTGATAATTATGAAAATACTTTTATAGAATTCTAATTAAGCAATCACTATGGAAAAATCTTTTTGATATGAATTTATTTTTCTCCTCACATTGCAATAATAATTATTAGAATGATAATGGATTAACAAAAATGACACTTTCGGAAAGGAGAATAATATGAAAAACAGAGAAAATATTCCCGTTAAAGTAAAAGGCACTAGCTCATTAGAAGAGTTATTAGAAGCACAACATTACATTTCACCATTAGTAAATATTTATGAGACCGACGATGAATTTGTATTAACTGCGAATATGCCCGGTGTTGTAAGAGATAATGTAAAAGTCAGGGTCGAAGATGATATGTTAAGTATGTTCGGTGCAATTCAATATGATGAAGCAATTAATAGACACTACCTTTTAAATGAACAAGAAATAGCAAACTATTACAGAACATTTAAGATATCTGATACAGTTGATCAATCAAATATTGAAGCAAGGTATGATAACGGACAGCTTGTAGTTAATTTAACAAAAAATGAAAAAGTAAAACCGAGAACGATTGATATCATGTAGTAGTTTAATAAATTCTATAACCCCCGGAATCATCGGGGGTTTTTTATTTTAATTTATTTTAGAATAGTTTATTTTTTCTTTGCAAAATAATCATTCATTTTTGTCCAGTAGTAATCCTTCCATCCTTTTCTTACCATAGCAACATCGTAATCTGGAACTCCGTATTGTTCAAAGGAAAGCAAAGTTTTCTTCCCTTTCTTCTTTAGATTAAAAATTGCCAATGACCAATCACCCGGTTTCCATTGTGAACCTCGCCACGATTGTACAATTCTTTTATTGGCTACAAGTTCTACATTCATTGCTTCAATTCCTCCCCCATAACAGCTAACTGCGCCTCCGACCTTCTTACTGATTTTAGCAGGTGCTCCCGTGAATGCTCCGTGCTTACGTGAATCCATCAGAGCACCGTAAACCTCTGAAGGAGTTGCATTTATAACCACTTGCTGTTTTATTGATTTGGGCATAGCGTACCTTTCTCTTTTAATTGTTTATAGATCTAATCGTTGAAAAAATTATATGAGCCAATTTCGTGCAGCTCAACTGCCTGTGGAGGAATTTCACATCTGTCCTTTATTTCTTTTTGGAATTCTTTGAAAGCAGGTAATTCCGAAAGAGGATTCGTCCCATCGTCGGTTTCTATTGAAGCGATGTGAATAAAACTTAACTTATCAGGCTGATGAAATGATGCGTACCTTAATCCAGCCGGACTGTTCACTTTCAATTCATCAAAAACCTTTTTTATGAAATTAATATTCTCCTCTGCTTTATCTTCTTTAACTTTATACTGAACTAAAACACGTTTCATTTGTTACTCCATCTTAAATTAAGTTGACTTTTTTTCATTTTGCTTCAGAATCATTTTCCCAGAGTGCCAATAAATTTCCATCCATATCGATAAATTGAACAAACCATCCCATTCCGGGCACAGCCGATTTAGGCATTACGATTTTGCCCCCCAGCTCTTCAACTTTCTTCGCAGATTCGTCCACACTTTTAACAGTAATATAATTTGTTATGGTATGACTCTCATTCTGCTTCTTAAGAATTCCACCGCCCACTTTTGATTTGCCATCTTCACTCTTAGTAGTAAACATCAGGTAGTTCATTTCCTCGATGAAGTTGAACTCCCAATCAAACAGATTTGAATAAAACTCTTTAGCTTTATCTATATCGTTCACCGGTATTTCAAAATGTGTTAAACCATTCATGTTTTCTCCTTGTGTAATTATGATAATTAAAATTTGTCTCTATTCAAAAGACAAAGAATATATTACTTTACTTAAACCATTTTTTAATTCTATCTTTCTCAAAAAGTTCTTTCTTTTTTCTAAATCCTTGCTCCGGTCCATTTAACTCTAAAATCGGTTCCTCCCCGCCGAAAATATTAGCATTTAACTCCACTACATTTCCACCGCCAACTTCAATGTAACAGATACCGGTTCCCTCGAATCTGCTATGATTTGTTTCATTATTAATCTTTGCCAAAATATCAATAACCACTATTTGTGCAGCGGATTCTGCAAAAGCACCTGCTTTAGGCACGGCATGTTCTCCCACAGGAATATTAGTAACGTCACCCACAGCGTATACGTTTGCATATTTTGTTTCCAGATTATCTTTATTTACACTAATCCATCCATTGTTACTCACTGCAGATTTGCGAACAACTTTTGGAGGAACATGAACAGGAATACCTAAGAACAGATCGTACTTAACTGAATCATTGTTTTCAACAAAAGCAATTTTTTTATCCGGATCCAATCCTACTACTTTGTGTTTCTTGTACAGCTTTATATCTTTTTCCTCTAGAAGTTTTTCAATCTGAGAAGAAACATTTGGAGCTACGGGAAGTGGTATTGGACCAGGGATGAGCACATTAATTTGAACATTTCCTCTTATTCCCTTTTCTACAAAGTAATCGTGCAGAAGGAGTGCAGCTTCGTACGGCGCCGGAGGACACTTATAGGGCTTGTTAAAAATGCTGATCAGGATTGTTCCCGATTTAAAATTATTTATTAGAGGGTAGAGTTTTTGTGCACCTTGCAAAGAATAAAATTCATACCCACCTTTTACAAAGCCGGGGATAGCATCGGGCGCAAGATCTGCTCCTAGTGCAATAATTAAAAAATCATACGAAAATTCAGATCGTTGAGTTTTTACAAGATTATTTTCGGGATCGATAAGCTCTATTGTATCTTTTACAAAATTGATTCCATCACCCGCAATATTTTTATAATAAGATTTTACTTCCTCTGCTGATCTGCGACCAAACATCACATCAAATTTTGTAAACCCGATTGTAAAAAATTCATTCTTATCGATTAACGTAATATTAAATGAGTCATCAAGTTTTTCCCGCAAACTTGTTGATGCTTCAAGTCCTCCGAATCCGGCTCCAAGTATTAAAATATCTTTAACCATTACTCTATTCCTTATGTTTTAGATTTAACTCTGCAAATCCAGGAACTCTGTAACTCAGGATTTGAAGATCGGCAAATTATTCTGAAAAGTATTTGAATTCATCCTTCTTCATTTCTTTTTCTCCACAGGAAGTTAATACCATTTCAGCCAGCAAGCAGCATGAAAAAGTTAATTTCATAAACTGTCTCCTTTAAATAATATACTCACTATGAATCATTTGTATAATAGTTTTACTATAACATTTTCTTTGCAGCATCATAATCATATGTAGTAATCTCCAGGAGATTGCCATAGGGATCTGAAAAATATACAGATATTGCTTTATGATGATCTTTAATTTCCTCTCGTGTTAAGGGTGTATCTCTCCAGTTGCCTGATGAATTAATGAATTCTATGAATTCAACAGCATCCACGCTAAAGGCGAGTCTTATAAAACCCTGTACATCATCTTTCCTCTGAGGTTCTCCTTCAAACAAAGCGATTTTTGTACTTCCACCATCATTGGAAATCATTAGTGGTCCTCCCTCGTCTGCCCAACCAGAAAAATCCTTTATAATTTGGAATTCAAGTACCTTACTATACCACTCTGCTGCTTCATATCTATCCGGAACAAATAGTTCTATGTGGTCAATTTTCATCATCGTTACTTTTTCTAAAACTAAAATTTACTCAAAAAAGTATTAACATTATTAAAGAAAGTAACCGCCCACTGGTCAAATAAAAAGTTAGTTATTTCGTTCAATCAACGAAACGTGATTGCGTTAATTTTATTATTATCGGCTTACAATTTCCAAGCTGCGTTCTGTAAAACAATTCGATAGCCATCAATATCTTCAAATGTACTTCCAACATTATCCCAGTAGGGATTGTAAGATTGAACGGTATTAAATCCTGCTGAAGCCATTTCATCACACGCCCTCTTCCAATCTACTTGCATCATCAATATAAAAAATTAAGAGGTTATCGGATGTTGGTGCTCCTGCTACTTTTGTTCCTCTATGATGTGTGAATTCCAGGTGATATGGGTGATTACTGTGGCCCAAGATAATTCCATCAAACCCATTGTGGTTTTCGAAGTGACCTAAAACATTGAAGCCAAGACCTTGCTGATACATTCTACTGATATCATCAAGATTGTTTGTGGGTCTGGAAACTCTCATAATTGTATTTTCTTTTATCATTACATTTTTTTCTTTGCGAGGATAGAATGTTTAATTCTTTTAAATTTGCCACATCAATAATCCGGAATTGGTTGTCCTTCCATCCATGGTGCTCCGGCATCAATCATAGCCTTTTCTAATATTGGCAATCTGTCATTCACTATAGTATCTAATTCTCCTTTCACAGTCCTAAATTCTTCTCCGGCAATTTGAAGACTACGCTTAAGTGTTTCTGTAGGACCATAAGTAGAACCGAATGTACCGAATGCAGCCAGATTAAGTCTCGAAGCTATAGTCGGGTTATTTTTTTCACCAGCTTCTCTTTTTGAACGGTTACCGTTCAGTTTTTCATCGAGTGCCAGTAGGTCGTGTCTCAATTGATACAACTCCGTATCTAAGTAACCGGGGGCTGTGAGAGAACGTGATAAAGCTTTTTGCATTAGCTCTACTTTGTATAATGTTTTCTCCAGCACTTTTGATGCAGCAGTTGCAGATTTGTTAAGTATTTCGGTCTCCCTCCAAAATGCAGCAGTTATTTGTGGGTCCACACCATCTAATGCACCTTTATACATTCTTTCAACTTTAAATGGCATTGGTTCCGACAAATCTGTAACGATACCATCTACTTGTTTGGAAAGTGTTACAGTATATTCACCCGGTGCAACTCTTGCGCCAATGAAGTCGCCATTTATATTTTCTTTGGTTACTATAGCATCGGTAGCTGGCCACGTTAAATCCCAAGCAACACGACTAAACCCTTTATTGTTTTTGCCTTCTATACGTCTAATTACATTACCATTGTTGTCTTTTATAGTTAACCATATCTGTGGTGCATCCTGTCTTCTTTCAGCTTCAACCTCATCCCATCCCGGGAAAGATACTTTTTGATTATTATCAATTTGTTCTTTCTCCTTTTCATTACGGATTGATTTAAGTGTTTTTATTTGCTCTTTGAGATAATAGGTAAACACCGCACCGTACGGCGGATTTGGTGCTGTAAAATGAGAAGCTCCTGAAATAACTCCAAGTGAGCTCGGAATATACCACCATGCTTTACGTGTGGGGAATAAGGTGGCTTCCTTGTTTAATTGATCTACTGAAACATCACGCAAAACACTATAATCATCAAGAATATAGAAACCTCGTCCAAACGTTGCAGCTACAAGATCATTTTCACGGCGCTGAATCGCAAGATCGCGAAATGATATTGTTGGTACACCACCGGTCAGTTTTATCCACTTAGCTCCTCCATCTATAGTAAAGTAAACTCCAAATTCGGTTGCAGTAAAAAGAAGATTTGGATCAACGTGATCCTGTACTAAGCGCCAGACCAAGTTTCTATCAGGAAGATTTCCCTTGATTGATTTCCAGCTATTTCCACGGTCAGTGCTTTTTAAAAGATACGGATCAAGATCACCATATTTATGGTTATCAAGTGCAACGTATACAGTACTAACATCAAACAGATCAGCTTTTATATCATTTACAAAAGCTGTTTTCGGAACATCCGGTAAATCTCCCACTTCAATTTTACGCCATGTTGTTCCATCATCTTCGGTAACGTTTATTAATCCATCATCTGTACCAACATAGAGTAAACCCTCAAGTAAAGGAGATTCAGCTATTGAAGTAATAGTATTGTAGTTTGACATTGCAGAAACATCCCAGGGTGAATCCCAGCTCCAGTTATTCTCCATTATTGGCAAAGTTAAACGTTCCTGATTATGTGTAAGATCACCGGAGATAGCAATCCAACTATCGCCCCGGTTATCGGAACGCCATAACCGCTGCGAAGCAAAATATATCCGGGTAGGAGAGTGCGGGCTTATCAAAATTGGTGAATCCCAATTATAACGTTCATAGTCTTCACCTTCTTCAGGTTGAGGTTGAATTGAAAGTGTTTCACCATTCGTGAGATCAATCCGTGAAAGAAATCCTTGCTGCGATTCAGAATATATAATATCAGGGTTTCCCGGTTCTGTTGCAGGTTGATGTCCGTCACCTCCGAGAGTAATAAACCAATCAGAGTTATGAATACCGGAAGTATATGTTGTTCGGGAAGGACCGCCTTGCGTATTATTGTCCTGCGTACCTCCATAAATGTTATAAAAAGGTTCAGCATCATCTAGTGCAAGCTTATAGAATTGAGTTACAGGCAGGTTTTCAATAAAACGCCAGTTCTCAGCAAGATCAAAACTTTCATAAAGTCCACCATCGGTACCTACTAGTAGATAATCGGGATCATCTTTACGGAAAACTAATGCATGATTATCCGAATGCTTGTGTTGTTCCTTCATTCGTCTAAAGTTTTTACCACCATCATCGGAAACCTGCATACGGACATCAACAAGATAAATACGATCAAATTGGTGGGGGCTAGCATACAACTCCTGATAATAGTGCGGACCGGTTGCACCGGAAACGGCATCAGAACGTTTCTCCCATGATTCGCCACGATTTTCAGAACGGTAGATAGCACCTGTGCGCCGGTCCAGTTCAATAGCTGCGTAAAGTACATCGGGATTTTGAGGAGAGATGGCTAATCCTATCTTTCCCATATTAGAACTTGGTAATCCTTTAGTGAGTTTTTTCCATGTAGTACCTCCATCATCAGAACTATGGATACCCGATCCGGGCCCGCCGCCCATATAAGCAGCTACATTACGATGTCTCTGCCATGTTGCTGCATATAAAATATCCGGGTTACGTGGATCAATCAAGATATCAGTTACACCTACCCATTCATCATCACCTAACACTTTTTCCCAATTGTTTCCGCCATCAGTTGTTTTATATAATCCTCGCTCACCACCTTTTGACCACAATGGTCCCTGGGCAGCTACCCAAAGCATATCAGATTTTTCAGGGTGTACAATTATTTTTGAAATATGATGTGATTCTTTTAATCCCATATTCTTCCAGGTTGCTCCTCCATCCAAACTGCGATAAATTCCATCACCATAGCCAACATGACGTCCGCCAACATTCTCACCAGTTCCAACCCATACAACCAATGGGTTTTCAGGATCCATTGTAACGCAGCCAATTGAATAGGATGGTTGGCTATCAAATATAGGCTTCCAGGTAGTGCCTGCATTTGTTGTTTTCCAAACACCGCCCGAACCCACAGCAACATACCATTGACTTGGATCATCCGGGTTGATTGCAATATCGGCAATACGCCCCGACATTAATGCCGGACCTATACTGCGCAGCTTTAAGCCCGAAAATGTATTATCACTAAATAATGTGTCTTTATCATTTTCCTGTGCAAAGACTGCATTGAAAGCTATTAAGAAAAAGAAACCGCAAATAATAAATCGGGTTACAACGTTCATGATCATTCTCCTTAAGAATAGTTAAGATTTGCATCGCTCTTCATGAATGCATTAAGAATAACAATGCCGAATGGAACCTGTAATATTGCAGGCTGGAACCATATATCAAAATATTTATTTAATATCATCATCTAATTCTTCTATGGCGTGAATGGTAGCAATATTTGGGTGATTAAGCGCAGCAGCAGCTTTAACTTCATTTATAAATCTTTGCTTTGCTTCGTCATCAAGACTGAAAGCAGGTGGAAGAAATTTGAGAGCAACTATTCGTTTGAGTTTAGTATCCTCGGCTTTATATACCACACCCATTCCACCTCCGCCGAGTTTTTCTAATATTTTATAGTGTGATCCGCCGTGGCGGATTGTTTTGCCAATCATAATTCCTTTTCGAAAGTTATTCGGAAAAAAACCGCTCCTTGAAAGTTTCATGTCGCACTTTCGCAATTTCTAATACCCTTTGAAATTCAGGTGCACTCCGTACCCGATCGAAAAATGAGTCTGAAGCCATATAAGGATAATTAAAATATCCACGATTTATCCCCTCTTCCAGGGTTCGCGCGCTACTGCCCGCATCGCCAAGTAAGCCATAAATTTCGGCTATGGTAAACCAAAGTTCGGCATCGGCCGGGTTTGTTTGCTCCAATTCGGTCATGGCCGTCCTTGCCGTTTCAGTCTCGCCTTCAATAAGTGCCTTCATCGCAGTACTAAAAAAAGAAAAAACGCCGGTGGGCTCTTGCGCCAGAAGCGTATTCCAGGTTTCAATCGCTTTTTGCTTCTCCCCTTGTCGATAGAAAATCTCAGCTATTACATTTAAGGCGAGTGAACTTCCTTTATCGAGATTAAAGGCCAGGACAGCTTTTTCGTATTTTCCGAGACATTTGTAGGTGAACCCAGCAGAGCGAAATCTCGGGTTTCCAGGGTCAATTGCCAAAGCCCGGTCGTACTCCTTTTCGGATTCCTCAAGCATTCCGGCATAGCGATAGACATAACCTAAAGAAAAATGAGCCGAGGCGTTATTGGGATTAATCGTCAACATTTTTCTTGCCAGTTCGACAGCCTTTTCAGTTCTGGCTGTCTCAGTGTACAAAGTCGATAAATTCTGCAGAGCGTCCAGTAACTCCTCATTCAATGATAACGCGCGCAGGTAAGCCTGCTCCGCCTTGCTGATTTCCTGCGCTCCGGCCAATCCATAATTGCCGTAACGTTGTCGTCGATAACCAAGTTCGGCAAAAGCCGGAGCATAGCTGGAATCCAATTGAATAGAATTGGTCAACATTTCAATCGCCAGCAAATCGCCCTCGGTCGTCGATGGGTAAGAAATGCTGCGCAGGTAATACTCGTATGCCAGGGGATTTTGAGAAACATCACTTTGCATGCGAGCGCGCTCATCTTGTGAGAACTGGAGTTTAAGGCGAGCGATGACCTTTGCCGAGACAATGTCCTGCAAAGTAAAGGTGTTTTCATACTCCACTTCAATGGGTTCCCGCCATATCATCTCGTTGGCATCGACGTCGACAAGCTCGATGTTCAGGCGGATGGTATTCGCCTCTTTTAAATAGTTGCCAGTCAAGATGATATCTACCTTCAAATCCGCGCCGACGGTTTGTCGGTCCAGAGTCTGGTCTTGATACCGGCGAATCGAGCTTGAGGGGCGTACTAAAATGTTCTGAAGATATGACAAGGAGCCGATAATCTGGTCAGCCAGGGCGAATCCCAGGAAATCTGTCTCTGGATCTTTGCGAATATTTGTGAACGGCAGCACCGCCAATCGTTGAACGGAATCTCGCGAGGGACCTGGGGGAGAGGAAGGAGTCTGCCACCAATAAAAAAATCCACTTGCAACCACGAGAGCAACCAGGAAGATTAGGCCGATTGTTAACGGGGTTTTTCCCGTTGGTTTAGACAAGGCGCGGTCTTTTCCAGCATCGGAATCTCTACTCACCGATTTCAAATCAACCAGCATTTCGTCTATGCGTTGGTAGCGCTCGGTCGGATTCTTTTTGAGCGCTTTGGCCACAATGCGCTCCAGCTCCTTGGGCACACCGGACCGCAGTCCAGTTAGAAGTTCTGCTTCTTCATTCATGATTGAATATATCACCGCCTGTTCGTAATCGCCTTTAAACGGTAGTTCACCAGATAGCATTTCAAAAAGAACTACGCCCAAAGACCAGATATCTGTTTTGCTATCAACTACTTCTCCTCTTGCCTGTTCAGGCGACATATATGCCACCGTTCCAACTGTTGATCCAATTTTAGTGAGTTCCGATCCACCTTTAATCTTTGCTAATCCAAAATCCATTATTTTTACTTTACCATCTTTGGTAATCATTATGTTGGATGATTTAATATCCCTATGGATAATCCCTTTTTTATGTGCAACATCCAATCCTTGTACTATTTGTGTAGCTATGTTTATCGCTTCATCAACTGGAACTGGCCCAGATTTGATTTTATCCTTTAACTCAACTCCATCTATATATTCCATAACAATAAACATCTCATCTTCAGTTTCTTCAATGGCATAAATGGTAGCAATATTTGGATGGTTTAATAAAGCCGCAGCTTGTGCTTCAATTTCAAAGCGTTTGCGTTCTTCTTTATTTGCTGAAATGAAACGGGGAAGAAATTTTATTGCCACTTCCCGTTTGAGTTTTGTATCCTTGGCTTTATATACCACACCCATTCCGCCTTCGCCTAGTTTCTCAATTATTTTGTAATGTGATATTGTTTTACCGATCATAGTATATCTACAACTTTATTTGTGCTACGGCGGACAGGCCTGCCCTCGCCTAACTTTTCTAGGATTTTGTAGTGTGAAATATGTTGTCCGATCTGGATGCTCATTTTTTGCTGCTTAAATTAAAATCTATTCCGGGTAATTCATTCGCTCAACAAATTTATGGAAACGCGGATCATCTCGAATAGGATCGAGCATTGCGTCAGTTTTTATCGTGCCAATCCTTCCTGTTTTATCGAACCATTCAAAAGCTTTATCTTTATCTCCTAAAGCAATATAAAGTCGTGCTATATAATATGGTGGTACATAAGTATGTTTCTCTTTTTCTAAAAGATAGTTCAATATTTTAAGGGCTTTCTCCGGATAACCTGCAATCGCATAAGTGTATCCAAGTGCCCAGTTAGTTTCAGGACTCTTCACATTTCTCGAAAGAAATTCATCAATCGCTTTTTCGTACATACCATTATGCAAATACGCCTGTGCTAACCACCATTTATGATTAATATCATCAGGTTCTAATTCCAATGCAAAGAGAAACGATTCAATTGCTTCATCATACATTCTGGCATAAAAGTACACTGTTGCAGCATCGATATAGAGATATTCAGAAAGTGGATCAAGTTGTTGAGCAATTTTAAGTTCATCCAGTGCTTCTTGAGAACGGCCTAACCTTGCTAAAAAGTAACTATAATCCATATGATCATCTACAGAATTAGGATTAAGTTCAATTACTTTTTTAAGGTTTTTTTCCCTTTCAATCCAATCTAAATTTTCCTCAAATCTGATGTCAGATAATATACTATAAGCATCGCTGAGGGTGCTGTCAATTTCTAGCGCTCTATTGATAGCCGTTTTAACTTTTGGGAGAATATCCTCATAAGATGAATAGCCTGTATTGCTATACCTTAAATATGCATTAGCTAAACCTACATATGCCAGCGCAAAATTAGGATCAATTTCAAGCGCCTGGTTTAAATATTCAATACTTTTCAGAGTTGCTTCCTTTATTGTAGATTTATTCATTTGATAAAGGGCTCTCAGGTAAAGCCGGTTAGCTTCCGGGTTTACCTTTCTGATTACTGTTAACCTTTCTTGTTCTTCCGGGGTTAAAGAAATCTTAATTTCTCTGGCAATTTCTGTAGCAACTTCACTCGAAAGTGAAAGAAAACCAGTAAGATCACGGTCATAATTATTTACCCATAAGTGTCGTTCCGGTTCCAAACCAATTAACTGGACAGTTATTCTCACACGTCCTTCAGACTGGATAACTGAACCTTCCAAAAGGCAATTTACATTTAACTCCTTTGCAATAGAAGACAAAGATTTTTTCACTCCTTTATATTGCATCACCGATGTTCTGGATATAACACGCAGCGCTCCTATTTTTGAAAGTTCTGTGATTATCGCCTCTGTCATCCCATCAACAAAATATTCCTGCTCCGGATCACCTGTAAGATTTTCCAGGGGTAAAACGGCGATAGAATCTATAGGTCCGACTGTTTCTGGTCGGAATAAAAAATATAGAATGACAACTAAGAATACTAAGATTGATACACCACTAAAAATTTGTATTATTTTTTTCGGCCGAGAGGTTACCGTAACTGTTTTAAATTCAGATGTACCAGTTCCAGATTCCTTTTTTATATTTTTCAGGTCAACTAAGATATCGGCAATGTTCTGATAACGTTCATCTGCGTTTTTTATAAGTGCCTTATTAACTATTCTTTCAAGTTCCATTGGCACTCCCGTACGGAGTCCGGTTATGGGCTGCGGGTTTTCATTTAAAATGGAATACATTATGGCCTGGTCATATTCCCCTTTGAATGGCGATATGCCGGTTACCATTTCGTAGAGAATAATCCCCAGCGACCAAATATCTGTCCTGTGATCTACTTCTTCACCCTTAGTTTGTTCTGGAGACATATAGGCAACGGTTCCCATAGTCGTTCCCAGTGCGGTAAGCTGTGGTTGTGTGCTTACTTTTGCCAAACCGAAATCTAATATTTTAGCAATACCGTCATTGGTAATAAATATGTTTGCCGGTTTTATATCACGATGAACTATTCCCTTTTTGTGTGCTCTCTTCAATCCTTCTGCAACTTGACTTACAATATCAATTGCCACTTCTATTTTAATTGGTCCCTTTTCTATTTTTTTCTTTAATGTTTCACCTTTGTAATAAGCCATAACAATAAACGATTGATCATCATCTGTTTTACCAATATCGTGAATTGTGCAGATGTTTGGATGATCAAAAGATGAAGCAGCTTTGGCTTCGGAATTAAATCGTTGCTCTGCTTCTTTATCGGCAAGCAAATGCGCTGGTAAAAACTTTAGAGCAACAGTGCGATCAAGCTTTGTATCCTCGGCTTTATACACTACACCCATTCCACCCCCGCCGAGTTTCTCTAATATTTTATAATGTGATATGGTTTTACCGATCAAGTAAGTACCTTAGATTCTCTTATTTGAAATAGTATGCATTATTGTGATTAACCAGCAAAAAAAAATTTCAATTTAATGATGCTGGTAATAACAGCTTCAATTAATTTACGGAAATAAACCTTAAGATAACTTACTGCAGGAAAATACCAAACTGTTTACCGCTTTATTTTATTCCGGGAAACCGGTATTCGATACTCAGTCTATCGCAGGGGTACAACCATCAGGTATCTAATATCCAGCATCAAAATCCAGATTCCGCCAAACAAATTTTGCAAGATGAAATTAACTTCAATACTGCCACCCACAACCCCATCTCATTGGATCGGAAATAGATCTTCCTGTACCAATTGGTGAACCCGCCGGCGGTTCGATAGGTTTGGTTAAATGGTACTGTTTCGGATTTTCCTGGAATTGAGTAATTTGATAGATGGCGAAGACATAATGAGCATGCTGATTTTCATCATTTTCGGTTTCTTTTTTATTTTCTATCATCCAGTATTTTAACTCATCGAGTTTCAAAAAGGTAATCGCACGAACTTGGGATGTCGCATTATCGTTCACCGCCAGTGACATTAAATGATATAGTACAACATTATCTACAACTCGTTGAATCTCTCCATGATAACCTGTTCCATGAGTCGATTTCCAGGTAGATTGGATAATCTTATCCACAACTTCACCTAAGCCCGGGTAAGAGTGATCTCGTGCATAATATTCGACCAGTCTTGCTGCCCGTTCCGGATGAAGGATTAAAGTGACGGTTAAATTTGCCGTAGCTTCAGCAGCTGATAAGGGATCGAAAGTTACTCGTGTTCGAACTTTAAACACCTCGTTGTTACGCGCATAACCAAAAGCACGGGGTGGAATTAGTTGCAAAATACTTTCAGGTATTTCCAATACATGTGGTTGAAGCGTATGAAGTAAAACATCTAAGGCACTACGTTGCTCTTGAGGAGAGACGATTTCAGTAATTTTTTGTCCATCCCCTCGAACCGCATAGGTATAATATAATCCCCCTAAAAGTTTGGCGGTTGCCTCCAACTGATAGCGATGGAACATATAGATTGGCACAAGGGCTTCCTCAAGAGTTGCCATTGGTGCACCTTCCCGGATGTTGCTTTCAGAAAATCGACTGATAGCAAGAGAACGAATCTGTAAAACCCTTTCTAACTCATCAATTGGATTTTTACCATTATCCCAAAGGTGTGCCAACGGATGCGCACCACCTGTTGGCCGCGCATCTTGATCTGAAATAAATATCAATCCCTGAGAAATTCCTTCCTTAATAATATCATTCAGCTCTTTTTTTTCATCAGCTGCTTCAGGAAAATCTTGATAACCATATGCAATCGCCACTCTATCCCATTCGCCAATACCAATATCATATACCTCGGACAAATCAAAAGAGCCGTCTTCATTAATTTTCACTAACGGGTGCGGGTAATCCATTACGGAGGCACGATTGCTGACACTCGCAGCAAAATTATGCGCAAGTCCAAGCGTGTGTCCCACTTCATGTGCTGCTAATTGACGCAGACGTGCCAATGCCATTTCTTGCATCTCTGGCGAAACCGGTTTCCCCGTTTCATATGGGGCAAGTAATCCCTCTGCAATAAGGAAGTCCTGACGCACCCGCAAAGACCCTAATGAAATATGACCCTTGATAATTTCGCCAGTTCGCGGATCTCCAACTGTTGAACCATAGGACCAACCACGTGTTGAGCGATGAACCCACTGAATGACATTATAATGAATATCCATTGGATCCGCACCTTCCGGAAGTAATTTTACCTGAAATGCATTTTTATATCCTGCGGATTCAAATGCCTGATTCCACCATTCCGCCCCTTTAATCAATGCAGAACGGATCGGTTCCGGTGTGCCCGGATCAACATAATAAATAATCGGCTTTACGGGCTCGCTTATTGGAGCATTTGGATTTTGCTTTTTTAAACGATGGCGTGCAATAAAACGTTTTAAAATAGGTTCATCAATGGGGGTTGCGAAATCCATAAATTGGATCCCAAAGAAACCCGCACGAGGGTCAAATTCGCGAGGTTCATAATTATTGTCTGGTAACTGAATAAACGAATGATGTTGGCGAACTGTGATTGCCTCAGGTGTTGGTACTACCTGCCAGACAAAAGAACCAGGGGATTTTCCAGTAAACGTAAGTATGACTTCAACTTCAGTATTTTGAGTAAAGTTCTTTGTTCTGGGGAGATAAAAAGCTGAGCGAGAGGGGTCAAGTTTATACTCACCTTGTTCGGTTCGTTTGAGTGTACCTACTACATCATGGGCATCTCGCAAATAGAAATCACTGGCATCGACTAAAACCCGGCCATCTTCTTCGGCTATAACCTCAAAGCCCCAGAGCACCGATTGGGCAAAGGCTTCTTCAACGGCTCGCTGCTCATCCAGGTTATCTGTGATGGCGCGAAAAGAATAATTCGGCTGCACTAAGAGAACTTTCGGGCCGCTTCTCCAAAACTTGACCACCCGTTCTCTGCCTAATTGTCCCCGATCGAGTCCAATATCATTTGAGCCGACGCCAGTAGACAAAGAGTTAACGTAAAGAAATTCTATATCCCATTTGTCAATCTCTAACCAAATTTTTCCATTTTTTGCATCCCAATAGAAGGTAAGATATCCTTCAAATTTTTCCATATCAGCTGTTTTTTCTTCAATAGTTTTAATGGATTCGGATTTATCGTTAGATTGTGGTTGTGCATGAATATTGTAAAATATCAAAAGAATAAAAAAGGAACTCAAATAATATTTCATCGATATTTCTCCTTATAAAAAAATTTGTTTTAATTTCTTGGAATTAACATAATGAAAATTAGTTTCAGGTTATAAGACCCAAATTGTGCTCTCAATCCAATCCTCATTTTTTCTTTTCAGATTCTATAACCCGGATTGGATCCATAATTTGATAACTGTCGTACAGATATTTTACCACAAAGCCAACTAATGTATCGCACATCAGCAAACGGTAACGCAACTTCAGTCTTAGAGCTGTGACTCGTGGTTGTGGTTGTAGCCAGCGCTCGCCCTGGGTTAGTCCGTTCCGGGGTCGGGCGTATCTTTGTTTACTCTTCCGATGAACCTTCCGGAACTACACCTAGCTGCTCCATCATTTTTGCATTATCCCCAATTCCCCAATGTTCTACAACTTTTCCATTGGCTAAGCGAAATATATCGATACCTTTATATGAGATTTTATTACCTGTCGGGGGCATGTTCATGAATGTTCCCTGGTGGGTACCAGTAATAGTAACCCTTGTAACTATTTTATCGTCAGCGGCAATCATTTCATCCACCTGAAAATGTAGATCGGGGAAAGCACTGCGAAACATTCTGAATAATTGCTTTACGCCCTCCCTGTTGGGTTCCAACCCGGGTGGTAATTCTTCGTTTTCGATTACATTTGCATCTACAAGCTCATCAAAAACCGCTTCATTTCCCTCATTGATAAACTCCGCATAAATGCGTTTTACTGAGGATAGATTTTTCTGTTCTTCCGCAGTTGGTCCGCTATTCTGAGAACAAGCCCACTGCAATATAATCGCGCCTAAGATGAGAACTACAACAGTTAAACGCCTTGTCATAATAGAACCTCCTTTTATAATTTTAAGTTAGATATTCTAATTTCAATAGTTTTTAAAAAGAACTAATATAACGAATGACTAATCCGTCGTGGCGGAATATAAAAATAATTAAATAAATCAACAAACCTGTCCGGCGTAGTTCGGTAATTGCCGGACGAAGACGGATGCCGCTTTGAACCCTCCTGCTGGCTGGCAGGAACGGTTTACACCGAACCTGTCTGCCGATAAGTAGAGACAGGAACGCAGGCTGATGGAAAATCAGGTTATACATTAAGACTATTTTAAAAGTACAATTTTTTTTGCAAGGAATTTCTCTGTCTGCTTGGCTTTATGTTTATTAAAGAGGTTATATTGCTCATATATTTTCATAAGGGTTTTATTCTCATTTGATACAATAATAAATATTTTCTTTAGGTTCATTTTCTGGTACTAGTTTGTAAAGTTGCACAATATCTTCATCTAATTCCATTAGATACGGATCAACCATTACTTTAAAACCTGCGTTCTCAAGTCTATCTTTATAGTCTAATCCATAAATTCGAACATGGTCTTCTTGCCCAAAATACTTTAACCGTTCCTCTGGAGTTTGAATATTAGGATCTTCAAAAGTTTTCTCCCGCAGAATTGGGACTTGAAGAATTGCCCAACCGTTTGGCTTTAGCACCCGATATAATTCCCTAATTGCTTTATTATCATCTAAAATATGTTCTAGCACATGAGAGCACAATATACAATCAAACGTATTATTTTGGAACTTAATATCTGTAATATCTATTTTTATCATCGCTGAGGGATCATATAAATCGGCACTGATATAATCTAAATTTGAAAGTGATTTAAATACTCTTTGAAAACAATACTCTGGAGCAAAATGGAGAACACTTAGCTTAGAACTGAAAAAATCTGTTCTTTCCTGCAAATACATCCAGATTAACCGATGTCTCTCTAAGGAACCACATCTTGGGCAACTTGCATGGCTTCGATGGGCTAATCCTGCAGGCAAAAAAACTCTGAAATGTCCACCACATATGGAACATTTAAAACGTAATCCTGTGTATTGCAACGATAAGATAAACCTTCGAGCATAAACTATTTTCTCAAAGTGTTCTTCTGATAAATACGATTTCATTAAATATTTTAACTTCTGAACCATGAAATCTTATATCCTCTGTTTTTATTATTAAAAAAATTATCAGTAATTAACGCAGACAACTTCTTAGAATTATAGTGAATTAGAAATATAACAACGACGTGCCTAAGCTGAAACCAAAAACAACAATGCAGAATTTATTAAACAACTTTTTAACCTGCATGCCTGCAGATTAAAACAAAATTTTTATTTGCTTATAATAACTATATCTACTGAATTTCTGCCTGCTGGCTAGCAGGAACTGTTTACTAGCCAACGGCAAGGCTGTTAGCTTGAGAGACTGTTTGAAAATTTCAAATAAATTGGTAGCCGCAAGCTTCAGCTTGCGTTTTAAACAAAATACGCAACTTGAAAGTTGCGGCTACCTTTTTTTATTAATAATCACACGATAACTTAAACCCGGGTGTTTCGTATAATTTTAGTTTGGACTAACCCTCTTTCATACTTAACTGAATTCGTTTTCTTTCAACATCAATATTTACAACTCTAACAATTACTTTCTGGTCTAACTTTAGAACTTCCGCCGGGTCTTTAATAAAGCGTTCTGTAATTTGTGAAATATGCAGTAAGCCGTTTTCTTTTATTCCAATATCTACAAAAGCACCGAACTTAGTAATATTTGTTATTATACCCGGTAAACGCATGCCCGGTTTTAAATCTGTTATTTCGTTAATCACTTCTGAAAATGAAAATACTTCTGCTTTGCCTCTTGGATCCAGCCCCGGCTTTTCCAGTTCCTGCATTATATCCTTTAATGTTGGCAAACCTACGGTATCAGTCACATAATTATTTATATCAATCTGCTGACGTATATTTGCAGCTTCAATTAACGACTTAACAGGATGAGATAAATCCTTTGCCATCTTTGCAACTATTGAATAACTTTCAGGATGAACAGCGGTGTTATCAAGTGGATTCCCAGCTCCGGGAATTCTTAAAAATCCTGCAGACTGTTCAAATACTTTTGTTCCCAATCCGCTTACCTTCATCAATTCCTTACGTGAGCCAAAGGATCGGTTTTCATCCCGGTAGTGTATAATTGATTTTGCAAGCTTCGATCCGATACCCGATACATAACTAAGTAAATGCCGGCTGGCTGTATTTAAATTGACACCGACCTGGTTTACAGCAGAGGTTACCACCTGGTCCAAACCCTCTTTCAGACTATCCTGGTTAACGTCATGCTGATATTGTCCAACGCCGATTGATTTGGCATCAATTTTAACAAGCTCGGCAAGCGGGTCCATCAACCTTCTTCCGATAGAGATTGCACCCCGGAAAGTTAAGTCGAGATCAGGAAACTCCTCTCTTGCAGTTTCCGAGGCAGAATAAATCGATGCGCCGGCTTCGTTTACCATAAATACTTCTGTTATGCCGGAATTACTAACCAGAGATTTAATAAACCGTTCCGTCTCTCTGCCGGCAGTTCCGTTTCCGATTGCAATTGCTTCCACTTTATATTTTCCCAAAAGCCCTTTTACTTTCTCCGTTGCTTCATCTACTTTTTTCTGAGGAGGATGCGGAAAGATAGTTGTGTTATGTAACAGGTTTCCCTGCTGATCAAGGCAGACGAGTTTGCAGCCTGTCCTGAACCCGGGATCGATTGCCATTGTAACTTTTGGACCAAGTGGAGCAGCCAACAGCAACTGGCGTAAGTTTGTTGAGAATACTTTGATTGCCTCTTCATCGGCTTTAGTTTTCGAACTGTTTTTAAATTCGGTTACAATTGATGGCGCCAATAATCTTTTATATGCATCTTTGATTGATAAACTTACCTGACTCGCAGATTCATTTTTATTTTTTAAAAAGATCTTCTGCAGACTTTCAAATGCTGAATCATTATCTATTGATATGGATACGGTTAAAATGCCTTCCTGTTCGGCTCTTCTTATTGCCAGCAGACGGTGACCGGGGCAAAGATTTAACGGCTCATTAAATTCGAAGTAGTTGCTGTACTTCGTTCCTTCATCCCTCTTCTTCTCAATCACTTTTGAACGGAATACCGCATCACGCTCAAATTGCTTTCTGATTGTATTACGTGCATCCGCATTTTCATTAATCCATTCTGCAACAATATCTCTTGCCCCGGATAGTGCGGCGTCAATATCCGGCACTTCATCGTTCAGATATTTTTCCGCAATCGGCTCTATCTGATCTTCCTTCTGCTCCATTATTATTTCTGCCAGAGGTTCTAATCCTTTTTCCCGCGCCGCACTTGACCTGGTTTTTCGCTTTGGTTTGTATGGAAGATAAATATCTTCAAGCTCTGCCATATCCCAGCAGTTATTAATTTTATCCTTTAACTCAGGAGTTAACAGTTCCTGGTCATTTATGCTTTTAAGAATAGCTTCACGTCTTTTAACCAATTCCAGCAATCGTTTCCATTCCTTTTCAATAGCTGTTACCTCTGTTTCATCAAGACTCCCGGTAGTTTCTTTCCTGTAGCGGGAAATAAAAGGAATTGTTGATCCCTCCTCCAGCAGCTTAACTGTATTTGAGACTTGAGATTTACTTATAAAAAGCTTACCGCTTATTTGTTTAACTAAAATTTCTGTAATCATTTTCTGTAAAATAAGTTAATGTGTCATTCCGAAATTCCGATTTATCGGAATATCCGGAATCTGAATTAGATTCCCGCTTTCTCGAATTGGCGTCAACCTAATGATTATTTCATCATAGCAGACTAAGAAAAAGTATCCCGACTGAATCGGGATTGAATAGCCACGACCTTTAGGTCGTGGGCTAAATTAACAACCCAAGTATTAGCTTTAGCCAAAAATGTAGGTTGTGATGTGGCTAAAGCCTTATTCCTCTGGTGCTTACACGTTCCCCGACTTAAAAGTCGGGGCAATTAATCTGACGCGCTTGCGCTTTCGTGTGAATGACAAACAAAGCAAGTTTTGAACTATCAAACCAAACAAAACTCGTAAGTGTAAATATAAGCGGATGTAATTCCACACGAAAGCCCCGTTTATTATTAAATGCAAATACTTTGAGGGTTATGCCGGTTAATTGCTTGACCAGATCATTCTCTAATATTTGTTCCGGCTGAGTATTCATTTATCCTTCAAGAAATATTTGCTGATATCTGTTTTCAATATCCCTGACTTCTTCATTATTTAATGTTTCGAATTCCTTCGTCCTCACTCTTTTGGACAATTGACCGTCATTCTGTTCCAGGAACCGGATAAGCAGGGCGACGGTCTTATCGGGCATTTCAAAATTATCATCAAGGTATCTTTTCATCCCGTCATATTTTTGGAGATAATCCACCTCTCCGGGAATAATGTTTTTGATGGTATCTTCCACACAATCGTACAGGAATTCGGCTTGTTTGGTCGCATCATAATAACGGTAGTAATCTTTGGTTTCATTCAGGACCTCAACGTTGTGATCCGGGGTTGGTTTCCATTCGATAAAATCGAGTAACGGATGTGAATAGGATTCCAATACTTTTCGGTAATCATCGATCCGATCCAGGATGGATGCGGAAACCGGAAAAATCATCCCTTGCTGTGCAAAATTCTTTTCTGCCAGTAGATGATGGATCAGGTAACGGTGTATCCGTCCGTTTCCATCTTCAAACGGGTGGATGAATACGAACCCGAAGGCGATCATGGCGGCTGCCAGCACGGCATCGAAATCCGAATTTTTCAGTATCGCGTTCGTGGCGATCAAGCCCTCGGTCAATGGTTCCAAGTCCTGCCACCGAGCTGAGATATGTTCAGGCAGTGGTTCGCCGGTGTTCCGGTCATGTTCACCGACAAAGCCCCCCGCCTGACGAAACCCCATATTTGTAAAACGGGTATTTTCAATGACGATTTGCTGCAAGCGCAGGAATTCATCCTTACTCAATAGATTGGTGCCTGCCTGACCGATGGCTTTGCCCCATCTTGCAGCGCGCTTGCTGCGTGGGTTCTCACCTTCGATGGTAAAGGAAGCTTGCGAATCCTTGAGCAATAGAAAAGCTGAAGCCCTTTGCAATACATCTCTATGGATAGTTTTCAGGTAAGCACTTTCTTTATCCGACAGGTTGGCGGAAAGGTGCTTTCCCAGTTTAGAGGTTTTGTAAATGAGTGGACAGAAATCTCGCGTACCGGGTAAATTATTAATGATACGGTGACGGGATGATCGTATACCTTTGACAGCATATTGCTGTTTTTCATCTATAAGTGGAATGAAATTCCCACTGTCTAAATCAGGGACTTTCAGTTTTTTTATCATTAACCACTCACATAGAAACCAAATTCTTCGGCTGTATTGACCAAGAGGTTCTATCTGCACCAACTCGATAATTTCATCATCCGCAAGTATTTCAAAAAGTTTTTTTAATACAAGCAGGTTTATTCCTTCATATTTGAGTGCAAATACCAACTGCTTGTAAAGTGTATCTTCCGGTTTGTGCCGCGAGGTAAAGACCTGCCACTCTTGGTTGCTGTATTGCCTTTTCCTCTCACTAATTAAAGACAATTTATTTGGTAAGGGAACGGGTAGACTATAAGCTTCTATAATTGCTCCATAACCCACGAGTACACCTTTCTCTGGGGCAGTTCGTCCGTGAAAAATAGTTATTTTACGTGAAATATATTTACTTTTCATACGCCTTCGTGAAAAATGATTATTTCAAATATAGTGAATAATATTTACAATTGGTGAAAAATAATTATTTTTTTATACGTTTGGATAAAAATGTTTAAACAAAGTAAATAGCCTTTACACAAACATTTTCTGTAAAATGAATTTATGTGTCATTCCGGAATTCCGATTTATCAGAATATCCGGAATCTGAATTAGCTATCTGCCTGCCAGACAAGCCGCGAACTATTTAATCACGAATAATTGCAAGAGTAAATATAAGCGGATGTAATTCCACCCGAAAGCCCCGTTTATTATTTAATGAATAATCTTTAGTGTTAGACCGGACTAACTTTTAATATTGAATAGATATTATGGGAGGATTTGTTAAAGTCGAAATCGATTTTCATTTGATTAAATTTATCTACCTTTGGTGAAGAACTATACAAATATTAATTTGATCGAATAACTATATCTACTTGACCTTTTACTTATTAAAAATATAATAGGGCATTCTCTAATATTTCAATCTATTAAGTGTGTGTGAAATAATTAAACCTATAATTAATGCAGGCAAGGATTCAACAATAAAATTTGAATAACCGATTGAATACCACAATATACAAGTTATAAAAGATGAAATAACACCAATGAATAACGCTTTATCTGAAATATTTTTGGTTGTTAGTTTTAATAGTATGGCTAAGCCCAAAGAACTTGCCATTAACGATATAGAAAGTTTGGCTAATACAAAAACAGTAGAAGAATGGGTTTCAATTGATAGAGAAATTAAGATAAGAGCTAAAACCACTAAAAGTAGTATTAAATACCTTATCACCTGGTTTGACTCTCTTTTAAAAATATCTTTTGTAATTGATGTTGAGATAGAGAGACACATTGAATCTATTGTCGAAGCAATTGAAGAAAAAATACCGGCCAAAATAATACCAGATAATAAAGGAGTGAAATTAATAAGAGAATATTCCGCTAAAGCAGATTCAGGATCGTTTGAAACAAAACCACTTAATCCTATTAAATAACCAAATAATGTCATACCAAACCAAGTGAATTGGAGGAAAATAATATAAATCCATTTTGCATTTTTCACTTGTTTAATGGATTGACCAGCAAAATAACGAGAAATTATTTGAGGTTGACCTAACCCAAAACCGATTGCTGCACTGGACCAACCAAGGAAGAACCCAATTAGTGTAAATAAAGACCAACCGAAAAAAGGTATTGAAAATCCAACTTTTGACGCAGAAGTGAACATACCATAATTATCAAATAAATCGTAACGAATGCATACATCTACCAAGACAATTGATGTAATAACTATCATCATTATGGCTTGAACAATATCTGTACGTACAGATGCTCTGAAACCACCAAATAATAGATATCCAATTATTACAAAGCCAGTTAATAGAATGCCCCATTTTTGTTCCAAAGCAAAATATCCCGTTAAAGACTTTGATGAAGCAATAAACTGTGACGAAGCATACGCACCGAGACTAATTATTACTATTAATGATAAAATAATTGTAATAATTCTATTGTTAGATATAAAAGAAACAGGTGATATTATATTTTCTTTGTGAGAAACTTCGTTGAGTTTGTGAGGGAAATATTTCCAAAAAATCAAATCACCAATCAACCAGGCAAATGGTAAGAACAACCAATCTATTCCAAAAGCGTAACCTAAACCAACTGCCCCTGTCATAATAAAGCCAGTGTTTCCAGTTGCTCCAGCACTCAAGCCAATTTGTATGCTTTTTAATTTTCTATTTCCTAAAAAATAATTAAGCTCAGATTTATCAGCATGATCCTTTGAGGTGAACCCAATAAAAAATAAGAGCAAACAAAAAATTGTAAAAACGATAATTGCTATTATCATATCAATATTCCACCGCTACATTCATCAGATCATCCCAATAATTTTCGAGCTCAATTAGACGTTGATTGTTTGATGCAAAAGTTACAGTAATCATTTTACGAAAAAGGGTTAGATTTAATTCACCGTAAAAAGCAGCATTAACATTTTTTATTGTTGTAACAATGATTATATCAATTTTATGTTCATCGAAATCTTGAATGTCTTCCTCCAGGACGTAATATGATTTAATTTTCCACGTCTTTTCTTCATTAAGAGTTTTTTTCATCGAAGGATTATTCAATTCTTCTTTTGATTTTATTATCCAGATCCTCTCTATCTTAACGCCTCTTTCGCTAGCCTTTTTATTGGCATCTTTATATTGTAGGCCAAATTCATTATTCCACCATTGGTCCACATTAACATAACTTGTTGCTCGTATTCGCGTGTTTTTATCAGCCAAATCGAAAATTTTTAAAGCGTCATTCTGCATTTCTCCCAATTCGGCCAAATTTGTAATATCATACTGAATTTTATAATCACTTAAAAAATCAAGATTGTTTTGATACCTTTTATTCTTAGACAAATAGATATTTCTCAAAAAATTATAATTTTCTGACAAAACATTATTAACAATTAACTCTTTTTTAGCCACACTTACTGCATCTGGATTTTCACTAAATTGTGCATAAAACTGAAGTAATGATTTAATTTTATTTGCTTCAGCTCTAGTCTGTAAATGCGAACCAATTAGAGCTACTATTAAAATTGAGCTTAATGTTATACCCCATTCAACCTTTTTTTTACCCTTGCTGTCCGTACTTCTGGTCACCAATGCAACAATTACACCGATGACTAGTGAACTAATAAGGGTAATAAGTTCAATATTACTAGAATCCATATTAATCCTTTAATTTATAAATTACTAAATCACCTTTCCCATACCTTTCATATTTCTGAAAGTGCTTTTGTATATTATTTGTTAAGCTATTTTTCGTATATCTATAAGAAATTGCTGTGACAATTTTATGTTTAGTAGTTAATCTAATATCCTCAATAACTAAATTATGTTTGGGAATGAAACCCATTTCAATTCTTTGACTTCGATATTGAGTGTGATATATAAAATCTTTTTTTTTCAAACTAAGCGGACTTAAAGCTAGAAAATTAAATCGTTCAGCATAACTATCTTGGTAAGGCAAAAGTAAGGACTGTCTTTTTTTTGTCTCATAGTACTCTGTTATGATTAAACTAAAATCATCTTTCTCAGATAGTCTGTTTAAAAGTTTATTTATTGTATTTGGTCTATAGTTATTAAAGGTCAACCCTATCTGAAATATTCTAGTAGTATTATTTTTTTTTGGTTTAATTATTAATGGTAGTTCCTCAAATAAACAATTCATTCCCTTTGCATCAACTCCGTATTTTTTTACTTCTTCCTCTGTTATTTTTAGAAAGCTTTTTGAAATATCAACTGGAATATATTCAAGTGTTTTTTTTTGTTTAATAATTTCTTTAAGCAAGGGTAAAGTCTTATTAGGCAGCCCCGGACCTAAATCGTAAAATTCAATTCTATTGTTAGTGCCATTTATTATATCTTTTGCATTGTCTTTAACCAGATCTAAAATTGGATCGTGGAGTGATTTTGAAAACTTTTCGGCTTCAATCATTTCAAGATACGCTCGCGATTGATCCTCATCATAATAAAGATTAAACGGTTGGTCATACCAAATGTATGTGAAACCATCATTTGTTTTTGACTTTCTTGATTTTCTAAACCAATCCATTCTTGAAACTTGTTTTTTCAAAAACTTCACCTAAATATTTTTAAACATAACAGTGTTGCCGCTAACTGGCTGCCCGTACTTACCCGCCATATCACTATTTACCGGAATATCCGGAATCCAAATTAGTCGTCCGCCAGCCGGTTAAGTCCCGTACTTTATACAAAATAAAACTTGCCTATGCAAATATAAGCGGATGTAATTTCACACGAAAGCCCCGCTTATTATTTAATTAAAAATCTTTGAGTTTTAGCCGGCTTAACTTGTGATATTGAATAGATATTATGGAGGGAGTTGTTAGAGTTGAAATCGATTTTCAGTTTATAAAAGAATACACGTAGAGGAAGGTTTTACTTATTAAAGAGTTTAGATTTTATAATTTTAATAATTCTCGCAAAACTAGTTGTACTAAATTATATATACGCTCAACCTCCCCTTTTACAGTAGGCGTATGCGTAGAAACACTGGCTCTACTATAAACGGATCTAACAAATGAACTTAATGTTTGATCAATAAGGTCAATAGACTCTTTTGTTGTTTTTGTGGCAGCAGAGTTTTCATCTCTATTCTTCAGAATAAAAATAGCTTTTTGCCGCATAGTTGAATTTTTCAGATCCTTCTCAAACTTAAAACCAGGAGCGTTCACAACTTCCTTTTCAGGGGCTAAGTAATCTAAACATTCACGTAAAGACTCTCGAAAGTCAGTTGCTGGCCCTCGCCACGATAATCTTTGGTCGCTTTGCAAATCAATAAGAGCTTGCTCATAAGAAAGGGCAGCACCGGGAACTAATTTTTTCAGAGTTGAAATAATTTTATTATCTGCCTGATTGTAGACAAATGAGGATGTTGATTCTGTAGCAGATAGGAGGACTAGCTTTTCTGTTTCTTGAAATATTTTGATTAATTTATTTACTATATTTTTATATTTTGAAGTGGTTGTTTTCTTATGTGTTGCTTCAAGTAGGGCCTGCATTGCAAAATCAATTTCAGAAATATGGGATGGATTGATTTGTAAAGTTATAAGAAGATTTCTTGATTCCCTGAAATATGCATCAACTATTTTTTTAACGCTAGACAAAATTTTTCCATGAGAAATTTGTGTTGATCTTATTTTTTTGAGCGAATTTAGCAACTCGCTTAAAGTTTTTTGTATGTCTCTTATGCTTTCTACCATCTTCCCAAAATTGAATACTATTTTTTTCCTTTAGGTAAAGAATGGGCAACAAGGTTGTGCCCTACAGGATTAAGCTTATATTTCCCCCTTCCACGGGAATCAAAGTAACCAGCAGATTTTGTATCAGGCAGCACTTGAGTAGGTACTTTTGGAAGTGGGAAATTGGCTTGCTTAAAATAAATTGCAATATCTTTATTAGTCATGGTATCTTTTTTCTCAGCTTCAGGAGCAAAGTTTTCAAGATAAAATGCAGCTACGCACGCCATTTCAATAGCATTCCCAGGCTGTTTTTCTTCCTTGAAAGTTCTTATATCAATAATCTTTTTCGGATCCAATGGTTGTTTCGGTAATGGGGCCTTGCTAGCAGTTACAGTTGCTAGTGGTGTTGATTTTTCAAGAATTTTGGTTGCTTTTTCTATAGGAATATTTAGATGTTCACAAGCTGCCCTAACAGCTATTAATTGTGACGCCCCATCAAGGTCATTGAGCGCTATAATAATGTCATCGATTGATTGACCCAAACTTATTTTTGTTGTTCCTGCCATTGTTTCCTCCTTATTATTATAATATTCACCTAACTACTAGTTATAAAGAATCATTCCATTAGAATTCTTCTTGGTAATAAGCTTATTGCTCTATTTTAATATCATTTAATGAAGCCATCTCAAACTAACTTCACGCACAGAGCGGGAGAAACCTACCCACCATATATCCGGAGATTCCCCAGCCAGTTTTGCAGTCAACAGTAAGGGGTTAACATATTTGCAACTCAAAATTAAATTAAATTGGGTGCAATTACAATAAGGATGGGAAAACTTTATCGGGCCTTTGGTTTAACGCCAAGCTCCACTTTGGGTGTCAATGTGCAGCTTTTTGTTAGGCAAATGCGCCCCCAATTGATGCATAAATTATAAATAAACCGAATAAAAATGATATTACTCCAGCAGGGCGAAAGGCATGTAAAAACTTTTTTGCTGACCATACCGCTAACTGTTTGTGCTTTGTTGGTGGAGTCAAAGTCAAACCTATACCTACTGCAATTAAAATGTAGCCAATTACCAAAATCATTTGCGGATAGAGTGTATGATTTGCATAAATAACAAACACAACTCCGAAGGCTAGTCTACTTATTATTTCAAACGGATGAAAATATACGCTCTCGCTAAACCTAATTATTCCATTTGAAAAACGGATCGGACTTAACACCATAGAGATGCTAAGTAGAACCATTAAAATTCCAAAACTGGCTAATAGATACATCCGTTTTCCTATTTTCGCCTAACATATTATTAAGCTGCAAGATTATGTTGGTCATCAATTTTAGTTATTTCATAAGGGGCTAAGATATTTTCATTCCTTTGTTATTTTAATTTTCTTTTTAATCAGTATCCCCCTGATAGTACTACTTAACGAATTGATAGCATTTCAGTTAAAACTCCGGCCGTACCTTGCAGACGGAACAATAAGCTTAGTTGGAATAACGATGGATAACTGTTGAGTCAAGGTCGATAAATTATCAATCACTTCATTTAATTAACAACTTTGGTAATAGCTTTGTTTGGCGATATCGTAACAATAACCTTTACAGGATTTATATTATCATTTCCAACTACTTTGCCAATGCCGATAATCTGAAGGTTTTTATCATTCATTACAGATGCAGAATAAGTGCCGTTATGAGTTTTCTGCAAATTAGCCGGTATCTTATATTCAATGAAGGAATGACCTCCACCTCCCAATGTCTTTGGTTTATTATAATACTGCTGACATCTTGAGGCTAAGTTCATACAGTCAGATAATAATCCATCCCTACCAACATTTTTAATTTTCTCTTTCTCCATTCGCGCGAGTATCTCTTCACTAACTTCTAATTGAACATCCTGACCATTTTGATCTTTAAGAATGAATTTCTGATCAGAATAAAAATTCAACTGTAGTTTCTCTGATGACTTATCCGCCATCGGGTCTTCTATAATCAAATCGCCATCCAAAGAAGGAGAGAACATATTGACTGAAACTTTTATCAGATTGAGACTATCACCCGCTAGAGATTTACTGATGCCAACAATAGAGAGTGAATTATCAGAGTTCAATGTGGAACTATATTTTCCCTCAGACGTATTCTGTAGATAGGTTGGAATTTTATAATCCTTGAAGGAACTCCCTCCACCACCCAAGGCGATAGGTTTTTTAAAATAGATCCGGGAATCCGAAGCTATAATTGCACAGTCGAAAATCATAGCATTTTTCTGCGCCTTTCTTTTAGCTTTTCTTAGGGCTGTTTCCTCTAAACTTGCTAGCCTGCCTTTCCCCAAGTATAAAATGATCTTCTTTCCTTTATTATCCTTTATTATTATTTCTTTCGAGGAAATGAACTCAACAAATAGATTTTGAGTTTTACTATCTCCAAAAGGGTCATCAAGTTCTAAGGTCAAAACTGCCGGTGATCTTTCCTCATTTAAAGAATAGTTTTTAATTACCCAAGTCATATTTCTAATTGTAAATTCTCCGCTGCCATCAGAATTAAAGGTATAGAAAACGGGCTCTCTAGCTTCCAGCTGGTCCGAATATCCTTCCCACTCACCGATTAACTTTTGAGGTTTAGGTGATTCACAAGATAAGAAGATTGAGATGATTGTAAATGAGATTAAACTGATAGTTAATTTTTTAATCATTTCCACAATTTATTTAATAATCAACAGTTTTTTAACATTGGTAAAATTTTTTGTTTGTAACTTATAAAAATATACTCCGCTGGAAAGATTACTGCCGTTGAAACTGAGAGAATAATTTCCGGGTGATTTTTGTTCGTTGATCAAAGTATGTATTTTTCTACCGAGGATATCAAAAATAACGACTGAAACATGAGTAGATACGGGAATTGAATAAGATATTATTGTTGTTGGATTAAAAGGATTTGGATAGTTCTGATGTAGTTCAAATATTTTTGGAATATCATCTGAATTATCAGATAATGCAGAAGGATCACTTATGTCATTAATGTCCCTTGGTAACACTTTAAAATTGTTATCTCTGTAAAATTGGATGCCAGTAACCGAATATTCATTCCCTAAAATAGGTGTGAAGCCTCCAATAAGTGTGTGATATACCCTTGTTGAACCGGTGCCGTCATCAATTGACCATTCTCTAAATCCTAGATTTTCATTATCACATATACCGGTTACAGTAACAAGAACACTCTCATAAGCTTCTGCATTTATGCCTTCGGTGCTGATCTCACCAGTGCTTACCGGTATTGGAACAATCTCAATCAATTGATTCTCAAGAATTTCAAAATCGGATACATCAATGAGTATAGTTAAAGCATTGTTGGCTTCCGCTACTGTCCCGGTTAATTTCACATTATCACCTATCTGAGCGGCACTTGTATACTTTACCATGATCCCTGACCACATTGCAACTGAATCCTGTATAAAGAAGGTTGAACCAGAAAATCCGAATGGATCTATAGATAAAGTTCCAGAAATTGTAACTCGTTGTCCAAATAGTGGTGATAAACCGGATGAATCTGTAGTAAATTGAATATCTTTTATTGACAAGAATGGAATCGTACCGGAATTCGATAATCCTGGTGTTCCTAAATCTCCATCTCCAAATGTCAAGGTCGATTCTCTCCAATTCAAACCAAAGCTATTATCCATGTTCTCATTCAATAATGCCATAGAAGTTCCCTTTGTATTTGGGAATGTAACACCGTTATCATAAGCAACGCTGTCAACAACTACACCTGTTGGGGAAACCATCAGGATTTCATCAACTGAATTGTCTAAAACAATATCATTGTATTGATAATCGACTTTCAATCCACCATTTGTAGTTGAATCTGAGTTATTAGAAAGCACGAGAAATTCTCCTGGTGATAAAACAATGGATTGGGAAATCATATGGAAGTCCGTATCCGTATCTTTAATAATCCATCCCATTAGATTTACCGGATCGGTACTATTATTAAAGAGTTCAAACCATTCACCAAATTCATCTCCTACAGCAAGCGGATTTTGCATTATTTCATTTATTACAACTATCGAGGGATTAATGCGGGGGTAATAGAAGAGGTGGGCGGGAATATTATTCGGTTCTTCTGAAAGTGTATAATATCCCATGCTGTCTGCGGCCCAGCTTACTGCTTCACCCTGCATTTCCTCAACATATGGTAAGATGATTGGGGGATTATCAAAGGATTCCCACAAATTCTGGTTTGATGAGCGGTTCCAGTAATACATACTTGTGTAAGTCTTTAAAAGTATTTCCAGTCCTGAAGGCGAAATATCACCTCCGACTATTTGCGATAACTGGATCGTTGCTACATGTTCAAGTGTAAAAACTTGATTAGTTGGTTGAGGATAAGGTGCGCGGTAAACACGAATATCCTCAAACTCCCTTTTTGAAACGACATAAAGATCCTTAGTTAATGGATCTAAAAGAAGAGTTTCTGCGTCGCGATTACCATCAGGATATTGAAAAATTATTGTATCAACATCAAAAATTGTAATCTCAACGGGTACCTGGTTGAAATCTACTACAGGCTCAGGAATACGATAGATATACTTGTTTTCATGAACTGCATCATTGTCACCTATATCTCCAATGTAAAGATAATCTACATTTGGTATTGGTCCGGGACCGATTGCTAAATCTTCCCAATCCCTATTCTCAACACCATCAATCCAATAAATTCCAAGATGTGTTCCCGCTGAGTTAAATGCGAATAACCGGTTTTGATTATTTCGATCATTGTGGGACCATAAAACATGCGCATTTTTTCGGCTCTCAACCAAGCCTGAGGCTTCTGTAAGTTCAGGATGTTCAACAAGTCCCATATCAATTCTGCTGCTGAATTCGGGAGTGGTTTGTGCAAATGAAACTTGAATAGTGATTACGACGAATGTGAACAGAAATTGTTTATTCATCATTTCACCTAATTATTTATTAAATAATATAAATATAATGTTTTTTAAGAATATCTTCTCCAAAATCAGATTTACCCCGTAATAGCGGGGACTTCCCCAGCTAGTACTACAGTCAACAGAAAGGGGTTACATATTTGCAAGCCTGCCTGCCGGTGTCAAACAAAGACATTTAGGTCAGATAGGTGTAAGCTAAAACATTGTCGGGTTAATCTCAATAGATGTGGGGAATATATCCTAAACCTGATCTTGAAGCTGAACCATAGATTGTCATTCCGAAGGAATCTTGTTTGTTTAACATCAACAACTAAATATGTATTCAATGCTGTTTAACAAGATTCGCACTGAATGACAGTGGGATTACTGAACGCGAACTACATTTAAGATTATGATTAAGAGTATGAGTAAGAAGAAGATGATGAGAAAACTTTATCGGGGCGATGGTTTAACTATGAGGTTCATGGGCGTGGCGTAGCTCGTAGAGTTCTGAAGACGCCAAGGATCATAACTAGTATGGATTATTTACTTTTTAATTTCTTTAGAACGGCAATTCCATTGGTGTTGTCAGGATTTAAGTCTACCGATTTTTGATAATTTTCAATAGCCAACTCATTTTCTCCATTCTCCATGTATGCTTCACCTAAACTATCATATACATTCCAGGCTTCAGGATACTCCTCCACATTCAACTTAAATATCACAATGGCTTCTTTAATTTTATTTGCATGAAGCAAATCATATCCAAAATTGTTTAATAAGTTTTCGTTAAAAAAATATGAGTCTACTTCATTTTTCTTAACCTCTTTATACTTGTCTAATGTAGCTTCAATATCTTCAGTTTTAAAAGTTCTAATTAATAATGCAGTAAGTGTTTTTTTACATCTATTTCCAAGAGATACTCCTATTTTCCAATCAATCCAATCGCAATATGCTTGTCTGTAAACATTAGAACCTGATCCGCCATTGGTTACCATGACAAATCCATCACCAGTTTCTCGATTTACTCTAAGATACGCATGCCAGCCAGTATTGGCTCCTCCGTGACCAACTAAAACTGTGGAACTATTTTGTATGGAATCAACACCATAGCCCAAACCATATCGACCATCAGAGACTGGTGCAGGTGTTGTCATTAACTCAATGGTGCTCGACTTTAAAATAGAATGGCCAATTTTTTCAGAATTCCAATTATAGAGACTCGCTTGAGCAAACAGAGTAAAATCTTCTATGGTAGTATGAAGACCAGCTGCAGCCTCTGCTGTAAATAGTTCAAAGGGAATCACATCGCCATAGGTATTGTGTTCCAAAGAGGATGCACCCATTATCTTATCATCGATCAGGAAGCTACTATTTTTCATGCCCAGGGGATCAAGAATTTCAGACTGCATGTATTCTGCAAATTTCTTTCCACTCACCTCTTCAATGATTAGCTGAAGAATTGTAAACCCTCCGCCTGAATATTTCCACTTTGTACCGGGTTCCATAATTATTCTAACATCACCGGGTCCATTATTTTTACCTGATAGCGATTCCTCTATTGTAGGTAAGGTATCACTTGGTGCCCATCCCGGATAACCATGTAAAGAAAGTCCTGCTGTATGACTAAGCAGCCTTCTAATGGTAACTTCATCTACATCAAAATCTGAGCTCGGAAAATGCCAGCGCGTCAGATATTTTTCTGCTGGACTGTCCAATTCAATTTTACCATCTTCCACCAATTTCATGACTCCCCAAGCGGTTACCGTTTTAGATATTGAGCCAATATTAAATCCAGTCTGAGTAGTTATCTTAACTTGGTTTTTCACATCAGCATAACCATACCCTTTTTGAAATATAACTTCTCCATTCTCAATAAGCGCGATAGCTGCTCCCGGAACAATAAACTCTTCCAACCAAGCAGGTATCTTTTCATCCAATTCAAGCAAATAATCGTCCTTAGAAACAGGATTTGATTGTGCAAGAATATTATGATTGAAAATCATAGATACCCACACCAAGCAGAGGAGCTTAATACTTAAATAGCTTCTGATATTAGTTTTCATGTTAGTTAGATATATGACACACAACGTTTAGATTATGGATTGTGGCGGATTTTGAAACACAATTCTTTCAATTTACATTAACGTTTATTTATATTTAAAATGTTCATAATTAAGCACTTAACCCTCCGTAAACTATATGTAATGTCGGCGGTAGGTTTGGTCTTTCGGGTCATAATGTAGCAAGTGCTGATGTTAAACCCATTGCCCGTCTCCATGCAGCAAGTTGTCCCAAATGCGTTGCCTCATGATTAATGCACATAAAAGTAATAATGTCGAGTAGAGAGGGCATATATCTGCTGAAGCGCCATTTGAATTTTTCACTTAATTTATTTATGTCAATGCATTTCAATAATTTTTTAACCTTATTATGTTGTTCTTCCAATTCTTTAAGTAATAATTGCTTAGATGGATACTTGCTTTTGTCAAGGTCAGGTTTTCTGGGGTCCCCGGGTCCTTTTCGTAAAAATAAGTCCGCCCAATTGTTTGGCATTTCAAATTTATCTCCTAAGTCCTCCGCTAATCCAGCACTTCCAGAAATTAAATGTCCAAGCGTGAAAGCGGGATGATTTTCAAGTCCGTTTGCAGGAATACTTGTCATTTGGTTGTCCGAGAGGTCTTGAACGAGAGCTTTTGCATACTCTAAATTAAAGTCATATTGTTTTATAATGGTCTCTATTGTCATTAATATTGTATAAATGTAAGGTCAGTCCTTTTTCTTTTTGTAAACTTACTGTTAACGATATTAATAAACTGCGTTCTAATACAGTTTATTTGGTGTTAACAGCTGATATTGGTTTAATTTCCTGTAAAAACAGTTTTTTCATCAACAAAGCATATTGGATTTCCGAAAGGATCATTAGCATAAAGTAACCTTTCACCCCAAGGCATCTTTTCAATAACCCCGATTGATTTATAGTCAAGATTCTCCATTTCAGCTTTTATGTTTTCCAAATCAGGCACGGATATGTAGATATATTGATTTTTGTGAAACTCCCAGTTTCCTTTTTCATCACCATCTGCAGTAGGGTCGTAGCAAGCCAATATCGTTCCTCCAAGATTAAAATAATGACGACCAGGTGATACTCTAGTACCTTTTTGCTTGAGAATTTTAGAGTAAAATTTTTCTGCTTTGTTGATATCATTCACCGGAAAAATAATTCTGTAAAGTTTTGCCTCCATATTGGTTCCATTTTAATTTAATGCACGCCAACGTCTCGCTATACGCATTGCGTATAGCAGGACTATTAGTTATATGTTTTTTCGTTTATTACGCAATTCTACTTTATATGTCTGTTCATTGTTTAATTTCGTTCTTCATTTAAGAATCCTTTACATCCAAATTTAAAAAAATAATATCTGAATCAAAAAACTGAAATTTGCCGAGCTTATAACATATTATTAATCTGCAAGATTATTACTAGTATTATAAGGTTATCCTGCAGAAATATTGGTTTTAAATTATTCATTTCCGGCTCGTTCCTACCCACAAAAATCAGAATATTCCCCAGCAAGTACTGCAGTCAACAGAAAGGGGTTAACATATATGCAATAGTAAATTAAAATAAATTGGGTGCAATTACAATAAGGATGAGAAAACTTTATCGGGGCTCAGGTTTAACATCAAGCTAACCGGCGCGCGGATTTTGCTCGTCCGGTTGACCCAATTGTTAGAAGAACACTCGATCTATTGTTGCCTCACTTAATCATCCAGGATATTTTCCAAAAAGATCATATGAAAATATGAAAAATATAATATTCATTACCATTAAAAGAGCAGAAATAAATATTGAATAATATCTAAATTTACCCCAAAGCACGGCAATATAGATTGCAAACAAAATCGGATAGATAAGGATTAAATCTATTCTAATATTTCCTTCAGCTTGACTTTCCCAATACCAATAAAGCAGAGTAGGTATGATTATATAAATAGTGGGATGCTTTGATAATTTACCATTTTTATAAGCCCAGTAAGCTGTAAATATTGTTATCGCTAGAATTAAAATATAAATAATTACAATCATCTCTGTAACATATCTGTGTTTGACCTATCCAAAAAGTATATCTTCTAACATATTTTTAACTTGCAAGATTACCGCTTGATATTTCTTGTTATCCTGCAAAAATATTGGTTTTAAAATGTTCATCTACGGATGTTCCTACCCACAAAAATTAGGACATTCCCCGGCCACTATTGCAGTCAACAGAAAGGGGGATTACATATTGTCAACTCAAAATTAAATTAAATTGCAAGAAATTACAATACGGACGAGAAAACTTAATCGGGGCTCTGGTTTAACTTTAAAGTTCATCAGCAAAGCACGAGTTTGCCCAGGCAGTGGAACGGGTCCATAAACCATTTTGATCAGCAATTGATCTAAATTGTTAAGTTTAGCAAATTTTAAATTTGTAGCTTATATGTTTTAAAACAGTTAAAATTGGATTAGTATGAACAAAAACGAAAATATGATTAAGGGAACTGCCCTGATAACAGGCGCAAATTCTGGAATTGGTTTCGAAACGGCACACCAGCTGGAATCAGCAGGTTACAGAAAGGTGATACTGGCGTGTAGGACAGTCGAAAAGGGCGAAGCAGCCCGTAAGCTTCTCATCGAGATTGGAAACAAAGATGTTTTTGAAACCATAGCGATGGATGTTTCCGAGGTAAAATCAGCAATAAGTGCTAGCGATGAGCTGATCTCTAAAGGATATAAGATCGATCTTCTGATTCTGAATGCAGGTATGAGTTCTGGAAGCAACATTATGAAAAACTCTACCGGGGTTGATCTGACCTTTGCTTCGACCTTGATTGGACATCATGCTATGACGATGAACTTACTAAATAAGAGGGGAATAAGTGAAAATGGAAAGATTATCATTGCTGGTTCAGAAGCTGCAAGAGGTGATGTTCCTGGAATAAAATTGCCCGATCTTGATAAAGCAGCTAAAACAGATTTTAAAGGCAACATGCATGATACTTTAAAAGCTTATGCCATGGCAGCTTATCCTGCCAAATACGTTCCTATGAACGCCTACGCACTAGCTAAAGTGTATGTGGCTTGGTGGTCAAATTCGCTTTCAAAAAGGTTACCGAACGGTATAACAGTTAATACAGTATCGCCTGGCTCTGTGATGTCGACTAACTTTGTTCGAGACCAGTCGTGGCCGATGCGACATATTATGGTTCCAATGATGAAAGTTATTGGTCCTCTAATGGGAATGGCAGGTCCTGTTTCTGCAGCAGCTAAAAGGTATCTTGAAGTTTCACACTATGGCAAAGAGGATTCAGGTAAATTCTTTGGCTCACCTCCAAAAAAACTGGTGGGTAAATTGGAAGAGCAACGTACAGACTTACTGCAGGACGAAGCTAAGCAGGAAGAAGGGTATAGGTTAATTGTAGAACTGGCAGGTGGAATTGATTACGTGAATAATTAATGAAATGCATTTTGTCGTTTTAACTTACGGCTAACGGATCATATATAGGAGGATGAATACCAAGGGGAGTATTCTGCCCTATACAGTGTTATCTGCTTTTATTCATTTTTACATTAGTATTTTACTTCTTTCTTCTGGAGTTGGTATTCTGCAAGTTTCTTTTTTGCCAAACCATTTATAACGATTACTGGCAACGTATTTATATAGCTTATCTCTGATGAATTTGGGTATTATCCTAAAAATTATAACAAGTTTCCATATCCCTCCTAAGCTACCTAATATTTTAAGTATGGCATCAGATAGCTTATATGTTTTATTCTCTTCTTGATAGATAATGGTATTTACATTTTCTAATTCGTCTTTGGATAGTTTCATTTTTGCAGTATCTCCCTGGAGTGGTGCATAGGTAAGAGTATCATTCTTGTCTTCTGATAATAGAAAGTCAATAAACTTGTTACATAACCCACAAATGCCATCAAAAAATACAATTCCCGATTGTTTTGGTTTAGATTTTAACCAACGACCATCAAATGTAAACCAATGAATCATCAACACACCGAATGTGAGATCTGCAAAATCCACAATCATTAAGATGCCAATATGCATACCTATCATAGCAAGCCAAATCCATTTCCTTGTAAATTTTAGCAATACTAAGGGCAAGAAGAATATTTCGAGCGATAATACGACCCAAGTATTTAGTTTTATTATTTGTTCTGGTAGCTGCAAAATAAATTCCCTTAACCACCAATCTCTTGCTAATGGATTTTCCAGTAGATGATAGATTGCAGTGCCATTCCTCCAACTGGGAGACTGAAACTTGTCTATACCACTTATTGTATATCCAACAGACATAAGAACCCAAGCACCAATAAATATTATTAGTGGAAATTCCCACTTTATTTCTGTTTTTAGCTTGGTTAGTGATAATGGTTCTCCTTTCGGTATGAGAGCACAACATAAAAGAATCCAACCTATAAAAGGAATTCCAGGATTACTTATAAGATTATTCCTATCAAATAAACAGACCCATCCATACCATAGTAATAAAGAAACAATCGTTCGCTGATATCCCATGAGAAAGAGAAAAGATAAAAGGGATAGTATGCTAACAAATATTGTTACCTCTAAAGGACTTGAAAATAGGTAAAGGATATTCGGGAAAATTCCATACGTCAAATTCAATGAAGGGTCCGGAAGAAGTCCTTGGTCACTCCAAATTTCTGCTGCATAGGGAATGAGTTGAATAAAGTGAATGCAAAGATATAATCCGAGTATAATCCTGAAGAAGGAGAATTGATATGGTGAATATGATTTCAATTTTCACATGTAGTACTAAGAATCCAAGTATTATTTCTTCCCTTGGTTCTGGTTTTTATAAAAATTGAGAAATCTTGCGCTGTAACTGGCACTTGAAGTTCATCCCTCAATATGTTATTACATAGTCCGTAAGTCAATACAGCTTTCCATATCTTTTCAGGAAGAACTGGGCCATACGAAATTGCTGCACCATATATGTTACGTCTGTTGTATGGTCCTTTGAATTTTGAATAAATCTCTGGCGTAATTTTAATTTTTTCAAGAGATCCATTTTGATTGGTGAATTGAAAGAAAAAATCACTTGCAAAAGTTTCTACGCCTTTAACTTCTGTAAATACAATGGGTAATGGAGAAGACGCTGTGACTACTCCTAGGTCTCTAATAATTTTTACTTTTGTCAAATAACCTATTATCTGCAATAATCCAATGGCTAAGACTACTATATAGAGTGTTTTTCTCAATTTATCTTTTTTGGCTTATATTGGTTATTAACGTTTTTAAATCCAAGCATACTTAACAACTTTTTTTCTCTTTCTGGTTTGAAGCCACATTTTTTGTCCATAATCCTTGGATTTTCAAATGTGCCAAACATCATATCCCAAATTGGCAGATCAGAGAAGTTATTGTAATGCTTTGATCGCTGGTGGTGAATTCTATGCATTTCCGGACGCTGAAAAAAGATCCCCATCAAATGAGGAGTATTTATGTTTATATGATAGATATATTCACCTATTGAACTGAATAACAAAACATAAGCGGCTGAGTCTATTGATAATCCCAGAATTAGAAAATTGATAGATCCAATTAGTATAGAATTGAAAATTATTTCTAATGGATGTTTATAAAAAGATGTTATTGTTTCAATTCTTTGCGGACTATGATGTATTTGATGAAAAGTAAGCCATAGAAAATTAATATCATGTCGCAATCTATGCCACCAATAAAATACGAAGGTCATGATAAAGTAAGCTACTAATCCACCAAGAATTGGATTTAGCTGCTCTGAAAGTGAAAACAAAGAAACTTTCTTAAGCCATATGTCCCAGGAGTACCTTCCTAAAATAATAATTCCTAATTGTAGGACATTAATGATTATAACTCTTTTCCACCATCCTTTTACAACAGGCAATTTTTGATCTGGAATGATTCGTTCAAGAATCATTAAAAATATACCAGTTCCTATAATTATTGGAATCATATTAAATTATTTTAATTTATTATATTTATCATAATTTCTGATTGTTGTAGATAACGTCCCAATATACTCATTGCGCCTGCATGTCGATGCTAATCACATATCTATAGGTCAAGCAAGTGTAAATTAAAATATTGTCGGACAAATCTCAATAGATGTAGGAAAATATCCTGAACTTGAACTTAAACCTGAATTCGAAAAGTCTTCGGATTCAAATTTAAGATTAAGATGAAGAGTATGAGTAAAAATATGAGTATGAGGATGATGATGAGAAAACTTTATACGGGGGTACTGGTATAACTTGGCGATTGCCGGAGCAAGGGAATTCACACACCAATCTTTGATAAACGCACCCAACATAAACTACTGTAAACCCTTAAATTAAAAATGTAAACTGCACTTACTTCCGGTACAACAAAAGTTAGGCAACTGGCGCACCCAACTTCATTTTTGCAATGACTTATATATATACTTGCAAGGTATCGCCGTATTCTATGGGCTTTGATTTTCCTACTATCTTTTCCGTCGAAGCGTATTCACTTCTAAATACTTACTTATTTTTGTGAGCGCGTTTTATTAGTCTATTCGATGGTACAGAATTCGGTTCAAAAACCTTCTGGGCGCTCTCTTTGCCTGCCACGGGGAGGATGTTAGGGTCGAGTAAACCAAGCTGGACAAGTACAGAGGCTTGGTCCCAGTAGATATGCTCATGTGCCACTTTGCCGTCCCGGAATCCGATGATTGCCACTAAAGCAACTTCTACCGGTTTTCCGGTCGGAGCAATACCTGGCAGCATCCAATCCATTTCGATGGTATGAGTAAACTTAAAGATCAATTCATCTACTAATTGGTCATTACCCACCGTTCGTGAGACTGGGGTCATTTTAGTGTCTGGGGGCATCTGTGGAATGAAGTGTGTACTATAAAACTTACCTACTTCATCCAATCCTACACCACCAGTCAACACAGGAACATGGTTAACATGGGCACCTGCAACCATTGTCCTCAATGTTTCGTCTGTACTTTGGGTCTCAAACTCGGCCTTCGTATGCTCCTCCCAGGTCTCGACCAAAACTTTCTGGGCGGTCGTAAGAGATGTTATTTCTTGCTTATCCATAATTTCCTCCTTACCTGTTTGCGGTTCCTCAGTACAACTGAGAGCTACCGTGCTGACTAAAAGGACTGATACGTAACGCATAACTTGTTTTGCCTGCATAGCTAACCTCCATCTGATTTTACTGAAATACTCTCAACTGAAAATACCAGCACCAAACATTAACTCTTCTACTACTTAGGCTAATAATAAGTAAGAGTAAACGTATTGCCAAACATATTATTAAGCTGCAAGATTATGTTGAGCTATCAATCTTAAGTTATTTTATAAGGGGCTAACATATTTTCATTCCTGCCAGCCAGTGCTAAAGGCATTCCTTTAAACAAGGCAACTATAAATTAAAATAAAATGTAAGAAATTACAATACGGATGAGAAAACTTTATACGGGTTTATGTTTAACGACCAACCTCATCTGCTGCTATGAACCGCAGTGGAATAGCGGGTGCAGCGCTTTGTTAGGTTTTGTTGTTATGTTCCAAAGTTATTACTACTTTTCCTTTGGCGTGTCCTTCTCCAAAATACCGGAGAGCTTCAGGAACCTCACTTAACGTGTAACGTCTATCTATAACAGGTACGACTTTGCCGGCTTCAAAAAGCTCTTTCAGAAAAGCCAGATCCTTGTTTGGATTATGCGCCAGGATACCCATTTTCTTACTGCCGATCATTGAAAACCATGGTCCCAGGAACATAACCTGGAAAATTCGAGCCATAGAACCGCCGACCATAACATAAATTCCCCTGGGACTTAATGCACGCTTGTAATCGAAAATTGAATGATATGCCGCAGCATCAAGAATCAGGTCATAACGCTGCCCATTTTTTGTGAAATCTTCTTGCGTGTAATCAATGACATGGTCTGCACCAATCGAGCGCATCAAATCCAATTTACTCGTTCTGTCCACACCAGTTACTTCAGCTCCAAATGATTTGGCAATCTGCACCGCAAACGTACCCGCACCACCACCTGCACCATTAATCAAAACCTTTTGCCCTGGCTTAATCTGTCTTTTATAGCGAAGACCTTGTAGAGCAAGGACTGCTGCCTGAGGTACGGCCGCTGCTTGCTCGAATGTCATACTTGCCGGTTTCAACGCTAATGCATTTTCACGAGCACATACATACTCTGCGAACCCGCCCCAACCACAGCCGCATAGGTCCCCGAATACCTCATCACCTGGCTGAAACTGCTTCACGTTTCTACCTACCGCTTCAACCCGCCCCGCTATGTCAACTCCTAGTATCTTGATTTTAGGTTTTAGAAGACCAAATAGCAGGCGATTCACGAACGGCGTTCCTCTAAGGAGACCCCAGTCCCAGTCATTTACAGATGATGCATGAACTTTTACCAACACTTCATTGTCCTTGGCAGTAGGTTTTGATACATCTTTCAATTCAAGAACATCGGGTGAACCATATTTGTGATAAACAATTGCCTTCATGGTTATTCCCCTAAAGTTATCACCACATTTCCCGTTTTGAATCCTTTTTCAACATACCTAAATGCGTCGGTAATTTGTTCTAGTGGATATTCTCTATCTATAACTGAATTAAATTTTCCTTGCTCTATAAGTTTTTTAATAAAAAGTATGCTTCCTCTAGTATCTGTAGGAATCGGAAATATAACTTTTTTGCTACCCATCATAGGAGTAATAATTGCGAAGAAAAGATTTTGAGCCATCGATCCTAATTCTGATGAGATATATACGCCGCCGGAGAGTAATAATGGTTTACACTTTGAAAATGTGCTTTTGCCGCCTGTGTCAAGTACATAATGATATTTTTCGTTTGATTTAGTAAAATCCTCTTTTGTGTAATCAACTACTTTGGTGGCTCCTAACGATTTTACTAGTTCAAAGTTTTTCGCATTACAAACTGCAGTCACATTTGCTCCAAAATAATTTAAAAGCTGAACTGCTGCGGAACCAATAGCTCCAGTTGCACCATTAACTAGAACTTTTTGTTCACTTTTAAGGTCCACCTTCTTGATCATATTGTAAGCGTAATGCGCGCCTTCGAAACTAGCTGCAGCTTGCTTATATGTCAGGTTATTAGGTATTGTTGTCAGTGCTTTATTCTCTGATAGTGTTATGTATTGGGCATGAGAACTTAAACCTCCGTCATCAAATCCAAAAACTTTATCCCCGATTTTAAAAGACTTAACATCTTTACCAACAGCTTCAATATTGCCCGCAACTTCAGTTCCAAGAACCGGTATTTTTGGTTTGAATAACCCTGTGAAAAATCGCATAATAAATGGTTTTGCTCTAAGCATTGCACAATCTGTTCGATTGACTGTAGTTGCATATACTCTTATCAACACTTCATTATTTTTAGGGGTAGGTTTTTCTACCTCTTTGAGCTGAAGAAAATCCGGCGGACCATATTTATTATGTATAATTGCTTTCATAATTATTCATTAGGATTGTTTTGATCCGGTCATTTTCAATATAGTTTACTGCGATCTACTCTATAAGTTTGCAAAACCTAACGGTTGGGTTCAGCCGCCGCTGTAAGCGGTCGGTTGCAAGGTGTTACTTGTTTAAAACCAACGGAGAGGGATTTTCCCACTTCCCGCTGAAGACGAACTCACGCAGCGGCTTTCTTTGCCTCGGTGCTAGATCGCGTTCCCTTAGCTGGTCGGGAAGACTCATCGGGTCTCCCTTATAGCCGATCGCCAAAGCCGTCCACGCCTCAAAACCCTCAGGTATCCCGTATATCTCGCGCGCCTTGTCTGGGAGTATCCCGATCATTTGATGGACAAGCAGACCGCGGGTCGTCGCTTCCAGTAGCAGGTTGCCAGCCGCAAGGCCAAGGTCATGGACTGCAGCTCGATTGTCCCTGGCATTGCGTGCGAATCTCAGACTCACCACGCCCAAGGCAAGAACTGGCGCCGCTTTCGCCCAGATCTGGTTTCCTTCGACGAGGCAGGAGAGAAGTCGCTTGAACTGCTCTGGGTCGTCCTTAGTGCAAACTATGTATCTCCACGGTTGCTCGTTATAAGAAGATGGCGCCCATCTCACCGCTTCAAACAGAGAACGCAAATCCTCTTCCGGGACCGGGCGGTCATCAAAAGCATAGGGACTCCACCTTTCTGCGAGAAGCTCGTGGATGGGGTAGTCCGTTAATGTTTTCTTTTCATTCATAACCGCTCCTTTCGTTCTTTGTGACATCTAATTACGTAAATCAGCCGCGCAGCTTTTTGGCGTCGGTTGAATTTGCCTCGTTAGCCATATTCTATGTATTTGCTTGCCATAACTTGAATATCCAGGATATGTCAGCTAACAACCATACTAGATAGGGCAAGAACACATATGATGAAACTTTATCAGTTTTGCGTAAATTTAAATATACAACAATTGCAATTAGAGAAAATACCAACATTAACCAAAAACCCAACGAAACATTTTTAAGCCCCAAGAAAAAATAATTCCATGATTCCGCAAAGATCATCATGAAAAGGAATAAGGATAACGATATTTTTCTCTCCTTCGTATCTTCAATATATGAAAATAAACGATACAAAATGGTTATGCATATACCATAATAAACCAGCTGGACAAAACCAAATAACCACATTGGAATATCCACAGGTTTTACTAAATAAGGATACCACTCCTTCATACCATCTATAGCCAACACACTTCCATACACAGCAATGACCAGCGTTATTAAGAATGCCAACCCTAGAGTTTTTGGTTGTTTTACGCCTGTCATTATTTTATCTCATTACTCATCAATGCTGGCTAACGACTTGCCCATAAACTGTGCAGGGAACGAGCGTCTGTACGATGGGCTGTTAGGCTTTTTCTTTTCCTCTTTTGAACGATTCCATATATGACCAAAATGATTTTCCTTCAACTGCACCGTAGTCTTCAACAAGTTCAGTTTCAATGTCCGAAAAGTAAAAATCATAATGGGTCATCCGTTCATGCTGTAAAGGTGTTGGGCAAAAACACATCTCGAACCATTCGACAACACCAGGTGTAGTAAGCATTGCCCGTTTCATTGAAGCGACTATTTCTTCGCCATCTGGACGTTGTCCGATGATTGTCCCATCGGTGAGTTTTTCATAGAAATCACCCAGTCTCACCTCAATAAATTTTGCTCGGACTTTGTAGATCATTTTATGCCTAACATATTATTAAGCTGCAAGATTTTGTTGGTTATTAATCTTAAGTTATTTCATAAGGGGTTAACATATTTTCAATGGTAAATTAAAATAAATACTGTGCAATTACAAAAAAGTTGAGAAATTTTTATTGGTGCTCTGGTTTAAAGGGTAAGGTAATGCAGATTCCTAGACTTCTATCTTGTTATCTATTCGCCGCCTTGCTTCCCCCTAGCTTGCGCTCACCGTAAATTTCGCTTCTTACCCCATTGCCATTGACCATATATAACCTCCGGCGGCAGCTTATGCCCGGAGATCCGCATGGCAACCATGGCCAACCCGCGGTGATGCGCCTCATGTGCGATCATATAGCCAAGGAAAGTAGCTGGCGAGCCGTTCCACTTCTTTACACTTCCGGCAGCTTCGCATTCTTCAAGGAACCAGGCGATAACTTCTTCCGAAGCTTGCAGGGCTTCTTTTAGTTCTTCTTTCGTAGGCTGAGCACCCTTGGGAAAACTTTCCACTTCTCCTACTAGATTCGGAGCAGCATGGTTGAGCCAGCGAAGGCGAACATTGTGAATATGGGCGAACTGGGCAGCGACAGTACGCGTACGCGCGGAATAGCTGTCCTCCAAATACTCGTTTGCAATATTATCGAGGAGGTAGAGGTTGGCCTCATTACTCATACGCCAAGCTTCGACGAGTTGAGATATGATAATTTCCTTTCCTTGATCGTTATTTATATGGATCGAATATTTTTTTAAGCTGAAAATTATGTTGGCTATTAATCTTAAGTTATTTTATAAGGGGCTAACATATTTTCAATCCTGCCTGCCGGTGCTAAACGCATACCTTTATGCCGGGCAAGTATAAATTAAAACATTATAGGGCTAATCTCAATAGATGTGTGGAATATATCCTGAACCTGAACTTATGCTTGAACTTAAACCTGAACTTGAACAGTCTTCGGATTTAAATTTAAGATTATGATTAAGAGTATGAGTAAGAGGATGATGATGACAAAACTTTATCGGGGTCTCTTGTTTAACGGCGTTGTGCCTAAGCCAAAACAACAATGCCATATTTATTAAATAACTTTTTATTTAGAACAAACTTTTATTTACAAACTAAGCCAAACAACACATCCGAAACGGAAAAATAAACTTTGAATTTGCACAAATGCTAAATGCGAAAACGCTTTCGTCTTGAGGCACTTGTTAGGTGCGATTTTGTTTTATCTATAATTTCCTACAAATAAAATTTACTTGTAGATATATTTATAATGACGCCAAAAATTAAAACAAATTATTGGAAAAATTCCATCATTGTTCTGGAATCCATAATTAAAAATCAGAGTATCAGGTTTATACAATTTAATAATGACTTCGCTCCCAGCTATAATCTGAATTCCACATTCAGAATATACATTAGGATACCACATATCTTCAATTAATACTTCGCTATTGTTCAACAAATTTGCTAAAGAGTCGGCCGCAGTTGTGTCTAAATATATTTTCCAAATAGTAGTATGTTGATAAATAGTGGAATCCCAAGTAATTAAAACTTGGTTTGAAGGAATTATTTCTAATTCAATTTGTCTTTCATTTTTGTTAACAATAGGGTTTCCGTTATCGTTGCAACTAACCAATAAAGTAGCAACAAAAAGAAAAACAACAATTTGTTTTTGTTTAATGTGTTTCATAACTACTCCTTTTTTTAGCACTCAACATATTTGCAATTGTAAAATAAAATAATATTAAGCTAATCTCAATAAATGAAGGGAATATATCCTGAACCTGAACTTGAACGGTAGATTGTCATTCCGAAGGAATCTTGTTTGTTTAACATCAACACCGTAATTTGTAATTAATTCTGTTTAACAAGATTCGCACTGAATGACAGTGGGATTACTGAAAGCGAACTACATTTAGGTTTTGGATTAGGAGTATGAGTAAGAGGATGATGATGAGAAAACTTTATCGGGGCTCTGGTTTAATGGTTAAGGTTATGCTGCTTCCCTTAATCATCTTAAGAAATAGCTTAATATTTTAGCCCTGTATCACATAGAATAGTAACAATTTTTGGATTTGGATTCTCTAAATTTTCAGATTTTAACAATTTGATTGCAGCACATACATTTGCAGCAGATGAATAGCCAACATATAACCCTTCCTTTTCAGCCAGTAAATTTTTGTACTCTATAGCTTCTTCATCAGATACCGATAGGTACACGTCCGTAACTGATTTATCCCAGTGAGGAGGAATCAGTGAATAACCTGTTCCTTGAAGAAGGTGTTCGGATTTGGTGATTTCCTTATTAGCGAGAATTTCACATCCTTCAGGTTCAACAACAGCGCATAAAATATTTTTATTCTGCGACTTGAAATATCCTGAGCATCCGGTGAATGTTCCTCCACTTCCAACGGAAGATACAAAGGCATCGAATTTACCATTAAGTGATTGCCATATTTCCGGTCCTGTTCCTTCATAGTGTGCCAGAACGCTTCCAATGTTGTTAAACTGGTCAACATAAAAGGCATTTCTATCAGTTGCTATTTCCTTCGCCTTCTCTGTTGCAACTTTTATATCCTTCCCCGTTACTTTACCGGGTGTACCTTCAACTTGTTTTGTAAGTATAATTTCTGCTGCCATATTTTTCAACATTTTTGCTCTTTCAGGGCTATTACCTTCCGACATTACAGCTATTAAAGGATTCCCCAGAAAATTGCAAACAATCGCTAATCCAGCACCCATATTTCCGCTTGTCATTTCCACAACCGGTTGACCTTTTTTAAGCTCTCCATTTTTATAAGCCAGTTCAATTATCTTTTTTGCAGCTCTATCTTTTATGCTTCCACCGGGTTGTAAAAATTCCGCTTTGACGAAAATTCTGCCCGGACCTTTATGAATTTTCGAAAGTTCAATTAAAGGTGTATTACCAATTAATTCGAGAGCGTTTTTTTTAATCATCATTCAATCTTGAAATTTGTATTAAAGGCATTGCTGATAACTAGATAATTACATAAATAATACTTGCAAAAAGTAAAACCGCCATAATTTTATTAACAATAGAAATATTTTTCTTTTTTGTAATTAGACTAAATACAATTTCACCTAAATAACAATACACGAAATCTATTATACTAACACAAATAAAGATTATCCCCGCCACAATAAATTCATTACGAAGCAACTCACTTTCGGAGTTTACAAACTGAGTTAAGATTGCAAAAGCACCAATGTATGCTTTTGGATTAAGTGAGTTGAGAAGAAAACCATTTGCAAATGTAAGAGGTTTAGAGTTATTTACCGATACCTCTTTTGTGTTCCAAATTTTAAATACTAGGTAAAGCATATAACTTAGCGCGATATATTTGAATATTTCAAAAAGAAGTGGATACTTGGTAATAATATAAATCAAGCCTAATGCTGAAGCAGTTAATGTTAGAGATATACCAATTATCAATCCCCACACATAAGGCACTGAATTTTTAAATCCGTAGGATGCCCCGCTTGCAACCAAACTTATTGTAGCCGGACCGGGTGTTGCATAAAACGCAAGTATCATAATCAGTAATAAGATGAATTGATCAACGTACATTCTTTTCTCAGTAATAAAATGCTCCGGCAAAGTCGGATTCAGCTATTTTTTTATATCCGAATGCTTATCAATTTTGAGTTTACGAAACAAAGTTATTTCATTTGAATTTTATAGCCAGCAAGGTAATATCATCATCCGGTAATTTATTTTTTCGCCATTCATCAATTGAATCTTTAAAACCATTTACAATTTCTTTTGATCCGAATGCACCTAATTCGGAAAGTTTTAAATTTACTCTATGATAATCGAACATCTCTTTTTTATCGTTAAAAAGTTCAGGAAGTCCGTCGCTCAAAATTAAAATAACATCACCGGTCTCAACATTAAATTCGTTTGTTTCGTAAGGGAAATCCTTATAGGCACCAATCGGCATTCCTTTACAAACTATTGACTCAACCTTTTTTTCTTTAGATCTATAGACTAATATAGGAGGCATTCCAGCAGCTGATGCAGTTACTGTTTTATTTTTTATACGCAAAAGAAGCAGAGACATAAAAAGATTACCGAGTTTCATATCCTTTATTATTTCCGTAGACTTGCTGAAAAACTCCGGGATGTTTGCTTTTTCTGCTAATGATTTGAATAATCCTTTTATAATTGCGACCATTAAACCTGCTTTAGTACCATGACCAGTGGCGTCTCCTAATGCAATAATTAATGTACCATCCTTAGTTTGTAGAAAATCATAATAATCACCTCCAACTTCAGTAGCTGTTGTAAAATAGACTGAAATTTCAAGGTCATCGAGTAGAGGAATATCATTTGGCAGTAAAGAAAGTTGAAGATGACGGGCTTCTTCCAGTTCTTTTGTCTTCCTCTCATTCTCTATTTCTAAGATTTTTCTTTCCGTTGCATGTTCTTTAGCGGCTAATTCTTGCTCAAGAGTTTTTTGAGAAAGATCTTTAACCTGTATTAATTGTTGTTCTAAATTTTTCCTGGTGTTTACAAATTCCTTTGCTAACGCGATTGACATGGATAACAAAAATGCCAGCACTCCGAAAAGAAAAATATTATAACTTCCAAGGATAGGTCCCACTATATCAAAACTCAGAAGCATTTGATAGATACCACTAAGTGAGAAAATACCAAACCCTATCTGGATTATTTTTTTATCCTTTCCTAATTTTTTATTCGGACTAAAAACAACTTGTCCTGCCTGATAAGAGACGAAAGAAATAAATATAAATGACAAATAATAAACATATTTATGACCGGCAGTTATAAATCCGATGATTCCAAGTACAATTGCGATTAGTAAAAATATTTTGGCGTATTTATGTTTGTAGTCAAAAATCGCAAATATTGTAAATGCTCCGAAAAGGAGTATGAAGTTAAGGGCAAGCGGACCAAATCTACTTAATAATACAATAGTTGTTTGATAAGAAGCAAAATACCATGAGTAAGTGATGAAAATAAAAAATGAAAAACTTAAAAGAAAAATAACATAGTATAAATTTTGTTTCGTTCTTTTATCGAACAAAAAAATGAAAAAATGCAAGAAGGCAAGAATTAAGGCAGGTATCAAAAAAATAAGTTCTTCTATTAACTTAAATCTATCAGAATGAATAGCTTGATCCACTGCTTTATCATAATCTGCAAAACCGATTCTAAACCCGGCCCAGCGACCATTAGAATTTAGAAATTCCCAATTGCTGTTTGAAAATCTGATAGCTATTAGATTTTTACCAGGTTTATTGAAAACAATTTGCTGCGGAAAACGATTCATTATTTTTGTTTCGTGCAGTAAATTTCCATTAAGATAAAGCTTAAGATGACCAGTATTATATAGGAAGATACCAATATGCTTGTTTACCAGATTTGAATCGACAAAAATGTTCATTCGGAACCATCCTGTTCCGTTCCATTCAACGTCAGGTCCATCTGCTAAAAAGCGTGTATCTGTTATTTTCCAATCAGTATCATCAAAATTTGGGTCAGCCCATGATGAATCATCACCGGCTTGGAAGGACAGTTGAACAGTTGGGTAAAAAGTATTATTTGAAATCAGGCTATCGGTAATAATAACAACCTTATCTTGCGAAAAGATAAAATGATGAGATAAGAGAAAAAATATATTTATAAGTAGATATGTCAGCTTTTTCATTATAAGAGAAAAATTTTTCACATAATTTACTAAAAGGAAAAGATATAAGTAAAGGATGAAAAAACATTATCCTGAATCTGCACTCGAACAGTTTTCGGATTCAAGTTAAAGTTAAGATTAACATTTATGATTATAATTAAGAGTATTAGTAAGAGAATGATGATAAGAAAACTTATTATGACGGCATCATTTTTTTACAGGATTCTTTACTGCCTGATTGACGGTAGAAACAGTTTAGCCTTCCAACGGTGGTGGTGCCGCTTTTAGCAGTGAGTTATGTTTACTTTCCATAATCTGTCTAAATATTTCAAATGTTAGAAACCAGTCAACAAACTGTTTATTGTCTTTTTCACCATTATAATACGAGTTCACTTTTTTATAAATACTATCATATTCATATGGGGCATATTCCCTGGTTGATTTTGAAAGCAATGAATCCATTGTGAATTCTTTCATTTTATATAAGAATGAATCCAACTCACCCAATTCTTTATTTTTATTAAATTTACTTTGTATTAGTGAGCTGGCTCTTTTCATTAAGGGAGTAAAATAAAAAGGGAAGGACATATTGCCTTTAGCCAAACGATATTTTGATAACTTACTATAGTTTAAATGAATAATACTTTTAAATAATCGATTATTCTTCCTTTTTTCGATTGGCATATTAAGTAAATCCTTCACTATAATAAATTGAACAAAAGGCATATAGGCTGTAACAAAATTATCGATTCGTGCTTGTTCCGGTGCATAATAATTCACTAATCTCGTTTTTAATGAGAATAAGTCCAACCAGTTACCTAAACCTATTTCTTTTATTGATGGCAGATAGGCAACTAATTTTTCTATTTGATCGACAATTCCTATTTTCATTACTGAATTATATTCTTCAGAAAAAATATTTGCCCGATGATTGATTAAATAATTAGAGATATTTTCATAGTTCTTGTTTTCTAAATCTCTTTTACCGAAATGGTATAAGCGAGTTAAAAATTCTCTCCTCCATATTTCTCCAAAACCGCCGTCAATAATAATTTCATTTTGTGACAATGACTTATAATGCATCAACTTACGAGAATTAAAACTAGATTCGGTTAGATAAGTTGAACCAATATAATCAAATAATTCCGAGACAATATTATTTTGTCTATCAATATTATCTGAGAATAATTTATGCTGAATATTTAAATCGCTCAATATTTTTTCAGCAATATTGATATCCATCTTATCTTCCGTTTGGAATGTGTGACAATCCCAATTATCGTAATCTGAATTTAGAAGTAAAGACAAAATCACTCTGGAATCCATTCCTCCGGATAAGCTGAGAGAAATCTTTGAATTATTGCACGAACCCAATAAAGTTAGATTTTTTAATTTATGATTGAAATCATTTGTACTAATAGTTTTTTCTTTTGAAGGGAGCCAATTGTTTTCAATAAATTCTAATTGATTGTGATTTATAATTGCTTTTGCACCACAATTAAGTCGGCGAATATTTTTAATTATACTTTTATTTGAAAGTTGATTTATTAGCATCCATCGTGAGCCAAATTCGTTGAAGTCGATTTCAAAATTTTCTAATTTTAATATGAAATCTAATCTGGAAGAGAAATACCAGCCATTATCGTTCTCATAAATATGGAATTCTCTCAAGCCCAATTGGTCCGTGAAAAGAGTAATTGAGCTGTTTGTAGTTAATACTCCGCAGAAATGTCCATTTAACGATTTGAGTTCCTCTGGTTTGTCGTTAAAAATTCTGCTCCAATCATTTTTATTTAAAAACCTTGTTGCACTTTTAGATATCGGTAAGCCGCAAATGAAATAATTAATAATGGGGTCAGCTTTTTCGTAAAATAGCGTATTATTGTTCCCGCCAATTGCTATGTAATGTTTTGAACTAGATACAGCAGCAATTGGTTGTGGATGCAATTCTGAAATTTTTTTTGTTTCAAAAGAATATTTTGAATAAAATCCGAATATCCAACTCACTTGCCAATTTCCTTATTAAACCAAACGGCGTACTGACTGGACCGAAGATTGTAGAGTCCGGCAGATTCAGGTTGAGAAAATATTAAATATAAGTTGCTAGTATGCCTGAAAAAAATGTTCTCAATCATCAATCTTAGATAAATCACCATTTTCATTTAGTAAAAACAGAAATAAAAGGACAAAAATAAGCAGGAACAAAAACCCGGGTATCAGAAATGTTTTTACCCCCAACAAACCGTATATAAATCCTCCCGCTATTAAACCGATTATGCTTGCCAGGCTTCCTGCGCTGCTTGCAAAACCCTGAACTGCTCCCTGATATTTTTGACCCGCCACTTTGGATAACTGCGATAAAAAAGAGGGCCACATAATACCATTACCTCCGGCAAATAACATCACAGCAGCAAAAATGAGAATTTCATTTTCGCTTGTAAAAAGAAAGAAGCTCATCCCCAATAATATACTCCCGGCGATGGTCAGAGTGCCATCCGAGTATTTCCCGGAAATCTTGCCCAATACATAACCCTCAACCAAAACTAAAATCAAACCCATCAGTGAAAAGAAAAACCCGAGTTTTAGCAGGTTCCACCCGAGACTCTGTACAGCATGGACCGGAAAAGCAACGTAGAAGAAATTGAATGCCAGAAAGATTAAAAAGTAAAGAAGCAGCATAAACGGAATGTGTTTGATCCGTAACACATTATTAAAGCTAACCTTCTCCGCTCCTGCAATTTTATAACAATCCTTATGCTCCTGTCCAAAAATTTTATTGATTCTTTTTGCATCCACAGGCTTGGATAGAATACAGGGGTTTGATTCGGGCATGATAAATGCGATAACAAAAATTGCGATCAGGGATATGATCATGGCTGCCGTAACAGGCAAAAGTTCTCCAAATACTGTCGCACCTAGCACACCTGCCATAGCCGGACCGATAATAAAACCAAGGTTCGCTGCTGCCGCCATTTTGCCGTAATTTTTTTTCCTGTCGTCCTCAGTTGTAACATCAGCAAGGTAGGCATTGGCTACGGATACATTGCCGCCCGTAATGCCGTCTAACGCTCTTGCCAAAAATAAAATAACCAAAGGCATGGTTAGAAGTAAACTACCCGAAGAGGTATTCATATGAAAGAGCTCGGTGTCTGGAATAATTAGGGCGACAATAAACAAGATCCACGCTAAAAATGTGCCCACCTGGCTTAATAAAAGAATCTTTTTCCGACCATACCTATCCGACCAATTCCCTAATATTGGTGCACCTATGAGTTGAAAAAAAGAATACGTTGCCCCCATTATTCCGTATATCAATTCATCTCCTCCGAACCGAATGACCAGGATAATTAAAAACGGCAGGATGATGCTGTAGCCGAGGGTGCCGATAAAATTAACCAGCAGAATGGGAAATAGTGAAACCTGCTCAGGCACATCGCCTTTTTGAATGGAAGTTTTACTCTCAGCGTTCATATTCGGCGCTCTTAGACCGTCTGACTGATTTCCAGCAAATGGCCATCAGGGTCGCGGAAGAAACATCGGATTTCCGAGCTCCAATTAACCGGTGGTGTCAGAAATTCAGCGCCCCGCGATTTGAGAATCTCGTACGCATCCAGGCAATCTGGTACACGGATGGTTATGGCATGGCTTACCTTGTCCGGGACAGGAGGCGGTACGAAGGTAACAGTCGGCTTGTCACGGGTCGGTTCGCCTCTGGTAACGAGCAGAAGCCAACTGCCCTGAAATTTCAGAACACAAGAAGTGCCGCCATACTCTCTCACGACCGTCGCTCCCAGAACATCCCGGTAGAAGTGCCGCGACTGTTTCATATTACTCACGACTAAGATGTGAGTTAATTCCATATTGCTGGTGGGGAAGTCTGGTATCAATGGTATCGAATTTCCAATTAAAAAGTTGTATTAATTCTTGTCATCTTTAAATTGAATGTGCCAATGGGTTCCGTCACAGAAGGGTTTGTTTTTAGAACCGCCACAGCGACACAAAGTAAAATGTTCTGTTGATGCACCCTCTCCGCGGGGCGTCTCCAGCAGCTCCGGACCACCGGATACAACATAGGGACCGTTTGGCGCCACAAAGATGGCTGGCTCGCCTTCCCTGTCACGGTGTTCAACGCCATCAATTGAATAACTCAGTGCGCCGGAGGGACACTTGCCGATCACGGCAATAATTTCTTCGGATCCCGCAGTATTCGGGTCGATCCATGGCTCTTGTTTCAATCGAAAAACTGAGGGAAGACCATCGGTGCAGCGACCGGCATGCGCGCATATACCCCTGTTATCGTGAATGGTGATCTGTTCACCCTCGTAGTTTTCCAGCTTGTCCTCAACACGGCCCTCAAGTTTGGCTGAGGAGAATCCGATCTTTGCATGCGTCCCATCGCAGAACGGCTTATTAGCTGATCCTCCGCATCGACAGAGTGCCAGTGTACTCCTTGTTTCGATAGGTCCGTTTTGATTGGCGAACTTCTCGAGATTTTTTACTAGATAGGGTCCATCTGGACTTGGGGTGATGTTAGGTCTTACTTTAGTTTGTTCACTCATGCGAATTTCCTTTCGTTGGAATTTTAAATTAGAACATAAGGATTCCATAATTCATACTCAAGCCGAGACGGTACGAATTATAGCAATGAGGGTTTAATTTGATCACATTAATAGTACTTGGGGGATTTATTAAACAGTACTTATTCTTCTCTGTCCCGGGTGGATTACATTTAATCAAAGGTAATAATTAAATATGGTGCCGGTAATTTATTTTACAAAATTAAAAACAATAGATTCATCCTGATTAGAATTCTTTTCTTCTTCTCTTTCGTTCAGTTTTCCGACCTACTGATTTTCTCTTGTAACTGTCTCTCTTTTTATTTCTTCCGGAATCAATTTCCCCCTTTTTCTTTTTACCCTCAGCAATTTCAAGATTAATTTTACGTTTCTTAAACTCTCTTCCTTTAAATCCTTTCAATATCTCTCCGGTATATAAATTATCGGCTTCAAAGAAGGAAAAGTTTTTCAGAATTTCGATCGCACCAATTTCTATGTCGCGAATATTTGTGTAGTCATTTATCATCCCGATAACATTAACCGGTCTAAGGTCGTCCGTTTTTCCTAAATTAATAAAAAAACGGGTGAATCTATCGGCATCACGTATACCGGATGTTCTTTTTTGTTTGTTACGTTTTCCTGAGCTTTCCGGCACGTTTAAGTCGGGAGTGTTTTTGTAGTAGTCAAGAAATCTGTTAAACTCAACGGATACGAATTTTTTGATCAACTCTTCACGGTCAAGCCATTCAAGCTTATGCATAATAACCGGAAGGAAAGAATCAATTTTTTCATTATCCACTTCAACTTTTTCCATTTTGTCTACTAAATGCAATAGCTGTTTTTCACAAATATCTTTGCCAAGCGGTACGGGTTTGAAATCAAACTTTTTATTGATCTTTTTTTCAATCATTTGAAGCTTATGCTTTTCCTTCAGATTGGCAATTACAATTGAAGTACCGCTTCGTCCCGCTCTTCCGGTCCTTCCGCTTCTATGAGTATACACATCCAATTCATCAGGCAAATTATAATTGATAATATGAGTGAGATTTTCCACATCAAGCCCGCGTGCTGCAACATCGGTGGCGACAAGCAGTTTTAAATGACCTATACGAAACTTCGCCATCACTTTATCCCTTTGCGGTTGGGACAATTCACCGTGAAGTGAATCCGCATTGTATCCGTCCTGAATTAATTTATCAGCAACTTCCTGAGTTTCTCTCCTGGTTCGGCAAAAGATTATTCCGTAAATCTCAGGGTAATAGTCTGCAATTCTTTTTAATGCTAAATACCTGTCGCGTGCATGGACCATATAGCTTACATGGTTAACATTTTCGGCACCAACATTTTTTTTACCGATAGTAATTTCGACCGGGTTTTTCATAAACTGGTCAGCCATTTTACGAACTTCATTCGGCATGGTAGCGGAGAAAAGTAAAGTGTTTTTATCTTCCGGTGTTTCTTTAAGTATTGCTTCAAGTTCATCTCTAAAACCCATGTTAAGCATTTCGTCAGCTTCATCAAGTACAACTGATTTTATTTTCGAGATCTTTACCACTCTTCTTTTAATGAGGTCAAGTAGTCTGCCCGGTGTTGCTGAAATAATATGTACACCTTTTTTAATAATGCTGATCTGCCTTTCAATGCTTGCACCACCGAACACTGCAGTTATCTTAACATTACTATCGTACTTTGCGTATTCGGTTAAGTCATCCGAAATTTGTAAACAAAGTTCACGTGTAGGGCAAAGGATAAGATGCTGAACATGTTTAGCCGATTGATTTGTTTTTTGAATTAATGGAAGACCGTAGGCGGCTGTTTTACCGGTACCGGTTTGTGCTAATGCAATTATATCATCACAATCTTCTTGAATTAAATGTGGGATTACCTTTTCCTGGACAGGCATAGGATCATTAAATCCTAACTCTTCAATCGCGCGGATATATTTATATTCAATTCCAATCTCTTCAAAAGTCATAATATCACTTCCTGATAAATAATAGTCTTTAAATAATAATTAAGTATGCAAATTACACATTCATAAGTTAGTATCACGCATTAGTTGAAGGTTGTGATTGATGGAAAGAGATAATGGTTATAAGAAACGAGCCAGTAAAAATATTTTCCCACTTCCAAAGGAATGCCTTCGGCGCTTCGAAGAGTTGCGTGTTATGTTACAATTTTGTAATACTTCAGATAGTAAAGGAATTTCCTAAAATTATGTAATGTAGAAAGAAAGGACAAATGATAATTTAGAACTCGCCATTATAGAATTAAGGCTTATTATATATTTTTAATTTAATTTTACTCAAGTTAATGGGTTAAATTAGAATTTTATTGGAAAAATTATCTTTAATGCCACACGAAGAAAAAAAACATAGAATAATTTTTATTGACTTAATGCGGACGTTTGCTGTTTTTCAAATGGTGCAGGGGCACACGATCGATACGCTGTTAGCTGATAATTTTAGAAATCCTGATAATCTTATCTATGCAATATGGCATTTTTTGCGAGGGGTGACAGCTCCTATTTTTATGTTCACTGCAGGAATAGTATTTACTTATCTGTTCCGTCTTGTTCAAAAATCATTTAGCGAAAACCCACGAGTTAAAAATGGAATTAAGAGGGGATTACTTCTTATCTTTCTCGGTTATCTAATTCGATATCCAACCTGGACAGTATTTGATTTTTCATATGTGTCGGATTATTCAATGGGAGTGTTTTTAGCTGTTGATGTATTGCAACTAATTGGATTTGGTTTATTGGCTTTGCTTGCGCTTCTATACTTATCCGAAAAATTTAATTTGAATGATTATATTGCTTTGTCTGTAGCTGCATTATTGATCTTTTTAGTATCACCAATGTTCTTTAAAATTGATTGGAACAGTCACTTGCCGCAAGCCATAGCAGGATATTTTTATACAGGTACCGGTTCACTGTTTCCATTCTTTCCCTGGGCGGGATATGTTATTGCCGGTGGTGTGCTTGGTGCTTATCTTGCAAAACATCCCCTTGTGTTTAAGTCTTCTAAGTTTAGTTTAACTTTGCTGATAACCGGTTTTATATTCATAGTCGTATCAATGGTAATCAATTATGTATCGGCATTAAAAGGAAACGAAACTGCTGTAAACTCTGCAACTACTAGTTTAATATTTTTCAGGGTGGGATTTGTACTGGTGCTTAATGCCATTGTTTCATACATATCGTTAAAAGTAAGTTCCCTCCCAAAGCTTATTATATTAATCGGAAGAAACACTTTGATGATATATGTTGTGCATCTGCTTATTCTTTACGGAAGTGCATGGAATCCCGGTTTATATGGATGGATTGGAAAAACATTTAACGGTGTACAGGCAACAATATCAGCATTTGTAATGTTTGGTTTGATGATTTTTATGGTGCTGCTTTTTGATAAATTCAATATAAAAAATAAGCAGCTTGTAACATGATAGTAAACAATTAGATATTTTCTTAAATTTGTTCATTCACTGATTAAGATTATATATGAGAAAAACCGAAGCAACAAATCCGGAATTAACCGAAGAAGAGAAAAAATTCGAACAAACCCTTCGTCCTTCATTTATTAATGATTTTATTGGGCAGGATAAAATAACGGACAACTTAAATGTTTTTATTTCTGCTGCGCAAAAAAGAGGCGAAGCATTAGACCATTCATTATTAACAGGTCCACCTGGTTTGGGTAAAACAACTTTAGCTCACATCATTGCACACGAAATGGGTGTTAAGATGAAAGTGACTTCCGGTCCTGTGCTGGAAAAACCCGGCGATCTTGCAGGAATACTTACCAATCTTGAAGAAAAATCAGTTCTTTTTATTGATGAGATACATCGTTTGAGTCCCGTTGTTGAAGAGTATCTTTACTCCGCAATGGAAGATTATAAACTTGATATAATGATTGACAGCGGACCGAGTGCACGGATGGTTCAAATCAGTCTTCCGAAATATACACTAATTGGTGCAACAACCCGTGCTGGAATGTTAACTTCACCTTTACGTGATAGGTTTGGTATCAGGTTTAGACTGGATTATTATTCTGCTGATAATTTGAAAATAATTGTTCAACGTTCTTCAAAAATTTTAGATATAAAAATAGATGAGGATGCCGGTTACGAAATTGCAAAGCGTGCGCGGGGCACACCGAGAATAGCAAACAGATTATTAAAACGAACCCGTGACTTTGCAGATTTCGATGGAAAAGAAATAATTGATATTGAAATTTCCCGGAAAGCTCTATCTGCTCTTGATGTAGATGATTATGGCTTGGATGAAATGGATAAAGAAATAATTCTTGCAATAATTGAAAAATACGGCGGCGGACCTGTTGGCTTAAACACGCTTGCAGTTGCAGTTAATGAAGACCCGGGAACAATTGAAGAAGTTTATGAACCGTTTTTAATTCAGCAGGGATTTATTCAGCGAACGCCGAGAGGAAGAGAGGCAACTCCATTCGCGTATAAACGTTTTGGCAAAACAAAGTTTAATGATGATAAGTCATTATTTGAATAAATTTTAATAAACCAAGCGGTTAAATTAATTTTTCAAGATTTAATTAATCTCATATTTTCTAGGAAGTTATTATGCACCATCGTCTCTTATCCTCATTTGTAATTACACTCTTCTTAATAATTTCTGTTCATCCTTTTTTATTTGGGCAGGATGATTTGTTTATGCCCTTAAACATTAAAAGTGCATACGAAAACGGTACACGAAGTTATGATGGAACACCAGGACCAAATTACTGGCAAAACTCATCTGATTATAAAATTAAAGTGGAGATTGATCCGCAAAATAAAATGCTTTATGGATCAGAAACCATAACCTACCACAATAACAGTCCCGATACTCTTAAGACTTTAGTTATTAGATTGTACCAGGACATTTATAAGTTTGGAAACGCAAGAGATTTTTCCGGTAAAAAGGAAGCTCTAAATGATGGCGTAAATCTTTCAAAGATTACTATAAACGGAGAAGAAGTCGATACATCCAGCAGCATTACAAAAAAAAGAACGGGGACGAAGTTAATTATAAAATTAGATGATCCGGTCCCTCCACATACAGATATTGATCTTGCGTTTGAGTGGGATTTCATTATTCCACACATATCTATCATTCGAATGGGAGCTTATGATTCAACATCATTCTTCATAGGTTACTGGTATCCGCAAGTAGCAGTGTATGATGATATTGATGGTTGGGACCTTAATAATTACGGCGGTCAGCACGAATTCTATAACGACTTCTCAAATTTTGATGTTGAGATTAAAGTCCCGAATTCCTTTGCTGTTTGGTCAACAGGTGTTCTGCAAAATCCGGATGAACTGCTGACGCAAAAGATATTGGAGAGATTTAATTCTGCTCATAACTCTGATGAAGTTATAAGGATAGTAACCGAGGAAGACCTTGATGAAGGAAATATTTTCAATAACTCTTCATCTCATAATGTGTGGAAATATAAAGCTAATAAAATCCCCGATTTTGCTTTCGCTTTGAGCGATCATTATTTGTGGGATGCTGTAACTACAGTTGTAGATTCCTCAACTGAGCGAAAAGTTTTTATTCAGGCAGCTTATAAAGTTGAATCGGAAGATTTTTATGATGTTGCCAGTATTTCAAAGCAAGCAATTAAATTTTTTTCGTTTGAAATTCCTGCAGTACCTTTTCCTTTTCCCTCGTTGACTATTTTTAACGGTTCCGGCGGAATGGAATACCCGATGATGATTAATGACGGTTCTGCACGCTCTCTTGCAAGAACAGTTGGTGTTACATCGCACGAAATTGCACATACGTATTTTCCTTTTTATATGGGAATAAATGAAACCAAATATGCTTTTATGGATGAGGGCTGGGCAGTTATGCTTCCATATGATTTTCAAGAAAGAATGGCTGAGGGTTATGATCCGCGAAAAAGAAATATTTTGGGTTATCAACGATATGCAGGAACCGAACGCGATGTGCCGTTAATTGTTCCATCTGCTGATTTAAAAGGTGCAACTTTCCGCATGTATGCCTACTCACGCCCCGCTGCTGCGTATGAAAATTTACGAAATATGCTTGGCGATGAACTTTTTTTAAAGGGCTTACATACCTTTATGGAAAGATGGAACGGAAAGCATCCAATTCCATACGATTTCTTCTACTCATTTAATGATGGAACAGGTGAAGATCTAAATTGGTATTGGAAGTCATGGTTTATTGATTTTGGTTATCCTGATCTTTCAATCACAAAAGTTGTAATTGATGGGATTAAATTAAGTGTTACTGTTAAAAAAGAAGGAAACATACCAATACCAATCAAACTAACTTTTATTTATTCTGACAGCACCGAATCCATAATATATAAAGATGCTTCAGTTTGGTCTGATGGTAAAGATGAAATTATCATAACAGAAAAAATTACAAAGACGATTGAAAAGTTAAAGTTAGGTGATGCACATATACCGGATATCAATCACAAACGGAATACTTACATTATTGAAAAATGAACAAAAGTAATACTTTGATTATTTTCGATTATTATTTTAATGACTTCACTTCTTCCGAATCACTAAGGAGAATTGAAGAAGATATTATTTTTAATAATGAAGTACAGAAAGAGGATATTTTTATTTACGAAAAAGTACAGAGTGGGTTGGAATCTAAAGGATATGAGAATGGAAGATTCTCGCCAAAGGAAGAAATGGGAGATTATCATTTTCAATCATTGTTGAAAAAATATTTTAAGCGCTTCGTAAACGAGCATCTTTGATTCGCTAATATCTGAGTTTCTTATTTATCTTTATCTGTCTCCTTTTTAGTGGATTTCTTTTTAGTAGTTTTTTTCTTTTCCGTTTTCACTTTTTCAGTTTTGCTTGATTCTGCAACTTTCTTTTCAGTCTTTACTTCTTCGGGTTTTACAACATCGATATTTTTCTCATTTTCTTTCTTTCCATCTTTTACGGGAGTCGCAAGTGTAATGGATTTGGATTTTCTTGGTCTGCGTTTACCATAGGTCCCTCTGAAAATTTTCCCCCTCTTCGATTTTTTATCACCTTTTCCCATAAAACATCTCTCATTAAAATATCAGAAAATTTGAATACTCAATTATACTCTACAAAATATTAAGTTGCAATTTTACTTCAACAACATTTATCCGCGGAAGTGCTTAACGGAGGAGAACCATTTTTCTTTGTACTCTAAATTTTTTTGCAATTAACTGACAGAAATTAATTCCACTCGTTAATTCCGTTGCATCAAATTCAACTTCATAAGCTCCGGCAAGTTTTTCTTTGTTAACGAGAGTAACAATTTCATTGTCTAAAACATCATAAACTTTTAAATCCTCGTTTGACGTCTCACGTTTTACATTTGACGGAATAAAACATTTCATTTTGGTACGTGGATTAATAGGGTTTAGATAATTCTGCTATAATTTAATTTAATATTTCAGTATCATATACAATTTCATGATGAAACAAGCTGAATATACTCAGAATCTTTTTTCCTGTTAAAACCGGTTATAAAATTATAGATTGCAAAAAGTTCAAGCGAAAACGGAATGTAACCGATATAACCTAATAACGGCATTTCAAAAACGTGAAGAAAGTTTACCATTGGTGTATCGTAAATCCATTTAGGATATGAAAAATAATTCCACATCTCCCAAAAGAATCCGCAAATTAATGTACCGATTGCTAACGCTGCTATTGGACTCCAATTACCTTTAATTGTATAATCAAATAAAGTGCGGTTTTTTAGTTTGTAGTTTATCGGTTCAAGTATAAAATAGACAGCAGCCCATTCAAAGTAATAAAAGTATTGAGGAAAAATTATAACCAGGGCAAGCATGATAATCCCGGTCAAAAGAAATTTATTAATCGTTGACTTTGAAGGGGTGAATATTTTGTGTTTTTTGAAATTGTTGATCCACTTAAAAGTTCCAACTAATTCGGTAGTTTCAAAAACGGCGGGCATTACCGTTGAGAAACTGATCGTAGCTAAAATTGCATACTCAACATCTGTGAAGAATTGTTTGCCCTCATAAAACCAATTTTGGGTTTGCCAGTTCATTAATTCAAAAATCCACCATGCCGGGGCAGAGATTAAAAACAACAATGCAAAATTCTTTTTGCTTCTTGTTAAAAGGGAAGTGTTCTTCCTGTAAAATACAATGGCATCAATAGTTAATATGTAGCCAAACCAGAGAGGAAAGAAAAGTATTTGAGTGCGGAGTCCTTCAAGATTCCAATTTAAATACCAAAAAATTAATATGAATAAAATTCCTATCCATCCGTGCACAGAAAATTTATGAATTAAGTTCATCTGTTTACAATTTTAAATTATGGTCAGATGGAACTCGCATTATAATCATTCCCTTGTTTGTAGATGTTTGTACATGCTCGTTTCATACTAATTGGTAAATATAATTGCTTTAAAAAATTCACCTTGCAATCTGGTCGGCTTGAATTGATAATAAATCTTCTGCATAAGTCCTGTTGTAAATGTCAAAAAATCATTACCCATTTTAAAGATTTACATCTCTGGCAGGTCATTTAACAATTGTCGGGCAATATGTAATCCCGGTGAAATTCTGAGCGCATGAATAAATGCATCACGTGCTTCTTTTATTTGTCCTAAATAACTGTAAACACGACCCATGTTCAGCAACGCATTAGGAGACTGTGGGTTGAAAAGATGTGCTTTTTTATATGATATTATAGCCTGATCGAAGTTAGCAAGTAAAAAGTATGTATTACCCAGATTCAAAAATCCATCGGGAATATCCGGATCCAGAATGACTGCTTTTTCAAAGTAGGTTAACGCTTTTGAAGGATTATTTTTACTTCGTGCATAAAGATTACCAAGTGTGTAGTAAACATAGGGGTTTTGTTTATCTTTTGTAAGTGCTTTTTCCAGGGTAATTACGGATTCCTCCGTGTTATCATTCTTCGAAAACGTAATACCCAATTTTTCTAAGTATTCCGGTTCATCGGGTAGTAATTCATTTGCTTTTCTAAAATTTTCAATTGCCTGTTCAAGATTGCCTAATTCAACATAATTTTGACCAAGGTAAAAGTATGAATCAGCATCTTCCGGACGAAGTACAATTGATTTCTTTAATGCAGATACAGCGCTGTAAAAATCTTTACGGTAATATTGAACCTTGCCCAGAAAGTAATAACCTGTTGCATTATTTGCCGATATTTTTAATCCCATGTTTAAATAGTAAAATGCTGAATCCAGGTAAACAGTAATGATAGATTTATCCTGCCAAAATTCGAAGTAAGCCATACCTTTACGTATATAACTATCTTCATCTTCATTATTAATATCAGCTACGAGAGAAGTAACCGGACTATCTTTTGAAATTTCTCTTAACGATTTCCAGTTGATCGTATCAGCATCTGCATTTACTCTTATCCAGTGATCTGTATTTATAACTCCGTGTAATGTGTTCTCGGTTCCAGTACTTTTCATATGACAGGGAATGCAATTATCTGTTTGGGAATGAGCAAATCTTGATTTGACACCGGGAAGACTTTGCGGGGGATGGCACTTCTGACAGTTCTGCCGGTTATACTCAACGGTCATTTTTGTTGTCATACGATGCGGATCATGACATAAATCGCAAGTCATTGTACTATGACTTCCCTCAAAGCATCGGCTGAGTGAAAGCCTGTATGCACTGTTTGCAACTCTGAAAGCTTCCTTCTTTACATCTAATGGTGAATAAACCGATCTGTGAGTTTTCAGTAACATTCCCGGTCGGAAATCAAACCAGGTATTATCGCCATTCAAAGCCCATGCCTGTCCTTCGAGATGACATTGCTGGCAGACATCAATCCTGCGCTGCGGTGAAAGCTTTATTGGGTTAACAATTGTTACGGCATTTTCAAACGGCAGATTGATACCCCCCTTTTTTTTCTGTTTAACGTGTAGATCACCAGGTCCGTGACAACTTTCGCAGCTGATTCCAAGATGAATTTTCCCATTATACCTGTTGTTGGCTGTTGATGATAATTCCATGTGCCCGTTATGACACGAAAAACACATGGGGGAAATATAACGGGAGAATCTTACATTGTTAAACTCACTGTAACCGGGACTCATATCCCACTTGTTCTCATGTACATACCATGTTAACGGCAGCTGATAGTACATCCCGTTGTCCTGAAAAAAATACATCCGCAAGTCCTTTCCGGAGCCGATAATATACTGAGCTTCTTCCACTCGTTCATGAACAATATTACCATCATCATCCAGCCGGTATTCCCTCTGGTAAAAACGATCATCACGCTGTATCATTTCATAGTAGAAATTTCGTGATGAATCATAGACTTCTTCTTTCTGAGGAAACTCTTCAATAATATTTGATGAATTCATTCTTGACATAGAACGACCGGTTTGAGATTCAATATATATATTATAGATTTTTACATGACAGCCCCCGCAGGTTTCGGTACCAACATATTTTACATCAAGGGCTGTGTTTAGGTAAATTATATCCCCATCGGTTACATATCTACTTTGTTCTGAATCATTATTAAAGACAGCAACTTGGTTTAAAAGAAAAATAGCTGCCACAATAATTACAATTGAAACAAGTAAGAGAATAACTGTTTTAACCTTCATACCGAAATAAATTTCTATTTATAATAAACTTTGCAAAAGTAATGTGATAATAAGATGTTGGTAAACAACCATAAAGAATTAATATTATATTAGTTAATTCCTAGCGATTGATTTTTCCCTGCTGAAAGTGGATTTTCACCAGTCAAGCTGCGCATAAACTCAATCAGATTTTCTTTCTCCTCTTCAGTAAGATTCAATGGTTTTATATGGATGCTGAGATTGTCATTCCTAATACCTCCCCGGTTATAAAAGTCAATAACCTCACTTAATGATCTAAGACTTCCATTATGCATATAAGGCGACGTACGAGCAATATCTCTAAGAGTAGGGGTTTTAAATCTGCCGTAATCTGTATCATTTTTAGTTTCAACAAAACGCCCTAAATCTGGCTTTTCCAAATCCATTCCAACACCACTGTTATGGAAAAGTTCATCTGTAAAATTGGTGCCTTTATGACAGGTGATGCAATTTACCTTTTCACTTTTGAAAAGTAAAAAACCGTTCCGGGCAGATTCTGAAAGTGCTTTTTTATCACCAGCCATATATTTATCAAATGAGGACTCACCCGACAATAATATTCTTTCAAAAGACGCTATTGCTTTTTGAAGTCCTTCAACAGTAACATCAGTTCCAAAAATTTTTTGGAAATCATTTCTAATTGATTCATCAGCGTTCAATGTCTTCACAACATTCTCGAGAGGATTGTTCATTTCGATAGTGTTTTCGATCGGCTCAAGCACCTGCTCTTCAAGGCTTTGTGCACGTCCGTCCCAAAATTGTACCTGGCTGAAGAGCCTGTTTATTATAGCAGGTGTGCTGCGTGGTCCTTCCAAACCTTCGATGCCCACAGCTACGGACCTGCCATCTGCAAAACCAAGCAACGGGTTGTGGCAGGTGGCGCAGGAAACAGTACCATCGACCGAAAGTCGTTCATCAAAAAAAAGTTTTCTTCCCAGTTTAATTTTTTCAATAGTTAACGGATTATCCTCCGGAATAAACATTGTTAAGGAATCAAGTCCGAGCGGAATTCTAAGATCGAATAACTCTGCCCGTTCGCTACTTTTATTACAGCTTATCATTAGAATAGAGAGCAGTAGAAAAGTGAGCAACTGAAAAATATTTTTAGAAATATGTTTAGAGCCCATTAGTTTAGATTTATTAATGTAATTAGATCATTTGAACGGTTATAAACCATCAAGTCCGGTATTTTTGTGTTCGTACTATTTTCTTTCAAAATGAAGAAATATAATAAAACTTATTAAAATGCAATTATTTCATTCTTCGATTGAGTAGGAAATTTACCCAAATGCGTATGAAAATGCAAAATGATTATTAGAAGTGAACTAAAATACGGATGAAAGTTTTTCATAGTAAAGTTTTTTTAGATTAAATAATAAGTATCAGGATATTAAATTGCAAACGATTTATTTAAGCCGGTTGATTATTTATTAGAGAAGAAGTAAAGAATAAAAAAGCCGATCCGAATTTTCCTGTTAAATAACAGAATCAGGACCGGCTTAGGAATTTGTGCTCGTTAAATTACTTAGTTAAGATCATCTTCTTAACTGATGTAAAGTTTGTTCCTTCAACTCCAGTTGCATCTATTCTATAGAAGTATACACCACTATTGATGTTTGATGCGTTGAAGTCTATTTCGTATGAACCTGCTGCGAGATTACCCCGAATCAAATTAGCAACTTCCTGTCCCAATACATCAAATACGGTTAAGGTAACCTTGCTGTCAGAAGCTAAGCTAAACTTAATCTTTGTACCTGGGTTGAATGGGTTAGGATAATTTTGCTCAAGTGAAAATACATTCGGTGGAAGAACTTCAACTTCAACGATGTCGGAAAATTCGAAAGTTCCGTCATAATCATTTTGTTTTAATCTATAAGAATAATTACCAACTTCCAATTTCCTATCAGTAAATGTGTAATTCTGAATTTCGGATACTGTGCCTTTACCATTTACAAAACCAGCTGTAATAAACTCACTTCCTTTTGAGCTTCGTTGAACTTCAAAACCTAAATTATTAAGCTCTGTTGCAGTTGACCATTCGAGTATAACATCTCCTTCACGCATAGCTGCAACAAATTTTATAAAATCTACCGGTCGTATTTCTTGCTCAACAGCAATCCAAAATGCTGTATTAAAAGTGCTCGTTCCATTATTGTTGCCGCCGGCAGAAGTACAGCCGAGGTGTGTGTGTACACCAACTGCATTACCGGTTAATTCATCAATAACAGGGCTGCCGGAGTTTCCGCCTTGAGTATCTGTAACATATCTCATTGTTGTACCTGATGAGCCGGCATTTGGTCCAACGTGGGTTTGCTGTGTCCTATTATCTTCACCGTCGTCAACACCATATCCTGTAATTCTAAGTGAATCCGGACCAAGGTCTTGCACGAGCGGCCAGAAAGCACCTTGTGCCTCCTTAGGCATTAAACCTGTAACCGAATTTGGAAAAACCTCAAAAGTTCCCCAATCATTTCCGACTCCGCCGACTACAAAAACTTTTGTAGAAGCATCCACAGAATATTGGTCTTCAGGACCGGGATGTTGAACAGTACCATTAGGTAATGATGGCGGAACCTGAAATTGTACCGTATTAGAGTTACTCCCTCCAAGACAGTGCCCGGCAGAAACAAAATGACCATTGGGAATGATCCATGCAGTACAGCCTATGCTCATCAGTCTTGATGTTGCATGTTGATCTGAAGGAATTCTATCATCCGTAGAACCGCATATGGTAAAATATAAATCATCGTCATCAATAAATTCACCAATTGCTAACTCATTTATAGTAAAGAATATATTCTCATCGAAAGCAGCAACGTGCAATTCAATTACAATTTCATATCCGTTAAAATATGCGCTGCTGTACTGCCATTGTTCGATGCTGGTTGCATCTAATTTCTGTTCTTTGCCATCCCAAACGGATCGCATTATTATAAAGCTATTTTTACCAAGGTTTGCGTCTTTAAAATAGATACGCAGCCAGGGTGCTTCCGAACCTCTTATAACTCCAGTGAAAGCTATAAAAGTTTCGCCTCCATCAATTGTAACCCCGTTATGCAGCCCGGAACTCATGTAGAATGATTCAACATTGTACTGTAATTCGGCTGTTTGAGCAAAGATGGAAGAAGGGAGAAAACTTAACAACAAAAAGCTTAGCATAAACAGTTTACCGCAAGTTTTCCATTTAGTAATAAATGTCATTACTACTCCTCTAAATATGAATTGAAAAATAAAAGTTTGTTGTTTCTATTTACAAAAGTTTTATGAATAATTAAAATTATTTAACTCAATTTATTCCTCTGCTGTTACGGTGGAATGTGGCAAACTAGTAAATTTCAAAGTAAAATTATTTGTTTAGCTCAAACGGGTAGATTACGTTCCAATCATTTTTCATATCCACAACAGTTCAATCTTTTTCATTTGCTTCATCTAAACCTTTATCCAAACGTCCGATGTGTGATTTTCTATCATAAGCCCATTCTCTTTCTGCATCTGTGTGATGAATATAAACCATCAACCGTTTTCCATCTCCGGCTGCAGTCCATTGAAGCATTTGCAGATCACCATCAGAATTTCCGAATGCGGCTATAGGTCTTTTACCAATGAACTTATGGATACCAACTGGTTTGCCTTCTTTATCATCAATAAAATCAATTTCAGGTAGTCTTCTTAAAACAGGTCCGTTATCAGTCATTTCAAACTTCACTTTAATGCTGCTGCCTACAACCTGTTCCGGCGGAATACCATAAACCTCTTCCACCCAGGGACGCATAAACTCAATTCCACCCCCCGAAACAATATATGTTTTAAAATCGTTTGTTCTCAGATAATCAAGCAATTCAATCATTGGCTGGAATACCATTTCCTTGTAGAGCTTATTTGTTTTGGAATGTTTTGCAGTAGCAATCCAATCTTTTACAATTTGTTCAAATTCCTCAGTAGTCATACCTGCGTGTGTAGCCATTACTAATTTAAGCAATCCGTGCTCACCTGATTCAGCCAGTGCTTTCATATCATTTTCAATTACGGCTTTGAACGGCTGCGTGGTTTTCCATTCAGGATGCTGTGGTGCTAATTCTTTTACACGATCGATAGCAAACAGAAGCTGGAAATAAACCGGGCGCTCAGACCAAAGAGTTCCATCGTTATCGAATGTTGCGATTCTATCTGCAGGGTTAATGAAGTTTGGATTAGTTTCATTCGTAACTTCATTTACAAAATTTATAATTGATTCCTTTGCTTTGCTTTCATTCCAGGATGGAAGAGGGACGGAATTCTCATTAATCTGTTCTTTGCAAGAGTTAATAAGAAGAATAGAAATTATTAACCATAAGTAAGATTGATATTTTTTCATAGTGAGTTTCTCCTTTATTATTTATTACGAACAAACTCCACATAAAAATTTAATCCCTGCGCTGCCTGAAAGTAATCTCCTGCAAGCACATCCCTGTCTGGCAAATAGCTTAATGTATAAGTTGAGCCTGGATAATTTACATCTCTTAACTCAACTGTTATTTTTAGATTGCCGTGGCTGCCCTCCCAATTTGCATTCCCAACATTTATAGGTTTTGGATTAAAGTATTGAGCTTCGAGAGTTCCATCCTTATTAACTTTAACAATCTTAATCAAATAACTTGCATCTGTTCTAACCCAATCACCAATAAGCAAATTCTTATCATCTGTCTTTCTGTTTGTTTGAAGAGTATTCTCGGTATTATTTGTAAACAGGATGATCAGAACTACAATTAAGATAATTATTGCTGCAGCGGAAATATAAATTGTTTTGTTTTTTTTCATAGTGTATTTGTGCCTGTGTCTTACTCTAATTTTATTTGACTTCACCCCTGCCCCTCTCCTTGGTAAGGGGAGGGAAATGAAGGGAGAGTTTGTTTCTTAATAAAAATGGGTGCAATAAAAATATATCGCACCCAATAATATAAAGGTTCAACTAACAATTTATTCTGTTAATGTTACTACAACTTTATCAAGTTCACCAGTGTAAGGATAATGATTAGTAATTCTGTATTTGTTACTTACCGGTGTGCCTGCATCTATGCCAACATCGAAAGTTTCTGAGAGTGAAAATGTTGAAATATGCATATCAGGCATATCAACTTCATCAACTTTTTCACCATTGATATACAGTTCGCCTTTACCTCCGGGAAGTCCTGGTGTCACTCCACCCGACTCAATAAAGTTGAATTTTATATCAACATTACCATTTGGTAACTGAGATGATTCAAGCCTGTAATATAAACCGTGGTAATAATTGTAATCATAATACAGCTTATTATTTTTGATAAATAAAGTATAACCGCCTGTAAATCCACCGCAGGCAACAATTACGCCCTCTTCTTTTCCAGTTAAATAAAGCGTTGTTTCAATTGTGTGTGATTTTCCCTTAACAGGTGGCGAAGCTTTCTCAGCAATTCTGACTGCGCCTGGTGAATAATATGTAAATACTTTTCTATCTCCGAACAGTCTATCCTGCTGTTTAGCTATGCGCATTAGCATATCATCGTATAACGGATAGACGTTATTTTGCCAGGCAAGCTCTTCCCATCTTGCTTTTAGTTCTTCAAGTTTTTCAGGATATTGGTCTGCAACATTATGTGATTCAGAAAAGTCTTTATCAATGTGATAAAGTTCCCATACATCATCTTCAAATGGAGCTGTAATATTTACATTCCATGGCATTCTGTTGGCGTGAATTGTTACTGCCTTCCATCCATCTTTATAAATTGCTCTATTACCAAAGAGTTCATAATACTGTTCCGGGTGATTCGTTGGTGCATCATTATTGTCAAATGAATATCTCATACTTACTCCATCCAGAGACATTTGCTTGTGCCCATCAATCTCTTCAAAGAAAGAAGTGCCTGTAATATCAAGAATTGTTGCACCTATATCTGTGATGTGATGATACTGATTTCTCACTTCTCCTTTTGATTTAATCCCTTTTGGCCAGGTAATGACAAGAGCATCTGCAATACCGCCATTGTGAACCTGCTGTTTAAAATACTTAAAAGGTGTATTACCAGCCATTGCCCATCCTGCGTGAAAGTGAGGATAAGTATTCGGTCCTCCCCAATCATCATAGTGAGACATATTTGCATCGAATGGAGTTTGCAGTCCGTTCAAAACATAAGTTTCATTAAACGTTCCTGCAAGCCCGCCCTCACCGCTGGAACCGTTATCTGATGTTACAAAAATTAATGTGTTATCATACTGACCTGTTCGCTTCAATGCGTCAATCATTCTTCCAATTTGCTCATCAACGTGAGTAAGCATTGCAGCAAATACTTCCATCTGTTTTGCGTAAAGTTTTTTCTCTTCTGCATTTAAACTTTCCCAGGCAGGTATTTCAGGAATACGCGGAGAAAGTTCTGTGCCTTCAGGAATAACACCCATCTCAAGCTGTTTTGCATGAATAATTTCCCTTGCTTTATCCCAGCCCATATCAAATTTTCCTTTGTAGTAATCGATATAGTTTTGTGGTGCCTGGTGAGGTGAGTGCATTGCAACCGGTGCCCAAAACATCATAAAAGGTTTATCGGGCGAAACTGAAACGTGTGAAGTTATATTCCTGATAAACTCATCAGCCATCGCTTCACTTAAATGGTAATTCTCTTTTCCTTCCCAATCTTCAATAGGAGTATGATCTCTCCACAATAATGAACGGTAGTTGTCAGCATCGGCAGCCATAAAACCGTAGTAATGATCAAAGCCCTCACCGCTCGGCCAGCGATCGAAAGGACCGCTTTCAGAAACTTCGTATAATGGTGTATGATCCCATTTACCGATTGCATAGTTAACAAAACCCGCTTTTTGTAAATGCTTTGCTATGGATTTTCCGCTTTCAGGTGCAAATGCATTATAACCAGGGAATCCCATCGCGGTCAATGAATGTGATCCCAAACCAACCCTGTGATGGTTTCTTCCTGCCATAATTGTTGCTCTTGATGGAGAACATAAAGCTGTTGTGTGGAAGTTATTATAACGTAAACCATCATCAGCAAGTTTATCAATGTTTGGTGTTTCGATTAAACCGCCAAAACTGCTAAAGTGTCCGAATCCTGTATCATCCAAGAGAAGGATGACAACATTCGGTGTGCCTTTTGGGGGTTTGGGTGGAGTTGGCCACCACTCTTCTGAGTCTTCGTAAGATTCTGCGATCATTCCTTCAAACTCCTGCCCATATTTTTTGAAGGATTCTGATTCTTCTTCACCACTGCTTTGCTGGCAGCCGCTAAATATAAATGCAGCAACCAATAAAATAATGATGAAACTTAAAAGTTTTTTGTGCATAGTACCTCCTATAATGATTAATTGATTATTATCCCTTAAATATTTTATGGCACTTTTGTAAAAAAGATGTGTACTTCTATTTAGCAGAATGTAGAATAATTATAGAAATATTATTACAAGATAATTATCTTTTAATAATTAAACCAATTATAATTGCTTATGGATAAGCAAATTACAATTACTACGCTAATTAAAAATCATCATGCGTAAATAATTATTTCAGAATTTCGTTTGCGGAAAAAATTTCAAATTATATATAATATCTCAAACTTTTTTCCAATGACCCATTTCACCATCGCCTTTGCCGATAATCCATTTTTGCTTTTTACCGCAGTTAGTGCATTCTTTTTCGGGAGTTTCGTGAAGCGAGGATGATGGTGAATAATCGGCAGCGTGAAATTTTCTGTTCTGTTTCCATTTATGAAAACCGATCATACAATAAATCTTTTTAATTATTGAAGGCATATTTAAGCTATTATTTTAATACGTTAAAAATCTATACTGAAATGAAAACTGGAAATTTAATGAACCATCTTCAATTTTGTTTATTAGGTAGTATTTAATTTCTCCGCCTAAAGATATTGTATGAGAGAGGGGATAGTAGTAGGAGGCGGAACCTAAAACACCGGTGCTTACCTGGTTACTGTTAACCGGGTTGCCAAGCGCATCTACTTTAGATGTTAATAGAAACATACCGGAGCCAACTGATATTTTGAAATTTTCAAATAGCTCCATTGAAAAAACAGCTAAGATGGGCACAGCAGTTAGTTCTGAGGAACCATTAAATGTAATAGTATCCTGGATTGTAAGTTGTGTACTGATATCGTATAACTGCAAATAACCTGATTCAATTCCAATACTAAGTAAGTGTTCCGGTTCCCACATAATCCTTATCGTTCCCGTAAAGCCATTTTTATTTAAGTCTTTAAAATCAAGTTCAGATATAAATCGTGAATAACCTGCATTTATATAAGTGGTGACAGCATACTCAGGATCATCTGCTTGGGAGTAGCTTTGTGATAAGCATGCAGCTAAGATAATTATCAGAGATGTAAAGACTATATTTACTTTAATTCTATTGAACATAATAACTGTAAGCAACTGCAGTTGGATAGTTGGTTAATATTCCGTCGAAGTCTCCATCCTGCACGAATGACTTTATCCAATTCGGATCATCTAAAGTCCAGGTGATGATTTCTCTGCCTTCGCTGTGCATTGCATCAACTTCCGGGGTTTGTAACCCTAATGTCCAGCGAGGTCCCCAGACTTCCGCATTTGTTTGTCTGGCTATATCCGTACTTAGCTCACACAAACTATTTATATCCTTGAAATTAGGAACCGCTAAGAACTGATCGACTTTATCCTGTGTTGGAAGTCCGATAAGAATTTCTATGTCTCTTCCCATTGCGGCTGCACGTTGAAGGTATTCTTGTTGAATTGGAATCACCTTTGCCATATCATCTTTACCCGATTTCATATCGAGCCAAACAAATTTTAACTTGGTATTATTTAAAACATATTCCAGCATCTCATCAAGAGATTCTATCAGCTCACCATGCTTAAGAGTTATTAAAGTTTTTAATTGCAGAAATGTAAAATCTTCTATCTTTCCCCAGATAATACTTTTTTGAACAAGCCGGAGATTTATATCAGAGTCGTGATAAATAAACGGAATGCCGTCTTTAGATAATTTAATGTCAATCTCAATTCCGTTTGATCCGCGCTGCTCGGCGAGAGCTATCATATCGTTTGTATTTTCTGAAACGCCGAGGTAATCTGAATTTCTGCCACCACCCCTGTGAGCTACAATCTTAAAGTCTCTGTTTATAACCGATGAACTGAACTTTCTTGTAAAATTAATTTTTAATGATTTTCCGGGTTGGTCATTTCCTTCACCAAAATTACCTTCAAATTCTACTGTAAAGTTTGCAGTGCTGTCACCAAGTAATTCTGTTCCGCCTTTATCAGCAGGTATGGTTAATCTAACCAAACCTGTTTCAGTTCCGTATGAATATCTCCATGTTCCTTCGAATAATAATGAGGATCCGCTAACCCCTCCCCGAAGAACTATATAGGCACCATCTTTCTCACAGAAAATAGAAAGCAGATCAGGATCTACCCATTTTACAACTGCTTTATCTTTAAAGAATTCGGAGCCTTCTGAAATTTGATACACACCTTCCATCCTGCTTTTTGAAAAATCGGGAATTGGTGTCGTACCTTCCAGTATGCTTCCATCTCTAAATTCGGGGAAGATAATATCAACTAAATTATTGCATGAAATTAAAAGCAACAATGTAAATGGAATCAATAAAAACTTTTTCATAATACAAACCCTACAGTAATTTCAGGGATGAAGAATAATCTATCGAATGTGGAAAATGCAGCCCATTGGGGGTAGTAAAATTTTACCCAATTTATTTTCAGACCTACCAGGATATAATTATCTTTCCATAACGGCTGTTCTACAACCATAGTTACAGAATAACCGGAAAAAGTGTTAATATCGCTTGCAACTTCCAGGTCATCTGCTGTCTGTTTCATACTTGTAATTAGTATTAGTTCACCTTTAACAGAAATTGTAAATTTTTTAAATTTATAACCTATAGCAAGATTAGGATAGTTTATCCAACCTTTAATGCTGCTGTCAAAACCAAATTGTCGCAATCCGCCAAACATGTATGCAACATCATATCCCAAAGCGAATGAAAATTTATCAAAAACATAATTCCATTTAGCACCGATTGAAAATTGCCAGGTAATTAAATTTGTATTTAAAGATCCATCAATTAAAAAGTTATGGGGAATGCCGTATAACATATTAAACTTAAATAATGGTGCTCTGAATAGATCATCTGATTCAATAACATCTTCAGGCAGATTTGCAAGAGACATACCCGCAAAGTATTTCAGATTTCCTGATTGCATTCTCTGGGGATATAAAAAACTTTGTGTTCCCGGATCATTAATAGGTTGAGCAAATATGCCGGTAACTAAATGTGACAGGAATAAAATAGAAATAAAATAATATGTTTTAATGGTTGAGTTCAAATAATTATTAATAATAAATTTAATGTAAATATTTGCTTAAAAAATTCATAACTGTAATAATTTAAAATGCTTCATTGTATTTCATATCGTATCTTTTTTTATCGATTAACTATAATAAAAAACCCTGCCTATGTTATAATGTGGGGGAGGGTAAGTTAATATTTCACAAACTTCAAATACTTAATATTTTCAGGATTCCATTTCAGCAATACTTACTCTTAAAACATTTAAATGATTTAAAAAAACAACCATCCATGTGCTCCTGCAACAGCACCTATAATTGTTAAAAGACTTATCCAAAGTAAATGTGCATGCATTGTTTGTATTTTCTTAAAAGCACCTTCAGGATCTGTTTTTGCTTTTTCAATCAGTTTGTTTTTTAAAATAAATGGTTCAATTATAAACAGCATTACTGTAAATATTAACCAGACAATTACCATCGCCCACATCCACCAGTACGAAGCATCCAGGAACCAGCTCCACGCATGTAGTTTCGAGATCATATAAAATCCGGATAAACCTGTTACCATTGTTGTAACTCTTGCCTGAATTTTAAATCTTCGTTCCACTTTTTCGAAAAACTCAACCCTTTCTTCTGCAGATTTAAATTTTTTAATGGCAGGAAGAATAATAGTTGTTATCATTGCTACGCCGCCGATCCAAAAAACTACCCCAAGAATGTGTATGATTCTGCCTATTTCTAATCCTATCATTGTAACTCCAATTTATAATTATTTTTAATTGGGAATTTAAGAAAAAGTTAATTGAAAATATTATTTGTTGAGAATATATAAGAGATAGATATACGAAAGCAAGGAAGTCAAATTGAGACTCTTGCTGGAAGGTCTTACTCTCTACACGGGGCTTAGCTATGATCAATCTAGGCTGCCTGTGATCCTGTTAGAAGCAGCGTTTGTCTGAGCGCACGTATTGCAGCAATATATGCTGAACTGATACCAATGACACTAATGCCTAGTAATAGTGCCGTTAGTAAGTTTAAATCAATGTGAGAGAGTCCACTAAAAGTTTGCAGGGCACTCAAGACGACTATCCCTACGTAGCCAGCCGCAGCTAAAACTACGGCTTTGGTTCGTCGACTTTCGGGCCAGTTTGTAAAAAGCAAAAGCCACGCCAGTACAGGCAATAACTGTAAAGCGTGGAGAGACACGGCGTGCGGGACTTTCAATTGACCTGGCTCACTGAAGATAGAGGCTGTCGCGTAATTGGTGGTTTGTACACCGTTTACAATAAGGAGGATACCGAATACCTGACCAAACACAAGAAGTATCAATCCAATCCGAATAGCCCAGGCCATGCTGGGGGTGGTCTTCAGTGAGAAGAACGACCATAACATTAGCACGACAATGACGAGCCCTACAAATGCAATCATAATACCCATCCCGCCGAAGACAGCCTGATCAAATGGGGTTTCGTTATTGAAATGTGAAGGGACGCCACGCCATTTCTGCATCGTGATCAAAAACACTTCAACCAGGCTGGCGATGCCGAGTGTTCCCATCAACAACCAGCTGCTTACCCGATGCCTGGGCAAGAAGGTCATTATCCATGCTAATATAAGGTTGGTTATTCCAAACGAGAAACCGAAGACGATAGGTTTGCGCCAGGAGACGGGACCTGCCCACGGCTCATCTACTAACAGGAAGATACCCATATGAAACACGCCGCTGGCGATTAGCAGGGCAGAGATGATATAGACAAATTTCTGGTAATTCTCTGCCTGTGTCCAGTAGCCCCGCAGCGACATTAACATAACCCGCAATAACGCATTTAAGTTGTTGAAACGATTTTCGGTTGAGATGCTTTCTGACATTTTATTCGCCTCCCGGATTTATGGGTGCACCTTCCCATGCTCTTAAAAATTCTTGCGCTTTTTCAGACGTATGCAAATAAGCAAAACGGGCTACCTGACGCCCAACTTCTCTTACCTTATCTTCCAAGTTAGCATCTTTGATGTTTCCTGATTTATCAAACACTTTCCATACCTCTGGAATTGAAGCTTGTTCCGGAACGAGCCATGCATGTAGAGCTCTGCCAATGGTTCGCAAGCTGTTTAAAGCATTGGATGCTCCCATTGTGCCTCCGGAGACTCCAACAAGACCGATCATTTTGCCCTCAATTTCATCAAATCCCTGAGGTCCAGGGCATTCTTCAAAACGCCACTGAAGCCCCCATGATACTCGGGCGTTGCCAAAATAATTCCCGCGGCTTGCTTCACTTCTCTCCGTAGTTTAAAGACATCCTCAGGATAGGAGCTTTCATCCTCCTTTCCATCACAAAATATCAGGTGGTAATCTTCTTAAGTCAATCAATTTTGTCTTAACACCGATCTCCCGGGCGCCTTCCAGAGCTAACTTCAAAGTCATGCGGGTGTAGCTGTCAGGTCTTATACTCCCGCAGATACCTACGACAGAAATATGATTTTCACTGTTTTCTTTTTGACTCATTTTATTCTCTCCTCTGTGAGATAACAAGTTATTCTATAGTTTTCCATGCGTTATACCAAGTTGTAATTTTTTATATTGACTTAAAAGTATAATTTTCTTTTTTCACATCTATTACTAACTCGCTAACGGCTATGTTATAAGGTGACTGAACGCTTTGTGTACCTTTCAGGACGAGTTCATCGTCCGCGTGAAGTTTCACCTTAATAACGTTGTTAGCTGGAATTTACTAATTTATCCTGGAAGCAACACATATTTTCTTACTATAGGCTCCAAATTATTAGGATAACCGTTGCTTGCATATCCAAGAATATAACCTTGGTAACTATTAACCTTCAATGGCCAGGGATCAATGTTGACAGTTTCATCTCCATCAAATTTAAATCGAACGGAAACAGTTTTATTATTTGCTCGTTTTGGTGACACTTCACAAATGCGCACTGACGGTTTATCAAAACAAAATTCAAAGGATAAAAAATCGCAGAACTCTGTAATCTTATCAGCCCAAATATATTTTTCTCTGGAAATACTACTCAACTTTATACCATTTAAAATACATTCTTCACATTTATCAATAAGATCAGACCAGTGACTGTAATTTTTAAGTAGACGGAGAATATGAAAATGGGCAACAACATCTGCTATTGGATTTGGTAATTTAACATTTACAAGAGAAGAATCAACTTTGTAAGACAGATCATCTTCCATTGCTCCAATTTCGTGTGTATCAAAATACCCATGTCCAAAATCGTGTAAAGCCACTCCCATAACAAAACTATCAAAATTGAAATCAGGTCGATCAAATTTATCATTACCCCAAAGAAGGGCTATTATCCCTGCTAATTGTGCGTGTTCTGACTGAGGAACTATAATATCTCTTGTTTTGGATCTAAACATTATAACTATTATGGTTTCCAGTTAACGGCGTTGCAACTTAAACCTGCCTTTCGGCAGACAGGCGCCGCCAAGAAAAACAATGATTGCATTTTTATTGTAAGCCAAATTTATTTTTAAACTATGTTAATTAATTACACTTCCAAGAACATCTTATATTTATTTACCAGCATCAACAAGCCAGAATCCGCCAAACCATTCATGCGGTCGCTTTGTCCAAAGGACTCCTTCGGAGAGTTGCTAGTTATATGTCAGCAATAAAATATTTTTTCACACAATCGATTATTATTATCTATTTAGAATGAGTTTATATTAGTTGATAGATACCAATAGGTTTTGAGATTCCTTTCAATTTACTTTCACCTTTGTATGTATAGGAATTTAATTCATTTTTTAAATTGTTAAAGACTACTTTGGATATTAAAAACTGACTATTAAATTCTTTATTTAATTGTTCAATTCTTGAAGCTATAATAACGTTACTTCCAGCTAATGAATATGATTTTCTGTATTCATTTCCTATCTCGCCAGCAATAACATTTCCACTGTGAATTCCAATTCCAAGTTTTATATAAGGAATCTTTCCGTTTGTAATTAATTCTTCAGTTTTCTTTATCATATCGTAGCCAGCTTTTACAGCATCTGAAATATGAGTAACATTAACTAACGGCGCTCCAAATGATGCATAAATCCCATCTCCTAATATTTGGATTACAATTCCTCTATTATCTTTTATAATGTTAATGAATTCACCGAACAATGTATTTTGAAAATTTGCAACTTCACCGGGAGCTCTTGAATCTGCTAAAACAGTAAAGTCCCGAATATCTAAGAACATAATAGTGACATTAAAAATTTTACTTTCATGAACATCAGTTTCTTTTGAGATTAACTCATTTGCAACTTCAGTCGATACATGTTGTCCAAATAAAGTTTTAATCTTTTCAAGTAATTTTTCTGATTTTCCTTTTTCATATTGAATTGTATTTACAAACCAGGCTAAGGCTGCAAATACTACAGATAATGATGCTCCAATATTCATAATGTAAAATATTACTTTCTGATTTTCTGTTACTACCTGAGGGTCTCCAAGCAGTGCTGGATCAAATACTGCCGAAATAATAACAATTGATAAAAACATTAACATCCAAATTATTGCATTTCTAAATGACAGAAATATCAATGCGCCTAGTGGACCTAAAAAACTCCAGGCAATTACTAATCCAGAATCCGAAATGCTTCCAATACTCCATTGAATTAGTGCCGATATCCAGGTAATACATGCTAGTTGAACATAAATTAATAAGTAATGATTTTTGATTAGATGAGAAATGAGAATTGCAATACCAACAATTATAATAAATAATAATGGTAATAAAGTTGTTAAGCCAAAACCAAAAACAATATAGTATGTTGCACTCCAAAGTAAGCCGCAAATACAACAGACGACAGCAATTAATAATATAAGTAGTTTTTTAAATGTTACATCTTTTGAATCATTATCATCACGTGCAAAGTTCTCAAGAAATTCTAATGATTTTGTCATTTTGGCTTCTTTCAAAGAAATTACTAGTAATTTAATTTACAATATTTTTAACAAATTAATACCTCTCAATCTAAGAAATAATATTTTACATAAGATTGAGTTTAGTTGTTGATTTTTCTTTTTAGCTTAACGATCGAAATGAAATAAGAGTTTTTAAATTATAATCGATTTAATTGCAGATGGTAATTATAAAAACCTTATGAAAATAAAAACAATTTGCTATTTTACGGCGTTGCTTTTCACTCGTCCGCCCAGAGCAACAATGCTGCTTAAAACACCAATACCAATAATTTATAAATCACTTTTTTATTAAAACAAACTTTTAAATTTCACAAACGCCAAATGCGAAAAAGATTTCGGCTTGAGGCACGGGTTAGCTTCCATCATTTCAATAATACGGCTTTCTTCAATAATGTAAAATCTTTTGTAATTAAACGGTAATAATAAATTCCACTCGATAATTCTGAAGCATTAAAATCTACAATATAATTTCCAGCCGATAATTCTTGGTTTAATAATTCTTTGATTTTCCTTCCTAACGCATCATAAACCTCTAATTTTACAAATCCAATTTCAGGAATTGAAAATTCTATTTTTGTCTTGGGATTGAATGGATTTGGAAAATTCTGACTTAAAAAGTATTGTGCGGGTAAATTATCATCTGATAGTTGAACACTACTTCCAGATTTTTGTTTTATTTTCATTAGAAAGAAATTTGCACCGTTTGTTGAATCTGTATAATCACCGCCAATTATTACGTTGTTACTATCATCTAAAAAAATCGAATGCGGATTTTCAAAAATGCCGTGTGGAGCATCAAATCTATGTTGCCATTTCAGGTCGCCAGTTGAATTATATTTCAACGTATAGCTTAAGCCTTGACTAAACATATCGTGCGATGAACCAGTAACATATGTATTATTCTCATTGTCAATAACAATGCTTGAAGCAAAATCTCTTAAATTTTCATTACTGTTAAACTGGTTACTCCAAATCTCATTGCCATCTGAAGATAATTTATTTATCATATAATCAAATGCACCGATACCACCAGTATACCCACTAACCAAAATGTTATTGTCTCTATCTAAAGCAATATCCGTTAGTAAACCATTAGATTCATAAGTCCAGAGTGAATCACCGTTTTGAGTATATTTTATCAGCTTACCATCTCCGTGCGTTTCAAGTATTATATTTCCTTCAAGATCAAAAATCATCTTCCTTGCCGCCTCCACATTTAATGCTCTGGTCCAAACAATATTCCCATTTTGATTTAATTTTAGTAAAATAACTTGCTTTTCTGGAAGACCTCCTCCGGGAAAATATAGTTGCGTTAGTGATGCATAAAAATTTCCAAGTGAATCTGCAAGTAAATAGTCTAACTGATAAGCACTGGTATCATCTTTTATTTGAGTTGTCCAGAGTGAATCCCCATTGGATGTATATTTTGTAAAATTAGCCGAAGAATGTTGTTGATACTTTAAATATCCAATAATAGGATTACCTTGATGATCGAGAACCACTTTTAGACCCTCCGAAATACTGTCAGGATTGGAAAAGTAATTTTTACTCCATAAAACGTTTCCAGTAGTTGAATATTTGAAGAAGACAGAATAAAATGATGATTGACCAAAAGAAGCACTACCAATTGCATAGATATTCTCGCTCGAATCAACTGCAATTGAATTTACCTCATCCCATGCATTTTGTGATGAGATAAATCTTATATTTAATAAAGAATCACCAGTGTTTGAATATTTCATTATCGTAAAATCTGGTGTGCCATCAATCCCTCCACTTCTTCCAGCAAGATAAATATTATAATCTTTGTCCATTTTCATATCGTTTACAAAATCATTTCCATTACCTATCCCATCGTAAATTCTTAACCATTCAATTTCTGGAACAAGTTGTCCAAAATTGAGTTGTGATATTAGAAAAAAAATGAAGATTAATATTTTATTATTCATTTTCATCACCATTTAATTTGAAATCTAACGGTTTCGCTTTTCTCCTGCCTGCCCACAACAAAATGATGGATTGAAATGCAAAGCCCAAAATTTTTATTTACTTAATAATATCTAATAGACTCCTGCCTACTACAGGCAGGTTTTAATTATTAAAGAGATTTTTCCTCAGGATTTAAAACTCTCCCTATGAATAATATACTTTTTGTGTTTTTCTCGATAATAATAAATAAAAAAGGATGATCTATTTTTACATTAAGTGGTGGTTTTTTAACAGATATTGTAACGATACCACCAATAATAGCTGTTACTGCAGCAGCTTCTGTACCTTCTTCATTTACTTCAATAAACGCTTTATGTTTTACATCTTCTACGTACAAATTTTTATATTCTTCATCATATATTTTCTTAAAGTTTGCATAATCCCTATTAAATGCAGTGCTCATTCCTAAATCAGATAATATAACTTTCAAATTGTTCAAACTAAATTGAAATTTGAATTGTGGAAGTGATAAATGGATTTTTCTTATTATAATATTGGTTAGCAAGTCATCGATATTAATATCATCGATATTTATCTCCAGGTCTGTTAGTCCATCAATTTCTCTGGGTAGTAACACTAACATTGAAAAATTTTCTGTGTTATAAGGTAATAATATAGACTCATAATTTTCATTTGCTGAATATCCATAGTTAGAAATATTATTCATCATTTTTGTTGTTATTTTTTCACCATTTAACAGAAAAAAATCATCATCTTTAGTTGAATCCTTTTTAAATTCAACTTTCCATCTATCTTTGAAATAGATTGCATTTAGAATTAAGAGTGCAGTATTACCTTTTATATCTTCCACGTTGAGTATTTTTTTTATCCTATTATTTGTATTATCTGTAACCCAACTATTTACTTTTTTTATGCTCTCATTTTTTTTCTCAAGGTCTAATTCAAATACTTCACTGTTAAAATAGTATGATAAATCAACCATATAATCATTTTTTAATTTGATATTTTTATCAATCCAGATAGAGTTTGCATTTGATAATTTTATTGACAGACTATCATCATATTTAAACAGTTTATTAGAATAATTATGGAAGGATTCTTTAAATAATTGAACATCATCATTAAAATAAAATACATCGGTAATCTCATTTTTTGTTTTTCTTTCGCTGCCAATATAAATTTGGGCAACAGCAGTAGTAATACTAACAGGGGAAAAAATAAAATTCGACTGAGAACTTTTTGTAATATTTTTATAAAAAGTTAATGCCAATTTATTAGCATTTTCTGAAATTAAATTAGAATCCTGGGCCAAAATATGGAATGACCATATAAATGAGGATAAAATTAAATATTTAATAAAGCTCATCATCTCCTCATTTCTAAATTAGGAACAATTGAAATAGTCCTAACGGCGCGGCAAATAACCGGCGTCCGGTTGATTTTTTGGTTATACTGCTTTCTTTGAAATAATCGCCATCTCACCATTTTCTGAATCATATTTGGAACCAGCAACATCTGAATATATATTTTCATAAGATGTAATCCATTCTACTGAACGATTGATGAACTTTTTATTTCGAGACGAAGCATCAACAAAATCATTTAGATGAAATTCAAGCATTTGTTTTGATGTATGTTCATCCGTCCACAGTTCTTCTGCAGTATAATATTGGAAAGGTTCCGGTCGGGAATTTATCCCCTCTAATTCTGTAAACATTAATACCTCATTTTTAGTAATAGCCACATAACGGCGTCGCTTTTCACCCGTCCGCCCCGAACAGCGATGACGAATTGAAAAGCTACTGCCAAAAATTTTTAACAATATTATTTTTTAGAACAATATTGATTGCAATGTTTACTTTTTCACCAAACCCGAAAATTTGAAAAATGTCGCAATCGAGAAAAATTTTGACTATACCCAAAATACCGCCGTGGCTTCTCCACGGGCATGCACCTTGTTAGGACGATTTTCCGCGAAACACGCAGCTATATTTAATTTCATTTCAACCACCCTGTAAATTTTGATCTTTCCCACGGATCGTCCATCCAGGAATTATCTGGCAAAGGAAGATTCATTGCATCGTTAACAGTCAACCAACCTGCCGGAATATCAAATGAAGAAACTGACCCGCGCCGAGTAACCCAAGTAATCCTTTTATTCTTCTCGCTCTTCAATGCGACATCTAATGTCAAACGACAATCTTGAGCAACATAATCTAAAACTTGCTGATGATTTCCATCTTTCCATAGTTGTGGTGCCACTGATCCGTCAACATCTGCGGGCTTACTAATTCCAATTGATTTTGCAGCGGCATTAAGTCCTATGGCGAAGCCTTTGCCACAGAAAAAATGAAACATCATGTCAACGTGGTTCAAAGCAAGGTTTCGACAGTCTTCAAGTCTTCCAGATTCCTCTGCTAAAATGTCAAAGTCAAAGCCGAGACCATTGTGTGTTACGACGGTGTATCCTTCTTGGGTCTTATTTATGAGAAGGTCAACGAAATCAGATAAATCTTCAACATTCATTTTTTCTGAAGGATTTCCGTCTGAATTTTTGGAATAAAAGACTTCGGCTTTTTCTTGATCAGCGCACCAAATCGCAGCGCAACTTATTCCGAGTGGACGGTGGTCGTGCAAATCACCGAAGTTCTCAGGGAGAATTTTGGCAGTTTCGATATCAAATCCTAAGTATCTATTTGTCATAACTTAATCGTCCTAACCTAAGCTTATACTGCTTTAAAGTAATTATTTAAACCTGTTCTAATTGCGTAATATTCTGACATTAAAGTAAAAATATTACATTATTTAATTTTTCCATTATTACAAAATCGCACGCTCACAAATGCCGCAATCAAAACAGCTTGCCCGCCGTAGTTCGGGAACCCGAACTAAGGAGGGCGGCCGCTTGGAAAACTTGTTATACCTATTTGGTTAAAAACCAGACTAATAAACTTGAAGCAACACCGGTAACCAAGCCTATTATAATTCCAATAAAAATATTGATTCTGGATGATACCTTATTTGCAGTTTTCAATATCATCGAAAAAGTTTCGTCATCAAGTTTTAATGCTTCTTCTGTTATTTTTTTATTTTTCTCTAATTCATTTAGGGCTCTTTTTAAATCATCAACTCTTTTTTTCTTTTCTTCACCTTCATTCTCCAACCAATCCAATGCTTCGATTGCATCAACTAAATCATTCTTCATTTTGGCAATTTTTAATAATCTACTGTCAATATCTTTATCTGATAATGACTCTTTGATATTGAATACTATTTCTGGACTTCCATCACTCCTTATAGTAATTGTTGGTTGTATTCTAGATATTAGTTTTGAATAGAAACTCATAATAAACCCAATTTACTTTTCAACATAACTATCTGGGACATTTTCCCAAATACTACATTATTGATAAATTATTTTCTTGAATTCTCGAAATACTTCATTGATATCATAACTATGCGCAGGAAAATACTTATCAATAGTTTTTGATAGAGCTTTTTTAAATTCATTATCAAGGTGGTAAACAATTTCTTCAATTTTAACTCTTGCCATTTTTTTTCTCCTTATTTTTAGGCATAACGATGTTACCGCTAACCGGCGGCCTATAACAACATTAACGACTTTATTAAATAACTTTTTATTTAGAAAAAACATTTATTTGCTCGAATAACTATATCTACTTGACTTTTTACTTTTTAAAGAGGTTATGTGTTCTTCTTATAATAATATTCTAACACATCTTCTTTTTTGCAAATTGGAATGTCTTCGATATTAAATTGCATATCAAAAGAACTTTCATTTACTCCTACAATTCTTTTCCAAGGTTCTTCGAAATATTCTATTTCTGATGGATAATCAAATCTGCATTCTGATGGTTTAATACTATTAACAATTCTCAAGTATGACTGGATGTTAAATAGTGAAATTGAAATTAAATTGACTCCATGAACTAAATTTTCAACTTCCCAGTTTCTTGAGTGCCTTTTGATTCTAAAGCTGGGTTCATTTTCTCGAATTTTTTCTTCAACAGGAAAAGATGATCCAAATTTACTATAACCAACTGTTTGCATTCTTTCTGGTGGAGCTGGTTTATCTGGTGCATCTTGTAAACCGATGGCAATTCCAAAACCACCTGGAGTGATTCGAAAACCATGTTTTAAACTATTATATTCTTCACGAATTTTATCATTTGTAAAATCTTTAGAAAAGAATTTCCACAATAATCCAAATTTCTTTTTGTATTTATCAGATTGCTCTGAATTCTTTAAAACAACATTTTGGAAAATACATTTCGCTATTGAGACCCAAGAAATACTTTCTAATTTTATTTTCGTAAGTATATTTTTTCTGTGAGATACTTTCTGTATTAGATTTTCCAAATCTTTTGGGGAATACTTTTTTAACCACCCACCCAAACAATCTGGGGCTTGAAGAGAAGCAAAAAGAAAAGCAAAGAATGTTTCTAATGCATGAGAATAAGTTAATCTAATACTCAAAGCTGCATATTGGTGATTTTCAGATTCTTCGTCACTTTTAAAAACTGAATTATGCATATTAGCAATGTATCTGAAATAATAAGGATCAAAATTCTTAATAAAATTATGATTTCTCCTATTTTGATCCAATTCCCAAACACAGAATGGTTTTTCATCAACTACTATTTGAGTTCCTTCTAAACGCATATTAAAAACTTAATTTTAACTGAACACATAACAAATAAGCTGAGGTGTGTGGAAAATTTGCTTATTCAACTTCCCAATTTTAAATTCACGTTTGTAAAATCCCAAAACCTGAAACTCACGCTAAAACTTTTCACATCACGTCAAGCGGGGTTCTGTTGCCATTGAATATCATATATTTAGAGAATCAAGTTTGCTTATTTCATTATTCAATTGAGCGTCGATTCTAGCATCAACCATATAGAAATCCTTACAATAACGAACCATATTGATCACACTTACTAAAGCTTGAGCAACTGATATAAAGATTTTAATATCATAATTTTTTCTATCGATCCATTCGTAATCGTATTCAAGTGTAATGATATTTAAGTTAAGTTTTGAAATTCGGTATGTTGGGTGAATATATTCTGACATTCCACCGTAAAGTTCATTTATTTTTTGTTCAAACATATTATCAGTTTTTCCAAATACCTTTTTAAATATGTTGCTTTGTGCTTTTCTGGCTTTCATAGGAGAGATTATTTTATTACTTAACCATTTAGTAATATTTGGGTCACTTTCATTTGAATCGTAGAAATAATCGGCTAAATATACTGTTTCTTCAATTAATCTGATTACAGCTCCAATTTCTGACATTCGACAGTTTGCCAACAAAAGTAACGCTGTATAGCTTAGTGTGATTGCTCTACCACCAAGAATATATAAGGCTAAGTTTTTGTCTAAATTAGAAAGATTAATTTTTGTTTTTGTTGAAGAATGAATAGGCTCAATTTGTTGCAGCACACTTCGGCCAATTATTATTTCTTTCAATATTTTATCAAACTGCATAGGATGTTAGGAATTTCTATATCTTTCTTCGTTTTATTATTAACTACATAACTTTAACCTAGGTTTATACTGCGTTAAAGTAATAATAAGTAGGTTCTTATGCTTGAAACAAAATTGCCGGATGAAGTTAGAAAAGAGATTCGTCTCAGGCATTACAGCCCCAAAACTGCAGTGTTTTAAGTTGACCGTATTAAGAAGTTTATTTCCGCCCAAAATAAGAACCCCGTTCTGCCGTATATAAATAAAAGATAATTAATTCATCTTTACTATAACGAAAAATGAGGCTTAATCGTTTTAAAGTCAAGCATTATTTGTTGTTTGATTCATCATGCAGCTTCTTTAAGTTAATGAAATATATAAACGGCTAAAACCACAATAATTAATGTAGTTATTACTGCAAGTTTACCAAATGTTTCTATTTTTTTTAGGTGGGTGTCCGTGCTACCTTTTATTGCTTTTTTAGCAGTGGAACTTATTATCCCAATCAGCATCCCTAATATCAACACTAATGTTAACTTTGCAATAAGCAAGGGCAAAGAAGTCAAAATTTGCCAGTACGGTGTTATTAAATAAAGACCTGAAATTACAAGCAGAGCTAATCCTATATGACCCATTTTACTTAAAGCAAATGTGTTTAGTGTAAATTTCCGGGCTTCATTTTCCTCCATCCTGGAACTTGCTATTCCCAGGAACATGAATGCTAAGCTTGATCCAAGTCCCATAGCTAAGCCAATAAAATGAATTATCAACATTACATCTCTCATGATGTTCAATCCTTTAGTTATGTTTATGTTTGCCGTTAACCTAAGCTTATAATGATTTAAGGTAATTATAAAAACCCATTCTAATCACTGCCGGCTAACTTAATTTGTTCTAAGACTCCACAAATCACTATGAGGTGCTGCTCCTCCACTAAAACCGCCATAGAAAAAAAACTGACTGCCGCTAGATGTACCCTGCATATGATCACGCCCTGTTGGTAAGTTACTTGAAGGGTTTACTTTGTACCATTGATTCTCACTGAAACGATAGAGCCAGGAATCCGCGTCACTTCCAACTCCGGCACCAACGAGAATAATTCCCTGCCCGATGGAATCGTAAGCCATTACTATATGGTCACGTGGTGATGGAGCATGAAGCGGGTGCATTTGAAACCATTGATTTGCGGAGTAATCATACACCCAAGTATCACCCAATGACCCGCTCGAACTATTCCCACCAAACAGTACTACTTTCTGTTCCTGTGGATCATACGCCATATTGGAATGATCTTGAGCTTGAGGAGAAACAGTTGAATTAAGAAGAACCCAAATATTATTGTCAAGCTCGTAAGCCCATGTGTCATTGAGTGTATAAATCTGACTGGCATTGTGAAAACGCCCACCAAAAACAATTAAAGCGTTGTGTTCGGAATCAAATGTCATCGCGTGGAGATACCTCGCAGGAGGTGAGTTACTCGATTGTAATTGTCGCCAGGTCTTGGTGTTATAGTTAAATACCCACAAGTCGCCGAGTGCCTGTTGCCCATCGTAGCCTCCGAACAAAATTGTTTGTCCTCCAATCGGATCATAAGCCATCGAATGGAATAATCGCCCTTCCGGTGTACCATTTGTATTGAGCTGATTCCAGGCGTTAGAGGCTATGTCATATTCCCAGGTCTCGTTGAGCATTTGCCAATTATTATCCCTGCCACCGAATAGAATTATTTTTTCATTATCAGAGTCGTATACCATTGCCGATTCCACACGCGGATTGGGAGGAGAAGTTGTAATATTTATCCATTCATATTGATCGAGCTCTGGCGGGTTTCCGGGATCATCCTGATTCAGTCCATCAGAGCAGCTACAGTAGGCTAATGCAAATATTGAATAAAATAATACTAGTTTCTTCATTTCATATTCTATTCTTCCAATCAAACCTATTCAGGCTTTTACGGATTTACGGTAATTATATAAACTTATTCTAATTGCGTAATATTATAACATTAAAGTAACAATATTTAATTAATTAATTTTTCAAAGTATAACCAATTACATCTCTATTTCAGCCGAAAGAATTTCTCCCTCTATAAATTGACTTTGTTTGGTATGCTCATCGTTAACATAAACAATTCCATCTTCATTGTGCGGCTCGCCCTAAACCGAATGAATAGATTTTAAACCACCCAGCCATTTTCGCGCATCGTTTTAATATACTAAGTCTCCCACATCTACCTATATCTTATCCATATCGGGTTTTGAAAAGTTGATATCTTTAATAGTTTTTATCAGTTCAGCTTTTCATGCACATTTCATTAATATTATCAACATGACTGTTTCATACAACTGATTAGTTCACTTACACTCACAGTTGCAATAGCCGACATAATATCAGACATAGCATAGGGAATGATCAATCTATTATTATGGATAAGCGAACCGCAAGTGTAAACTACATTGGGTACATAACCTTCACGCTCACCCTCACGCGGGGTAATTAGTGGTTCATTAAGGCGTCCAATTATTTTTTCCGGGTTCTCAAGATCAAGAAGTATTGCACCGATGCAATACTGCCTCATAGGACCGACACCGTGCGTGAGCACCAGCCATCCTTCATTTGTTTCAACCGGGGAACCGCAGTTTCCTATTTGAACAAATTCCCAGGGCATTTCCGGCTCCTGGATGATTTTGGACTCCTGCCAAAAATAAAGAGAATCGGAATACATAATATGGTTGTTTTCACCATCCTGTCGAGAGAGCATAGCATATTTGCCGTTAATCTTTCGTGGGAAAAGAGCCATACCCTTGTTCTGAATTGCCTTACCGTTAAGAGTAATAATTTTAAAAGTTATAAAATCTTTTGTTTTTATCATTTGAGGTAGAATACTAAAGCCGTTGTAAGCTGTATAGGTTGCGTAATATATAGATTCACCATCCTCATCAAAAAATTGAACAAACCTCGCGTCTTCTATGCCGCTGCTTTCATTTGTTGAGGTTGGAAATATCACGCGCTCGGATATTCCATATTCGGTGTGGAATTTTATTTCATAATTGGAATTAGCCAGCCAGTATATGATATCGATTGTTTCGCTGTCGGGGGGAAAATCAGGATTTGATTTAAGCTCGTTAATTCTTTCTTTGAGATTATTATAAGTAAACTCAGGCGACAATTGCTGGAGAACCCTGTTAGTTGTCTCATTACTTGCATTCATTTCACTCAGCTTTAGCTGGAAAAGATGGCGATCATAAACAGGGTTAAGCTGGATATTAGGAGTTTCAACAAATTCGCTTACGGGATCAAAAGTAAACGAATTATTGTTATCAATAATTCCGCTGTGAAAGCTAATGGATGAAATATGACCTTCTCCGACGGAACGAAAACTCATTATGTAGCGAAGACTACCTTCGGGAACATTGGATTGATCAGGATGCGGTACGATTGATGGATTGAAAAGAGCTGCAGATTCAACCGAGTATTCCATTGTAAAATAGGCGCCAATAAGCATTTTTTTTGTTTCGCTCAGATCCTCACCCCTGGGGATATATTCGGCTACCGCATCAAAGTGTTTTTTTAACACACGAGTGATATCCCTGTGACGATCGAAGAATTCGAAATGGATTCTTTCCATTAATTTCTCCGCTTCGTTTTCGTTGAGATTCACTACCCGATTAATGATTTTTGGAGTTCGTGAATTTTCAGGAACATGAAGACGTGTTATAACACGGGATATGTCACGATTAAATTTAGTCTTTTTCCTTCTAACCAGCGGTTTTGGATACTTTATTATATCCATATCACTTTCCTCTTAAAATTAATAGGAAATTTGTTTTATCTCGTATATCAAAAATTACGCCGTGTGGTGTTGATTTTAAATTCTGTAATAAGCTTAACTATATATTATTATAATTTAATTACGGACTTCCTGATTTGCGATAATTCTATCATATAATTAGATAAACAGCTACATCGACGATCGTGAATTGGTCAAGCAAAGCTGGACAAGATCGTTAATCTTTGCTGTCCCGGTACACATAACCGTGTCAGCGCCGCCCCAATAAATTTTTATTGTACCATCGTCTTCAGGAACAGCCCCACAGGTAAAAACAACATTAGGTACATAACCGGCTATTTCCCAGGTATCTTCTGGTTGCAATATCCATTGATCGGAAACTCCAACAATTTTCGCCGGATCATTTAGATCGTGTAGGGCAACACCAAGGCGATAAACGGCACCCGACATAGTTTCGAATACTCCATGGAAAATATGCAGCCAGCCTTTCTCGGTTTTGAAGGGCGGCGCGCCAGGTCCGATTTTCATTTCGTCCCAGTGATATTGAACGGGTTTCATGATTACTCTTGAATCACCCCAGTGGATCAGGTCAGGGGAATAGGAAATCCAAATAGACCAGGGTGATATTTCGGAATGCGGTCGGTCAAGCCGGACATATCGATCATCAAATTTTACCGGAAAAATAACAACGTTTCGAAGATCAGCCTCTGTTATTAATGCAATACGTTCAACTTTTTCAAAATCTGTGGTACGTGCCAGGGCAATTCGAACTCCATGACGTGAATAAGCACTGTAAGTAAGTAGGTAGTAATCTTCCACCGGACAGATTCTCATATCCTCGATTCCGAATTCTTCATATTCGGCAAAAATGCCTTCGGTTGAAGGTGTAAGAAATGGTTTGGAATGAACCGTAAATGAAAAACCATCATCACTGTCGGCTCTACCAATGATAGAGCGTCCGTTGTATTGATGCGATCTAAAAAGCATTATGTAACTACCATTGTGCTTAACCACTCCTGCATTGTGGACAGTGGCTACAGGATAAGGCACATCGTCTTTAGTGAGTATTGGATTTTTATCGTAACGGGTTACAAGTAGATTTTTTGTATTCATTGTCGTTTACTTTTTTTTCTAAAATTTCTATTACCTTTTATGTCTCAAGCTTTTAAAAATTCATCACTAAAATACTTAGTATCATTATTTTTTAAATACCCACCAGTTTGTACCTCAATAAAACGCATATTTTCAGATTTCAGATTTGTTATACTTTGTTGGTCATCTTCGGGAAGAGCTATTGACTCTCCTTGTTCAAGTGTAAACACCTCATTATTAAGTTTTATTTGGGCTTGACCCTGGATGATGTACAAATGTGCAGACTGAGCCCGGTGATTTCGTAAAAACATTTGTTTTTGTGGATGAATGAGAAATTCAGTGATTTTATAATAATCATCATTCGCTAGAATCTTAATAGATCCCCAGGATGGGTGTTCATTGTTTTTCATCTTATTAAGAATCTTTTGATAGACCTGGATATATTTCTCTGCCATTTGATTGACCGTGAAATACTGTTCTATATAACGACGGCAATATTTCCGGTCAATATTTTTTATTTGTCTTACGGCTCCTATTGCATCATCAACTGTATTTACAAGAAAACCATTTTTACCGTTTTCTATAAGTTCGGGCATGCTGCCCCTGTTAAAAGCGATTACAGGAGTACCACAAGCCATAGATTCTATAACGGAAAGACCAAAAGGCTCCTCGAAATTTATCGGATGCAGAAGTGCAGTTGCCTTACCAAGAAGTTGATTGCGCTGAGCCGGTCCGGCACTCCCGATAAAAACAACATTTTTGCTGTCAAGGTATGGTACGATATACTGGTTATAGTAGGCTTCATCCTGAATTATGCCAGCCAGTATCAGTTTTTTATTGCATGCCCTGGCAATTTCAATTGCTTCTTTAGTACCTTTGTCAGGGTGAATGCGCCCGAAAAAAAGTAAATAATCGTCCGGATCATTCTGAAAATCAAACTGATTTAAATCAATTCCGTGATGGATGGTTTTAATATAATCAAGTTCCGGCGAACGGTCGGCATCGCTAATGGAAATGTAGGATACTTTGTTGTTGTATTTTTTATAAACGGGCAAAATGCCGGGTGATGAAAAGCCATGAATTGTAGTAACTACCGGGGTGGAAATAAAGCTGGTATAGGTTAAAGGTAAATAGTCAAAATTGTTATGAATAATATCAAAATCTTCAGCATGCTCAAAGAGTTCCGAAATGTGCAGGCATTCCCATACTTTTGGAATAATAGAATTATCTTCGTCATAACCCCGTGCACAAACAGAATGCAGCTTGCCGCTAGTCTTTGAGTTACCGGTTGCAAAAAGTGTGACCTTATAACCGCGAGATAATAATTCTTCGGTTAAAAGAGATACAACACTTTCCCAGGGACCGTAGTTTTCTGGTGGAGTGCGCCAGGCAATAGGTGATAGCATAGCAATATGCATAATTAACTCAATACTGTATCAATTGAGGGAGATGATGAATGTTTTAAAATCTCGTCGGCATATAGTTTATGTAAAGTCATAAGTGAAAGCAGCCAGGCGAGTGAGGACTCGGCACCCTCATTCTGGTTTATTCCGTCTGCCATTAAGCCATCGCGGCATCCGCCAGTCTTAGGATCATATAGCGACATATTCAGGTCGTTGAGTCCGAGAAACCAGTTAAAGCACATTACGGCATTGTCAATCCACATTTTATCCCTGGTAACGTTAAAAGCTTCTACACAAGCTTCAATCATAGCATTAGCTTCGATTGGTTGCTGATCGAATCGGGCTTTGGTACCGCCTTTTTTATACCATCCGGCATTTCCGATTGGTACAAAGTGCTCCTTTTCAGTCTGGATGGAGAGCAGCCACTTTAGCGACTTGAGCCCCATATCGGTCATATCATTGCGCTGCATCCATTGACCTGATAGAAGTAAGGCGTGTGGAAGCTTGCCATTAGCATAATTTAAACTGTTTTCAAGCCAGTGCCAGTTTTCTGTAGCATTACTCTTGAATTGATCGAAAAGTCTGTCAGCAGCAATTTCTCTGATCCTGCGTACTTCACTGTCACCCGAAAATTTTTGCAGGTAGGCATGAATACCTACCAGGGCAAAAGCAATGGACCGGGGTGATTTAAAATGTTCAACAGCTTTTACAGCTTTATTAAATAGTGTCATGCTCATTGCTATCTGTCCGGGATTGTCGAGATGAGCAACTACCTTACCAAGGGCCCATAGTGCTCTGCCATTAGAATCCTCGGATCCAACCTCCTCAGTCCACTGCCTTGAGTAGGACATGAAATTACGAAATCTCTTATTTTCGTTATTAAAGGCATATTGTAGAAAACTGAGATACAGTTCGCTTAGGGAATCGAAATAAGTACTGTCTGTGAACATATATTTATGAGCTATGGCAACAACCATAAGTGCTCTGGCGTTATCATCGGTGCAATAACCATGAAACCGATCCGGGATTGTATAAATTGCATGCTGTAAAATGCCGGTATCATCGGTAAGGGATTTCAGATGATCAAGTTTCATCTCCGGGAGCTCGAAATTTGTTATAGATTTGATGTTTTCAATATATGAGTACCGGGGACGAGGCTTCCGGGAGCGATGGAGTTGAACCTCGCTGAAAACCTCCAGATATTTTCGTGCTACTTCCTTCCAGATAGCCTGTCGACAGAAGGCATATGCATTTTTACGAATAGTATTGCGTTTTACATCGTTGTCAAGCAATTCGATGATTACTTTTGCAATAGCATCAGGATTTTTAAATGGAACAATTACTCCCCGATCATCAGCAAGCATCTCGGTCGCATACCAGTATGGGGTTGAAATGATGGCTTTACCTGTTCCCATGGCATAAATGAGAGTTCCCGAGGTAATTTGAGCTTCATCCAGATACGGGGTTATATATATATCTGCAGTGCCCAAATACTCACACAATTCTTCTAACTCCACAAACCTGTTTTTAAAAATAACATTATCTTCGATGTTGAGTTTTCGAACAAGTTGCTGCAGACTAATACGATATTCCTCGCCATGCGCCTTCAAAACATTTGGATGCGTGGCTCCCAAAATGATATAGATAACATCAGGGTGTTTTTGGATAACGAATGGGAGCGCCTTCAGCACATTTTCAATGCCTTTATTTGCTGAAAGCAGCCCAAAAGTGAGAATAACTTTTTTGCCTTCCACATCGAACTTATCTTTGTAAAAGTTGGGATCAATAAAAGACATATCGGGTATGCCGTGATGAATAAGACTAATTTTTTTCTCAGGAACACCATAAATATCTTTTAGAAAATCAGAAGCTTTATGGCTCATCACTATTAATTTGTCAGAAAGTTCTGACAGCTTTTGCATAACTTCAAGATATTCAGGCGCCGGGTCTTTCAGAACCGTATGAAGTGTTGTTACGACCGGCATACGAAGATTTCCAAGGAGTTTAAGAATATGGCTGCCAGCCTCCCCGCCGTAAATGCCATATTCGTGCTGCACACTTACAATATCAATCTGGTTTACATTAAGAAACTCTGATGCTACCTTGTAGTCGCTAAGTTTATTCTGATCAATCTCAAACCGAACTGTTTCCGGATATGAATATCCATCGGGTCTGTCATTCATAACAACTGCCCAACACTTAATATCTGGTTTCTCTGATGAAAGGGCTTCAAAAAGATCGGTAGTAAATGTTGCAATGCCGCACTGTCGCGGTAAATAGTTGCCAATTATTGCAATGGAGTTAATGCGCTTATAATATTTAATAGCAGACACCAAATTAAATTTGTAAATAATTCTATTCAAATTTATAAAATAAAAGTGGACAAAAGAAGAGTTTATAAAAGTTAAAATCAATTCGAATAGAACATTTTACTATGGGACGTTTTAAACGAATAAATTAAATATCAGACTAATTCTAAAAAAACAGTTTTTTAAAACTGCCAGGTATTTTATGGGATGTGGGAAATTGTTTTATTTAAGAAAAGGGAGGATATAGTGATATTTAAGTATTTTCGAAAAGTGTTATAACATAATTGTACCTAACCCGCCGCCCATCTTGCCAGCCAAATCATGATTTATCAGAATAAGGCGGGAATGTTTACTTATTATAGATGTTATAAAACATTTGTATTATTCACGAATCAATCTTTCGTGTAATAATTTTTCCATATCTTTTCTGCCATCTAAAACACAATGTACAAAAACTACTTTAGCGATTATCTGATATATGATTCTATAAGGTTTAAAATTAATTTCTAAGAAATCTTCAATTCCTAACGAGCTTAATTCTGGCAGGGTGTGACCACGTTTTGGAAATTCCTGGGGAGATGTTACTTTTTCAATTAATTTTGAATATATTTTATCAGCATTTTCTTCACAATCGTTATAATAGACATATTTATAAATTTCTAATAAATCATCTTCTGCTGATTTTACAATATTAACTTTGTACTTCATTTTGTTCCCGTTTGAATTCATTTATTTTTTTCTGAACATTTTTAAGGGATGATTGAAGTGGTTTATATTTACCTAATTTAATTTCCTTTCCACTCAACGCAAGCATCTTTAATAGTGCAATACTTTCTTGAGTTTTTTCATACAGTTTAACATCCTGAAGTATAACTTTAGCTTCGCCATTATGGGTAATTATTAAAGTTTTTTGATTTTTAACTACGTCCCTCACAACTTCAGATGCATGAGTTTTTAAATAACTAATAGATTTTATTGATTCACTATATTTCATTTGGTATCCTTTAATGTTTGACCAAAATAGAACCTTTATTATAGTCTATCGCAATACAAAAATTTCAACATATTTTTTCTTTTAGTTTGCCGTAAAACGGTATTACAACTAAAGCCTGCCTTTCGGTAGACAGGCGCCGCCCTTACTTATCACGTCTAAAACAATATTTTGCGATTTTCAAAAACTCAAAAACACTAACAAAACTGTACCAAAACTGTGGTCGGATTTGCGTTACGGGTTATGTGCGTTTTTATTAATTATCATCTCTTGATTCTTCAGGTTCATATATTACACAACCACACTTATCAGGACTATCCAATGCTAATGTATTTTTGTTCTCATTTCTTAATTTCCAAAATATTATTAAATCACCTCCAGCTGCTAAAATAAATAGTAACCCAAAACCATAAATACCATTATGCCCAATTATTAGTCCAATAATTGTTGGAACAATTCCTAAAATAACAAGAGGTGCTAATAAGACAATTCGATAATCTCTTACAGTTAGAGGTTCTTTGCAATGGCAATAAGGAGTTAATGACTTCCAAGAAATTCCAAACTTGACACTTTTCATTCCTTGTTTACTAAATTTCATTGCAAAAAATCCGTGTATTAATTCATGAATAACCACACCAATTAAATAAATTAGCCAATATGGATATTTAAATGAGATAACTGGTTTTTCCCAAATAGATAAATATAAAAAGTATAAAATGATAAGGATTGGGAGAACAGAAATTATTGCGTAAAAATTAGCTGCCCAAAAATTAATTGATATATCTCTTTTTCTTAAACTTTCATATTCCATAACGATGTAATTGGTTTTACTCTAGATTAGAAATCAGCACATAACGTTAAATTCACCGGCGTCTTTGGAGCTTAGCGGAAAAGGCGTCCGGTGCAACACCTTGTTGGGCATCTTTTCCAGCATATGTCTTACTTGTTGGATGTCATAGCGGTTAGCCACGACGAATAGTTTTCGCTCATGTTCGATTGAATTCCCCCTAAACGAATCCACTCAATTTGCCATCCCTCTGAGAAGGAGGCACGGATCTCATCTTGGCTCATTGGTTTAGGGTAGAAATGGGGGTAAACGCCATATTCTCCTGCTTGGTCACTGAAACACAGCATTAGAAATTGACCTTTGCTTGCACAAACAGCGCTAAGGGCGCGAACATAGCGCTCACGGTCTCCCTTAAGGTTGTGGAAAAGCCCGAAGTCGATTATAGTGTCGAATCTCTTGGCAAGAGTTCCGATTTTTAAAGCATCGAGCGTTATAAACGTTACATCGACTTCCGCCTCGCTAGCTTTTTGTTTGGCAATACTAATGGCTTTGGCGGAAACATCTACTCCAGTAACATCGAAGCCGCGACTGGCAAGATAAATGGCATTGTTACCGGCACCGCATCCGACATCTAGAACCGTAGGTCCGCAAACTTCCCCCTTCTCTACCGCTGCTATGAGGTCAGGCTGCGCCTGGTCGATGATCCAAGGTGGTTTACCGAATCTATACCAGAGATCAAAAAGTAGGTTCTTGATTGACATTTTGTTTCCTCCTGTTTGCTGTCTAACGGCGTGGCTAATAAGCCGTCTGTACCGAACAACAATAACGAATTCGAAAGCTACTACCAATAATTTATAAAATCTTTATTTAACTGTACAAACTTAAACTACAATTTTACTTTGTTAACCAAACTTAAAAATACCACAAAAGCCGCTCCGTCGCGGTAAATAGTTACCAATTATTGCAATGGAGTTAATTCGCTTATAATATTTAATAGCAGACACCAAATTAAATTTGTAAATAATTCTATTTAAATTTATAAAATAAAAGCAAAAAAAAAAGTTTATAATAGTTAAAATCAATTCGAATAGAACATCTAACAATGAACGCTTCAAATGAACAAAATAAATATCAAACTAATTAAAGAAAAAACAGTTTTTTAAAACTGCCGGGTATTTTATGGGATATTGGAAATTGTTTTATTTAAGATAAGGGAGGATATTATAATATTTAATTATTTTTGAAAAGTGATATAACGCGATGTTCAGCCGTCCCGCCATATCTACACACTAAACTTGATTTTACCAATAAACTTGAGTAGCGCAACTACCTTTCTTCAAGCACCATCTATGGCGGGTTCGGCTGGAACAAAAGTTAGGCGATCCCGTGCAGCCAACTGTAAATTACAACTTTTTAAAACTGCGCTTTGGGTAAAACTTTCTATCTTTTTCTTACAGATTTTTTTCGTTAATTCCTGGAGTATTTCAACTCTTTCGGCCAGCCATTCCAATTCCTGGCGAGTGATCGAAATATTCGGTGATTTTGTTTTGATATTCACTTGGTGATAACTCTCGCGCTTCCGCCAATTCAAAACGTTTCGAATCGTAAAGTAAAATCCCTTCTCTTTTGATGTCGTCTTAGAAAGAATTTGTTCATTATCAGTGAACAATCCCTGTCCCAAAATTAAAAACTGCTTTTCTAATCCATTTGTATTCACCATTCGCATTCTCAACTCCAAAGAAATCATAAGTCTTAGGGATTCTATCTCCTGCTTCGTTAAAAAGAACTCTACCGGAAGCACCGAAATAACTACTCCCGGTTTTTCTTAATGAAGCGGCAAATTCTTCAGGATTATTTATATCACTGATTAAACTAGCGGCAACTGCCAGCCACAGCGCATCATAAGTATTAAATGAATAAATATTGGCACTCAGTCCCGATTGACTTTCGACATAAGAATTAATAGCAGTGTATTTGTCCTGGGCATTGTCATCCAGTCCATGGATAGGGCAGAGAAATCCTACCTGCATTGCAAATGCAGCCGCGGTTAAATTTGATAAAAATGGAGAAGATTGTGATACTGCTGATGATCCATACCATTTTATATCTCCGAGTTGTGAGATGCTAACGGAAGCCTTTTCGAGAATACTTTCCGCTTCATTAAATGAGAGTAAATATATTGCACATTCCGAAGCTGTGTAATTGTTTAGCATTTGATCGGATTTAGTAACTAATTCCCCGATAATGGAAGTATAATCTTCAGTTGACGGATCATATTTTAAGCTGTCAAATACAACCCTACCAATATTATTGAAACCTGATTTAACCAAGCCTGCTAAATCATTGCCCCATACATCATCCCGCCATATCAAAATAATACTCTTAATATTATCCCGGTTTAGTAATTGAAGCATAGCTTCTGTTTGATAACTGTCATCGGAAGCCATCCTGAAAATGTAATCATTTGAAAGAGAAATGCTTCTGGCAACACTACTCGGACTAATTAATATCATACTGTTTTCTTTTGCAAATTCCCTGACATTTGAAAGTTCGGAACTTGTAAAAGGTCCAATTACAAGATTAATTCCCTGTTGTTTTAATGACATTAATTCTTCAAGGCAAATATCTTTATCGCTTTGCGTATCCATTATCGTTGAATTTATTGATACATTTTCACCATAATATTCAGCCAAAGCATTTGTTGCGTATTGATAGGCATAAAATGCGGGTAACCCGAAATGAGAAGCCCCTCCGGATTTAGCGCTTAAAAATCCAATATTAATTAAATGTCCATTGGTATCAGCGCCTACTGTGTTATTATCCTGATCACAGGAAACTGTATAGAAAATAATTAACAAACAGAATGCAGATATTTTCATAATTGAGTTTGGAGAATTTCTCATCTTTCACCTTTACCTTGTGTTTTTTAATTGTTCTTTCCAGAGTTATTTGAAGTGCCTAACGGCGTGGCTAATAAGCCGTCTGTACCGAACAACAATAACGAATTCGAAAGCTACTACCAATAATTTATAAAATCTTTATTTAACTGTACAAACTTAAACTACAATTTTACTTTGTTAACCAAACTTAAAAACACCACAAAAGCCGCTCCGTCGCGGTAAATAGTTACCAATTATTGCAATGGAGTTAATTCGCTTATAATATATAATAGCAGACACCAAATTAAATTTGTAAATAATTCTATTTAAATTTATAAAATAAAAGTGGACAAAAGAATAGATAATAAAACTTATAATCAATTCGAATGGAACATTTAACAATGAATGCTTCAAATGAACAAAATAAATATCAAACTAATTAAAGAAAAAACAGTTTTTTAAACTGCCGGGTATTTTATGGGATGTTGGAAATTGTTTTATGTAAGATAAGGGAGGATATAATAGTATTTAATTATTTTTGAAAAGTGTTATAACAGCCAAGCTCAAGCGCGATTGGCTGAGGGCATCATCATTCAATGAAGCAACGAATACGCGACGCTCAATCGAAGCAAGATCGGCACGCCCATCGTCGCTTGCAGCGTCTGGTTAGCCGGCCTTGTGCCTAGAAGCAAGAGAAGCCCCGTCGCTCTTCTCAACGCGGCGGAGGCATGAAGCGCACATTGTTCGAGCCATCTGCATCCATTGTGTAAAGGGAAAAGTCCTTGCCGTCAACAGCATCTGTTACGTATGCTATCTTACTCCCATCCGGCGACCAGCAGGCCTCTCGTTCCGAATCAGCTGTTAGCCGAGTCTCTTGCTTGGTGGCTAAGTCCAAAACATAGAGCCCGAGCCCCTTTTCCTCGTCATCAACCACCTCGACCCTTGTAAAAAGCAGTTTTCCGCCATCTGGCGACCACGCTGGATTTGTTTCGTGTACCTCTGTGTCAGTGAGTTGGTTTTTGTTCGAACCGTCAGCATTCATCACGAATAAATCGTAGCTTCCTTCGCGTTTTGATGTAAAGGCAATCTGAGTCCCGTCTGGTGACCAGGTGGGGCGGAAGTCATTGGCTTCATGCTCCGTCAAGTGCGTCGTGGCTGAACCATCGGTGTTCATCACGAAGAGGTCCCTGTTGCCGTTGATGCGGGCCCTCGAATGCAATCTTTGTGCCGTCGGGCGACCATACCGGGCCACCCGCACGGCCTGCGTCGCTCAGACGAATCGGATTCGTTCCGTCAGCATTCATGACATAGATCGCCGATTCTCCGTCTCGGCTTGAGCCAAAGGCAATCCGCGTCCCATCGGGGGACCAGGACATTTCCCCGGCGCCAAGGTGCGAGAGCCTCTTTAGATCATCACCATCAGGCTGTATCGTGTAGATTTCAAAGTTACCGTCCCGGTTCGAGTAGAACGCGATCCGCGTCCCATCGGGAGACCAAGCTGGGTTATGGTAGAAAACAGGAGATCTTTTCTGCTCTTGGTTATTCGAAGGGATTTCACGTGTTGTTGACGTATCTTCTCCTTCTGAACAGGCTGTCACTGAAGCTAATATTAGTGCAAAGACAACAAACCTTATAAGTTTGAACGGATTAAATGGGTTAAATGCATTTTTCATTTTTGTGATCCCTTTCACGCTTTTAGTTGAACACACTCGCCAGCTAACGTCCGCATAAAGAGCGCGAGGTACGAGCGTCGCCTTTAATGCGATTGTTATGTTTCGTCATCTTCGGTTTTCTCTAACGAATGAATCTGTCTACTTATTTGTGAAATAACAGGAGCTAGCCGAGCTGGATCGTAGCGAAAATACAAAACGCCCGCCAGATCAGATGGCAGCTTTAAATCTTCAGTCGCAAGAATGAAGGTGCGATTTCGGCCAAGTCTCCCATGAAACAAACCTGTTTCATATACAAGGTTCTCTCTTGCAACAGGATGAGTTTGGCCTCTTGTGGTAACAGCATCATCGGGAGTAAGCACCATTATTGCAGCAGTACAATTTGCAAGTACGTCATCCAGTGCTCCAACGAATGGCCCGCCAATATTGAAAGTACTATTATCCCAAGAAAATGTCTGAATACCGGCTTTTTCCAATTCTTCTTTAACTGCTCTAGCTACGGATAACCCTTCGGCTGAAGATGCAATAAATACTTTTGTAGGCGACGCAGGCTTGCTATTACTCTCGGCGACAAAGGGATCAGCCTTACCTTCTTCAGGAAGCTCTAAAATTGTTCTAGCCAGGTGTGGTCGCACTACATCCTTAAAATCAGCTGCATCCCGATACTCCCAAACTAAACCCTTTGATTGAAGTTCAGAGCGGAAGTCTATTACTTTGCCACACTGATTCACATCCTCTGAGCTTATGAGATTATATGGCTCCTGAGAAAAATAGAATAGTATCGGCAAATCCTGATTTTCCTCCCAACATCGATAAGCAATCCGAAACTCTTCTTCGGTCCCAGATTCCGCAACTCCAGTTGGAGAACCAAACCGTTTCCACATTATTCCTACGAAAATATCATATTTTCCTATCTGGTCATTGATAACACCCTGTGGACGCCCCATTCGCGGGCTACAGTGTGTTTCCCATCGTACGAGCTCTAATATACAATTTTTGTAACTTGCAATTGTTGTATTTACTTCGTCAACAACCTTTTTAAGATCATCGCGTTCTGATGAAACGTCACCCGGCGAGGCAACAAATATCTTTATTTTTTTCATTGGTTGATAATCTCTATTTCAGCTTAGAAACATAACGGCGTTGCAAATAACCGGCGCCCCAAAACTGCAATGCCTAATTATTGCACACACTTTAATAATTAGCAACCTGCGCGTAACATCAAACACACGCGCCGATTGCAACAATTTAATTTATTAATACACTGCTAACAGCAATGTTATATTTACAACGTATTTAAAGAACTATACAATTGCCGCATACATTACGGCGTCCGTGTTGATTTGCTTGTTATATTGTTCTCACCCTACCTTTGAATAATCTGAATGACCAAGCTTATCATCGGTTAAAAACAAATAATGATTAAAATATATTGAACACTGTTTTGCTAACTTGCCCAAATTACCAATAGTGAATAACCTTGATAATGCTCTAATAAATATTTCTAAATAAATGACTAAATATTTGTTTAATGATGAATAGCCGATTTCACTTTTAATTAGATCATAAATAAATTTTTTAATTTCAGGATTACGATCAAGAATAAACATCTCTAATTTTGCAAATTCATCATCAGGATTTTTAGATTTATTAAGATCATTTAAGACTACATTTAAGTTATGATACCTATCACTTTCAGCAAAATCTGACAATATTTGTAAAAATTTTCTTATTTCAAGATTTGTTTTTATGAAAGCAATATCTGATTTGGCAGCCGGAATATTTAATTGATAATCTTCGCTAAAACATTCATTGGTAATTTTATTTAACAAAAACTTAAGGTTATGTCCTTTCTTCCCTTTGGGGAATATAGTTCGATCTGGAAAGTTATTGTGTTTGTTATAATGATTTAAACAGATAATACATTTCATCATTCTTTCAATTCCATTTGAAAGCATAAATAACGGAATATAATAAAATACATTCGCACCACTTAGATTTTGGATTTCCCTCAATCCAAATTTTATTAACTTCGCTGAAGTTTCGACTTCCAAAATCATTGCGATATTTTGATTAACATTATCAACCATAGATTTAACAATATAACGGCCTTGCAACTAAAGCGCCGCCCAAAACTGCTACGCCACATTAGCCACAAATGCCAATAATTTAACAGCCGTTGCGTAAATTAGCGTCAGCCACGCAACGAGCTGTAACAATGATTATTTAACTTATCTATGCTCAACAAAATGCTGAACTTGTTTACAAACTTAATAATACTCAAAATGATCGCATTAGGTTTGCGGTCGCTTTGAGTTGCTTGTTATACTTGCTTTAGCTTTTATTAATAATTTGGTTGATTTTAATAATTTCTTCTTTTGTAGGTATTGTTATTACTGATTTATAAGGATCCTCTTTATCAAGAAATTCAACTTCATCGTGACCAACCTCATAAAATATTCCTAGCATTTCTAAAGTGTGAACAATATTTTCATAAATTTCTTCCGATAATTTTTTCAATTTCTCTGCAGAATAATTATTACGAATACGTAATTCAGTTAATGTTCGGTCCTCCATAATTGTTCTGACTGAATCAAATAAGTCTACACCTTCGAGAGAAGGATTACTTTTATGAGTTTTTTCTATTCGATAATCAAATATTTCTTTCGACGACTCGTAAATTTCAAATAATTCTGCCAAATAATTGTGGTAATATTTAGTGTGAATCTTAGGATATACATCTCTACCGAAGAAAAAATTTCCTTCTTTATGATAGTCGTTTTTATCAAATTCTAGTCTAAGGTCAAAATATGAATTTAAAAATCGACCAATTAATTCCCAGAAAGAATAGTATCTATATACGGAATTTTCGAAATGATATTTCAACTTCCAATTATAGCTTTCTTTCAAATCTGGATTAAATTCTGATGAAAACCGATAATTACATAATACCATCAGGTGCGAATATTTTAGTTCGTTAAATAGTTCAATTAGATCATTGAAATATTGGAAAGTATTCAGTTTATATAAAAATGATTTTATATACTTTTTGGTTATAGTTTTCTGATATCGAATATCAACCTTAAATTTAGGTTGCTTATTTAGTAGGTTGATATCAGGTAACTTTAAATTCGATGCTATTTCTTGTTCAATTTTTTCTTCTTCTGCACTCATATTTTTGCAAGTATAATCGTTTCAATAAACGATATATGTTCCTTTATTTTTAATTTTTATGATAATATCCTTCTAGTTCTTCTAAATCCATATCCCATGATTTACCTAGGGCCTCACGCATTGCATGAGAAGTTTGAAGTGCACGCTTTCGCAACTCACATTTATTACATTCTGATGTACCATCTAAGCAGTTAGAAAATCCTATCATTAACATTTCCACAACGGGATCCTCAACTACTGCTAGTTTTCCAAAATATAATGTCCAATATTTCTGAATTGTTTTTTCCCGTTCTGGACCCTCATTAAGTTCCGCAATAGATGAGATAACATCAGCCACTTCAAGATAAATTTTCAACTTATTTTCCCAATAAGGTTTCTTAAACTGTTTTTCAGCATTATCTGTGTATTTCCATAGCGCAAATAGACTAGCTATAACTAGTCCACAAACTCCTATAAATTTAAGTATTATATTAAATATTCTGTATGTTGATTCTTCCATTTCACATTCCTAATAAGTATAACGGCGTTGTGGTTAAGCTGTCCGCCCCGAACTGCGAAGACAAACTTTTTGCAACTGCCAATAATTTATTGAAAAGTTCCCGCCACGAATTTCGGCAGGGGAACATTTTTATCAAAACTTAAACAACAATATTAAATTGGTACTACTAACTAAATAAAATCAAAATCGCGGCAGCGAAAACGCGGTCAGCTTGAACCGCTGGTTAGGTGCCATTTGCAATTCTTATATTGGCCAAGCAATACACTCAATATCAGCTCCGCCACCGACGTACCTTTGACCAACTGGTCTAAAAGCTTCATAATATGCACCATACATAAGAATCTGCATTTTGACATGCTTAGACCACTCTTCAAGCGTGGTTGGGATACTATGATCGGGATGTTGTTCACATAGTAATTTGAAAGAAGATTTGATTGAAGATTCTAAGACATTAAAAGTTAAAAGGTCAAGTCCTTGATGAAACCAAAAAGGTTTGAATTGCTTAGCCTGAACACCTAATTGCTTTCGTACTTCTGTTGGATCAATGTCTTTTAATGGTCCATACATATGTTCGGTGCAAGTGTAATTCTTATCGATGTCAAGATAACTAAACTGGCCAAGTCGATGTGCATTTGTGATGTGCCAGACATAAGGCATCCAATTTCCATTTCGTTGTTCAAATCCGCCAAGATGAATAATCATTGCATCGGCAGGTCTAGTCCCTTCATCAATTCTTCGTTGTGTTTCCACTCTATTGCGTAATTCCTGCGCCATCTGCTCAAGAGTCGTAAGATTTTGGAAGTCTCCTTGGACACCTTGAAGCCAATTTTCGATTGGTTGGCCATTGATTGTTGCTGCTCCAACAAAACCTAAAAGCGTATTGTTATTTGGCCATTTTACAACTTTTCGTTGTGGTACTCCTTGGTTCGCGCGCCCGTCGGTATAAGTAACTGTGATATTCCTATCAGCTCCAAAGATCATTCCTTCTGAGACAATCTCTACAACAAGAATTGACATTATTATTTATCCTTTCAAAACAAATGGCACATAACGGCTTTGCAACTAATGCGCCGCCCAAAATTACAACGCGGCACTAAGATGCAAACACCAATCCGCCGCGGCGGATTAACAGCCGTTGCGTAGATTTGCGTCAGCCACGCAACGAGCTGTAACAATGATTATTTAACTTATTTACGCTCAACAAAATGCAGAACTTGTTTACAAACCTTATAATACTCAAAATGAACGCATTTATTTAGCGGTCGCTTTGAGTTGCGGGTTATACAATTTTTTCTAACACCAATGTATAATATCTCGCTTGAGTAAAAACATTCTTTTTGAGTTTAGAATTTCCCTTTTCGTCAGGTTTGAAAAATTTATTTATAACTCTATTCATAGTATTAAATTTGAAATATAGTCGATTTCTTTGACCAAATACATTTTTTACCCTAAATCCATTTTTGCTTACTAAATTCTTAAATTCACCTAGTGTATATTCTCTTGTGTGATATTCGTTTGCAGGTTTATCGTTTATTGATTTTGTGTCTGGTGATGTAATTTTCCTATTCGGAGTTGAAATCATTAATATTCCATCATTTTTAAGAGCATTATATAATTTCTTCAAAACTAAAGAGTCATTTTCTATATGCTCTATTGTTTCAAAACTTGTTATAACATCGAACTCTTCTTTATAATCAATTTCATATATATTTTTTTCAATAAAGGAAATATTTGCCGCTGAATATTTAGATTCAGCATATTCAATATTGCTTTTTAATATATCAACGCCTACAACATGTTTAGCTCCAGATTCAGAATATATTTCACAGCCATACCCAACACCACAGGCAATATCCAAAACTTTTTTTTCTTTAACTCTTTTTGACGCAAACATATAACGTTCAAAATGTTCATCTTCGGTTTTTTTAGGAAATTTCCCAGGTAGTAAAAATTCTCCAGTTGCATTAATATCCATATTTCTCAAAATTGTATAACGGCCTTGCAACTAAAGCGCCGCCCATAACTACAATGCAGCACTTAAATACAAAAGCCCATAATTTAACAGCCGTTGCGTAATTTAGCGTCAGCCACGCAACGAGCTGTAACAATGATTATTTAACTTATTTACGCCCAACAAAATGCTGAACTTGTTTATAAACTTATTAATACTCAAAATGAACGCATTGTTTTAGCGGTCGCTTTGAGTTGCGGGTTATACAACATACTTAATTTATTTTAATTGACTTACTTACAATTGATGAATTATTATTTAACAAAAACGTTTCAACTTCATAATTACCTTTAATTAGATTATTATAGTCATTATCTACCAATAGCAGTTGGAATTCATACAGTTTTGACTCACCACTTTTTAATGTTAAAGATGTAAGAACTTGTGCACATACTTCAGGATACTGTCTTGATATAACACTTCCACTTTGAATTTTTAGTCCATATTGGCAACTTGTTGAAAAATTATAGTTTATAATATTCGACGATAAATTTGTAACAGTAAAAGCTCCCTTAAGTGTGTCAGCTTCAAAAAAAGTATATTTCTCAAGTTCAAGACTTAAGCCCACATTTTGATTTTGATCTAGCAAGTCACAACCTGTAAGAAGAAATGAAAGTAATAAAAAGTTCAGAATTATACTATTTGTTTTCATATCATTCACCTTTGTTGTATAACGGCCTTGCAACTAAAGCGTCCGCCCAAAACAGCTACGCTGCCTTAGCCACAAATGCCAGTAAATTAACAGCCGTTGCGTAAACCTGTCCGCGGCGGCGGATAGCGTCAGCCACGCAACGAGCTGTAACAATGATTATTTAACTTATTTACGCTCAACAAAATGCTGAACTTGTTTATAAACTTTATAATACTCAAAATGAACACATTAATTTAGCGGTCGCTTTGAGTTGCTGGTTAGGGCAATGCTTAATGACTGATATAAGCATAACCATTTGGCGTTGACCAATTGAACTCGCTATGTTTATATAATGAATTAGAAATTGACAATGAATTTGCCGGAGAATTGCTAGATACTTTGAATTTATACTTCGACCATTCATTCTTGTGAACAAAAATCAAATTATAATCATTAAGAATATTTAATGTAAGGGTACTATCTACTTTACTTGAAACTATTATTTCATCATTAATTATAAATCTACTTCTAGGGTCTCCTTCAGAATCGAATGCAAAAGTAGGTAAGCAGAATTTTATTTCTTGAATATCCCCAAATTTTTGATTTGTTGCTTTTGGAAAAGAAGATAAATAATCTTCAAGCTTAGCTCCATTTGGTAATTTCATCAATACAATACCATCTTCAATAAGTTTTTCCCAATCATCTCCATAAGCTGTATTCTCAAACATTTTTATTGGCTCAAGATTATATGTATGAATAATACCTTTAGCTTCTTCGGCGGTAACACTGCTTTCAAATTCTACAGCAATGATTAATTTGCTTCTGTATAAAGTTATATTTCCCTTTGTAGTTGTGTAATAGTAACCAGATTCGAAATCAGAAGAAACACCTTCTGATTCAATTATATTACATCCTTCATTAAGAATAATTAAAAACAATATGAAGGTAAATAATAAATAATAATAATTCATTTTAACCTCCTAAAATTTTACTAATATTATCGTCCTAACGGCCTTGCAACTAATGCGCCGCCCATAATTACAATGCAGCACTAAAATGCAAATGCCAATCCGCCGCGGCGGATTAACAGCCGTTGCGTAAACCTGTCCGCCTCTGGAGGATTAGCGTCAGCCACGCAACGAGCTGTAACAATGATTAATTATTATGTTATGTCCAACAAAATGCTGAACGAATTTATTAAACTCTAAAAACCTTAAAATGCCAAACCGTTTTCGCGGTCGCTTTGAGTTGCGGGTTATACACCAGTGTTCTTATTCAATTTCAAAAACTACTTTGATTTGATTAGTTAATTTAATTGGTTTTGAATGCAGACCTCCTCTTGAGATCTCCATTAAGGTCACTCCTATATTAGTTGATGGATTAAATGGATTTGGATAACTTTTCCTAATTTTGCTCTCCTCAATATAGATTGCTTTTTTTATTTTAACACCAAAACCATTTGCAATTTCTTGCGCTTTGTTTTTAGCATCTTCAATTGCTAATTCCCTAACTTTTTTATCGTACATCTCGAAGTGATGCAATGAGAAATTTACATTATATATATCATATATTTTAGCTTCGCTTAATGCAAGTATCACATCTTCAAGTAACTGTAAACTATCAACAATTACATAAGTCTCAATAATCGTTTTAAAATCTTCGCTCGATGAAAGAAATAAACCTCCTCCAGCATTTTCCCCACTTTTAAAAAAAGATGTGCTAATATTAGAATTAGATATACCATATTTATTTAAGATTTGAACAGTGAAGCTTACCTTATCTTTTGCTTTTTGGACAGCTTCTCTCAAATCTGAACCATATTCAATTATTTTATATTTAAAAGATGCCCGATCAGATTCCACAATTAATTTAGAATTGCCAATTACTACTAATTTGTTATCCCCAAGGTAATCTTGAGCAAATAGATTTAAAGAAAATACAACACAAAGAAAAAAAAGTTTAAGTTTCATACTATCTCCATTATGGTGTATAACGGCGTTGCAACTAAAGCGCCGCCCAAAACTGCTACGCCACATTAGCCACAAATGCCAATCCGCCGCGGCGGATTAACAGCCGTTGCGTATATTTGCGTAAGCCACGCAACGAGCTGTAACAATGATTATTTAACTTATTTACGCTCAACAAAATGCTGAACTTGTTTATAAACTTTTTAATACTCAAAATGAGCGCTTTGTTTTCGCGGTCGCTTTGAGTTGCGGGTTATATGGCACCATTTATTAATAAACCAGCATTAGAATTTTTAATTCGCATGAAAATACCAGTTAGTATTTTGTTGATATCCTCTTTTTTAGAATCAATTCTACTGTCCAATACTTTAATTAAATTATTAGCAATTCCATATATCAAGAAAAGACAATAGTCTAAGATTTCATAAAGATGTGGTTCAAGAATTTGCAAAGGTGTTTTATCAGAACCTTCTCTCAGTAAAACAACATCACGAATTAATGGTGAGGGATGAACAAAAGCAGATGTAAAACGATAAATGCTATAAAATTTTAATCTTTCCATTCTATTTAGCCTATTTTCGAATGAATGCTCTTTTGGCTCTTTAAACTTTTTCTTACCATCAATATCAATAACTAATTCAGGGTAATGTGTTTTTAGCAACTCCAAAAACTCTTCTTTATCCTGATACATTTCTGATTTCCAAATTGGATCAGAAGATTGTGAATCTTCCTTCATAACATTTAATTCTTTTTCAATATCATTGAAAGATTTCCCTTCTAGTTGATTTGCCCTCTCAATTTTCTCCTCTTTGGTTTCAGCTCGCAGTATCCATTGAAAATCAAAAAAGGACTCAAAAATGTTTCTTACTAGCATTAATACACTTGGATACAATTTTTTTTCTAAAAGTAGGTATATTGCCTCTGTTTGTTGTTTGCACAAATTCAAAGAAACCAAGCCATATAATTCAACTTTATCATCCTTCTCGCTAAAAGAGATTCCAGAAATAAGCCTTCCCATTTTACGTAGATGAAAATGAATATCTTTAAAAATACTAATGTAATCTTCCATAACTTTTGACATATAACGGCAATGCAACTAAAGCGCCGCCCAAAACAGCGATGATTTATTTACATATAAATAATTATTTAATAAAAATATTTAATTAACTAATAAACATTAACAACAATGCTGCATAACCACAACAAAGCAAATAAATTAAATGAGCCCCGCACCAGTAGTGCGGTTGCTTTGAGTTGCTGGTTATACCTATTTTAGTGTAATGTACTGATAAATAAAAATTCCTTTTCACCAGTATAATTGTAACCATAAATATATCCGACTATAGCAGCAATTGCCCCGACAATAAATGGTCCGGTATTCGGGTGACAAGTTTTGCACTCTGTCATTGTACTTACCAGTATTGCTAATGTTGCACTCCCAAGCCCGATCCATAGCCCTCCCATAATACTAGCAGTGTTATCTTTTATAATTATTTTAGAAAGTTGATCTATTGAAATATGGTATGTGCTATCGTTTTCATAATTAGTAAAAATTAAAGAATCTTTGGAAATGTCTATAAAAAAACCTTTGATTGATTATAGCTACCGAGGTAATTTATTTTATTAAGATTGCTCAAAAAATCATTTTTCTCTGGTATCATTATGGTGCTTGAACAGTGTGTAAATAAAAAAATAATTAAGAGATAAAAATATAGTCGCTTCATTTAAGTAAATAATATTTTAACAATAGGTATAACGGCCTTGCAACTAATGCGCCGCCCATAATTACAATGCAGCACTAAAATGCAAATGCCAATCCGCCGCGGCGGATAGCGTCAGCCACGCAACGAGCTGTAACAATGATTATTTAACTTATTTCCGCCCAGCAAAAAGCCGAACTTGTTTATAAACTTTTTAATACTCGAAACGAACGCTTTGTTTTCGCGGTCGCTTTGAGTTGTTGGTTAGGCGCCACGTTGTTTACGAACCAATTCAGGAGTAACTACACCAGCAAAACTTCTTTCTTCAATTGGGATTTCACTCTTTCTTTCATAAATGTCCAATGGTACTTTATCCAATGCCGACTTAATATATTCTTGAATAATTTCACAATTATCTTTCATATCTGCAGACCTCGATTTATAGACAGCCCAAGGATCATTTGCAATATTGTCTTTAATAGCAGTTATTATTTCGTTTTCAAAATTGTCTAAATAAGTATCTATGATTTCTAATCGTGAGTATATGTTTTGAATTAGATCTCTCTCAATTGGTTCTAACAACAAAATAATTGATGATGTATGACTTTCATAAACAGCACGTGCGGCATTAACGGATATACCAGATAAAACTTCTTTTTTTTCTATTGCATTTAGAATATTTGTTAACGTATCTTTTTTATGTTCCAATAAGAAATAATTAATTTCTAATTCATCAAAAAGTGCTTTTCTTAGATTTCTTTTCTCTTTGAATGTCCTGATAAATCGAGTAAGTTCGGTGAGAACATAACCTATTATTACTCCAATTAATGCCCAAAATTCATTTCTTTCAAAAATATTCATTTATATAAATCCATTTGTTAATATTTCTTTGCGTATAACGGCCTTGCAACTAAAGCGCCGCCAAGAAAAACAATGACAGCATTTTTAGTGCAGGCCAATTTTATTTTTAATCTATGTTAATTAATCACACTTACAAAAACAAGTTACTTCCTCACGAAACTCCAGATGTGCTTTGATGGAGAATCCTATTCCACAAACACGACGTTCTGTGCCACCTGACATACCGGTGGGCACCCCGGTCCATTGGGCTGCACAATCTCGTATGATGGATCGAAAGTAGTTCTCGTAATTGTGACATCGTCACGTTTAACCTCAACTACGAGACTTGCATTTATGACTGGATATCCAATGTATACCTTGTCGGGATAGATATAGCCCACCATGTACACTGCGTTACAACTCTCTTGGGTAATGCAATGCCCTGAAGCGCACTCGATTGTGCTATTAGTTACTACAAAAAAACAAGAACTGGTTTCTTCTCCTTCTGGTGTAAGGTGTACGTCGTATCTACCCTGTTGAAACAGAGAATCTACTGGTTGGAGGACAAGCACATACCCACTTGTACAGCCGATCTCGGTACATCCCTTGTTCGGACTAAGGGTCTCTCCCCCACAATTCTGAAGAAATAGGATGAAGACTCCCCAAACAAAAATATTAGGTCGCTGCAGAAGATTCATAGAACAATCCCTTTAACTCATTAAACCATACTAAACAGGAAACGTCTAAACTGATATTATTGCTATTGTAAAATCTATTTTTATAATGGCTACTCAATACTAACTTCAACTAATTCAAATTAAAATATCAAAATACGTATCCAGCAGCGCCACTAAATATTGTTGCAAAACTATAGATAGCCATCAACTATATATTTTATATATTTGCAGCTTTATAGCCAAAAAAGATAAACAATGAAGCAGATAGTAATTCTTCTGCTTATAATGGCATTGCAACTAAAGCGCCACCCATTATTACAGGGCAGCATTTTTAATGCAAGCCAAATTTATTTTTTACTTTGTTAACTAATCTCACTTATAATAAACTCAAACAGATCACCAACTCATAAAATCAAAAAATCGCCAAATAAAACAGGCGGTCGCTTTGAGTTGCGGGTTATACAAACATTATTTACTAACTAATGCAAACTTAATCTTTATTTTAGTTCTCGCTTGAAATGATTGTGGAATATCGAATAATACATCTCTTGAGGTTGACACAGTCATGTATACACCTTCGCTATGTAATCCTTCTCTTACTATTGCTTCTACTCCCACAATGCGTGAAACCTTCATACCAATATTCTCAGCAAATATTTCCGCTTCTTTTTGTGCGGTTATAATTGCATTCTCGATACCCATTCTTTTAGCCTCCTCCTCATGAGTCGTTGAGAAGGCACTTCTAAATACATATACTCCATTTTGAAGTAGCC